>JBAYSX010000015.1:0-70747 GCA_041675905.1 Sphingomonadaceae bacterium | reverse complement strand
GGGGGGGGCGGGGCCCGCCGCGGCGCTCGCGACTAATGTTTTTTTTGTGGGCGGGGGGGGGGGGCGGGGCGAGGCATACATATGCCTCGCCCCGATTTTTATGGAAAAATCGCCTTCTGCCGGAACTGATCAAAATGGGAGTATGGCAGGCGATCAGGGGCCGCTAGCCTGATTTCAGGGCAACCAGAGGATGGAGATTCACATGGCGACAGATTCCGGTACCGGCAGAGGTGCCTGCTGATGCGCGCCATCCAATGTGTAAAACCGGGCCCGCCGGAAGATCTGGTCCTTGCCAACGTTCCCGACCTGCAACCGGGCGCCGGTGAAGTACGCGTCAGCACGCGTGCGATGGGCGTCAATTTTCCTGACGGCCTGATCATTGCGGGAAAATATCAGTATAAACCCGACCTGCCCTTCTCCCCCGGAGCCGAGGCCGCCGGCGTCGTCGATGCCATCGGCGCGGGTGTGACGGGCGTCGCCCTCGGCGACCGGGTGATTTCGATGACAATTTACGGGGCGTTCGCCGAACAGGTGCTGACGCGGGCCGATCAGCTTATTCCCATCCCCGACGCCATGCCGTTCGACATCGCCGCCGGTTTCACGATGACCTATGGCACATCCTTTTATGCCCTTGCACAGAGGGGGGCGCTGCAGCCGGGTGAAACCTTGCTGGTGCTCGGGGCCGCCGGCGGCGTCGGACTTGCCGCCATCGAAATCGCCAAAGCCATGGAAGCAAAGGTCATCGCTGCCGCTTCCAGCGACGGCAAACTGGCCTTGTGCCGCGAACATGGCGCGGACGACACCATCAACTATACGACCGAAGCGTTGCGCGATGGCATTCGCCGTATCACGCCATCCGGCACCGTCGATCTGGTTTATGATCCTGTCGGCGGCCCGCTGGCGGAACTGGCGCTGCGCTCGCTTGCCTGGGGCGGGCGGTATCTGGTGATCGGTTTCGCTGCCGGCGAGATTCCCCGTTTTCCCGCCAATCTGCTGCTGATGAAGGGAACGTCTGCCGTCGGCGTATTCTGGGGCGATTTCGTCGCGCGCGAACCCGCGGCGCATCAGGCGAATATGCGCGCGTTGTTTGAACTTTATGCGCAAGGAAAATTGCGCCCGCATATCGACCGGCATTTCCCGCTCGAACAAACGCCCGAGGCTATCCGCCGCGTGATGGATCGCCAGGCGCGCGGGAAGGTGGTGGTGACCGCAGGCGGTTGACAGACGTCGCCTGAATGATACCCCTGAAATCCGAATAATCTCCCTGCGGGTCGTCCCGGTGGCAATCGGCTCGTGCGTAGCTTCATTCCGGATGCAGTGGGGGCCCGTGCATGGGTATCGAAACCGAAACCGTAACGGCGCGCCAGGCTTATCGTCAGCCCGCCGAAGAGGTGCTGGGAGCGCTCGGCAGTAACGCGGCATCCGGCCTCAGCCGTGAACAGGCGCGGCAACGGCTCGCTCAATATGGGCGCAACGAGCTTGCGGCGGAACCACCCGTGCCGGAATGGCGCAAGGTTCTGGCGCAATTCACCGATGTACTTGTAATTCTGCTGATCCTCGCCGGAGCGATTTCCGCCGGCCTCTGGCTGTACCAGCGTGATTCGGCACTGCCCTACGAGGCGCTCGCCATCTTCGCCATCGTGATTCTGAACGCGCTGATGGGGTATTTTCAGCAGTCGAAAGCGGAAAAAGCGGTGGCGGCGTTGCGGGAGATGTCCGCCGCGAAAGCCGAAGTCATCCGCGATGACGAACAGCAAGGCACGCCTGCGGCGGAACTGGTGCCGGGTGACATTATCGTCATCGAAGAGGGCGACACCATTCCCGCCGATGCGCGGCTGATCGAATCCGCAGCATTACAAACGGCGGAGGCGGCGCTGACGGGCGAAAGCCTGCCGGTCCTGAAAGACATTGCACCCATCGGAACAGAATCCGGCGCCGGCGACCAGTTGAATATGGTTTTCAGCGGAACTTCCGTCACTTACGGACATGGCCGGGCGGTCGTAACCGCAACGGGCATGTCCACCCAGATGGGCCGGATAGCCGACCTGTTGAAACGGGAGACACAAGAGAGCACCCCGCTGCAAAAGCAGCTCGACCGGGTCGGCAAGACGCTTGCGATGATCGTCGTCGTCATCGCAGCAGTGATGATCGCCACCATCCTGCTGGTTCAGGATATTCACGGGTTTGCCGGGATCTTCGATGTTTTGATTCTGGGCGTCGCCCTCGCTGTCGCGGCAGTGCCGGAGGGGCTGCCCGCCGTGGTGACGGCGGTATTGTCCATCGGTGTCGGCCGTATGGCGAAGCGCAACGCCATTATCCGGCATCTGGCGGCGGTCGAAACGCTTGGTTCGGCCACGATCATCGCGTCCGACAAGACCGGCACCCTCACGCGCAACGAGATGACCGTGCGCGTTGTTGCCACCGCCAGCGGTCGCGTGGATTTCGACGGCACGGGCTATGCGCCGCGGGGAGATGTGAAACGCGAAGGGGGCGGGGAACTCGACGGACCGCTGCGCACCGAACTTTTGCGCGCGCTGGTTGTGGCCGATCGCGCCAACAACGCCGTTTTGCAGGAACAGGATGGCGTATGGACCGTCCATGGGGACCCCACAGAGGGGGCCCTGATCGTCGCCGCCCGCAAGGCCGGGTTGGAAAACGATGTGCTGGACGCCCGCTTCGCCCGCATTGGCGAAGTGCCCTTCTCCTCCGAACGTAAATTGATGAGCACGGTCCACAGCGACGCCGAATGCCTGGAACGCGGGCTGGTGCTGACCAAGGGCGCGCCCGACGTACTGCTTGCGCGCTGCATGCGGGAACAGTTTGGCGAAGAAGCGCGCCCGCTGACCGACCAACGGCGCGCGGAAATCCTGCAGACGACCGAGGGTCTTGCGGCGGAAGCGCTACGTACGCTTGGTGTTGCATACCGTTCATTGCCAGCGGAGGAATGCGGGGACGCTTGTGAAGAGCTTGAGCAGGAACTGACTTTCCTTGGGCTGATCGGAATGATCGACCCGCCGCGCGCAGAGGCGAAAGAGGCGGTCGCGAGGGCAAAAAGCGCCGGCATCCGCCCGATCATGATCACGGGCGATCACCCGACAACCGCATCGGTCATTGCCGGTGAACTTGGCATCGCCAGCGATGGCCGCGCGGTAACGGGTGCCGAACTGGCGAAAATGTCGGATGAGGCGCTCGACCGGACGGTGCAGGAGGTGTCCGTTTATGCGCGTGTCAATCCGGAGCACAAGCTGCGGATTGTCAACGCTCTCCAGCGCAATGACATGACGGTGGCGATGACTGGCGATGGTGTAAATGATGCCCCGGCGCTGAAAGCCGCCGACATCGGCATCGCCATGGGTATTACGGGTACGGATGTTTCGAAAGAGGCGGCTGACATGGTGCTCGCCGACGATAATTTCGCCACGATCGTTGCAGCCGTTGAGGTAGGACGATCGATTTACGCCAATATCCGCAAATTCCTGCGCTATCTGTTGTCGTCGAACATTGGCGAAGTCATGACGATGTTCTTCGGCGTGTTGCTGGCGGACGTTATCGGCTTGACGTCGGACGGCGGCGGGCTGGTTTTGCCGTTGCTGGCGACGCAAATCCTGTGGATCAATCTGGTGACGGACGGCGCGCCGGCGATGGCGCTCGGAGTCGATCCGCCCGATGCGTCCGTCATGCAGCAGCGGCCACGACCGAAATCGGAGCATGTGATTACCGGTCAGATGTGGCGCGGGATATTCTTCGTCGGCACTATCATGGCGGCGGGGACGTTGCTGGTGCTGGATGCATCGCTGCCCGGCGGGCTGATCGAGGGTTCGGGCAGCATAGTCTACGCGCAAACGATGGCTTTCACCACGTTGGTGCTGTTCCAGTTGTTCAACGCACTGAATGCGCGCTCGGAAACGCAGAGTGCGTGGGCAGGCCTGTTTTCCAACCATTGGCTGTGGCTGGCGCTGGCCGTGTCCCTCGGGTTGCATGTTTGCGTCATTTACCTGCCCTTCCTGCAGCAGGCTTTCTCGACAACCGCGCTCAGCCTCGATGACTGGCTGACCTGCGCACTGGCAGCCAGTTCCGTTTTGTGGTTGCGTGAACTCGCAAAGATCGTGATGCGCACGCGCGGAGTGAGCAGCTTTGCCGGAAACAGGAGATCAGCGTGACGCCCGACAATCGTGAGAGAAAATCACGTGGCAACCCATCCGGCGCGCCGGCGGACGATGCGCCCGCCATGCCGTCGGGCCGCACCTGGCTGATCTTTCTGTTGCTGCTTGGCTTCAACTGGTTCCTCGTAAACCAGTTTTTGCCCGGGCCGAATGATCCGACTCCGGTTTCCTACACTTTGTTCCGGACGGAGCTTGCGAACGACAATCTCGAAGCCATCCACACCCAGGGACAAACCATCGAGGGCAAGTTCAAAAGGCCGGTTGAATGGGCGCCACCCGCATCGAACGGAGGGACCTCACGGGCAGAGCCCATCGATGTCACGAATTTCACGACCATTTTGCCCGTATTCATCGACCCTGGGCTTGAAACCGAACTGATCAAACACCGCGTCGAAATCCGGGCGACGCCGATACAGTCGGACGCCAGCCCCCTCAGCATGTTATTGTGGAGCTTCGGGCCGACCCTCATCATCATCGGACTTTACGTGTGGCTGTTCCGCCGGGCCGCAAAACAGGGCGGCGGCATGTTTGGCGGGATCGGCGGGATCGGCAAAAGCAAGGCCAAACGTTTCGATACGGAGACGGACACAAAGGTCACTTTCGATGACGTCGCCGGGATCGACGAGGCGAAGAATGAACTGGTCGAAGTTGTCGATTTCCTCAAACAGCCGGAGAAATACACCAGACTCGGGGGCACCGCGCCGAAAGGCGTGCTGTTGGTCGGGGCGCCCGGCACGGGCAAGACGCTGCTCGCGCGGGCCGTTGCCGGCGAAGCGGGAGTGCCCTTTTTCTCGATGAGCGGCGCGGAGTTCGTTGAAATGATCGTCGGAGTGGGCGCGGCCCGCGTGCGCGACCTGTTCGCCGAAGCGCGGAAACACGCCCCGGCCATTATCTTCATTGACGAAATCGATTCAATTGGCCGCGCCCGTGGACAGTCCGTGCTGGGCGGAGCCAGCGAACAGGAGCAGACGCTGAACCAGATCCTGACGGAGATGGACGGTTTTTCCAGCCGTGAAGGCATTATTGTGCTGGCGGCAACCAACCAGCCCGATGTACTCGACAAGGCCCTGTTGCGCGCCGGGCGGTTCGATCGCCGGGTCGTGGTCAACCTGCCCGATAAAAATGGCCGGGAAGCTATCTTCAAGGTGCATACGCGCAAGGTGCCGCTGGCCCAGGATGTCAACCTTGCCGACATCGCTCAGACCACACCCGGTGTATCGGGCGCGGATATTCGCAACCTGGTGAATGAAGCAGCGCTTCTGGCTGCCCGCCGTCAGCAGGATGAAGTGCATCACAAGGATTTTCTTGATGCGCTGGAAAAGATCGTGCTCGGCCCCGAACGGCCGATCATCCTGTCCGACACGGATCGCGAGCGCATCGCCTATCACGAAGGCGGACATGCCATTCTGGGGCTGGTTGTACCCGGGGCCGATCCGGTACATCGCGTCACCATCGTACCGCGCGGCCAGGCACTGGGCGTCACCTATCAACGCCCGATCACCGACCGCTATAATTACCCCGAAGCCTGGCTACGCGCGAAGATCATCGGCATGCTCGGCGGACGCGCGGCGGAAGAAGTGGTCTATGGCACCCGCACAACCGGCGCGGAAAACGACATCGAGCAGGCAACCGGCCTTGCCCGCCAGATGGTCACCCGCTGGGGCATGAGCGACAAGCTGGGCATGGTGCAGCTGGCGCCGCGCCAGAATAACTGGACAGGTGCGGGCGCTTTCGGCCAGGCTAGGCCCTATAGCGAGGATACCGGCCGCCTCATTGACACGGAAGTCGCCGATATCATCCATGGCTGCCACGAGGAAGCCAAAAGCCTGCTCCGCGCGCATCGTGCGGAACTCGACCGGCTGGTGGCCGCCCTGATGGAGCGGGAGACGTTGAACGAGAAGGATATTCTGGACGTGACGGGCCTGCCGCCCGCGCCCGCGCTTTCCGAACTTCCGCTCAGCCGGTCGCCGGACGCAGGCCAGCCGGCCTGATCACGCTCCGCTCGCCTGGTCCGGGGCAATTTCCGGCAAGGCCCAGTCGATCGGGTTTTGGCCATGCGCTTCCAGAAAGGCGTTCGCCTGCGAGAAGTGCCGGCAGCCAAGGAAGCCGTTATGTGCTGAAAGCGGCGACGGATGCGGGGCTTTCAGCACCAGGTGCCGGTCGTGGTCGACGAACGCCGTCTTCCGCTGCGCATAGGCCCCCCACAGAAGGAAAACCACCGGATCCGTTTTGGCGTTGACCAGCCGGATGATCGCATCGGTGAACTTCTCCCACCCCCGGCCCTGATGGGCGGCGGCGCGGCCCATTTCCACGGTCAGCACGCTGTTCAGCAGCAGCACGCCCTGTTTTGCCCAATGTTCCAGAAAACCGTGGCGGGCGGGTGGGATGTCCAGATCTGCCTGCAGTTCCTTGTAAATATTCATCAACGACGGGGGGATTTTCGTGCCGGGCCGGACGCTGAAGCACAGGCCATGCGCCTGACCTTCGCCATGATACGGATCCTGCCCCAGAATCACGACGCGCACCTGATCGAGCGGCGTCAGATCGAGCGCGCGAAACCATTCCGTGCCTTTGGGAAAAATCCGCCGCCCCCGCGCTTTTTCGGCGGCGAGAAACCCCTTCAGCGCCGCCATATATGGCAGGGCGAAAGTATCGGAAAGCGGCTGTTTCCAGCTTTCATGCAGACGAATGGAATCGCTCATGCTGTTGCAACGCGTAACCCGGCGGCGGCCGCGCCCAGCAGCCCCGGTTCCGGATGGTCGATCCGGCGGATGGGTATTCCCGCCATATGGGTGGCGAATCGGCCCTTGGCCGTAAAACGGGCATGGAATCCGGATTGCATCAGCTCTGCTACGATGCGCGGTACGATGCCACCGCCCAGCACCACGCTCGCCGCGCCATGCGCGAGCGCCAGATCGCCGGCGACGCTGCCAAAACTCATGCACCAGCGGTCGAACGCCGTGCGCGCCAGCACGTTACCTTCGGTGATTTCCTGCCAGATCTGCACGTCATCGACCGGACGGTAATGTTTGCCTTCAACGCGGGCGAGTGCTTCGTACAGATTGACGAGCCCCGGACCGGAGACGATTCGTTCGATCGAGGCGCGACGGAAACGTGCGCGCAATTCTCCCAAAATCCGGTCTTCCAGCGGGTCGAGCGCCGGGAAATCGATATGGCCGCCCTCGGTGGGCAGGATCATCGCGGCACCATCCACAAAATGCAGCAACGCCACGCCCAGCCCGGTGCCCGGCCCCAGCGCAGAGACGGTGCCATTTTCCGGCAGCGGCAAATCGGGTCCGGCGACAAGGGGCATTTGCGCCAGGGGCAGCACCGCCACTGCATGCCCCACAGCCGCAAAGTCGTTGATAAATAGCAGTTTATCCAGCCCCAGCCGTTGCTGCAACTCCGGCGGATTGAAGGACCAGGGATTGTTGGTAAGATCGATGCGATCTCCCCGCACCGGGGCCGCGACCGCAATGCAGGCACTGGACGGCAGAGGCCGTCCCGCCTCCACCGCAAATTTCGCCCACGCCGATTCGAAACTGGCGTGGCTCGCGACTTTCAACTTCACCATATGTGACAGGCGGATTTCGCCATTGGCATCGCGCCGGGCAAGGGCGAAGCGGGCGTTGGTGCCGCCGATATCGCCCGCGACGATTTCCTGGACGCTCATGGCGCCCAGTGAATATCGATGGCCTGGCTTGCATCCGCCAGCACCCGGCCAACGGGCGTGGTCGCCGAATCGCCATCTTCCAGCGCCCGTTCCAGCGCGGCGCGGCTTTTCGGCCCCGTCAGCGTGATGGTGATGGCGCGGGCGGACAGAATCGCCGATTTCGAAAGGCTGATGCGGGCGACCGGCGCATCTTTCGGCATCGGATCTGGCGTCACGCCGACGACGCGATGCGGGGTGGTCAGCGCCTCATCATAATCCGGGCCGGGAAAGATCGACGCGGTATGGCCATCGTCGCCCACGCCCAGCCAGACGAGATCGAGCGGCCAGTGCATATCGGCCAGCGTGTCGCTGGCGGCGCGCGCAGCACCTGCCGGATCGCTGATCGTGCCGCCATACAGCGGCAGCACCCGTGCGCCTGCAGGCAGGAAATGCTGCGCCAGCATGCGGGCATTGGAGGATTTGTCCGTCAACGGCACCAGCCGTTCATCGGTCGGGATGATGGTGACATGCTTCCATTTACGGGTGCTTTTCGCCAACAGCGCGAACACCGGTTCGGGAATCGGGCCGCCAGGAAAGGCGACAATGGCGTTACCGCGCGCATCCAGCGCCTGATCGATCAGAAAGCCGACATCACCGGCGACGGCTTCGGCCCATTCGTCCGCATCGTCATATTCCCACCATTCTGCTTCAATCATCCAGCTTGCTCCGTCGCATGGTTCCGGGCGAAATGCCCGCGGCCCCGGCAAAACCATTTTCCAGGGCGAAGTCCAGCCGGTATAAACGATTTGGCGCGGCGGAACAGTTGCCGCGGCCCCCGGACGCCGTTATCAGGGCGCAGATCAGGTTCAGGAGCCAGGATTTTCCGTGTCAGCCGTCAATGTCCCCACACCCAGCCCGGAACCGTTCACGCAGGCGCGTGAAGCGATGATCGAAAGCCAGCTGAAGCCTTGCGGGATTGTGTCTCCCGCAGTGGTATCGGCCTTTTATGCCGTTCCCCGCGAGGAATTTGTTTTGCCGGAACGCCGGCTGCTTGCCTATATCGATGCGCCGCAGCCTTTGGTTGATGGGCGTGAGCTCTACGCACCGCTGACGCTCGGCCGGCTGCTCGAAAAGGCACAGCCAGAGAAAACCGGCCGCGCTTTGGTAGTGGGCGCAGGCAATGGCTATACGGCGGCGGTATTGTCGCATCTGGTTGCGGAAACGATCGCGCTTGAAGAAAATCCGGCGCTGGCCAGCCGGGCGCGGGAACTGCTGTCCGGATATGACAATGTCGAAATTGTCGAAGGACCGTTGGCCGATGGCTGGCCGACTGGTGCGCCTTATGATTTGCTGGTGATGGATGGCGCAATCGCCCGGGAACTGCCGGTTGCGCTGGTGCGCCAGTTGAAGGACGGCGGTCATGCTGTCGCCGTGATTGTCGGGGAAGACGGCGTTGGCCGCGCCGCTATTGGCCGGCGCGCCGGTGAATCCTTGCGACTTCTGCCGTTCGCCGAAGCGCCGGCTGCCGTGCTGCCGTCGTTCGAGAGGGTGCACGTTTTCCAGTTCTGAAAGTCGCTTTAATGGGTTTTCGGCATATTCTGTGCGCAGCGGTGATCTGTGCCGCCACCCCGGCGGCCGCGCAAACCCTAAGCGAGGCGATTGCTGCCGCCTACGCTACCAACCCGGAGGCCGCCGCCGCCCGCGCGGTGGTGCGGCAGATTGACGAGGAAGCGCCGCTGGCGCTTTCGGGCATGCGTCCGTCGGTCGGTCTTTCCGGCTCCGCCAGCCAGGTGCTGAACGACCGTTTCGGCGATGTCGGTCGTATCTGGAATGGTGGCGTCACATTAAGCCAGCCGGTCTATGAAGGTGGCCGCGTACGCGCGAGTGTTTCCGCGGCGGACGCCCGCATTGCCGCAGCGCAGGCGCGGCTGGTTGCGGTGGAACAGGCTGTGATCGTCGATACGGTGGCGGCCTATGCCGATGTGCTGAAAAGCCAGGCCGTGGTGGAGCTTAACGCCAACCAGGTGCGCGTACTGGAGCGGGAATTGCAGGCGTCGCGAGACCGGTTTGAGGTGGGCGACGTAACCCGGACGGACGTGGCGCAATCGGAAGCGCGGCTGTCGGCGGCGCGTGCCGAACTGTCGCTGGCTCGGGGGCAGCTGGTCACCGTGCAGCAGGCGTACCGGCGGCTGGTCGGTCGGCTGCCCGGCGATCTCGCGCCCCTCCCGCCGCTGCCGCCCTTGCCGGATGCGGCGGAAAGCGCGCGGGTGACAGCAGTTGAATATAATCCGGGGCTGATCGCCGCGCGCTTCGACGAACAGGCGGCGCTGGCCGATGTGCGCGCCGCGAAAGCTCAGGCCAGGCCGAGTGTCGGTGTATCGGCCACCGCGCAATATACGCATTTCGACCGCTATGGCAGCGGCGACAGCGGCTTCAATCCGGAAATCGGCGTCAGCGCCAGCCTGCCGCTGTTCACCGGCGGGGCCATTGCCGCTCGCGTACGGCAAGCGCAGGCACGGCAGAGTGAAATGCTCGAACATATCGCACGCGCCGAGCGATTGACGACCGAAGCGGCAGTTGGCAGCTTCACCCTGGTGGAGACGGCGGACGCAGTAATAACCTCGGCCAGGACCCAGGTGTCGGCCAACGAACTCGCCGCCGAGGGGGTGCGCCAGGAAAATGCCGTCGGCAGTCGCGACATTCTGGATGTACTGAACGCGGAGCAGGAACTGCTCAATGCCCGCGTGTTGCTGGTGGAGGCGGAGCGGGACAAATATGTCGCCGCCTTCCAGCTGCTGGAAGCAATGGGCCAGGCGGATGTCGTGCTCGCCAGCGCCCCGGTCAGCCGCTATGATTCAGCGGCGAACAGCCGCCGCGTCCGTGGCAAATGGGGGGAATTCAGCTATGATCCTGATCCCCGCCAGGATCGCGAACGCAATCACGCCCCTGCCCCGGTTTTCGGCCCGCAATAAGGTTTCCTGATGAACACCAAACCGCTCGATCCATCGCTTGCCGCCATCCTCGCCTCGATCCGTGAAACGGTGGCCAGCGAATCCATGCCCGAACCCGAAGTCGAACTGCCGGTTCATGACGCTCCGCCGTCACATGCACATCCGGCGAGATCCGCTGTGCCCGCAGTGCCCGCCCGCACAGTGGAGGATTTCCTAGCCGATCTTTTACGCCCGCATGTCAAGGCATGGGTGGATGCCAATCTGGCTGAAATCGTGCAGAAACTGGCCGCGGAAGAAGTGCGCAGGCTGACCGCGCGCAACGACTGACCGACAAGGCTTTTCACAGACGATGCGGGCCGCTAGGCACTCCGCATGCTCGACAAGACATTCAATCCCGCCGAAATCGAAGCCCGCTGGTATGCCCACTGGGAAGGCACGGGCGCATTTCGCCCCGAACGGCCAGATGCCGAACCCTTTACCATCGTATTGCCGCCGCCCAATGTTACCGGCACGCTGCATATCGGCCATGCGCTGGACCACACGCTGCAGGATATCCTGATTCGCTGGCAACGGATGAAGGGCAAGGATGCGCGCTGGGTAGTCGGCACCGATCATGCCGGCATCGCCACGCAAATGGTGGTGGAACGCACCATCGCCGGTGAAGGCCTTACCCGGCAGGAAATGGGCCGCGAGGCGTTTCTGGAGCGGGTGTGGGCCTGGAAGGAAGAATCCGGCGGCGCGATCACCCGGCAGATGCGGCGGCTGGGCGCCTCCGTCGATTGGGCGCATGAACGCTTCACCATGGATGAAGGCTTCAGCAAGGCTGTCAGCCATACTTTCATCGAACTGCACAAGCGCGGCCTGATTTACCGCGACAAGCGACTGGTGAACTGGGACCCGAAATTCCGCACCGCCATTTCCGATCTGGAAGTGGAAACGCGCGAGGTGCAGGGGCACTTCTGGCACTTCCGCTATCCGCTGGCCGATGGTTCAGGCCATCTGGTGGTAGCGACGACGCGACCTGAAACCATGCTCGGCGATACGGCGGTGGCGGTGCATCCGGAAGATGAACGCTACCGCCATCTGATCGGAAAAATGATCGTGCACCCGCTGACCGGGCGGCACATTCCGGTGATCGGCGATGAATGGGCCGATCCGGAATTGGGAACCGGCGTCGTGAAAATCACTCCGGCGCATGATTTCAACGACTGGCAGGTGTATGAGCGACACCGCGAGATCGGCTATCTGAACATTCTCGATCAGGACGCGAAGCTGCTCGATACCGCTGATGTTCCTGCGCCCTATCGCGGACTGGACCGGTTCGAGGCGCGCAAGCGTGTCGTCGCCGACATTGACGCGCTGGGTCTGCTGGAGCGGGTTGAGGAAAAAACCGTGCAAATGCCCTACGGCGACCGCTCCGGCGTGGTCATCGAGCCGTTGCTGACCGATCAATGGTATGTGGATGCGGCAAAACTGGCGGTGAAGGCGCGCGCGGCGGTAGCGGACGGCACGACAAGTTTTGTGCCGAAAACATGGGAGAAAACCTATTTCAACTGGCTGGACAATATCCAGCCCTGGTGCATTTCGCGGCAGCTTTGGTGGGGCCACCGGATTCCGGCCTGGTACACGGCGGATGGAAAATGCTTCGTTGCGGCGACCGGGACGGAAGCCCAGGCGCTGGCGGGCACCGACGAGCCGCTGCGCCAGGACGAAGACGTCCTCGACACCTGGTTTTCTTCGGGTCTGTGGCCGTTCGCAACGCTCGGCTGGCCGGAGCAAACGCCTGATCTGGCCCGCCATTACCCCACCGATGTTCTGGTAACAGGTTTCGACATCATCTTCTTCTGGGTGGCGCGGATGATGATGCTCGGTCTCGAACTGACCGGCGAAGCCCCCTTCCACACCGTTTACTGCCATGGTCTGGTGCGAGACGCCAAAGGCCAGAAAATGTCGAAATCGAAGGGCAACGCTGTCGATCCGCTCGACCTGGTGGACCAATATGGCGCGGATGCCGCGCGTTTCACCATGGCCGCGCTGGAAAGCCAGGGCCGCGATGTACGTTTCGACAACAAGCGGGTGGAAGGTTATCGCAATTTCGCCACCAAATTGTGGAATGCGGTGCGCTTCGCCCAGAGCCAGGGGATCGGCGCGCCGGCATCCGATGCCGTGCCGATGGCGGAAAATGCCGTCAACCGCTGGATCATCGCGGCGACAAAAGCGATGGTGGCCGATGCCGACGCAGCGCTGACGGCCTATCGCTATGATTTATACGCCGATCGCCTGTATCATTTTGTCTGGGATGAATTTTGCGACTGGTATCTCGAACTCCTGAAGCCACTGATGGCTGCGGAAGGGGAAGCCGCCGCCGAAAGCCGCCGTGTGGCCGGCTGGGTGATCGACCGGATTCTCATCTGCCTTCACCCCTTGATGCCGTTCATCACCGAGGAATTATGGCATGCGCAAGGTGCACGCGATCAGGATCTCATCCATGCGCCCTGGCCGGAATTGCACCCCGAAACGGACGACGCCAGCGTTGAAATCACCTGGCTGATCGAGTTGGTCACAGCGATTCGCTCGGCGCGGGCGGAACTGAATGTGCCGCCGGGGGCCCGCCTGCCGCTGCATGCGACCGCTGCCGATCCGGACTTGTCTGCCCGGCTGCAACGGCAATGGCCGGCGCTGGAAAGGCTGGCGAGAGTAGAGAATCTGGTGCTGACGCCGCCGCCATCCGGCGGCATGGTGCAGCTTGTGGTGCAGGGATTTACCTATGCGCTGCCGCTGGCCGGCGTGATGGATCTGGACGCCGAACGCGCCCGCCTGACCAAAGCTGCGGAAGCAGCCGAAAAGGAGGCGGCGGCGCTGGCCGGACGTCTCGCCAACTCCGGCTTTATGGAACGGGCCAAACCGGAAGCCGTGGAGAAGGCCCGCGCCGACCATGCCGCCCGCACGGCAGAGGCGGAACGCCTGCGAGCCTCTCTCCAAAGGCTGGGCTGACCGGTGCATGAAATGCAGCCGGGCGCACCCCGCCCGGCTGCATCAGACTTCGGTTTATCTATGCCGGGCCTATTCTTCGATCGTAAGCGCCTCGTATCGCAACGACATTTGCATGCTGTCGTCGGCGTGAATTTCTCCTCTCGCATCCACCATCTCAATCTCCGCCAGGAAATGACCGGGCAGATCGATATCCGGTTCTGTCATCAGGGATCGCAGGCGGTCATAGGCATTTTCGACTTCCCCGCGCGGGCCGCGTAGCCGGATGTCGACCCGGTGGCGCATGCCCATAAAGGTCAGACTTGCCCAGGGCTCACTGGAAAAATCCTCGATAACCAGCGACGGACCCGCCGCCGTCGGATCACCCAGCCACGGATCGAACCATACATCGGCGGCAATCGCCCCACGCATCGCACGCAACAAACGGACATGTGCGTCCGTCAACAGCTTCCGCATTAAAACTGCCTCTCGATCTTTTTGCGACCTGGCGGAAGTATCTCCGCAATATAAGCGCGGACGCGCCGTTCAAGATCCGGACCAGGGGAACGGCCCCGGCGCAAATCGTGGACCAGACGTGGATCCTTTACAGCATTTCTCCCGAACCGGGATGGTGGAAGCTGCGTTTGTCGCAAACAGGTTTCTATGGCGTATAGCAACGTCATTACCGACACACTCCTCACGGCGACCCCTGCCCCAAAGCTGCGCACGCAGTAGTTCCCGAAAAACTACCGCCGTCGCGAATCGGGGATGGCAGGAATTTGATAGGTATTTTCCTACTAGTCTAGGTTATTAATGATGCTAAATGATTGCCGAGAGGATCGGGACAGGAGGACGGCACGCATGGCTGACCAGGCCGTCCGTGAACGGCTCGACGCACTCATCCGGGAAAGCGGGCAGGGTTATGCCGCGCTATCCCGGCTCCTTGGGCGGAATCCTGCCTATATTCAGCAATATATCAAACGTGGTGTCCCGCGCAGCCTCGGGGAATCCGAACGTACAAGGCTCGCACAACATTTTGGCGTCCCGGAACATTTCCTCGGCGCACCGGCGCGAATGGACGGCGGAGTTCCGGAACCGTCAGGGAAAAGCGTCGCAATTCCGTGGCTCGATCCGGATAACGGAAGCTTGCCCAGGGCGCCGCGCACCAGTCTCGCTTTCGACCATGCAACGGCCATGCGGCTGTGCGCCGGGCATATCGACCGGCTTGGCGCGCTGATCGTCGATAGCGATGCCATGTTTCCCACACTTTCCACCGGCGATCGCATCATCATCGAAATGGACCAGCGGCGGGGTTTGAAGGATGGCATTTATGTGATCCGCGCCGATAATGTACTGCTCGTCAAACGGCTGTCGGTGCACCCCATTACCGGAAGGGTGGCGATATTGTCGGACAACGCCGCCTATCCGTCCTTCTCCGATTGCGATCCGGAGCTGATCGCCGTGGTGGGCCGTGTGCGCTGGATCGGGCGGCAGCTTTAGACGATATGTCCTACGCAACGGACGTTATGTTACGACAGTCGCGAATCAGCCGGCGCCCTGCCAGACTGCAGCCATTCATTATCGAAGGGAGTATTGGATATGTCGGAGCGTCGCTGGCGGGTGGGAATCGTCGGGCTTGAACCAGGCCGCAGTTGGGCGTCGATAGCGCATCTGCCTGCATTGCGCGCGCTGGATTCCACGTTCGAAGTCGTGGGTGTCGCCAATAGCAGCAAGGAAAGTTCCGAGGCGGCGGCCAAAGCGGCCGGATTACCCCGCGCCTTTGCCAATGTGGCCGAACTGGTTGAAAGCCCCGATGTCGATATCGTTGCTGTTACCGTAAAAGTTCCGCACCATCATGCGATTGTCAGCGCGGCAATCCGGGCAGGCAAGCATATCTACTGTGAGTGGCCGCTGGGCAACGGGCTGCAAGAGGCGCGGGAACTGGCCGAACTTGCACGCAACGCTGGCGTCCATGCGGTGATTGGCACCCAGGCCCGATTTGCCCCCGCCATTTGCCAGATGCGCGATCTGCTGGCCGATGGATACGCGGGCGACATCTTGTCTACGACCCTGATAGGGACCGGGATGAACTGGGGTGCGGAAGTGGCCCAGGCCAATGCCTATACCTATGAGGCCGCCAATGGCGCGACGATGCTGTCCATACCGGTGGGCCATACTCTCGCGGCGCTGATCGAAACGCTGGGTAATATTGCGGAAGTATCGGCGACCATGGCAGTGCGCCGGACGAGCGTGCACAACATGGATACCGGCGAAACCCTGCCTGTTACCGCCGCCGATCAGATCGTCGTCGCGGGAGTTCTGGACAGCGGCGCACCGATCTCCATTCATTATCGCGGCGGCATGGCGCACGGCTCGGGCCTGCTGTGGGAAGTCAACGGCACCGAAGGCGACCTGCGGATCAGTGGGCCTGGAGGCCATGCGCAACTGGTGCCCTTGACGCTTTCGGGCGGGCGCGGGAATGATGTGGAACTGAAGCCTATCCCGCTGGCGGAAAATTACGCTGCGGATTCAACAGACGGGCCGGTCGCGGGTAATGTTCGCCGCGTTTATCAGGCCATGGCGCAAGACCTTGCAAACGACACCCGTCTTGCGCCGGGCTTCGATGATGCCGTCGCGCTCCATCGGGTTGTCGCCGCCATCGAGGAGGCCGCCCGCACCGGCGGACGCGTCCGGCCGGATAGCCTCTGACGGGTTGCACGGAACACATGTTCCACTTATGTTCCGTGCAACACGCTTTCGAATCCAGGCTCGCAGGAGACGCGGTTGAACGAGATTGTCGCGCTGGTCATCCACGACCTTGAACGCGAGTCTGATGGTTTTCACGTCCGCCTGGGCCATGTTCTGGCGAACATTACGGCGACCACCCGGCGAGTCGTCGATGAACTGCATGATTTGTACAATCGCCGTCCGTCTCGCGCGCATGGACGTTTCTCCGCCGGAAATAATAATGCAACGCCGGAGCAGTTGCGCCGTTATCTGACGGCGCAACGACCGGATTTCCTGGGCTTGACTGCCAGCATGATGCTGACGCTGCAGCGGCACGCCGGCAAGAAAGCCGGGGCAGCCGGCGGCCATGTGCTGTTCGCGCATTTGCGCCAGCAGGGGCGGGATTATGTGCTGGTTGCCATCGTCAACGACCGCCTGGGTGCGATGTTGTCGGGTGACAAGGAATTACTGGATGTGCGCCATCTCGATCTCGACGGCTTCCGCTTTGCCGGGCGGATCAATCTGACCGCCTGGCAGGCCGGAGAGGATCGTTATGTCGGCTTCCTGCGCGGTCGCGGACAGGTTTCCGAATATTTCAAGGCATTTCTCGGTGTGGATGCCATCGTCCAGGCGCGTAGGGACACGGTCGATCTGGTGAACGCGCTGGTAGAGTTTACCCGTATCCAGCACCTGACGGGCGGGGACAGTCATGACTTTCTGAAACGCGCCCGAACCATTTGCGCACGTGCAGCAAAAGCCAATGAAGAACTGGAGTTTGCCGCGCTGGCCAATGAGCTGATGCCGCGTGCGCCCGAAATATTATTACATCACATTGCGCATGCCGACCGGCGCCTCAACGATCATTTTATCCCCGATGCACGAGCATTGCGCCCGTTAGTACAATATCAAGGCAAAACCGACGACTGGACCCTGGAGTTCGGTCGTGAAGCCCTGACCAGGGGCGTTGTGCGCTTTGACCCCAGGAGAAATACGCTGACCTTGCGGAACTTGCCGCGGGATTTGCTGGCGCAGCTTCATGCTGAAGTCGCCGATAATGGATAGTTCCAGGGTCAGCTTCGCCGATCTGGTTGAAATATATCGAAATACGCAGTTCGAAGCGTCTGGCCGGGAAGGCATATTAACGGTGGCGTCACCGCGTATCGAAGCGGTTTTACGCACGCTCGAACAAGATACGCGCTTGTTGGAAGAAACCAATATTGCCCTTCTCGATGAAGCAGACGCCATCGGGCCAGGGAGGAAATTGCGTATCCACTTCGGCCCCCCGCGTCTTGCGTTTGGGGCTCTGGCGCGAAATTGGGATGAATTATGGGAATTGCCCGGTACGCAATTCGAGGAACCGGCGCATTATTACATCCTGGAAGATGACGCATCGAGCGTCGATCCCGAGCCTTCCCCCGTTTTTCTTCGGTATCGTGCATTGCTTCAGGTTGTTGCGCTATTTGCACGTTCCGCAACCTGGGTCGATCGTACCGAACGTGAACTGGTTTTCGTTGATCAGGGCAAAATCGTTATCCCGCTGCAGTTCCGCACTTCGGATTTGACGGATTCACTGGCGAACACCGCCGCGCTGCTGACAGAATTATTTGAAGACCCGCTGCACGCCGGGCAGAAACTGGCCATTCTGGCCACAACCCTGATCGACATGACCGGCGCAGTACCGGAATCACAGCGTTTCCCGTATCTGCTGCATCATCTCGATACGGTCGTACGCGGTGTCACGCAGGGCTATAATCTCTTTGCATCAAGTTTTTCATACGCAAAAATTCGCGGCGAACTGGAGAATGCGCATATCGATTATATGAAGCGGATTCATAACACGCTCGCGGATATTCAGGGCCAATTGCTGGGCATCCCGGTGGCCACCATTATCGTAACTTCACAACTGCAGCCGGTGGAAGGGTGCGATCTCCCGTTCTGGACGAATCTGGCGGTATTGTTTGGCGGCTGGATATTCGTTGCGTTGCTGTCTTTCTCCGTCGTGAACCAATGGACCACACTGTCGGCGCTGGCACGTCAGATCGATCGCCAGCGTCACAAACTTGCGACGGATTATGCGCGCGTCAGCGCGCAATTTGCCGATATTTTTCGGGATCTCGATCGGCGGATTTTCTGGCACCGGCTGGCTCTGGTCGTGGTGGCGGTTATCGGGCTGCTGGGAGCGATCCTTACGACGATTGCGTTCGCGCATCTGACCGCGCCTCAATCCGTCCGCTGCATTATTGGCGCTCTCGCCTGAGCCACAGAGTATCATTCCCTATCGTCACGCCTGTTTGTGCGAATTTGTTTGCGTTGGTCGATATTGTTACAAAAATATCAAGCATCTCATAGTATCCTTCTGACCATCACACAGTTGAATAACGGTTGCGGGCACCGAAAATGGTTCTGTCGTGGATTTCTTACGGTTCACAGCCATGTATTACTCAAATCATTTATTTATAATTGTGTTGCGACACTGTCTTCGACATGACACATTCAAACTATATAAACCGGAAATACCCGAAAATAATAATAGTGGGCGTAGCAACCGAAAGGTCGATTTTGTGATATGTGTATCCACCCGGGGTGCGGTGGCGTTGTCTGTAGCCGGATCCATGGTCGTGGGCGCTGCGCGCGTCTGGCG
The DNA here is from genome assembly GCA_041675905.1 of Sphingomonadaceae bacterium. Lineage (GTDB taxonomy): Bacteria > Pseudomonadota > Alphaproteobacteria > Sphingomonadales > Sphingomonadaceae > Sandaracinobacteroides. The sequence goes on along the minus strand of JBAYSX010000015.1, from coordinate 51,643 downwards.
CGCTGCCCAAAACGAGCAGCGGTCACCCCAGCCCGCCTTGTACCATTTTCTGGCAGACAAGGGGGGTGACATGCTGGCCCCCGTATTCGACAGTGTGCTGGGCTTGTATGAAACCTGTTCGCGGCGAGCTTTCGACGCCGGCAACATGACCGATACCCAGGTCACGTCCGACGAATACCATCTTCTGGAGCTGCTGACCGGGCAGAGTGCACCGGAAACACATGCCGACACCGACCCCAACCTTTTACGTTCCCTGCACATTGCCTTGTGCTCGACGCGCATGATGTTGCGGAACGTGGCAGAAACAAGACCCGCGTTCCAGCGGGAAACCTTGCCGCCCCGGGCAATTACGACGCCCCCCGGCCATCTCCGGCTGGCTGGCTAGAAATTCTCCATCCCGGTTACTCTCGATAAAAAGGATCAGTTCATGTCGTCTCCGATGAATCAGTTTGTGAATCTCACCAAAGCCAATGGCCAACTGGCCCTGAAGCTTGCCGAAATCGTTCGCCAGAGCGGCGAAGACTATCTGAAACTTGGCACCAATGCAGCCGCGGGCCTCACAGGTCAGGCAGCAGGCGAAAAGTCAGGAGCTGCTGGCAGCAGCGTCGACACCAGCACCCTGTTCAACGCGTTGGCGAAAAGTCAGGAAGCAGCAATGGAAAAGACGCGGGCGGCGTTTGCTGAATGGCAGCAGGCGTGGGCGAGCAATTGGTCCACTTCCCTGCCCGAGGGTCTGACCCGCAGCCAGAAAGGCAGCGTCGACGCCTTCCAGAGCCTGCTGCAACCCTGGTTTCAGCCGATAAACCAAAGCGCCGCCACGCCGTCGGCAAGCCCGACTCCGGCGGCAACTCCGGCGGCGAACCCGACCTCAACCCAGGCTGCGGCTGCGGCTTCCAATCCTGCTCCGGCCACGGCCGCATCCACCGCATCCACCGCATCGGACAAGGCGACGGCGAAGCCAGCGGACACCGTCAAGCCGAAGGCGTAACAGCCAAGGTCCCGGAAAACGGGCCGATCTTCATAAAGAGGTCGGCCCGTTTTCACGTCCTTACGCAATACCGGGTGCGGCCATCGTTGCAGCGCGCGCCAGCAGCACGGCCACCGCGCACGATGCCAGCCGCGTCCGCAAGCTGTCGGCGCGGCTCGTCAGGATCACCGGCACCCGCGCGCCCAGCACAATGCCCGCGGCGTCCGCTCCACCCAGGAATGTAAGCTGCTTGGCGAGCATGTTACCGGCTTCCAGATTGGGCACGACCAGGATTTCCGCTTTGCCAGCCACCGCCGATACAATGCCTTTTTCCCGGGCTGCCTCCTCGCTGATGGCATTGTCGAACGCCAGGGGCCCATCGAGCAAACCCCCGCTGATCTGACCCCGATCGGCCATTTTGCATAGCGCCGCCGCATCCAGCGTCGAGGGCATTTCCGGGTTGATATTTTCTACCGCCGCCAGGATCGCCACTTTCGGCTCCCCAATCCCCATGACATGCGCGAGGTCGATCGCGTTGCGGATGATATCCGCCTTCACCATCAGATCCGGTTCCACATTAATTGCCGCATCGGTAATCAGCAGGGGCCGTGCATGATCGGGCACATCCATCAGATACACATGGCTGATACGCCGTTCGGTACGCAGGCCGGTTTTGGATGCAATGATCGCCGCCAGAAATTCATCGGTGTGCAACGAGCCTTTCATCAGCAGCCGCGCCTCCCCGGAACGGACAAGCGCCACCGCCGCCTGCGCCGCCGCATGGCTGTGTGGTGCGGGCACAATCCGGAATGCGGAAATATCCTGACCCGCGGCTTCTGCGGCGGCGCGGATTTTCGCTTCGGGGCCAACGAGGATCGGTCGGATCAGGCCCGCCGCCGCCGCATCGACGGCCGCCGTGATGGCGGACGCGCTGCATGGATGGGCGACAGCTGTCGGCTCCGGCTCCCCCGTCGAGGCCCGGTCGATCAGGCGGTGATAATTATCATGATCGGCGATTCGCACATCCGGCAACCTGGCGCGCGGGATGCAAATACGCACGGTCGGCGCTTTCACCGTCGCCTCCCCGATGATGACATCATCCCCGTGCTGATTGACACAACGACAATCGAAAACAGCCAGTTGCGGGTCATGCTTTTCCTTTAGCCTCACGGTGGTTGTGATCGTGTCGCCAATGCCAACCGGGCGCACAAAATGCAGCGACTGATTGACGTAAACCGATCCCGGCCCCGGCAGTTCATTGCCCAGTACCGCCGAAATAAGCCCCCCACCCCACATGCCATGCGCAATTACCCGCTCCGACGGGTCAAATCCGGCCTTGCCGCTATCGAAATGCACCGGATTCACATCGCCCGACACCAGCGCGAACAATCGAATATCATCCTTGTTCAATGTGCGGGTGCTGCTGGCCGTGTCGCCGATAGCGAGTTCGTCCCAGATGCGATTTTCCATCATTTCCTGGCGCGGCATAAGCAGGTTACTCCGTTGCAGTCTCTTAACTCGACAGTTCACCAGCTTTGCATGACAGCCTAATGAAAAGCCATGACCGCGCCGCCAGCCGCCAGTGCGAGAACCGACGCCAGCCCGACATAGCCGCCCATCCGCCACCCGCCGATCCAGCCTGCCATCGCTGCCTTCGCCATGCTGTTCACACCGACCGCCAGCGCAATGGCGAGCGTTGCGGTCGGCATATCCAGTTGATTTCCGGCCAGGCGCGCCATGGAAATGGTTACGGCATCGACGTCGGTGATACCGGATAGCGCCGCCACGCCCAGCACCGCCGTGCTGCCGAGATAATGGCGGGCGACCGCCGACGCGAGCATCACGACGGCAATCACCGCCGCCAGCTTCAACGCCGTGCCCAGTTGCAACGGGTTGGCCATTTCAATCTCGGGATGCGTGCTGCCACTCCTGCGTCCGATCAGCAGCGCAGCGGCGGCCAGCAACACTGCGGCCACGCTGGCGAGTGGCAGCACCAACGATGGTATTAAGGCGCGATTGAGCAGAAAGGCCACCACGCCCACCCGTACGACCATTACGACACCGGCCATCAGGATTCCGCCCGAAAGCAGCCGATCCGACGCCGGTTCACGCTCCCCGAGCCGCGCCAGCGTCAATGTCGTGGCGGTGGAAGATGCAAGACCGCCCACGAGCGCGGCCATCATCACACCGAGGCGCTCGCCAAAGACGCGCATCGCCACATAGCCGCCGAAAGAAATGGCGGCGATCATGATGGCGAGCAGCCAGATTTCATACGGGTTGATCGATCCCCACGGATCGATCGTGCGATTTGGCAACACCGGCAACAGGAGGAAAGACATCGCCAGCAACGTCAGAACCGCGCGGATTTCTTCCTCGCGCAGTTTTTCCACCCACTCGTGCAACGGTTGGCGTAGCGCCAGCAGCAATACCATAGAGACGGCTGCGGCAATGGCGACCTGTAATTCGCCCAGCGCCGCATAAGCGCCGAGCGCAAAGGTCAGCATACCGGCCACGACGGACGTTACGCTCAAATCGCCGGTTTCCCGGGCTTCCAGATAGTGAAACGACGCGAACGCGCCGATATACCCAAGGGACAGGAAGCCCAGCACCATCGGGTGAGTCGCATCGGCAACTATCCCGGATACCCCGCCCAGCAATCCCGTCAGTGCGAAAGTCCGGAAGCCGGCTGCCCGCCGGCCTTCCTGCTCGTCCCGCGATTTCCAGCCGCGTTCCAGCCCGACGAGAAGACCAATGGCCAGCGCCACGGCGAGACGACTCAGCAGTTCAACCATCGGCGTATACGTCCTGCAAGCGGACGGACCCGATGGCCCGCACCCGCATTGTCATAATAGTGTAATCATTCCGGCACCGAAACGGCAATCAAGGCATTGCGCGTGGTATGGAATTTTGTCCCTGCTCAAAAAACGCAAGCCAAACCGCTATTCTTTCTGTATGGGGATGACAAAGCCTTCGGCCGTTACCGGCTGGCGGATGCCCGCTGCTTTTCCGACAATCCCTTGCGATGTCCGCACTGCTGCCATCGTTGACCTGTGAGTTATATGACCTTTTCCGAACTTCCACCGATTCTCGGTGAAGCGCTTGCCGAACGTGGTTACGCCGAGCCTACGCCCGTTCAGGCCGCCGTCCTGCAAGCCGAGGCGCATGGACGCGATCTGATCGTCTCCGCCCAGACCGGCTCGGGCAAGACCGTCGCATTCGGTCTTGCCTTCGCATCCGACCTTCTCGACGGCGATACTGTCGCCGAGGCGCACGCGCCGCAGGCGCTGGTGATTGCGCCCACCCGCGAACTCGCCCTGCAGGTCAGCCGCGAGCTCACCTGGCTCTATGGCCGGGCGCGGGCCCGCATCGTCACCTGCGTTGGCGGCATGGACGCGTCGAAAGAGCGACGCGCATTGCGTTCGGGCGCGCATATTGTCGTCGGCACCCCGGGCCGCCTGCGGGATCATCTGGAACGCGGCGTGCTCGATCTGTCGGCGCTGAAAGCCGTTGTGCTGGATGAGGCGGACGAGATGCTCGATATGGGCTTCCGCGAGGATCTGGAACAGATTCTCGACGCGACGCCCGAAACGCGGCGCACCCTGCTGTTTTCCGCGACCATGCCACGGCCTATCGTCGCTCTGGCCAAACGCTACCAGCGCGACGCCTTACGCATCTCCACCGTCGGCGACGAGCGTGGCCATGGCGATATCAGCTATCAGGCCGTCGCCGTGTCGCCGGCGGGAATCGAGCCGGCGGTGGTGAATCTGCTGCGCTTTCACGAAGCCGAAACGGCGATGCTGTTTTGCGCCACGCGTGACAATGTCCGCCGTCTGCACGCCACGCTGCAGGAACGCGGCTTCGCGGTTGTGGCGCTGTCCGGTGAACATTCACAGTCGGAGCGCAATCAGGCGTTGCAGGCGCTGCGCGATCGTCGCGCCCGGGTTTGCGTTGCGACCGATGTAGCTGCGCGTGGTATCGACCTTCCAACCCTAAGCCTTGTGATTCACGTCGAAATCCCACGCGACGCGGAAACCCTGCAACACCGTTCGGGCCGGACGGGCCGGGCCGGCAAGAAAGGGACGGCGGTGCTGGTCGTGCCCTGGCCGCGCCGCAAGCGCGTGGAGGCGATGCTGCGCGGCGCGAAAATCAAGGCGGACTGGATCGACGTGCCGACACCCGAAACCATCCGGGCGCAAGATCAGGAGCGGATGCTGGCGGCACTGCTGCAACCGGTGGAGTTCGACGAGGAAGACCGGAGACTGGCAGCGCGCCTGCTCGCCGAACGTTCTCCGGAGGACATCGCCGCGGCCCTCGTTCACGCACATCGCGCCGCCATGCCCGAGCCGGAGGAGTTGGCGGAAACTGCGCCCGAACCGCGCCATGGTGGACAGGACCACCATCGCGCCGGCTTCGAGGATATCGTCTGGTTCCGCATGGACATCGGTCGCCGCCAGAACGCCGATCCGCGCTGGATTTTGCCTCTATTGTGCCGTCGCGGTCATATTACCCGCAACGAGATCGGCGCGATCCGCATCGGCGCGCATGAAACACATTTCCAGGTTCCGCGAGCAATTGCCGGAAAATTCAGCGCAGCCGTCGCCCGCACAGCGAAGGCGGAAGGCGATGAGGAAAGCGTCCGTATCGAACCGGCGGACGGTCCCGGAGAATCCGCGCGACCCGTACCGCCGCGCCGTCCGCGTCCCGACGCCAGACCGTCCACGCAGAAGCCATTCAAAAAGCGCCCGAGTGGCCCCCGGCCCAAATGAACGGGAAGGGGCACGACGTCCGAACTACGCCGAACGTCGTGCCCCGCCCTTTTGCTTTTTTGCCTTGCCGGTCTTGCCCTTGCCACCGGGCGGCGCGGCTTTCGCCGCCTTGGGCAACTCTGCGCCCTTCGGTTTCCGGCCCAGAATCATGTCGGTATAATCGTCGAGGCTGCCGGTAAAATCCTTCGCCGTGCCATTATCCACCAACACCAGCCGATCAGCGGCGAGTTCCAGCATATGGCGGTCGTGCGATACCAGCACCACCGCGCCCTCATAGGCGTTCAGCGCCTGCACCAGCGCCTCGCGCGTATCCACGTCGAGGTGGTTCGTCGGCTCGTCGAGGATCAGCAAATGCGGCGCGTCGCGGGTGATCAGCGCCAGCGCCAGCCGGGCGCGCTCACCGCCAGAAAGTCTGGACACCTGCTGCGTGGCGCGCGGGCCGGAAAAGCCGAACCGCCCAAGCTGGGCGCGGACGGCTCCCTGACTTGCCCCCTGCATCTGCCGGGTCATATGGTCGAGCGGCGTGTCGTCGCCGTCCAGTTCCTCCACCTGATACTGGGTGAAATAGCCGACCTTCAGCTTGCCGGGCGCGTTGATTTCCCCTTCCATCGGCGGCAATTGCGCCGCGAGCAGACGGGCAAGCGTCGTCTTGCCGTTGCCGTTGCGGCCCAGCAGCGCCAGCCGGTCATCCGGGTCCAGCCGCAGGTTCAGCTTGCGCAGGATCGGCTTGTCTTCCGTATAGCCGACCGCGGCCATGTCCATGGTGAGCAGCGGCGGCTTCAACCCTTCCGGGTTGGGGAAATCGAAGCTGAGCGTCGGATCTTCGACGACGGCGGCAATCGGCTGCATCCGCGCCAGCGCCTTTGCGCGGGACTGCGCCTGTTTCGCGGTCGATGCGCGGGCGCTGTTGCGGGCAATATAATCCTGCAACCGGGCGCGCTGCGCGTCTTGCGCGGCTTTCGCGGCCGCCTGCTGGGACAATCGCTCGGCACGCTGGCGCTCGAAACTGTCATAGCCGCCAGTGTAAAGAATGGTCTTGCCGTTTTCGAGATGCAGGATGCAATCGACCACATTATTCAGCAAATCGCGTTCGTGACTGATGACGATCATCATCGCCGGGTAGTTTTTCAGAAAATTCTCCAGCCACATCGTCGCTTCCAGATCGAGGTGGTTGGATGGCTCATCCAGCAGCAGCAAATCCGGCTCGGAAAACAGCAGCGCAGCCAACGCCGCGCGCATTTTCCAGCCGCCCGAATAGCTGTCGAGCGGCCGGTTCTGCATCTCCTCGTCAAAGCCGAGGCCGACGAGTATTCGTGCCGCGCGCGCCGGAGCAGAATAAGCGTCGATCGTCATCAGCCGTTCGTGAATTTCGCCGAAACGATCCATATCCTCGCAGGTTTCCGATTCCAGCAGCAGCGCGGCGCGTTCCTTATCCGCCGCCAGTACCAGTTCAATGGGCGTGGTTGTGCCGTTCGGCGCTTCCTGGGCGATATAGCCGATGCGGGTGCCGCGCGGCATGTCCAGCCGGCCTTCGTCCGCCTCCAGCGCACCCATCATCACTTTCATCAGCGTGGATTTGCCCGCGCCGTTGCGCCCGATCAGCCCCACACGGCTGCGCGCCGGCAGCGTCGCCGACGCCTTGTCAATAATCGTGCGACCGCCAAGCCGCACGGTAATTCCGTCGATATTTAACATCCGACGCGCCTACAGGGTTTACACCCGGTTGGCGACGGGAAATGCCGGATCAGGTGGCGCTGCCGTAAGGCGTGGTGAGGATTTCCAGCAAATGGCCATCCGGATGGTCGAAATAGACCCCGCGCCCGCCGTAACGATGGTTGATTTCGTGCGGTTTTGTTCGTCCTGGATCAGCCCACCAGGCGGCGCCAGATGCCTTTATCCGCTCGAACATCGCGTCGAAGTCACTGTCTTCAACCAGAAACGCATAATGTTGGGGCGTTACGTTCCCGCTTTTGTCCATGAAGTCGAGCGATACGCCATTATCCAGTTCCACTACCATGAAGCGGGCAAAAGGCTTTGGCGCGGGCAACCCCAATATATCGGCCACATATGCGGCTCCGCGTACCTTGTCTGCGGATTCCACAATCATATGGTTGAGCTCCACCGCCATCGGACAGGCCTCCCGGAACCGGAACATCGCGCTGGCAACGTACCGCGAATCAGTCCCTTCGACAAACGGAAAGACTTTGGCTACAGGCTGGAATCATGACTATCACACCCGAAATCGTCGCCGGACACGGCCTTTCTGCGGACGAATATCAGCGCATCCTGGATAGCCTGGGGCGCGAACCCAATCTGTTGGAACTGGGTATTTTTTCGGTGATGTGGTCGGAGCATTGCTCTTACAAATCCTCCCGAATCCACCTGGGTAAACTGCCGACGAAAGCCCCCTGGGTCATCCAGGGACCGGGCGAAAACGCCGGTGTCATCGACATCGGCGATGGCGACGCCGTGATTTTCAAGATGGAAAGCCACAACCACCCCAGCTTTATCGAGCCCTACCAGGGTGCGGCCACGGGTGTTGGCGGCATCATGCGCGATGTGTTCACCATGGGCGCGCGGCCCGTCGCCAACCTCAATGCGCTGCGTTTCGGGGCCGCCGGTCACCCGAAAACCCGGCATCTGGTGCGTGGCGTGGTTGCGGGCATCGGCGGCTATGGCAATTGCGTCGGCGTGCCGACGGTGGGGGGTGAGGTCAATTTCCACCCCGCCTATAATGGCAATATCCTCGTCAATGCGATGACGGTGGGCGTGGCAAAAACCGACCGGATTTTCTATTCGGCGGCGGCGGGTATCGGCAATCCGGTCGTCTATGTCGGGTCGAAAACCGGGCGGGATGGTATTCACGGCGCGACGATGGCGTCCGCCGAATTCGACGCAGACAGCGACGATAAACGCCCGACTGTGCAGGTCGGCGACCCGTTCATGGAGAAATTGCTGATCGAGGCCTGCCTCGAACTGATGGCGACCGACGCCATCGTCGCCATCCAGGATATGGGGGCCGCGGGCCTCACCTCTTCCTCCGTCGAAATGGCGTCCAAGGGCGGCGTCGGTCTGAAGCTGGTGATGGAAAACGTGCCTGTCCGCGAAACGGGCATGACTCCTTACGAGATGATGCTGTCCGAATCGCAGGAACGCATGCTCATGGTGCTGAAGCCGGGGCATGAAGCGGAGGCCGAGGCGATTTTCCGCAAATGGCATCTGGATTTCGCCGTCATCGGCGAGGTGACGGATACGGGCCGGCTGCAACTGGAATGGCAGGGGGAGATCGTCTGCGATCTGCCGCTCGACCCGATTGGCGAACAGGCGCCGAAATATGACCGGCCCTGGGTGCCGACTCCGAAGCGCCCGCCGCTGACCGATGCGCCCGAAACCAAGGATGTCCTCGCCGATCTGCAAACCCTGATCGGTTGCCCCGATCTGGCGTCGCGGCGGTGGATCTGGGAACAATATGACCATATGGTCGGCGCGAACACCGTGCAGCGGCCCGGCGGCGATGCGGCGGTCGTGCGGGTGCACGGCACGCAAAAGGGCATCGCCGTCACCACCGATTGCACGCCGCGCTATTGTTTCGCCGATCCGGTGGAAGGCGGCAAACAGGCGGTAGCCGAAGCCTGGCGCAACCTCACCGCCGTAGGCGCAACGCCGCTGGCGATCACCGACTGCATGAATTTCGCCGCCCCCACCCGCCCGGAAATCATGGGGCAGTTCGTCGGGTGCATCGAGGGCATGGCGGACGCCTGCGGGATGCTCGACTTCCCCGTCGTGTCCGGCAATGTCAGTCTGTATAACGAAACCGAGGGCCAGGGTATTTTGCCGACCCCGGCCATCGGCGGCGTCGGCCTGCTGCAAGACTGGAGCCAGTCCGCCACCATCGCGTTCAAGGCAGAAGGGCAGGACATCTGGCTGGTCGGCGAATCGCGCGGGCATCTCGGCCAGTCCCTGTGGTTGCGCGAATTGCATGGCCGGGAGGATGGCCCGCCGCCGTCCGTCGATCTGGCCGCCGAACGCGCTGCCGGTGACTGGGTGCGGGCGCTTATCGCTGATGGCACCGCGACTGCGGTCCATGATCTGGCAGACGGTGGATTACTGGTGGCGCTGGTGGAAATGGCCCTGGCCGGAAACATTGGCGCGACCGTCTCCGCTGACCCGTCGCTGTCCGTGGCCGGCTGGGCGTTTGGCGAGGATCAGGGGCGTTATCTGCTCACCGTTCCCGCCGGAACGGCGCTTCCCGAAACGCAGGTTCCGCTGACGCGGATCGGTCAGACGGGCGGCGACGCCATTACAATCGAAGGAACCGGCAGCGCCGACCTGAAGATGCTGCGTGTGGCGCACGAGGAATTCTTGCCAAAGCTGATGGCAAGGTAAAACCCGGAGCAGCGACAAGGGCTGCTCCGGGTATTCAGGGGTTTACGCCGCTATCGCATTCGCATCCGCCTGCGGCAGGCGGATCAGATAATCGAAGGCTGACAGTCCGGCAGTCGCGCCGGCGCCCATTGCGACGACAATCTGCTTGTACGGCATGGTCGTGCAGTCTCCGGCGGCGAACACACCGGGTACCGAAGTGCGGCCGTGGGCGTCGATCTCGACTTCACCTCGCGGGCTGAGCGCAACCGTGTCCTTCAGCCACTCGGTATTCGGCACCAGTCCGATCTGCACGAAGATGCCGTCCAGATCGATGTGGTGCATCGAATCGTCGGTCCGGTCCTTGTAGTTCAGGCCCGTCACCCGTTTGCCATCACCGACCACCTCGGTGGATTGCGCCGACAGGATGACCGTTGTGTTCGGGAAGCTTCGCAGCTTTTTCTGCAGCACTTCATCCGCGCGCAACTGGCTGTCGAACTCGATCACGGTCACATGCGACGCCATACCGGCCAGGTCAATCGCGGCTTCGACGCCGCTGTTGCCGCCACCGATCACCGCCACGCGCTTGCCCTTGTACAGGGGCCCATCGCAGTGCGGACAATAGGCCACGCCCTTGTTGCGATATTCCTCCTCGCCTGGCACGTTCATCTGCCGCCAGCGCGCGCCGGTGGTCAGGATCACCGTCCGCGACTGCAAGGACGCGCCATTTTCGAGCTTCACCTCGATCAGGCCACCGGGCGATTGTGCGGGGATCAGCTGCTCCGCCGTCTGCAGGTTCATGATGTCCACATCATATTCCCGCACATGGGTTTCCAGATCCGTGGCCAGTTTCGGCCCTTCGGTATAGGGTATGGAGATCAGATTCTCGATCGCCATGGTATCCAGCACCTGGCCGCCGAAACGTTCGGCGGCGATGCCGGTGCGGATGCCCTTGCGCGCCGCATAGATGGCCGCCGCAGCACCGGCAGGGCCGCCACCAACGACCAGGACATCGAACGGGTCTTTCTCCGCAATCTTCGCCGCCGCGCGCGATGCCGCGCCGGTGTCGATCTTCGCGACGATCTGCTCCAGATTCATCCGGCCCTGACCAAAGTTCTCACCATTGAGGAACACGGTCGGCACGGACATGACTTCGCGCTCCTCCACTTCCTGCTGGAACAGCGCTCCATCGATGGCCACATGCTGGATGCGCGGATTCAACACGCTCGCCAGGTTCAGTGCCTGCACGACATCCGGGCAGTTCTGGCACGACAGGGAGTAATAGGTTTCGAAGCGATATTCGCCTTCCAGGTTCTGCACCTGTTCGATCAGTTCCTGCGCCTCTTTCGACGGGTGGCCACCAACCTGCAACAGCGCCAGCACCAGGGATGTAAATTCATGGCCCAGCGGAATCCCCGCGAAGCGCACGCCCACATCGGTTTCAGCGCGACGGATCAGGAAAGACGGTCGGCGGGCGTCATCGTCCGCGCGTATCACGCTGATTTTGTCCGAGAGTTCGGCGATTTCATTCAACAGTTCGAACAACTCCGCCGACTTCGCGCTGTCATCGAGCGACGCCACCAGCTCGACCGGCCGGGTGATGTTGCCCAGATAGGCTTTCAGTTGTTCTTTTAAATTTGCGTCCAGCACAGTTGTTCTCCGGGTAAAATTGGGGGGAGGAGACGCCGCCCCGCCCGGGGCGAGGCGGCGTGTTTCCCAGATTCAGATCTTGCCGACGAGGTCGAGCGAGGGAGCCAGCGTCTTTTCGCCTTCTTCCCATTTCGCCGGGCATACTTCGCCGGGGTGGGCTGCAACATATTGTGCCGCCTTGATCTTGCGGAGCAGTTCGGCGGCGTTCCGGCCGATACCTTCGGCGGTGATTTCCATGAACTGGATCACGCCATCCGGGTCGACGAGGAACGTGCCACGATCAGCGAGGCCCTGACCTTCGCGCATTACGCCGAAATTGTTGGTGACGGTGCCATTCGGGTCACCGATCATCGTGTAGCGGATTTTGCCAATGGCCGGCGAGGTGTCGTGCCAGGCCTTGTGCGAGAAATGCGTGTCGGTCGAAACGCTGTAGATTTCAACGCCGAGCTTCTCGAAAGTTTCGTAATTATCGGCAAGATCTTCGAGTTCCGTCGGGCAGACAAAAGTAAAGTCTGCAGGATAAAAGAAGAATACCGACCACTTTCCCTTTACATCGGCATCCGATACTGAAGTAAACTTGCCGTTACGATAGGCATCTGCGCTGAATGGCTTGATTTCAGATCCAATGAGAGACATATATTTCCTTCCTCTACGGTTGCGGCAATTGCTGCGATTCGAGCAACCCCTTTGTAGCCCGGCCACGTCCATCTAACAAATTGATTTTTCTGTGGCAGTTGATCGATTTAATCGATCATGGCCTGGATTTGCTTCGCCAGGCGCATTCTGCTACATTTCAGTAAAACTCCAAAGATTAAGTAAAACATTAATCTTCACGCGGGGAACAAAAACCGCCCGGACAACTTACGTTCATACGACACAAGCAGTAGGAGGTTTCCATGCTCAAATGGGCAATTGCCTTTTTTCTGGTTGCGCTCATCGCCGCGATTTTCGGGTTTGGCGGAGTTGCTACAGCTTCGGCGGGTATCGCGAAGATAATCTTCTTCGTCTTCCTGGGTCTCGCCTTGATCGGCGCTATTATGGCGTTCGATCGCGGCAGCCGCACCGACATTTATAATTAACTGTCAGGCCCCGAAAGCGGCAACCGACCAACGTCCAGCAAGATCTTCGCGATTCAGCCGGGCGTTGGCGGTCTTTGGTCGCTGGCAATTGCATAACAGAAAACGCGAAATCTGACGCTTTGGAGGCGCCTCCGGTTTCGCTGCGTCCGGCGTTTCGCTCCACTGGCCGGAAGCGATTGCGCGGATAAGCGTAATTGATGCCCCCAAAATCTGCGGGGCCCCGGATCGCTCCGGGAGCAATGATCTTGCTTTTGGATGCACTACCGGCGGAAACATCATGCTTCCGCCGGTTAGCTATTGTTATGCCGTCAGTTTCCGCAACACATACGGCAGGATACCCCCTGCGTAGAAATATTCGACTTCATTTTCCGTGTCGATTCGGCACAGTGTTTCGAACTGGCCGCTCGTACCGTCGGGACGGGTGTATTTCACCGTCAGCGACTGGCGCGGTTTCAGATTGGCCATGTCTTCAATGGTGAAGCTTTCCTTACCCGTAAGCCCCAGCGATTCTGCTGATTCGCCATTCACATGCTGCAATGCCAGCACGCCCATGCCGATCAGATTGGAACGGTGGATACGCTCGAAGCTTTCGGCGATCACGGCGCGCACGCCCAGCAGATTGGTGCCCTTCGCCGCCCAGTCCCGGGAAGAGCCCGTGCCATATTCCTTGCCCGCCAGGATGATCAACGGTGTACCGGCATCCTTGTAGCGCATGGCGGCATCGTAGATCGGCACCACCTCGCCGGTCGGCAGATGGGTGGTCACCCCGCCCTCGGTGCCCGGCGCCAACCGGTTGCGGATGCGGATGTTGGCGAAAGTACCGCGCATCATCACTTCGTGATTGCCCCGGCGCGAGCCATAGCTGTTGAACTCCGCGCGCGGCACCTGATGGTCGCGCAGATATTCACCGGCCGGCGAGTCCGATTTGATCGAACCCGCGGGCGAAATATGGTCGGTCGTGATCGAATCGCCGAGAAGCGCCAGGACCGACGCCTCGACAATATCGGTCACCGGAGCGGGCGTCATCGTCATGCCCTCGAAATAGGGCGGATTCTGCACATAGGTGGAAGCCGGGTTCCAGCTATAGGTGTCGCTGCCCGTTACCTGAATCGCCTGCCAATGCGCATCACCGGCGAATACATTGGCATAACGTTCGCGGAACGCTTCGGGCGTCACCGAACCTTGCACCACAGCGGCGACTTCATGGTTGGTCGGCCAGACATCGCGCAGGTATACATCGCGGCCATCGGCAGTGGTGCCCAGCGGCGTTTCGGTGATGTCCGAGCGGATGGTGCCCGCCAGCGCATAGGCCACGACCAGCGGCGGCGATGCCAGATAGTTGGCCTTGGTGTCCGGCGATACCCGACCCTCGAAGTTGCGGTTGCCCGACAGGACGGACACGGCGACAAGATCGTTGCCGTTGATCGCTTCGGAAATCGGCTGCGGCAGCGGACCGCTGTTGCCGATGCAGGTCGTGCAGCCATAGCCGACCAGGTTGAAGCCCATGGCATCCATATCGGCGGTCAGGCCCGATTTATCGAAATAGTCCGTCACCACCTGGCTGCCCGGCGCGAAGCTGGTCTTGACCCAGGGCTTCGGCTTCAGCCCCAGTTCGTTCGCCTTGCGGGCGACAAGGCCGGCGGCAACCAGCACATTCGGGTTCGACGTATTCGTGCAGGAGGTGATGGCGGCGATTACCACATCGCCATGACCGAGATCATGATCCTGACCGTTGACGGGAACGCGCTTGTCCGCTTCGGCAGCCTTGCCGTAGGAGCCGATCAGCTCGGCCTCGAACGCTTCGTCCGCCTGATGCAACAGCACCCGATCTTGCGGGCGACGCGGGCCGGCGACCGATGGCTGCACCGACGCCAGGTCGAGTTCCAGCGAAGAGGTGAAAATCGGGTCCGGCGTGTCGGCATCGCGCCACATGCCCTGCGCCCGGCAATACGCCTCTACGAGCTGGACGCGTTCTTCGTCGCGGCCTGTCAGGCGCAGATAATCCAGCGTCGCCTTGTCCACCGGGAAGAAGCCGCAGGTCGCCCCATATTCCGGAGCCATATTGGCGATGGTCGCCCGATCGGCCAGCGCCAGCGCGTCGAGGCCGGGGCCATAAAATTCTACGAAGCGGCCAACGACGCCATGCTTGCGGAGCATCTGCGTCACCGTCAGCACGAGATCGGTCGCGGTCACGCCTTCCGGCAAATTGCCGAACAGCCGGAAGCCGACGACTTCCGGAATCAACATCGACACCGGCTGGCCGAGCATCGCCGCTTCCGCCTCGATGCCACCGACACCCCAGCCAAGAACACCCAGGCCGTTGATCATCGTCGTATGGCTGTCGGTGCCAACGAGCGTATCCGGATAGGCGATGGTTTCGCCGCCGTTATCGCTGGTCCACACGGTTTGCGCCAGATATTCCAGATTGACCTGGTGGCAGATGCCGGTGCCCGGCGGCACAACGCGGAAATTGCGCAACGCCTGGCTCCCCCAGCGCAGGAACTCGTAACGCTCCATGTTGCGGGCATATTCCAGGTCGACGTTCTGCTGGAACGCCGTGGGCGTACCGAAAGCATCCACCATCACCGAATGGTCGATCACCAGATCAACGGGCACGAGCGGATTGATCTTCTGCGGATCACCGCCCAGCTTGTGCATCGCGTCGCGCATCGCGGCGAGATCCACGACGGCGGGAACGCCGGTAAAGTCCTGCATCAGCACCCGCGCCGGGCGATACTGGATTTCCCGATCCGAGCGGCGTTCTTTCTGCCAGTCAGCAATCGCCTTCACATCATCAACGGAAACCGTCGCGCCGCCATCTTCGAAGCGCAGCAGATTTTCCAGCAGCACTTTCATCGAAAACGGCAGACGGGATACATCGCCGATGGTCTGCGCCGCCTTTGGCAGGCTGTACCACGCAAAGCTCTTGCCGCCGACGTTCAGTGTGTCGCGAGTCTTTAACGTATCAATGCCAATGGCGGTCATGCGCTATCCTTCTTTTTCGGCGACGCGCCCTCAGATGACGACGAGTCGGTGAATTTGCTGCCTGGCTCCTATAACGCCGGCTCGCCGCCGGCAAGCGGGCCGAAAGTCACGTCATGGACGCCCGGCAATAGCCGGCCACAGATCGTCAGGGTAGCATTGATCCCGTTTCGATGTAACGCTGGTGCCAGGACAAGGCTTCCTTCAGAAGATTTGGCGTATGCTTCCCATAGGAGCCGGACAGCGCCCTTGTGTAATAGTCCTGCAGCAGGGGCCGGTAATCGGGATGGGCACATTTTTGGATAATCAGCAGGGCGCGCTGCTTCGGAGACAATCCCCGCAGATCGGCCAGCCCCTGCTCGGTCACCAACACCTGCACATCCTGCGTGATGTGGTCCACATGCGAAACCTGCGGCACGATGGTGGAAATCTTGCCATTCTTCGCGGTGGACGGCGTCATGAACATGGAAACATAGGCATTGCGGGCGAAATCGCCGGAGCCGCCGATGCCATTCTGCATCCGCGAGCCCATCACATGGGTTGAGTTCACATTGCCATAAATGTCGGCCTCCAGCAGGCCATTCATCGCGATACAGCCCAGGCGGCGGATCAGTTCCGGGTGGTTGCTGATTTCCTGCGGACGCAGGATCATGCGCTGGTGATAGGTTTCCATATTGGCGTTGAGCCGCTCCGCCGCTTCCGGCGAGAGCGAGAAAGCCGTGGCAGATGCCATCAGCAATTTGCCACTATCCAGCAGATCGAGCATGCCATCCTGAATGACTTCCGTGTAGGACGTCATTTGCTCAAACGGGCTGTCGACAAGCCCGGCGAGCACCGCATTGGTGATATTCCCGACACCCGACTGCAACGGCAGCAGGGTGGACGGCAACCGCCCCCGCGAAACCTCGTGGCGGAAAAACTCCAGCAAGTGGCCGGCAATAGCTTCCGCCACATCGCCGGGCGCAGCAAATGGCAGATTCCGGTCGGGGGCATCTGTTTCGACAATCGCGACGATCTTGTCCGGATCGCAATGGAAGCAGGGCTGGCCAATCCGGTCATCCGGACGCACCAGCGGAATGGGCACACGCTCGGGCGGCAGCCGCGTGCCATAATAAATATCATGCATCCCCTCGAGGGCGGGATTCTGCCAGCTGTTCACTTCCAGAATCACCTGGCTGGCGCGATCCAGCCAGGTCTTGTTGTTACCGACGGACGAGGACGGGATAAGCGACCCGTCTTCCCGAATGCCCGTGACCTCGATGACCGCCGTGTCCAGCGGACCGAGGAATCCCTGCCAGGCCATTGGCGCCACCTGGCTCAGGTGCATGTCGAAATATTCCATTTCGCCGCGATTGATCTTCTCACGCACGAGCGGATCGGAGTTATAGGGCAGGCGAAATTCAATACCGTCCGCCTTCGCCAGCGCCGCGTCCAGTTCCGGTCCCGTAGATGCGCCCGTCCAGACTTTCACCCGAAACGGTCGTCCGGCAGCACGTTCCGATTCGATCCGCGCGGCAAGCGCCATCGGCACAGCCTTGGGGTAGCCGGAACCGGTGAAACCGCTCATCCCGATCGTGCTGCCCGGGGCAATCAATGCCGCCGCGTCTTCCGCACGCATGATTTTTGAACGCAGGCCGGGATAAGCGATACGGCTGGTCATGGGATGGCGATTCCTTGCTGGAGCAAATCCGAACTTCAGGGCGGGTTGGCAGGTATCGTCACGAGGTGGCCCACCCCGTGACGATACAGCCGGAAGAAATGTTATTTCGCGCCCATGGCGGCTTCGAGATTTTCCACAATCTTCTGGAAAAATTGCTCGGTGGTCAGCCAGTTTTGTTCCGGTCCGATCAGCAAGGCCAGATCCTTCGTCATGCTGCCGGCTTCCACCGTTTCAATGCACACCCGTTCCAGCGTCTCGGCAAAGCGGGTCACTTCCGGCGTATTATCCAGTTTGCCGCGATGCTTCAGGCCGCCGGTCCACGCGAAGATCGACGCAATCGGGTTGGTGGAGGTTTGCTTGCCCTGCTGATGCTGGCGATAGTGGCGGGTCACCGTGCCGTGGGCGGCTTCGGCTTCTACCGTCTTGCCATCGGGGGTCATCAGCACCGACGTCATCAGGCCGAGCGAGCCAAAGCCCTGCGCGACCGTGTCTGACTGTACATCGCCGTCATAATTCTTGCAGGCCCAGACGAATTTGCCGCTCCATTTAAGCGCACTGGCCACCATATCGTCGATCAGCCGGTGTTCGTACACAATGCCGGCGCGGTCGAAATCGGCCTTGAACTCGGCGTCGTAGATTTCCTGGAACAGATCCTTGAAGCGACCGTCATAGGCCTTCAGAATCGTGTTTTTGGTGGACAGATACACCGGCCATTTGCGCGACAGGCCATAATTCAGCGACGCACGGGCGAAATCGCGAATCGATTCGTCCAGATTATACATGCCCATGGCGACGCCCGCGCCGGGGAAGTTGAACACTTCATATTCCTGGCTGTCCGAACCGTCGGCGGCTTCCCACTTCATGGTCAGCCTGCCCGCACCCGGCACGCGGAAATCTGTCGCCTTATACTGGTCCCCAAAGGCATGGCGACCGATCACAATGGGGTCCGTCCAGCCGGGCACCAGGCGCGGCACGTTGGAAATCACGATAGGCTCGCGGAATACGACGCCGCCGAGGATATTCCGGATGGTGCCATTGGGCGACTTCCACATCTGCTTCAGGCCAAATTCCTCGACCCGGGCTTCATCCGGCGTAATCGTTGCGCATTTTACGCCAACGCCGAATTCCTTGATGGCATTGGCGGCGTCGATGGTGATCCGGTCACCGGTGCGGTCACGCTCCTCCACCGACAGATCAAAATAACGCAGATCAATATCGAGATAAGGCAGGATGAGCTTTTCCCGAATCCACTGCCAGATGATACGGGTCATCTCGTCGCCGTCGATCTCGACGACTGGTCCCTGAACCTTGATCTTCGTCATGCCTGTCCTCGGTTATCTGTCAAATCCCGTTGTCTTTAGGGGTTGCACCCCGTATCGGCAAGTGGCGTGAGGTGGCGGGAAATTCCCTGTTTTCCAGGGTGCGCCACATTGCCCATTGCAGCGAGACGGAACACAAGGCTAAAGCCCAGCGCAAATCAATCCAGGATCCGGTATGGCGATACAAACAGAGGGGCTTTCCCCACAATCGGACGGTGTGACGGAGGACGGGGTCCGCCGTCGCGACTTCATTTATGTCGGCACGGTGTCTTTCGCCGCGGTCGGCGCGGCGGCGCTTGCCTGGCCGTTCATCAACCAGATGAACCCGTCGGCCGATGTGCGCGCGATGGCCTCGATCGAGGTCGATCTCAGCTCCATCCAGCCGGGTCAGGCAATCAAGACCATCTGGCAATCCAAGCCGGTCTTTGTGCGCAACCTGACTCAGGTGGAAATCGACGAGGCCAACGCCGTCGACGTCGCCGCCCTGCGGGACCCGGAGACGCTGAACGAGCGCACGCAGGAAACGCATCACAACTGGCTTGTTACGCTGGGCGTCTGCACCCACCTCGGTTGTGTACCGCTGGGGGCCGGCGAAGGTGAGAACAAGGGGGATTACGGCGGCTATTTCTGCCCTTGCCACGGTTCCCACTACGACACGGCGGGACGCATCCGCAAAGGCCCGGCACCGACCAACCTGGAAGTGCCAGCCTACACCTTCAAGTCCCCCACCCTGATCGAGATCGGATGAGGCCATGAGCTTCCCCTGGGCAAAAGAATATAAACCAGAACACCCGTTCATGCAGTGGATGGACAGCCGGCTGCCCTTGCCGCGTCTGGTCTACAACAGCGTTGGCCCCGGCTATCTGGTGCCGCGCAACATCAACTACTGGTATAATTTCGGGATATTGGCGGGCGTTGCCCTGCTGGTGCAAATCATCACCGGCATTGTCGCGGCCATGCACTATTCCGGCCATGTTCTCACCGCGTTCGATTCGGTCGAGCATCTTATGCGCGACGTGAATTCGGGGTGGCTCATCCGCTATCTCCACATGAACGGGGCCAGTTTCTTCTTCATTGTCGTCTATATCCATATCTTCCGCGGGCTATATTATGGCTCCTACAAGGCCCCGCGCGAGGTGGTGTGGCTGCTCGGCGTCGTGATCTTCCTGCTGATGATGGCCACCGCCTTCATGGGCTATGTGTTGCCATGGGGTCAGATGAGCTTCTGGGGTGCGCAGGTGATTACCTCGCTCTTCTCGGCCATCCCGCTCGTGGGCGAAGCGATTCGCACCTGGCTTGTCGGCGGTTTCGCACCCGATAACGCGACGCTCACGCGCTTCTTCGCGCTGCACTACATCCTGCCGTTCGTGATTCTCGGTGTCGTCATCCTGAAGATCTGGTCGCTGCATATTCCCGGTTCGACCAACCCGACCGGCGTGGATGTAAAGGGTCCGCAGGATACCCTGCCCTTCCACCCCTATTTCACCGCAAAGGATGGTTTTTATGTCATCCTTTATCTGATCGTCTTTGCTGCTTTCGTGTTCTTCATGCCGAATGCGCTCGGCCATCCGGACAATTACATCCCTGCCAACGCACTTTCGACGCCGGCGCATATCGTGCCTGAATGGTATTTCTGGCCGTTCTACGCCATTCTCCGGGCCTTCACGATCGACTTCATCCTTCCGGCGAAGCTGTGGGGCGTGATCGCGATGTTCGCGTCAATCATCCTGCTGTTCTTCCTGCCATGGCTCGATTCGAGCCGGGTGAAGTCCACCAGCTACCGTCCGCTTTATCGCATCTGGTTCTGGGTGTTGGTGGTAGACGTGCTGATCCTTGGCTGGATGGGCGGCGCACCTGCGGAAGAACCTTATGTGCGGATCAGCCAGATCGCTTCCGCCTATTATTTCGCTCACTTCCTCATCATCCTGCCGATCCTGTCGATGGTCGAAAAACCATTGCCGCTGCCCAACAGCATCGCGGAATCCGTGCTGGCAAAGCATGGGGGAACAACAGAAACGACCCGCACCGGCGCCGCCGGACAGGTCCCGGCCGCAGCCGAATAAGGGGGTTTTGATGGTACGCTTTGTCGGCATCCTGGTCGGGCTGCTTTTTGTCCTCGTATTGCTGGTGGCGGCCCTCGCACCGCGTGAGGCTTCCGTTCCCGACCCAACACTTGCCCATTTCCAGCATCCGCATCAGGAAAGCTGGAAACAGGATGGTCCTCTCGGGCTGGGCATTTTTGGCACCTTCGATCGCGCCCAGCTTCAGCGCGGCTACCAAGTTTACAAGGAAGTGTGCGCCGCCTGTCACTCGCTGCGCCTCATCTCTTTCCGTAATCTGGAGGAAATCGGTTTCTCCGAACCACAGGTAAAGGCGCTGGCCAAGGCCGCAGCCGTCCCGTCGATCGACAGCCGTACCGGCGAGCCGACGACGCGTCCCGGTGTCCCGTCGGATCGTCTGCCGTCGCCCTATCCGAACGAGGTCGCCGCCGCGGCCGCCAATAACAACGCCATTCCGCCCGATCTGTCGCTGATCATCAAGGCGCGTCACGACGGGCAGAATTATGTTCACTCGCTGCTTACCGGTTACGGGCTGAAGGTACCCGCCGACGTCGAGGTTCCCCAGGGCCTGCACTACAACCCGTATTTCGCCTCGCTGAATATCGCGATGGCAAAACCGCTTAATGATGAGCAGGTGACCTATGCCGACGGAACGCCGGCGACGGTCGACCAGATGTCGCGGGATGTAGTGGCGTTCCTGCACTGGGCGGCCGAGCCTGAACTGGAGCGGCGCAAACAGGCCGGTGTCGCCACGATCCTGTTCCTGGCCATACTCGCCTTCCTGTCCTTCCTTGCGTATCGCAAGGTCTGGGCTGGAGTGCAGCACTGATCCGGATCAGTGCAGCTGGAAAAATGGCGGCCCGGGCAATACCCGGGCCGTTTTTTTTGTGCACAAACATCCCCGCGAGGACTAGGTATTCAGCCATGATTCCGAAAATCATGGGCATATTGAACGTTACGCCAGACAGTTTTTCCGACGGCGGCCGCCACACTACCGCAGCCGACGCCATCGCTGCAGGGATCGCCATGCATGGTGCGGGGGCGGATGTGATTGATGTCGGCG
The DNA here is from genome assembly GCA_041675905.1 of Sphingomonadaceae bacterium. Lineage (GTDB taxonomy): Bacteria > Pseudomonadota > Alphaproteobacteria > Sphingomonadales > Sphingomonadaceae > Sandaracinobacteroides. The sequence continues at coordinate 29,735 of JBAYSX010000015.1, read as the reverse complement.
GCGAATCGACCCGGCCCGGCGCAAATCCGGTGGATGTGGAAGAGGAGTGGCGGCGGGTTCTCCCTGTTATCGAAGGGCTGGTGGCCCGTGGTATTCCGGTTTCCATCGACACATTAAAGGCGGAGATCATGCGCCGCGCGTTACAGGCCGGCGCGACGATGCTGAATGATGTGTCAGCCTTGCGGTTCGACCCTGAAGCGCTGGAAGTCGCAGCGGCCAGCAACACGCAGATCATATTGTCGCACATGGCCGGCGAGCCGCGCACGATGCAGGATGCACCGCACTACGCTGATCCGCTGGCCGAGGTTCTGGCCCATCTGCAGGAACGGATTGAGAAATGCCTGGCGCGCGGCATTGCACGTGACCGTCTGATCATCGATCCCGGCATCGGATTTGGGAAAAACCTGAAACACAATATTACGTTATTGCAAGGCCTTGAAGCCTTTCACACATTGGGCGTGCCCGTGATGCTGGCGGCCAGCCGCAAACGGATGATCGCCGCGGCAATGGGTTGCGACCTGCCGGTAGACAAGCGCCTGCCTGGCAGTATCGCTCTGGCCCTGCGGGGAGCGCAGGCCGGCGTTCAATGGGTGCGGGTGCATGACGTCGCCGAAACGCGCCAGGCGTTATTGCTATGGGATATGACAGGTCCGCAGCTTGCAAAATAACGCTAGTTCTGACTACAGGGCCCGGCGCGGGCAACATGAGATCAGGTTGCCAGGCCACGAAAGAAACATGGCACGGAGGCAAGAGAGGCATGGTAGAGGGCGGTAACGAATCCGGCAAACCGGCGCGTGACAATCGTCAGGTGTATTCGGGGTTTGTCGGCACTACCAAGTGGGTTGTATTGCTTGCCGCGATCATTCTGATTTTGATGGCCATTTTTCTCGTTTAATGCCACTTTCAGCGCAGGAACCCGAACTGTGCGAATTTTCTGACCAACGCAATAGCCACGCCAGGCAGGTCGCATACCCGAAGGGGGGAAAGTATGAAGATAGCCGTACCGGCGGAGACAGCCACCGGGGAAAACCGGGTGGCGGCAACGCCTGAAACCGTAAAGAAATTTATAGCGCTCGGCGCCTCTGTAGCTGTCGAGAGTGGGGCTGGCGCTCGCGCCAATATCCCTGACGACAATTATCGCGCTGCCGGCGCGACCGTCGGCCCGCGTGGCGACATTCTGGCAGGGGCGAATCTGGTATTGGCCATTCAGGGGCCGGAACCGGGAGACCTTCCACAGAACGCCATTCTCGCTGCCAGCCTGAACCCGCACCAGACAAAGGACCGGCTGGCGGCCTATGCCGCCGGCGGCGTCGAGGCGCTGGCGATGGAGTTCATGCCACGCATCACGCGGGCGCAGTCGATGGACATCCTGTCGAGCCAGGCGAATCTCGCCGGTTACAAGGCTGTCATCGATGCGGCTTCCGTCTATGGCCGTGCCTTTCCGATGATGATGACCGCCGCCGGCACCGTATCGGCTGCGCGCGTGTTCGTCATGGGTGTGGGCGTCGCCGGTCTGCAGGCCATCGCCACGGCCAAACGACTGGGCGCAGTGGTCTCTGCCACCGACGTCCGGCTGGCCACCAAGGAACAGATCATGTCCCTTGGCGGCAAACCGGTTTTCGTTGAAGACGAAGAGACGCAGGCTGCTGAAACCGCCGGCGGCTACGCAAAGGAAATGTCGGACGCCTACAAGGCGAAGCAGGCGGCGCTCGTTTCCGAAACCATTGCGAAACAGGATATAGTCATCACCACAGCCCTGATCCCCGGACGCGCGGCACCGCGCCTGGTGTCGGCGGCGCAGATCGCCACCATGCGACCCGGCAGCGTCATTGTCGACCTCGCCGTCGAACAGGGCGGCAATGTCGAAGGGGCGAAGGCAGGTGAAACGGTTCTCACCGATAATGGCGTAAGTATTATCGGTCACCGCAACTATCCGTCGCGGATGGCAGCCGACAGCTCCGCGTTGTTCGCGCGCAATCTGTATACTTTTGTCTCCACCTTCTGGGACAAGGATGCCAACCGGCTCCAATTGCCCGACGACGACGAAATCGTGCAGGCAATCCGCGTAACGCAGGGCGGACGCATCGTGCATCCGGCATTGCAGGGATGAACCTGGCGGCACCCGCCGCCTCCGCCACCCGCGGGGAGTGAAGGAACAGGGTCATGGATATTATTTCCACCATTTCAATTTTCGTGCTGGCCTGCTTCGTGGGCTATTATGTCGTGTGGTCGGTGACGCCGGCTCTGCACACGCCGCTGATGGCCGTCACCAATGCCATCTCGTCGGTCATTATCGTCGGTGCCCTGATCGCGGCTGCCGCGGCTGGCAACGACACCGCCAGGTGGCTGGGGCTGGTGGCTGTGGTGCTGGCTTCCATCAATATTTTCGGCGGATTCGCCGTCACCGAGCGGATGCTCGCCATGTACAGGAAAAAAGACAAGAAGGGGGGGCGCTAAGCCATGCACGAGATAAGCACGCCCGCATGGGCCATGTTGGCCTATCTGGCTTCCGGCGTTTTGTTCGTCCTGGCATTGCGCGGGCTATCCAGTCCTGAATCATCGCGCGCCGGCAACCGCTATGGCATGATCGGGATGGCGATTGCCGTCATTACCACGCTCGTCACCCATGATCTCGTCAATCTCCCGGAAATTCTCATCGCCATCGCCATCGGTGGTACGATCGGTCTGGTGGTAGCCCGCCGCATTGCAATGACGGCGATGCCCCAGCTGGTCGCCGCCTTCCACTCGCTCGTCGGTATGGCGGCGGTGCTGGTGGGGGCAGCGGCCTATCTCAATCCCGGCGCGTTCGATATTCTCACACCGGATGGCCTGGAAATCCTGCTTGGCAGCCGCATCGAGCTGGGCCTGGGCGTGGCGATCGGCGCGATTACCTTCTCCGGCTCCGTCATCGCCTTCCTGAAGCTGAACGGCAATATGTCCGGCGCGCCGATCCTGCTGCCCGCCCGGCATCTCGTGAATTTCGGTATCCTCATCGCCATTCTCGTGCTTGTCGGCACATTCGGCGTCCGTACGCCGGAACTGTTCTGGGTGCTGGTGGGCCTTAGCTTCCTCGTCGGCTTCCTGCTGATTATCCCGATCGGCGGCGCGGACATGCCCGTCGTCGTCTCCATGCTGAACAGCTATTCGGGCTGGGCGGCGGCAGCGATGGGTTTCACGCTCCAGAACACAGCCATGGTGATCACGGGTGCGCTCGTTGGTTCCTCAGGTGCGATCCTTAGCTACATCATGTGCCGGGCGATGAATCGCAGCTTCCTGTCGGTCATTTCCGGCGGCTTCGGAGCCGATACAAGCGGTGCCGGTGGTGCCGGTGCAGCTCAAACGGATCGCCCCTGGAAGCGTGGCAGCGCCGAAGACGCCGCCTTCATCATGCAAAATGCCGAACGCGTCATCATCGTGCCGGGCTATGGCATGGCCGTGTCCCAGGCGCAGCATGCGCTGCGCGAGATGGGAGACATTCTGAAGCAGCATGGCGTGGATGTGAAATATGCCATTCACCCGGTCGCCGGCCGGATGCCTGGCCATATGAACGTGCTGCTGGCCGAGGCCAATGTGCCTTATGATGAAGTGTTCGAACTGGAAGACATCAACAGCGAATTCTCGCAAGCGGATGTCGCCTTCGTCATCGGCGCGAACGACGTGACCAACCCGGCGGCGCAGACCGACAAATCCTCGCCGATCTACGGCATGCCGGTGCTGGAAGTGTGGAAGGCCAAGACCGTATTGTTCCTGAAGCGCTCCATGGGCGGCGTCGGCTATGCTGGCGTGGACAATGATGTATTCTACATGGACAATACGATGATGTTGCTGGGCGACGCCAAGAAAATGACCGACGAACTGGTCAAGTCGCTCGATTAACCAGCCTGCGGCAGGCAGGGGGCTTACCCCTTGCCGCCCATGATTCAGGTTACGCGTATCCGGAACAGGCGCGCCAAAACAAAAACAGTGTTTTTATTGCCTGCGGTGCACACAAGTGCCGCAGGCATTATTTTATCCGCCGTCGAACGCACACTACGGCAGGCATGATATAATTTTTACGATGTGATAGGGTGCAGGGGCTACAAACCCCTGCCCGCCGGAGGCAAGACTAATAGCCGTCCCGCCCCACGACCTGAAGGACAGCCCGTGCCACACAATCCGCGGCACGCGTTCCCAATTCCGTCAACAGCATCGGATCGACCATGGTCGGCGTGGCGGTGGCGACAGACAGGGCAAAAAGCGTGTCGCCATCAAATGGTGTATGTACCGGACGAATTGTCCGCGCCAGGCCATCATGGGCCATCATCGCAACCCGGAAAGCGGCGGCACGGGTCAGCGGGATATCGGTGGCGACAGCCCCGATACAGGTATTGGCGCCGGATATGGCGCGCCCCTTCGGCATCGGCACCGGTCCGGTCAAGGGTGGCATGTCGCCCGTTACCTCGCCAAAACTGTTCACGGCGACCAGCGCCGTCATGCGACCACCACCGTCGAGCGTCACCGATGCGATGCCGATACCTCCCGGCTGGCTACCCGAGCGGGCGCCGTAACCAGCCCCCACCCGCCCGACCGCCGGCTGCGGCGTTGCCCCCAGCAAGGCGGCGCGGGCGAGTTGCCGATAGGGCGGATCCTCGGCGGCGACCGGTAACGCCCAGCTTTTGTCACCACCATTGGCCAGATCAAACAAAATCGCGGCGGGAACGACCGGCACGCGCGGCAAGCCCTCCCCCATCTCCAGCCCGATGCCACGACGCGCCAGCCAGAGCGCTGCTTCATCCGCCGCAGCCAGGCCAAAAACGCTGCCGCCAGACAGCACCAGCGCATGCACACGTTCAACCAGATTCCACGGATTGAGCGCATCCGTCTCCCGGGTACCTGGCCCGCCGCCGCGCACATCAACCGCCATCACCACCGGCGAAGCCGGCAGCATAACGGTTACACCTGTCGCCGCACGTGCATCATGCGCATGGCCGACCTTCAGGCCGGCGGGTAACAGGCCCGTGCTGCCCCCGGGTTCAGCCAAGGAACCCAACGGTGTCACGCACCTCGGCGATGGTTTCCCGCGCCCTGGTTCGCGCCGCATCTGCTCCGCGATTCAACGCCCCGTCAATCTGCTCGGGCGCTGCCAGCAGCGTCCGGAAACGCTCGTTGATCGGTGCCAGTTGCTCAACGATCAATTCGGCCAGAGCTGGCTTGAACTTGCCGAATCCCTCACCGGCAAACTCCGCCAGCACATCGACGGTCGCCTTGCCGGCAAATGTCGCGTAAATCTCGATCAGATTACGGGCTTCCGGGCGATGGGCCAGATCCGCGACAGCAGCCGGAATCGGCTCGGGGTCGGTTTTGGCCTTTTTAATCTTCTGTCGAATATCGTCCACTGTATCCGTGAGATTGATACGGCTCATGTCGGATGGATCGGATTTCGACATCTTCGCCGATCCATCGCGCAACGAGCGAACCCGTGGTGTCTCCGGCGGGATCGTCGGTTCGGGCAGCACGAACAGATCGCGCGCATAATCCGTGTTGAATTTGGTCGCGATGTCGCGCGTCAGTTCCAGATGCTGCTTCTGATCATCGCCGACCGGCACATGGGTCGCCTTGTACAGCAGGATGTCCGCTGCCTGCAGCACCGGATAGGTGTAAAGGCCAACGGATGCGCCTTCCCGATCCTTGCCGGATTTCTCCTTGAACTGCGTCATCCGCGATAGCCAGCCGATGCGCGCGGTACAGCCAAGTATCCATGCAAGCTCGGCATGTTCGCGCACGCGGCTCTGGTTGAAAAGGGCCACGCGTTCCGGATCGACCCCGGCAGCCATCAGCGTCGCGGCGATCTCCCGCGTTGCCTGACCCAATGCCCGAGGATCCTGCCACAGGGTGATCGCATGCATGTCGGCGATAAAGTAAAAGGCCTGGTCCGCAGCCGAAAGTGCATCCTGCATCAGCACCCAGTTGCGGATCGCTCCCAGATAATTGCCAAGATGCGGGTTGCCGGTGGGCTGGATGCCAGACACGATAATCATGATTTGCCTCGTTTAAGCGCCCCGACGATCTGTTTGAGATCATAGGCCTTCACCAGATAGCCGGCGCCAAAATAGCTGATTGCGCCAGCCGACAGCAGGATGGCAAGCGCAAATATACGCGAAAGGGCATCCCCGCTGGCCCACGCCAATAACGGCTCCACCAGCATCCAGACGGCTGCCGCCATCACCATTCCCGCCAGCAACATGCGGGGCGCGGCGCGAGACAGCGCCGCATCCACAGCGAAATCCCCGCGACGATGCAGCGACCACCACAACAGCCCAACATTGACCCAGGCGGAAATGGCCGTGGCGAGCGCAATACCGACATGCGCGAAAGGCTGGCTCAACAACAGATTGCCTGCCAGGTTGACCAATATTGCCAACAGCCCGATACGCATGGGTGTTCGCGTATCCCCGCGCGCATGGAAGCCGGGCGTCAGCACCTTTATCAACATATAGGCGGGCAATCCCAGCGAAAACACCTGCAGCGCCGCCGCCGTGTTGGCGGCGTCGCTGGCGGTAAATTCGCCCTGCTGGAACAGCGCCGCGATAATCGGTTCCGCTGCAACAACCAGACCAGTCGCGGCCGGGATGGCGAACAGCAGCACAAATTCGATGGCGCGATTCTGCTGGTGGATGGCGGCGGAAATATTACCCGCGCCAATCAGCCGGCCCATCGTCGGCAACAGCGCCACCCCCATGCCGACGCCGATCATCCCCAGCGCCAGCTGATTCAGCCGGTCGGCATAGTAAAGGAAGGCGACCGATCCCTGCGGCAGCAACCGCGCCGCGATCAGCGTGGATATCAGCAGGTTGATCTGCGTCGCGCCCGCCCCCAGCGCCGCCGGACCGATACGTTTCAGCAGCGTACGCATGCCTGGCGTCAGCTTCGGCAAACGCAGGCGCGGCAGGGCATTGGCGCGCGCGCATCCCCATACCAGCCACAAGAGTTGCAAAATGCCGGCGATGGTGACGGCGGCCGCCTGCATCACCGCCGTATCGACCGGATCGTCGCCGCGAAACCAGATGAAGCCGGCGATAAACACCAGATTGAGGATGATCGGCGCGGCGGCATAGACCCAGAAGCGCCCCAGCGCATTCAGCAATCCACCCAGCAGGGATGCCAGCGAAATCAGCATCAGATAGGGAAAGGTCAACCGCGTCAGCAGCACGGTCAACTCCAGTTTTTCCGGCGAACGGTCCTCGAAACCGCCGGTCATCAGCCAGACCACCGGCACGGCGGCGATCATCACCACAAGGGTGAAGATCAGCAGGATCGGCAACAGCAACGCCAGCGCCTGTTCGGTGAAATACACCGCCGCGGCGACGTTGCGCTGGCCATCGGGCCGGTCTCCCAGTCGCGCGGAGACCATTGGCACGAATGCCGCCGAAAATGCCCCTTCGGCAAACAGCGAACGGAACAGATTGGGCAGGCGGAACGCCACCAGAAAGGCGTCCGCCGCAAAGCCTGCGCCAAGAAAGCGCGCCATCAGCATCTCGCGGATGAGGCCGACGACGCGCGATAACAGGGTGAAACCGCCGACCGTGGTGGCGGCGCGAATCAGCGACATTCAATATACCGGATCAAGGACGTGCTGCGCCCAGGCCGGGGTCAGGCGTGGCCGACCGTCGCTCCGTCGCCGCCGCCCTGCCGGGCCTCCAGCTGGTTCATGTACAGCCCGCCAAAATCGATCGGCTCCAGCATCAGCGGCGGAAAGCCGCCGTCGCGGGTGACGTCGGCAATTACCCGGCGCGCGAACGGGAACAGGATGCGCGGCGCTTCCACCACCAGGAATGGCTCAATCGCTTCCTGCGGCGCGCCCGTCAGGCGGAAAAGTCCAGCGTAAAGCAGCTCAACCTGGAAAGCGACCTTGTCTTCCTGGCTGCGCGCCGTTGCGTCGATTTTCAGTTCAACCTCATACATATCCTGCCCGCCCGAGCGCGCATTGACGTTGACGTTGATCTCGATCTTCGGCTGCCCCTGCATCTGCAGCGAGGCCGGCGCGTTCGGGTTCTCGAACGAGAGATCTTTCACATATTGGCTCAGGATTCCGGCTTGCGGCGCGAGATCGGCGCCATTGGCCAATGCTTCGGCGGCTTCTTCAGAGATGTCGGTCATGATTGTCGCCCATTTCGTTCTCAAAATCGTCGCCGGGCTAGCACCCCACGCAACGACGGGCAAGCAGCGCTTTCATATCGTTCCTTGTATCCCGGTGCCGGTGGCACTATTTCTGCTGTTCAGTTTACAGGCGCGACGGCGTAACGAAAAGCAGAGGCAGGACCGGAATGCAGAGCGGATGGATCGAAATTTTTTTCCTGGCCATGCTGGCCGGGTTCATTGGTCTGCGTCTCTATCATGCGCTCGGCAAACGCACCGGCCATGAAAAACCCGTGTCCGACTCTTTCCGCTCCGGTCGTGCCGAGGTCGCCCGCCCGGATGCCCGTCAGGCCAACGAAGCGGAGATGTTTCCCCTTCCCGAGTTGCCGGCGGATATCGAACCCGGCGTCCGCCCGGGTCTGGAAGCCGTGATGCAGGCCGACCGCAGCTTTGATCCGGCGCGCTTCCTGGCGTCTGCCCAGACAGCCTATGCGATGGTCCTGGAATCCTTCTGGAATGGCGACATTGATGCACTGCCAGACCTGGTATCCGACGAGATTCTGGGCCAGTTCCGTGCAGCGATCGCTGCCCGCGCCGACGCCGGCGAGCGGCTGGATAACCGCTTGCTGCAAGTCGATCGCGCCTCGATCGTGGATGCCCGGATCAACGGCACCATGGCCGATGTGACCATCCGTTTCGACGCCGAAATCGTCAGCGCCACGCGCGATTCGGAAGGCCGGGTCATCGCCGGCAATCCCGATGCCTCCGTCCAAACGCACGACATCTGGACCTTCAGCCGTCACACGGCGTCACGCGATCCGGCGTGGCTGGTCGTCGCCATCGACGAAGAAGCCTGAGGCCGCAGATCTGACGACGGTTCGGGATGCGGATTACGGCTCGGGGATGGGCGCTGACCATCGCATTGACGCTCGCCGGCTGCGCTGCCACGCCGCCGTCGGTCGGGCCTGCGCCGCACGTCGAACCCGCACCGGTGGCGGCGCGCGTTATCGGCCCGCCCGCCACCCTTCCGGGCTTCGCGCCCACTGCCGACGCGCATGAGGCTTTCTGCCGCGCCTGTCCGGCGATTGCGCGGCGCCAGGATCGTTCCGGCCTGACCGTTCCGGCCGACTGGCAAGCCGCCTGCGCCGACACTCAAACGCCAACGTCAGAATTTTTCGACCGGCATTTTATCGCCGTGCGTCTGGGGGATGGCAAAGGGCTTGCCACCGGCTATTTCGAACCCGAAATCACGGGCAGCCTGACCCCCGTACCCGGCGGTCAGGCCATTTACCGGCTGCCGCCCGACCTTCTCGACATAGATCTCGGCGCCTTTGCCGCCGATCTGGCAGGGCGGCGCATAAGGGGCCGGTTCGACGGCAAGACCCTCATTCCCTATTACAGCCGTGCGGAAATCGAAAATGGCGTACTGGCCGGGCGACACCTGGAGCTGGCGTGGGCCAACGATCCCGTCGATCTGTTTTTCCTGCAAATTCAGGGATCGGGCCGCTTGCGTCTCGGTGATGGACAGCTCTGGCGCATCGGTTACGCAGGGCAGAATGGCCATCCCTATACCGCGATAGGCCGACTGCTGCGCGAGCGCGGCCAGTTGGAAAAGGCTGGCATGGCCGAAATCCGCGCATGGCTCGCGGAGAATCCAGCGGAAGGCCGGGCGTTGATGCGCGAAAATGCCTCCTGGATTTTCTTCCGCCGCCTCCCCGACAGCAAGGATGGCCCGATTGGCGCCCTCGGCGTGCCGCTGATTGCGGAGGCGAACGCCGCCGTCGATCTTGCGCGCATCCCGCCAGGCGCGCCGCTGTTCGCCACGCTCGAGGTCGAAGGACAGCCCTGGCGTCGCCTGCTGGTCGCGGCGGATACCGGCGGCGCGATCCGGGGCGCGAACCGCATCGATATCTTCTGGGGTCATGGCGACCGCGCCGCGCGCATCGCTGGCGCATTGGCAGCTCCGGTGAACCTGACCGTGCTGTTACCGCGCCTCGCGGCAGAGCGCCTCTCTGGACAGGAGCCATGAGCCGGAAACTGGACGCGGACGAATGGGCACTATGGGCAAAGGTGGCCGCCACGGTAACGCCGCTCCACCCGAAAGCCCCGCCGTCACCCGTCCCCGCGCCGCTCGCCGCGCCTGCCCCGCCACCCCGCAGCAATGCCGGACCGCGCAAGTTTGTTGCAGCTTCCCCTGTCATCGCAGCCGCCGCACCCGTCCGGGCGCACGCCATCACCGAAACGCTCGACGCCAGCTGGGATCGCCGCCTGACCAGCGGGCGCATCGTGCCGGACCATGTGATCGACCTGCACGGCCACACAGTCGAGGCCGCGCGCCATCTGCTTTACCGGCGCGTCCTGGCAGCCGAAGCGCATGGCGCGCGCGTCCTTCTGGTGATTACCGGCAAGGGCGGAAGGCCCGGCCCTGCACCCGTCGATCTGATGCCTGGCCTCGGCGGCGATGCGGCCCGGCGACGCGGCGCGATCCGGGCCGAACTCCCCCGCTGGCTGGGGGAAGAGATTCTATCGGCGCGAATTGCCGCAGTCCGTCGCGCCCATCCGCGCCACGGGGGCGCGGGCGCTGTCTATATCATCCTGAAACGCCGCCGGGATCAGGTTTAGCCTGATCGTCACAAAGCTGTCGCCATGGCGCTTGCGACGCGGAAACACCCATGCTAGAGCCCCGCGTCAGACGATCGGGGGCAGCCGAGGGTAGTTTGTACTCCGCGCTCCTCCCATCGGTACGAACTCCTCCGCCCAGCCCCACGCCGCACCCTGGCGGCCGGGTGCCATGCGGAATGAAAGACCAACCCGGCCGGAATCCTCCGGCGCAAGCATGAAGGCAGTCAGCAGACGTGACGGATTCTGCGATTTCGGTAATGGCGGCGGGGCTGCCCGGGCGTTACGCCACAGCCCTGTTTGATCTTGCCCTCGAATCGAAATCGCTGGACGAAACCGCCAACGCGCTGGAAAAACTGCGGGAAGCGCTCGCCGTCAGCAGCGAACTGCGGCATCTGACGGTTGCGCCGGATATCGGTCGGGAAGCGGCCACCGCCGCGATCACCGCCGTGGCTACAGAACTCGGCCTTCCGCAATTGATCCACAATTTTCTCGGTGTGCTGGCGCAGAACGGGCGTCTGGCGGAACTTTCCGCCATTATCCGGCAGTTCGGCAGCCTGGTCAGTGCCCATCGCGGCACCACGGTTGCCGAAGTCGCCAGCGCCACGCCGCTATCGGCGGATCAAATCGCCGCATTGGAAGCGAAGCTGAAAACGCGCACTGGGCGCAACATTATCGCCAATGTCACGGTCAACCCCGATCTCCTCGGCGGGCTGGTGGTGCGCATCGGCTCCGAACAAATCGACTCAAGCGTCCGGACCCGCCTCGAACGGCTGGGTCAGCAGATGAAAGGCCTATAGGAAATGGACATCCGCGCCGCGGAAATCAGCCGCGTCATCCGCGACCAGATCGCGAGCTTCGGCACAGAGGCGGAAGTCTCCGAAGTCGGGCATGTGCTTTCTGTCGGCGACGGGATCGCGCGTGTGCATGGTCTCGACAAGGTCCAGGCCGGCGAAATGGTCGAGTTTCCCGGCGGCATCCAGGGGATGGCGCTGAACCTCGAAGCCGATAATGTCGGCGTCGTGATCTTTGGTCCGGATACCGGCATCGGCGAGGGCGATACGGTGAAACGCACCGGCACCATTGTTGATGTGCCGGTCGGCAAGGGCCTGCTGGGGCGCGTCGTCGATGCGCTGGGCAATCCGATCGACGGCAAGGGTCCGATCGAATCGACCGAGCGTCGCCGCGTCGAGGTGAAGGCTCCCGGTATCATCCCGCGCAAATCGGTGCACGAACCGATGCAAACCGGCATGAAGGCGCTGGATGCGCTAGTGCCGGTGGGTCGTGGCCAGCGCGAACTGATCATCGGCGACCGCCAGACCGGCAAGACCGCGGTGGCGCTGGATACCTTCATCAACCAGAAGGGCGTCAACGCCGGAAGCGACGAGTCGAAGAAGCTTTATTGCATCTACGTCGCCGTTGGACAGAAGCGTTCGACCGTTGCGCAAATCGTCCGCACGCTGGAAGAAAATGGCGCGATGGAATATTCCATCGTTGTCGCCGCCACTGCGTCGGAACCGGCGCCGCTGCAATATCTGGCTCCCTATGCCGGCGTCACCATGGGCGAATTCTTCCGCGATAATGGCATGCATGCCGTGATCGTTTACGACGATTTGTCGAAGCAGGCCGTCGCCTATCGGCAGATGTCGCTGCTGCTGCGCCGCCCGCCGGGTCGCGAAGCCTATCCGGGTGACGTTTTCTACCTGCACAGCCGCTTGCTGGAACGCGCCGCCAAGATGAACGACGCCCATGGCAATGGCTCGCTGACGGCGCTGCCGATCATCGAAACGCAGGGCGGCGACGTGTCAGCCTATATCCCGACCAACGTCATCTCGATCACCGATGGCCAGATTTTCCTCGAATCGGATCTGTTCTATCAAGGCATCCGTCCGGCCATCAACGTCGGCCTGTCGGTCAGCCGCGTCGGCTCCGCCGCGCAGACCAAGGCGATGAAAAAGGTCGCCGGCTCGATCAAGCTGGAACTGGCGCAATATCGCGAAATGGCGGCGTTCGCGCAGTTCGGTTCCGACCTCGACGCTTCGACCCAGCGCCTGCTGGCTCGCGGCGCGCGACTGACGGAATTGCTGAAGCAACCGCAATTCAGCCCGCTGGCGATGGAAGAACAGGTCGTGTCGATCTTCTCCGGCGTCAACGGCTTCCTCGATGGGATTCCGGTCAACGCGGTGACGCGTTTCGAAAAGCAGTTGCTGGACGATATGCGCGCCAATCATCCGCAAATTCTCGCCGACATCCGCGATACCAGGGATCTGTCCGACAAGACCCGCGACGCGCTGAAGCAGGCCATCGCCTCCTTCGTTCGCACTTTCGCCTGAACGGGCCTTATCGATGGCTTCGCTCAAGGATCTGAAAGTCCGCATCTCTTCGGTCAAATCGACCCAGAAGATTACGCGGGCGATGAAGATGGTGGCCGCCGCCAAGCTGCGCCGCGCACAGGAACGGGCCATCGCGGCCCGCCCCTATGCGTCGCGTATGGAAGCAGTGCTGGCCAATCTCGGCGCACGCGTTCAGGCCGGCCCCGGCACTTCGCCGCTGCTCGCGGGAACCGGGCGGGATCAGGTGCATTTGCTGGTCGTGCTGACGGCGGAACGCGGGCTGTGCGGTGGTTTCAACACCAATGTCGTGCGCGCGGCGCGCCGTCGGCTGATCGAACTCGAAGGCATGGGCAAGACGGTGAAATTGCTGCTCGTCGGCAAAAAAGGCCGGGCCCAATTTCTGCGGACCAACAAGGATTCCATCGTCGCGTCCGTCGATCTTTCGGCGGTCAAGGTCATTGGTTTCGCCGAAGCGCATGATCTCGCCACCGATCTGATCGCCCGCTACGCTCGTGGCGAATTCGACGTGGCGACCCTGTTTTATTCCGAATTCCAGTCGCCGCTGGTGCAGACGCCTACAGGCCGGCAACTGATCCCGACCGCTATTCCCGACAGCCCCGAAGCGAACACGTCCGCCGGCGCGGTGGTGGAATATGAGCCCGGCGAGGAAGCGATTCTCAATGAACTGCTGCCGCGCAACATTGCGGTGCAAATCTTCAGCGCGATGCTGGAAAGCAACGCCGGCTTCTATGGCGCGCAGATGACGGCGATGGACAATGCGACCCGTAACGCCGGCGACATGATCAACCGTCTGACACTGACGTACAACCGTACGCGTCAGGCCGCGATCACCAAGGAACTGATCGAGATCATCTCGGGCGCAGAAGCGCTCTAGGAGGACACAGATGGCAACCCAAACCACCACCAATAATACCGGCCGCATCACCCAGGTGATCGGCGCCGTCGTCGACGTGGCCTTCACCGATGCGCTGCCGGCGATTCTGAACGCGCTGGAAACCCGCGTCGAAGACCGCCGCCTTGTGCTCGAAGTGGCGCAACACCTCGGCGAGAACACCGTCCGCACCATTGCGATGGACTCGACCGATGGCCTCGTGCGCGGCCAGGAAGTGACGGACACCGGCTCGCAAATCCGCGTGCCGGTCGGTCCGGCCACCCTTGGCCGTATTCTGAACGTCATCGGGGAACCGATTGACGAGCGCGGCCCGGTGAACACGACGCAATCCGCGCCCATCCATGCGGAAGCGCCCGAATTCGTCGACCAGTCGACCGAAACCAGCATTCTCGTCACCGGCATCAAGGTCGTCGATCTGCTGGCTCCATATTCCAAGGGCGGCAAGATCGGCCTGTTCGGCGGCGCAGGCGTCGGCAAGACCGTGTTGATTCAGGAACTGATCAACAATATCGCCAAGGGGCATGGTGGCACCTCGGTGTTCGCCGGAGTCGGCGAGCGTACCCGTGAAGGCAACGACCTGTATCACGAATTTCTCGACGCCGGCGTCATCGCCAAGGATGCCGAAGGCAATCCGGTATCCGAAGGATCGAAGGTGGCGCTGGTGTTTGGCCAGATGAACGAGCCGCCGGGCGCGCGGGCGCGCGTGGCGCTTTCCGGCCTGACCATCGCCGAATATTTCCGCGACGTCGAAGGCCAGGACGTGCTGTTCTTCGTGGACAATATCTTCCGCTTCACCCAGGCCGGTTCCGAAGTGTCGGCGCTGCTCGGTCGTATCCCGTCAGCCGTGGGCTATCAGCCGACGCTCGCCACCGACATGGGCGCGTTGCAGGAACGCATTACATCCACCAACAAGGGTTCGATCACCTCGGTGCAGGCGATTTATGTTCCCGCCGACGACCTGACCGACCCGGCGCCAGCAACCAGCTTCGCCCACCTAGACGCCACCACCGTGCTCAGCCGCCAGATCGCCGAACTCGGCATCTATCCGGCGGTGGACCCGCTCGATTCGACCAGCCGCGTGCTGGAGCCGCGGACCGTCGGTCAGGAACATTATGAAGTGGCGCGTTCCGTTCAGGAAGTGCTGCAAAAATACAAGTCCTTGCAGGACATCATCGCCATTCTCGGCATGGACGAACTGTCGGAAGAGGACAAGCTGGTGGTGGCCCGCGCCCGCAAGGTGCAGCGTTTCCTCAGCCAGCCCTTCCACGTCGCCGAAATCTTCACCGGCACGCCTGGCGTGTTTGTGCAGCTCGAAGACACCATCAAGGGCTTCAAGGCGATTGTCGCCGGCGAATATGACCATCTGCCCGAAGCCGCTTTCTACATGGTCGGCACCATCGAGGAAGCGGTCGCCAAGGCGCAGAAGCTGGCGGAAGCGGCCTGATCCATGGCCGCCCTGCTCCATTTCGAGCTGGTGACGCCCGAAACGCTGCTCCGTTCCGGCCCCGTCCATATGGTCGTGGTGCCCGGCACGGAGGGCGACTTCGGTGTCCTCGCCGGACACGCCCCCTTCATGTCCACCATCCGACCGGGTGAAATCTCCGTATATGCTACGGCGGATTCACAGCCGGAACGCATCCGCATCGAAGGCGGATTCGCGGAGGTGAATGAAAAGGGCCTGACGATCCTCGCCGAAAAGGCGGAACCCGTCACCACGCACTAATCCCGGCAGGAAACGGAGCGCGTCTTGACCGTCACGCTATACGGAATTCCGAATTGTGACACGGTGAAAAAGGCGCGCGCGTGGCTCGCGGCACGGGAAATTCCGTATAATTTCCACGATTACAAGAAACAGGGTGCGGACGCCGACCGCATCACCGGCTGGATCGGGAAAGCCGGCCTCGACAAGGTGCTGAACAAGGCCGGCACCACCTGGCGTAAGCTGGACCCGGCCCAAAAAGCCGATCTTGATGAAAGCAAGGCCGTGGCGCTGATGGTGGACCAGCCTTCGATGATCAAACGCCCCATCATCGAATATCCAGGTGGGCTGTTGATGGGCTTCAAGGAAGCGGAGTGGGTGGTTACCTTTGCCGCACATAACCAGCCGTCGGGATAGGCCGTGCAGGTCGATCGAAGGCGGCTTCACGGCAGTGAATGAAAACCTCGTGAAAAGTCAGAAGTTGTCACGGCGCACCAGGAATAGCGAAACACCCTCCCCCACTTATTCGGGAACCCGTTGGTCTTCCCATTCTCTTCGAGAGGTGAACACAAGCCGTGATCCCGGACTATCAGACATTGATGCTGCCCGTGTTACGGATCGCGGCTACCGGTGAGCAACGAGTTGTCGACCTTGTCGAACCGCTTGCTGATGAATTTGGGCTGACTCCGGAAGAGCGGGAAGAATACCTGCCGAGTGGGCGGCAACGTGTGCTCCACAATCGCATACACTGGGCGAAATTTTATATGTCCAAGGCGGGCCTGGTTGCATCAACAAAGCGTGGTCACTTTGTCGCCACTGATGCCGGGCTGACGCTGCTGGCGTCTAACCCTGCACAGATTGGGGTAAAAGAACTGAAGGCATATGAATCCTTCCGTTTGTTCCATGCCGGTCAAGAGCCTCGGAACAATGACGAACTGGAAGCAGCCATCGCCGAGCCCAACCCGGCTACACCCGAAGAGCAGATAGAGTTAGCCTATAAAGCCGTACAGTCAGCCTTACAGTCGGAATTACTGGAACGCATTGTCCAGAATAGTCCGGTTTTCTTTGAACAACTGATTGTTGATCTGCTCATTGCCATGGGCTATGGCGGATCGCATAAAAATGCCGCAACACAACTTGGTCGCTCCGGGGACGGTGGCGTGGACGGAGTTATTAACGAAGATCGGCTGGGACTGGACCGGGTTTATGTACAGGCGAAGCGCTATTCGAACAACAGCGTCGGGCGCCCTGAAGTGCAAGCTTTCGTCGGCAGCCGGGTTGGCCATGGCGCGACGAAAGGCGTTTTCGTTACAACCTCAACCTTCAGCAATCACGCCTGCGACTACGTCAAACATCTCGCACAGCGTGTCATCCTGATCGACGGCGAACGTCTGACAGACCTGATGATCGAGCACGGTGTTGGTGTCCGCGTAAGCCGCAAAATCGAGTTCAAGCGGCTCGACGAAGATTTTTTTTCCGAAGAATAAGCTGTCAGGCTGACGGGCCGGATTGTTCCCCCGCCAGCAAATTCCGTACAAAGGCCGCAACGCCCACCTGCCTTGTGCGCTTCAGGCGCTCGCTGGTCAAAATGGCGCGGATTTCTGCCTGGCAGCGATCCAGATCGTCGTTCAGCAGCACATAATCATATTCCGCCCAGTGGCTGATTTCATCGGCGGCGCGGGCCATGCGGGTGGCGATCACTTCGGCGCTGTCGGCGGCGCGGGCCTGCAGGCGGCGGTGGAGTTCGCCCATCGAGGGGGGCAACAGGAAGACCGACACCAGATCGGCGCCACGGGCCGATTCGCGCAGTTGCTGCGTGCCCTGCCAGTCGATGTCGAACAGCACATCGCTGCCCTGCTTCAGCGCCGCATCGACGGGCGCGCGCGGCGTGCCGTAGCGGTTGTTGAACACATGCGCCCATTCCAGCAGATGATTGCCGGAAATCAGATCGTCAAAGGCTTCAGGCGATACAAAATGATAATCGCGCCCATCCACCTCGCCGGCGCGCGGCGGGCGGGTGGTGGCGCTGACGGACAGGCTGATATGCTGATCCGAAGCCAGCAGGCGCTTTGACATGGTGGTCTTGCCCGCACCCGAAGGTGAGGACAAAACCAGCATCAGGCCACGGCGCTGACCGGCCGGCGAGGTCAAACCATCAGTTCCGGTCGGATCAGCCGGCGGAACTGCTCTTCCGTCACATAACCCAGCTCCAGACCGGCTTCGAGCAGGGTCAGGCCCTTCTTGTGCGCGGTCTTGGCGATTTCGGCGGATTTGTCATAGCCGATTTCCGGCACCAGCGCCGTTACCAGCATCAGCGAGCGTTCGAGCAATTCCTTAAGGCGCTCCGGGTTGGCGGTCGCCCCTTCCACGGCGCGTTCGCGGAAACTGTCGGCAGCGTCGGCGAGCAGCCGTACCGATTGCAACACAGCATCGGCGATCGCCGGCTTCATCACGTTGAGTTCGAGATGCCCCTGTGCGCCCGCCATCGTCACCGTGACATTGTTGCCGAACACGCGGGTGGCAACCATCGTCACCATTTCGCACTGGGTCGGGTTGACCTTGCCCGGCATGATCGAGCTGCCCGGCTCATTTTCCGGCAGGTTGATCTCGCCAAAGCCGGAACGCGGGCCGGAGGCCAGCAAACGCAGATCATTGGCGATCTTCGACAGTGACGCCGCCACCACATTCAGCGCGCCTGAAAGTTCGATCAGCGTATCGTTCGACGCCAGCGCCTCGAACTTGTTGGGCGCGGTAACGAATTCCTCTCCGGTAAGTTTCGTCAATTCGGCAGCGATATCGGGACCAAAATTTTCCGGCGCATTCAGACCGGTGCCGACCGCAGTGCCGCCCTGGGCCAGCCGACGCAGGCGCGGCAGCACGCCTTCGATGCGGGCGATGCCATCGGTCATCTGCTGCGCGTAGCCACTGAATTCCTGGCCCAGCGTCACCGGCGTCGCATCCTGCAAATGGGTACGGCCGATCTTCACCAGATCTTTCCATTCCTGCTGCTTGGCGGCGAAAGCCGCCTGCAGCCGCGCCAGCGCCGGAAGCAGCCGCTGTCGCACTTCCAGAACTGCCGCGATATGGATGGCGGTGGGAAAGCTGTCGTTCGACGACATGCCGCGATTGACGTCATCATTGGGGTGCACCGGCGATTTGCCGCCGCGCGTGCCTGTCAGCATTTCATTGGCACGCCCGGCTATCACCTCGTTGGTGTTCATATTGGATTGCGTGCCAGAGCCGGTTTGCCACACCACCAGCGGGAATTCGCCATCATGCTTGCCTGTCGCCACCTCGTCAGCGGCGGCGATGATCGCGTCGGCCTTGTCGGCAGGGATGCGCCCGGCGGCCTTGTGCAGAATTGCGGTCGCCTGCTTCACCCGCGCCAGCGCGTGAATCACCGGCAGCGGCATGCGTTCGGTGCCAACGGGGAAGTTGATGATCGAGCGCGCGGTTTGCGCGCCATAATAGGCGTCTGCCGGCACTTCGATCTCGCCGAAGCTGTCCGTTTCAATCCTGGTGGTCATGTTATTTCTTTCGCTTGAAATCGAAACTCACGACATTCGAGCCGCTGTCGCCTGCGTCCACCGGCGGCGGAGGCGGCGGCGGTTCATCCTCCGGTTCCGGCGTGCTGACCGCAAATTGCAGCGCAAAATTGACCGCCGGATCGACGAAGCCGGTGATCGCCGACCATGGGATGATCAGCCTGGCCGGGACCTGGTTAAACGTCAGGCCAATCTCGAAATGGTCGTCCTCCACCACCAGATCCCAATAGCGGTGCTGGATCACTACCGTCATTTCATCGGGATAGCGTTCGAGCAGATGTTTGGGCATGTCCACCCCCGGATGGCGGGTGCGGAAGGCGATGAAGAAATGGTGCGCGCCCGGCAGGCCGCCGCTCGCCGCCACATCGGCGAGCACCCGCTTGACGACTCCGCGCAAACTGTCCTGCACGATTTCATCATAGGGGATCAGGCTATCGGGCGGTTCCTGGTTTTCGGGCGGCTCGTTCATCATAAAGCTTTCGGGCAGATGGCTTCAACTGACGACCGAATCTCCGGGCGTCAAGTCCGTTCAGCAATTGCCCGGTGATGCCGTGCGCCGGAAACAGGCTTTGCCCGTTGACCTTTTCATCGGTGCACGTTCAGGAAAAACAGGTCGCCCGCTGTCGAAAGGCCCGTCTGTGCTGCTTCATCTGATGTTTCTGCTTGGTCTGGTGGTGGAGGCAATGACAGCGGCGCTGGCTGCCGGGCGGCGCAGCATGGATTGGGTGGGTGTCTGCCTGCTGGGAAGCGTGACAGCACTCGGCGGCGGTTCGGTGCGCGATGTGCTGCTCGGCCACCATCCGCTTACCTGGGTGGCGCACCCATGGTATCTGCTGCTCACCTGCGGGGCTGCGCTGCTGACGATTCCGCTGGCGCGCTATATGCACCGCTTCAAGCGGCTATTTCTGTTGCTCGATGCGGTTGGTCTGGTGACGTTCACCGTCGTTGGCTGCAATGTTGCGCAGAGCATGGACATGCCGTTCATCATCGTCATCGTGTCTGGCATGATTACCGGGTGCGCCGGCGGTGTGCTGCGCGACATGCTGTGCACCACCATTCCGCTGCTCTTTCGAGCTGAACTATACGCCACGGTATCGGTAGCCACGGGCATTCTCTACGTCGGCGGCCAGCAGGCCGGCTTCGATCATGATCCGGTGATGCTGGTGGCGATGATCACCGGCCTGTCCATTCGCATGCTGGCGCTGCGTTTCGGCTGGAGCATGCCGAAATTCGTTTATACCCGCGATTAGCGGGTCTGCCGGTAGCGGCCGTCCAGATGAATCAGCGGGTCGATCTCGTCGCGCAGCACGCTATGTTCCACCGTGCCGATCACCAGCCGGTGGGTGCCGAAATCATACATCGGCCCCACACGGCAAAAAATCGCCGCACCTGCGCCCGAAAGATACGGTGTGCCCTCCGGGGTATATTCCCAGTCGCCGATGGTGAAGCGCTCGTCTGACGGTAACGCCGAAAAGCGCTGGCAAAATCCCTCGTGGCTATGGTGCAGCAGATTGACGCCAAACTCCCGGCCCACCGTCAATGCCTGGATGATCGAGGCATTGCGGTTGACGGCAAGCACCAGCGACGGCGGCTCCATCGCCAGCGACATCACCGCCGTCATCGTCATGCCATAGCGTCTGACACCGTCCGACGCGGTTACTACCGTAACACCGCCCGCCAGCCGCCGCATGGCCAGACGAAAATCCGCGGCGACCTGATCGGCGGGGACCGCGCTCATCCTCATATGACTTTCTCCTGATTCCGGTCAGGCCTGGCCGCGCCGGTTCTTTTTTCAAAACAACCGATGCACCCAGCCATAGGGGTCAGGCAATATCCCGCGCTGGATGCCGGTGAGTTTTTCGTGCAACTGCATGGTCACCTTGCCGGGGCCGCCATCGCCGATACGGAATTCGCCGTCGCGGTCGCGCACCGTGCCGATAGCTGTGATAACGGCGGCGGTGCCGCAGGCGAACGTCTCCCGCACCCTGCCCGCTTCCACATCGGCGCGCCAGTCATCGAGCGCATAGCGCTCCTCGCGCACCTTCAGACCGGCATCGCTGGCCAGCCGCAGCACGGAATCGCGCGTAATACCGGGCAGGATACTGCCATCCAGCGGTGGCGTCAGCAGGGTGCCGTCGTCGAAGAGGAAGAAAATGTTCATGCCGCCCAGTTCCTCGATCCAGCGGAACTCCGCCGCATCGAGAAACACCACCTGGTCGCAGCCGTGCGCCGTGGCTTCCGCCTGGGCCGTCAGGCTTGCGGCGTAATTGCCGCCGCATTTGGCCGAGCCCGTGCCGCCGGGGGCAGCGCGGCTGTGATCGCGCGAAACCCACAAGGTTACGGCTGCCGCCCCGCTGCGGAAATAGCCGCCCACGGGGGATGCGATGGTGACGAACAGATATTCATGCGCCGGACGCACGCCGAGGAACGCTTCAGAAGCGAACATGAACGGGCGCAGGTACAGGCTGCCGCCTTCGATATCGGGAATCCAGTCCCGGTCGACAGAAACCAGTTCGCGCACCGCGCCAAGGAAGATTTCTTCCGGCACCGGCGGCATCGCCAGTTGCCGCGCCGATTGCGCCATGCGCCGGGCATTGGCTTCGGGGCGGAACAGCACGGTGCCGCCATCGGCGATGCGATAGGCTTTCAGCCCTTCGAAAATTTCTTGCGCATAATGCAGGACCGCCGTCGCCGGATCGAGCGGGATGGGCTGCCGTGGGCCCAGTTGCGCATCGTGCCAGCCCTGGCCTTCCGTGTAGCGGACCGTCACCATATGGTCCGTGAAAATCTTGCCGAATCCCGGGTTTGCGATCAGTTCCGCCCGCGTTGCCGCGCTGGTCGGGTTGGTATGAGGGATGATGTTAAAACGGTAATCGGGATCAGCCATAAACTTTTCTTTCAACATTCCGGCCTCGAACGCAATCTATGTGCAACGCGAAAGCGACAGCCCATAACATGCAATCGCCATTTTCACTACCCCAGCGACTCAGCCTTTTCGGCCACTTCCAGCCAGCGTTCCTCCGCCGCCTCGAGGTTTGCCCGCAAGGTGTCGAGCCGGGAAGTAAGCGCGGCGAAACGATCGGGTGATTTTTCATACAGATCAGGGTCAGCCAGCGCGGTTTCGGCCCTCGCGATCTCCACCCCGATCCGCTCCATCTCGGCCGGCAGGCGATCGAGATCATGCTGATCCCTGAAGCTCAGCTTCCGGGCTGGCTGTTTCGGTGGCGCTACTGCCGGCGCTGAAGCGCGTTCGGCTGCGCGCGCCGTGGGCTGCGCCTGCATTTGCGCCTCCAGTTCGCGATAGCCGCCCGCGACGATGCGCGCCTTGCCGGTGCCATCGAGGCCGATGGTCATCGTGGTGGTGCGGTCGAGAAAGTCGCGATCGTGGCTGACGATCAGCACCGTACCGTCATAATCCGCAATCACTTCCTGCAACAGATCGAGCGTTTCGAGGTCGAGATCGTTGGTCGGTTCGTCCAGCACCAGCAGATTGGATTCGCGGGCGAATTCGCGCGCGAGCAACATCCGCGACCGCTCTCCGCCGGAAAAGCCGCCGATGCGGGCATCCGCAATCGTCGGCGGGAACAGGAATTCCTTCAGATAGCCCTGGATATGCTTTTTCACGCCGCGCACGGTGATCCAGTCACCGCCATCCGCCAGCACGTCGCGCACGCGCTTTTGCGGGTCCATGAGCTTGCGCTGCTGGTCGATCGCCACGCCGTTCAGCGTTTTCGCACGGGTAATGGTGCCGCTGTCCGGCTCCAGATCTCCGGTGAGGAGATTGAGCAATGTCGTCTTGCCCGCGCCGTTGCGCCCGACGATGCCGATACGGTCACCGCGCTGGATGCGGATGGAAAAATCGGTCAGAATCGGTCGGCCATCGAAGGATTTGCAAACATTTTCCGCTTCGATGACCATTTTCGATTTCACATCGTCGGTCGCCAAGGCGAGTTTCGCCGTGCCCGGTGCGCCCAGCATCGCGCGGCGGTCGGCGCGCATTACATTAAGCCGCTCCAGCCGCCCCTGATTCCGCCGCCGCCGCGCCGTCACCCCACGTTGCAGCCAGTGCAATTCCTGGGCGATTTTGGAATCGAGCTTGTCGGCGATGCGCGCTTCTTCCGCATAAACGGCTTCCGACCAGGCTTCGAAGCCGCCGAAGCCCACTTCCTGCCGCCGCAATCCGCCGCGATCCAGCCACAGGCAGCTTTTCGTCAGCCGGGTCAGGAAGGTGCGGTCGTGGCTGATTACGACGAACGCTCCCGTGTAGCGCGTCAGCCAGTTTTCCAGCCAGGCGATGGCGTCAAGATCGAGATGGTTGGTCGGCTCATCCAGCAGCAGCAGATCGGGCTCGGACGCCAGCGCCCGGGCGATGGAGGCGCGCCGCCGCTCCCCGCCCGATGCAGTCGCGGCGGCGATGGTCAGATCGATGCCCAGTTGCGTCGCAATCGCCTCCACCTGATACTGCGGCGGCGCATCCAGCCCCGCCAGCGCAAAATCCAGCAGGGTGGCGTAACCGGCCACAGGCGGGTCTTGTGGCAACAGGATCACGCGGCGGCCTGGCTGCACGACGCGCCGGCCGCGATCCGGCTCGATCGTCCCCTCGATCAGTTTCAGCAGGGTCGTCTTGCCCGCGCCATTGCGACCGATCAGCGCCAGGCGATCCCGGTCACCAACGAACAGCGACAAGTCGTCGAACAGCAAACCTTCGCCCTGACGGAGCGCGATATTTTCCAGGGATACAATTGGTGCGGCCATAACGGAGGCTCTTGCCATTGCACGCCCCGCCATGCAAACGCTGCAGGCCCTATTCACAGCTTGTTCAGTGCGTTCGGCTTATTCGGATTGCCAGATTTGCTATGATAAAACTCCGTCCATATACCCGTTTCGCCTGTATCGCAATTTGCGGAATGGCGTTGATTCCAGGCTCCTCCGCAATGGCCCAGCGTTACAGCCACAATGACGGTGGCCGGCTTCAGGCGCGGGAGATCTCCGAGCAGGAACATGCGCTGCGCCGGCGCGAATCCGGCGATCTGCGTCCCTTTGGGGAATTGCTGACACGGGCGCAAAGCGTCGCGCGCGGGGAATATCTCGGCGTCGAGCCGGATCTCTCCACCAGCACCTATCGCTTCAAATTCATGCGACCGGGAGCCAATGTGATGTGGGTGGATGTTGACGGACGCACCGGTCGGGTGCTCTCTGCCCGTTAATCTGAATCCGGTTTTCCAGGAGAAATCATGCGCATCCTGATTGTTGAGGACGAGCCGAGCCTTGCCCGCCAGTTGAAGGAGACGCTGGAAGGCGCCGGCTATGCCGTCGACAGCGCCTATGATGGCGAGGAAGGCCAGTTCCTGGGCGAGACCGAAAGCTATGATGCCGTGATCCTTGATCTCGGCCTGCCGGAAGTGGACGGGTTGACCGTTCTCGACCGCTGGCGGCGCGGCGGGCATAAAATGCCGGTGCTGGTGCTTACCGCGCGGGATAGCTGGTCCGACAAGGTGGCAGGCCTGGATGCCGGGGCCGATGATTATCTTGCCAAGCCCTTCCAGTCGGAGGAATTGATCGCGCGGCTGCGCGCGCTGATCCGCCGTGCCAGCGGCAATGCATCGTCCGAACTGACGGCAGGCGATGTACGCCTGGATACGCGCTCGGGCCGGGTGACGCTGGCGGGTGAACCGGTGAAACTGACGGCGCAGGAATACAAGCTTTTGTCCTATCTGATGCACCACAAGGGCAAGGTGGTGTCGCGTACGGAATTGATCGAACATATCTACGATCAGGATTTCGATCGCGATTCCAACACCATCGAGGTGTTCATCACGCGAATCCGCAAGAAACTGGGCGCTGAACTCATCTCGACTATCCGCGGCCTCGGCTACAGTCTCGAAGGCTGACGCCGCTTGTGAAAAGGCGCTTCGCCCCGCTTTTTCACAAAAAGCCCGTGGCGGCAGACGGCAAGGTCGCGACTCCAACAGGACAACGGTTGCGACTCGGATCGCTCAGCCGCCGGATTTTGCTGCTGTCGGTGCTGTGGATCGCGGCGTTGCTGCTGATCGGCGGACTTGCGCTCAACCGTATCCTGACCGATACGATCACCCGCACCTTCGATGAACAATCGGAACGCGCCGTATCTGCAATGATCGCCGCCGCCGAACTCGATGCCTTCGGGGAAGTGCGATTCAACCGTCCTCCCGTCGATCCGCGCTTCAGCGAGCCTTATTCCGGCCTGTACTGGCAGGTCGGCGCCAAAGGGCGGGAGCCTTTCTCGTCCCGTTCCCTGTGGGACCGGCACCTGGAACTTGATCTCAACAAATCCTGCATCCAGGTCTGCGTCTCGCGGTTCGACGGCTTTCCCAGAGAACCGTTGCGGGTCATCGAACGCGACGGCATCATCCCTGGCTCGTCGGTCGTCTGGCGCTTCGCCGTCGCCCATGATGTCGGCGCGCTGGATGCGCAACTGGCGAAAGTCCATGCGATTCTATGGTGGTCACTCGGCGCCCTGGGCGTGGGGCTGTTTCTGCTGGGCGTGTTGCAGGCAACCATCGGTCTGCAACCGCTGAATCGCATGTCTGCGGCATTGGCGGATGTGCGTTCCGGGCGGGTGCGACGCGCGCCAACCACCGGGGTCCCGGCGGAAATTGCGCCACTGGTGGAAGAACTTAATGCCCTTCTCGATTACAACGAACGCGCCGCCGAATCGGCGCGGATGCATGCAGGCAATCTGGCCCACGCGCTGAAAACGCCGATAAGCGTACTGACCAATGCCGCTGCCGCCGACAGTCCCGATCTCGCCGAAACCGTCGTGCGGGAATTATCGACGATGCGCCGCCATATCGACCATCATCTGGCACGCGCCCGTGCTGTTGGCCGCCGCATGGACAAATCCGCCCGCGCCGATGTGTGGCCGGCGCTCGAACGCCTGCGCAACGCCATCGAGCGCATCTATGCGGATCGCCCGGTGGTGATCGATCTCGCAGGAGACCGCAGCGTCGTCTTTCGTGGCGAACGCCAGGATCTGGAGGAAATGGCGGGAAATCTGATGGACAATGCCGCCAAATATGGCGGCGGGCGGGTATTTGTCACCGTGGGACGCGAAGGCAGCGGGGAGGACCAGTTCGTCACCATCGCGGTGGAGGATGACGGACCCGGCATCCCCGAAGCCGATCGCAACCGCATGTTCGAGCGCGGTTCCCGCCTCGACACCAACAAGCCCGGCACCGGCCTTGGCATGGCGATCGCGCGCGACGTGGCGGAAATTTACGGCGGCGCCGTCGGCATCGGTGTCAGCGAGGATCTGGGGGGTCTGATGCTGACCCTGCGCCTGCCTGCCCATCCGCCGGGCGGCATGGCGAACGACAAACCTGCCAAAACCGACTGATCCCGGCTTGACTTCTGCCTTGGCCTCGGCCAATCCGCCAGCCTTGACAGCCGGCGGTTTCTCGCTGCCACGCCGTCATATGCTGCCGTAGCTCAGTGGTAGAGCGCATCCTTGGTAAGGCTGAGGTCGGGAGTTCAATCCTCCCCGGCAGCACCATCAACTTCACATAACAGTGTGAAGTCCGTCCGGAATCAGCGCAGATTATTTCCGATACCGGGCGCGCCCGGAACAAATATCGCGGCGGTGCGCCGAGCCATGATGCACGGCAGCAATGGCCGTGCACCCATGCGGGAAGGGAGATCGCGTGGCTTTTGCCGGATGGCTATACCGTCACCGCCATCGCAACGGACCTCGGGAGGGGTTTCCTAATTGCCCAGCTGCGGGGGGAAATCCAGTTCGAAGTCCGAATAGCTGGCGGGCGCCCCGAATGTCTGCTCGCCGTTCCGCCCGGCGTAGCGGCCCAGCAAGGGCGAATATGTGTAGAAATGGATCTTGCGGCGGTCGGTATCGAATTCGATAAAACGCAACCAGCCCGCGCCTCCATTGGCCGAGTCCGGCTTTCCATCCGGGCCGATGGTGTAGCCCTGATAGTCCTGCAGCACCTGATATACGGGATATCCGGCGTCATTCCGGTCGATCCGCAGATTTTCGCCCTGCGAAACCCCGTTTACCGTTGGCGTCCAGGTGTGCCCGCTCAGCACCAGGAAGATCGCGCTGTTCTTGCGGATGAAGCGCTCCCATATATCATCGGGCGGCAGATGGCCGGTTCCGGCGAAATAGCTTTCATAGCCATTGGAGCGTCCCGTCTTGCCTGAAAGAACGGGGTGGAGCCACTCGTGGGTTGTCACGATGGTTGGCAGGCCGGGATTTTCATCCATCACGTTTTGCGCCCAGGCGAGCGCGGCAGGCGTCGGCTCCATCTCCAGCGCCAGATGCAGGAAGCGCTTTCCGCCTCCTTCGAAAAATTGATAGCTGTTCAGCCCCTGGTTGAAGGAACCACCATACCAGGGCCGGTCCGCGAAATGGCGGGATTCCGGGCCGAAATACAGATCCCACACCCGGCCACCCGTCAGGGGCCGGCGCGCGCCGGGACCCCTGCCGTCTTCTTCCCACCAGCTGTAATTGTCATAATCATGATTGCCGGGCGACATGCCAAAGGGCATCCCGGCGCGGGTCAGGATCGTCACGGCGCGATTGGCAATATCCCATTCGGCGCGCGTATCATATTCCTGAAACTGTTGCCCGGTCCCGTCTGCCGGTTTCTGCCGGAACTGGCCGTCGCCATGCTGCACGATGTCGCCAACAAATGTGGTGAACACCACATTCTTTTCGGCGCGCTTTTCCACCAGATATTGCATCTGCTGAACGAAGGTTTCCTCGCCGCGCGGCTGGGCGCGTGTAATGTCGGAATAATTTTGCGTGTCCGGCACCACCGCTACGGTGAATTTCTCCGCCCAGGCGGGCGCCGCCGCCATCAGTACCGCCGCGCAGACGGAAATAGCGAATTGTCGGCGGCTCAATGCGGTCATGGCGTCCTCTTTCAGTTGGCAAATGCCTCCCTAACGTCTGGATATTGCGCGATTATGACGCCGGAAGGGCCTCGTTTCACAAGAGTGAAACTGCGCCCCTTCCCCGCACCGGGAGGAGGGGCGCAGCGCGTCAGTTTGCCTCAGAATGCGTAGCTGAGGCCGGCCATGAAGGTTCTGCCGCTCTGGGTCTGGTTATAGAGATAGCGGTTCTGACCCCAGAACTGCGTTTCCTTCTCATTCGTCAGGTTGATTGCATTCACCGAGACCTGCAGGTCATCGGTAATGTTGAGGAACGCGGACGCATCCACATAGGTGGTCGGTTCAAAGCCACGCGTGCTGGCGCTCATCAGGTTTTCGTTCCGGCCGGAATACCAGCGGCTGCGGTGGCTCAGCGACCCACGCAGGCCCCAGCGGTCGGTTTCATAATAGAGCGTGGCGTTATAGCTGGTTTTGGAAATGCCGGTGATATCCTCGGGAGCATCCACATATGTGAAATTCGCCAGCATCCCCAGCTTGTCGAATGGCGCCGGCAGGAAATTAAACTGGCTTTGTGCCGCCAGTTCGATGCCGGTTATGCTTTTTGTTCCAGCAATGTTGACCGGCATCGAGAATTCCGAGACGATCGTGTCGTCCGTGGCGCCCGGAATTGTGCCTGATGGAACGCCCGTTTCGCCGAACCGGACATTTTCCCGTATCTCCGTGCCAATGAAGTTTTTGATCCATTTCTGGAACAGGCTGGCCGAGATCAGGCCCACATCGCCGAAATAATATTCGGCCGAAAAGTCCAGCGTCGTATCCTTGTAAGGCTTCAGATTGGGATTGCCGCGCGATGCGGTAATCTCACCGGAATCCTCATTGCGGAATGCGCTGCCCTTGGCGGCCATCGAACCCATTCCCGGCCGGTTGAGGTTTTGCCCGGCGGCGAAGCGCAGCAGCAAATTCTCCGTCGGCTCCAGCACCGCGTTCATCGCCGGCAGGACGCCCGAATAGCTGCCCTTCACATCTGTCGTACCCAGATAGACATAATCGGCGCCCTGGATCCAGCCCGTGCTGTGCGTATCGGTGGTATACCCGCGCAGGCCGATGTTACCCCGGAAACGGCTGCCAAAGAGCTCGCCATCCCAGTCCATCTGCACAAATCCGGAAAACGTCTCTTCCGTCGTCGCGTACACATTCTCGATATCATAGAGTTCGCCGCCGGATCCATCGACGTGCGGGCCGAACCGGTGATATTCGTTATATTTCCCAAAGGCTTTCTGGTAATCGCCAACCAGCCATGAACCCATGCTGTTCTTGAACACCCTGGTAATGTCGGTGACGGATGTGCCGCGTGTCTTTGGTCTGGTTCCGTTGACGTCGCCGTCATAGAAAACGTCCATACCATCCTGCGAGAAGCGATGGTAGGCCGCGCCCACCCTCAGTGTCAGCGCGTCGTTCATCCGGTAGCGTGCGTTCAGGCCACCCTGCCACAATTCCGAACCATTGTTGAAACCGCGATAGTAGAAATCGTCCATGGCGTAATTGGCCGGGTTGGTGGGGTCCCAGTCCGGATAGGTGAACGAAGCCGAACGGCCATCCGGACCGTAATTGGCGATCTGGTTGCCCTT
>JBAYSX010000014.1:0-71626 GCA_041675905.1 Sphingomonadaceae bacterium | reverse complement strand
GGCCCCGGCAACTTCCCGCACGCCGCAACCGCCTCCTCCGCACTGAAAGCCGCATAACCCGCAGGCACAGGAACACCAAAACGCGAAAGCAATTCCTTCGCCTGATACTCGTGAATGTTCATCAGAGTTTCCCGGTCAGTTCGGGCAGGACAGTGAACAGATCGCCGACGAGGCCCACGTCAGCTACCTGGAAGATCGGTGCATCCTCATCCTTGTTGATGGCGATGATTGTCTTCGAATCCTTCATGCCGGCCAGATGCTGGATGGCGCCGGAAATACCGACCGCAACATAGACTTCCGGGGCGACAATCTTGCCGGTCTGCCCGACCTGATAATCATTGGGCACGAAGCCCGCATCGACCGCCGCGCGGCTGGCGCCAACGGCTGCGCCCAGCTTGTCGGCCAGCGGCAGGATATATTCGGCAAAGGTATCGGCGTCCTTCAGCGCCCGGCCACCCGACACGATCACTTTCGCGCTGGTGAGTTCCGGACGCTCGGATTTCGCCAGTTCCGCCTTTACGAAGCTGGATTTGCCGCGATCCGCGCTGCCTTCCGCCGACACCGGCTCGATGCTGGCGCTGCCGCCAGTTGCCGCCGCCTTGGCGAAGGCGGTGCCGCGGACGGTGATGACCTTTTTCGCATCCTTCGAGCGCACGGTTGCAATCGCATTGCCGGCATAGGTCGGACGGGTAAAGGTGTCCGGACCTTCGACGCTGAGAATGTCCGAGATCTGCGCCACATCGGCGAGCGCCGCGACGCGCGGGGCGATATTCTTGCCGTTGGACGTGGCCGGAGCGACGAACGCATCGTGCGTCGCCAGCAGACCCGCCACCAGCGGTGCGATATTTTCCGGCAGCGCATGTGCATAGGCCGCATCATCGGCCACATGCACCTTCACCGCACCGGCAATCGCCGCCGCCGCCGTGGCCACACCGCCGACATCCTGTCCGGCCACCAGCAGATGCACTTCGCCCAGTTGACCCGCCGCCGTCACCGCCGAGAGGGTGGCGTCCTTCAGGGCGCCGCCTTCATGCTCTACCCATACCAGTATCTTCATGCTGCTACTCCCAGCGCCTTCAGCTTCTCGACCAGCTCATCGACACTGGCCACCTTGATGCCGGCCTGCCGCTTCGGCGGCTCGGTCACTTTCAATGTTTCCAGACGCGGCGTGATATCGACGCCATAATCTGCCGGGGCTTTCGTCGCCAGCGGCTTGGATTTCGCCTTCATGATGTTGGGCAGCGACGCATAGCGCGGCTCGTTCAGGCGCAAATCGGTGGTGACGATCGCCGGACCGTCCAGCTTCACCGTTTCCAGTCCGCCATCGACTTCACGCGTTACTTCGACACCGCCATCGACCACATTCACCGCGGACGCAAAAGTACCTTGCGGCCAGTCGAGCAGCGCCGCCAGCATCTGGCCGGTCTGGTTCGAGTCGTCGTCGATCGCCTGCTTGCCGAGGATCACCAGGCCCGGCTCTTCTTCGGCCACAACCTTCGCCAGCAATTTGGCGACGGCGAGCGGCTCGACGATTTCATCGGTCTGGATCAAAATCGCGCGGTCCGCACCCATGGCGAGCGCGGTGCGCAAGGTTTCCTGCGCCTTCGCCTGCCCGATGGATACAACGACGATCTCGCTGGCCGCGCCCTTTTCTTTCAGGCGGATTGCTTCTTCGACAGCGATTTCATCGAACGGGTTCATCGACATCTTGACGTTGGCCAGATCGACACCTGTGCCATCTGCCTTTACCCGTGGTTTTACGTTATAATCGATTACCCGCTTTACTGCGACAAGCAGTTTCATTTTATGTCTCCGTAAGCCATTGCGCTTGCTCGCGGCAGTCCTTGCCCCTGCCAACGGCGTGAATCAACCCCTCGAAACTGCGAGGGCCTCATCTGCTTCGCCATTGGCGACCACGGTTGCGATGACAAGATCTCCCGTCACGTTCAATGCCGTGCGGCACATATCGAGGAAGCGATCCACGCCGAGCACGAGACCAATGCCTTCCGGCGGAACGCCGACCATCGCCAGGATCATCGCGATCACCGGCAGCGAACCCGCCGGCACACCCGCCGTGCCGACTCCGCCGAGGATGCACACTCCCATTACCACCACCTGTTGTCCGAATGTGAGATCGACACCGAAAAACTGGGCCAGAAACAGGACGGTCACACCTTCGAACAGCGCCGTGCCATTCTGGTTGGCGGTCGCCCCGACGGTCAGCACGAAACGGGCGATCCGTTTTGGCAGTCCAAGATTATCTTCCGCCACTTTCAGCGACACCGGCAGCGTCGCATTCGAAGAGGATGTGGCGAAAGCTACAACAATGGCCCCGCGCGATGCCTTGAAAAACTGAACGGGCGACCGGCGCGCCAGAAACCGGATCACCAGCGGATAAACCACGAACATATGCAGCGCCATCGCCAGCAGCACGACGCCGACAAAGGCGCCCAGCCGCAACAGCAAATCCCATCCGAACAGCGCCGCCAGGTTAAACATCAGGCAGGCGACCGCCAGCGGCGCCAGCCGGATCACCAGATGGATCAGCGCCATCATCACTTCGAACAGCCCCTGGATGACTTCCTGCAATCTGTCCGTCGCCGGGCTTTGCACCATCACAAGGCCGATGCCGAAGAACAGCGCGAACACCATCACCATCAGTATTTCATTGCTGGCCGCAGCGGCGAACACATTGGGCGGGATCAGGCCAACGAGAAAATTGCCTTCCGCCAGCAAACCTTCAGGCGCACTGCTGACGATCGAGCTGGCGCCGTCCGCCCCTTGCGCCAGCAGCGATCGCGCCAGCGCCGGATCGACGCCGGCCCCCGGCCGCAACAGATTGACCAGCACCATGCCGATCAGAACGGCAATGCCGGAAATCACCAGCGTCAACAGCAAGGTGCGGCCGCCGGCGCGGCCCAGCAGTTTCAGATCGCCCATTTCCGCAACGCCGACGACCAGCGCCGAAAACAGCAGCGGCAGCACCAGCATGAACAGCAGCCGCAGGAAGATCTGGCCCACGGGCCCGGTGATGTTCGCCGTCACCCAGATCACCCAGCCGGTATCCACACCTGTCGTCAGATTGACGAGCAAACCGCCGGCCAGGCCGAGGATAAAGCCAATGAGCAGCTGGACCTGAAGGGATACACTACGCAGCCGTTGCAGCATCGACTTTTCCCTGTTTCACGAAGATCGAGAGCTGCGGTCTAGACGCGATAAGGCGGCGAGGCCAAGGGCCAGGACACGGGAGCCACGTTTTTTCGCATGACATTTTCATGGAGGATGGGGCATGTTCGGCGTCAAACAGCAGCGGGAGGGCGTGGGTATGATCGGAGACAGACCATCGCAAGGCCGGATTTCGCGGCGGAATTTTACCATGTCGACAATTGCCGCCGGTGTTGCAGTCAGCGCCGGCAAGGCGGGCGCCGCAACGCCCGTTACGCGGCGGGATGTGCAGGTGCGGACAGACGATGGCGTAATGGACGCCGTGCTGATCGCGCCCGACGGCAAGCGCCGCAGCCCGGGCGTCATTTTCTATCCCGATGCTTTTGGTCTGCGACCGGTTATGACGGACATGGGCGCGCGACTGGCCGGCAATGGCTATGCGGTGATTGTGATCAACCAGTTCTACCGCCTGCGGCCGGCACCGGTCCTTGCGCCCGGCTTCAGCTTCGACAACCCCGAAGACCGCGCGCAATTGATGGGGATGATCGCCGCGCTCGACCACGAAAAGGTCATGACGGACGCCTCTGCACTGGTCGATTTTCTCGATACGCAGCCGGAAGTCGACAACAAGGCGCGCATGGGGACCGTCGGCTTTTGCATGGGCGGCGCAATGGCGATCCGCACGGCTGCCGCGAAGCCGGCGCGGACGGGTGCGGTCATATCCTTTCATGGCGGCCGACTCGTCACCGAAGACACCAGCAGCCCGCACCGGCTGGTTGGCGGCACCGCCGCCGCCTATCATATCGCCATCGCTGCCGATGACGACGCGAAAGAACCGG
The DNA here is from genome assembly GCA_041675905.1 of Sphingomonadaceae bacterium. GTDB lineage: Bacteria > Pseudomonadota > Alphaproteobacteria > Sphingomonadales > Sphingomonadaceae > Sandaracinobacteroides. The sequence continues at coordinate 67,622 of JBAYSX010000014.1, read as the reverse complement.
ATGCGAAAGGGGCGCTGCGGCAGGCGTTTGACACCGCGGACCGTCTGGCCAGCATCGAGGTGTATCCCGGAACCCTTCATGGCTGGATGGTGCCCGACAGCGATGCATATAATCCGGAACAGGCCGAACGCGGCTGGAGCGTCATGACGGCGTTGTTCAAGCGCGAACTGGTGTAACGGCCGGTTATGGCCGCCCTAGCGTTTTGCCGGCAGAACACGGTGCGCGGTGAGTCTTCCCGAGCGGTCCTGCAGAAGTTCGAACTCGACCTTTGCGCCGGGGCGTAATTCGTTGACGCCGGTTTCCGCCAGCGCGGAGACATGCACGAACACGTCGCGCGGCCCCAGATCAGGACGGATGAAACCGAAGCCGCGCGCTGCGTCGAACCAGAGTATCTGCCCTTGCGCCATCGGCTCCTGACCAATTCTTAACGGGGAGAGAGCATAGCAGACTGGTTGATTACAGCAATATTGCGAGCGGCACAGGGCGGAAGCCTTCACCATCCGGTACCCAGGCAGCGATTGCGGTCCGGGTAGCGATGAGCCATAGCCAGTTACGGTCGGTAATGCGGGCGGCATCATAGCGGCTCGGGGTGGGGTCGCCATTCGGATGACTGTGCCAGATGCCGACGAGCCAGGGCGGACCCGCCCTATGGCGGCGTTGGGCATCGAACAGATGTTCGGGCGCAATTTCAAAGCGATTCCATGGTCGGGCCGCGATGTTTTTTGCGCGCGAGGCCGAGTTTACATGGAGGACACCGGAAGCCGATAGGCCAAATAACATGCCGCAGGCTTCGATATCAGGCGTTTCATGGACGGCGGCGCGGATGGTTGCCGCTGTCGCACCTGTCAGATTCACTCTTGAAATCACTGCCTATTGTCCAACATGCCGCTGCCATGAAAGGGGAACCGATAGCAGAGGACCCGGATACGGGCGACACCGGCAGTGTGCGGAAAGTGGTATTGTCCGCAGACATGGCGGGCTGGCGACTCGATCGCGCGCTGGCAACCATGTTGCCGACCCTGTCGCGCGAGCGATTGAAGGCGCTGGTTTCCGCCGGCGAGGTAAGCCTGAATGGCCGCCTGCTGCGCGACCCGGCGCTGAAGGTGAAAGGCGGCGAGGAAATCGTCGTGCGGATCCCTGATCCCCGCCCGGCGGCGGCGCAGGCGGAAGATATCCCGCTGCATATCGTTTTTGAGGACGAGCATCTGCTGATCGTGGACAAACCGGCGGGGATGGTGGTGCATCCGGCCGCCGGAAATCTCGATGGTACGCTGGTGAATGCCCTGCTGCACCATTGTCATGGCAGACTATCCGGCATTGGCGGCGTTGCGCGTCCTGGCATCGTCCACCGGATCGACAAGGGCACATCGGGCCTGCTGGTCGTTGCCAAGACGGATCGTGCGCATGCAGGTCTTGCGGCGCAGTTTGCCAGGCATACGATCGGGCGCAGCTATCTGGCTGTGGTGGCGGGCTTGCCGACGCCTCCCGCCGGGCGGATTGAAACCAATCTGGCGCGGTCGGATGCGAACCGGCAGAAAGTCGCCGTGGTTCGTCCACCGAAGGGCAAGCGCGCCATCACCCATTATCGCCTGATGCAGGCGCTGAAGCGCGCCGCAATGGTTGAATGCCGGCTGGAAACCGGGCGCACTCATCAGGTACGGGTGCATATGGCGCATCTGGGCTACCCATTGGTGGGCGATCCGGTATATGGGCAGGGGCGTTTCGCGGATATTTGCCGCGAACTGGATTTCCACCGTCAGGCGCTGCATGCGCAAAGTCTGCGCTTCCTGCACCCGGTTACCGGGGCGGAACATTATTATGAGAGCGACGTTCCCGAAGATATTCAGGCTCTCGTAAGCCGATTGTTGCTTTAATGGAACTTTGCAATCAGGGAGGAGCCTGTGACAAACAATACCAATCTGCCGCAGAGTATTCCGGCTCTTGGCCCTGAAGCGAGCCTGAATCGCTATTTGTCGGAAATACGCAAGTTTCCGCTGCTGGAGCCGGATGAGGAATATATGCTGGCGAAACGCTGGCAGGAACATCAGGACCCGGAAGCCGGGACGAAACTGGTCACCTCGCATTTGCGCCTGGTGGCACGGATCGCCATGGGCTACCGGGGCTATGGCCTGCCGGTGGCCGAGCTGATCGGCGAGGGCAATATCGGCCTGATGCAGGGCGTGAAGAAGTTCGAGCCCGAACGTGGTTTCCGCCTCGCCACCTACGCCATGTGGTGGATCAAGGCGTCGATCCAGGAATATATCCTGCGCAGCTGGTCGCTGGTGAAAATCGGCACGACGGCGGCGCAGAAGAAGCTGTTCTTCAACCTGCGGCGCATGAAAAATCAGCTGCAGGCGATCGACGAAGGCGATCTGAAGCCCGAGGATGTGCAAAAGATCGCCACCGATCTCGGCGTCAGCGAGCAGGATGTGGTGTCCATGAACCGCCGCATGGCAAAAGGCGGCGACACCAGCCTGAACGCGCCCCTGCGCGAGGAAGGCGAGGGCGAATGGCAGGACTGGCTGCAGGACGACGGCCCGACGCAGGATGTACTGGTGGCCGAGCGCGAGGAAGCCGACATTCGCCACGACCTGCTGCGGGAAGCGATGAGCGGTCTGAACGACCGGGAGCGGCATATCCTCACCGAACGACGACTGGTGGACGAACCCCAGACTCTGGAAGCCCTGAGTCAGGTTTATGACATCAGCCGCGAACGCGTGCGTCAGATCGAGGTGCGGGCGTTCGATAAATTGCAGAAGGAAATGCTGCGCCTGTCGCAAGAGCGGCGGCTGACCGAAGCATGAGGGTGGGAACCGGGGCGACCCAGACCGGAATCGTTGCGGCTGCTTCCTTCCGGACCTGACCGGGTTGGCGAATGGCCTGCCCGCTCCGGCTCCCGCAGGGCATATGGCGGGGATGGCGCTACCGCGCAAGAGGGAGACAGGGTCCGTATTACGAAAAGGGCGATGCAGATGGTGCCCCGCCTTTTCTTTCAGCCAGAAGTGCGATCAGAAAAAACTGCTTCAGGGCTTGCGGAACCAGACGCAATGATCGTCCACAAACGTTAGCTGAGCCTTTATGTTGTACATTGCCATAAACTCATCCACTGCCCGTTTGCAGCCCGAAAAGCAGCCATAATCGTCAACGATGACATATCCTCCAGGAGAAACAATGTCATACAAATGATCGAGGCATACTTTCGTGCTGTCATACCAATCGCCATCGATGCGGAGGATAGACAAGGGGCCGATTTCGCGAGCGGCCGCAGGTACGGTGTCCTGAAACCAGCCAACATGGAAACGGCTGCGGTCTGCCGGGATCCCGAGTTTGTGGAAGAACATTCGGACGGTATCCGCACTGTCACCCGCACATACGCCGGTTTTCTGCAATTTCTGTGTTGCGATGCGATTTTTCTTGCGGCTGTTGGTGTTGAAGTTTTCAAAGACTGCGCCATCATCTTCCGTCGGCGGCGGCAAGCCCTCAAAACTGTCGAATGCGTGATAGATACGCTTGCTGTCAGAGTATTGCAGATCCCACAGGGCCGCGAGCGCCAGAGATCCACCACTCCATACGCCACATTCCACAATATCGCCGGGAATCGCTTCGGCATGGATAGTGCCTATGGACTGGCACAAATTGTAAAGTCACGCGGGCGGCAACATCGTGCTGGGATATATTTTCCAGATTTTCCCTATCACCTTCATTGAATCGGGAGATAATGACGGAAAACTCCTGAAGTCGCGGGCGATTTTTGCCGCGCTATAAAGAGAATAGTTGGATTTAACCCAGTCGACCAGCAACCCCATGTGCATACCCCTATGCCCACTGTAAGAAATTACAAGCCTGCATAGGGTATATAGTTACATGACGATCGCGCAACTAAATTCTAAATACATAACAAATATTAGGCATTTATTTTAGACAGTGGCGCCGATCACGGAATATTCTGCCGCGGTCACTTTCCGTGATGGGCGTTCCCGAGAAAATCGGGCATTTCGGCCAGATCGTTGGCGACCACGGGTACGCGCGCGGACTGGCGCTGGTCGAAAGTTTCCCATACCTCGTTCCAATTGCCCTTAGTGGCGGCCTTGGAATATTCGGTGGCGCGGGTTTCAAAGAAATTGGCATGTTCCACGCCGTTCAGCAGCGGTTGCAGCCACGGCAGCGGATGCTCGTCGATCAGGTAAATCGGTTTCAGGCCGAGTTGCTTCAGCCGCCAGTCGGCGATGAAGCGGATATATTTCTTTACGTCCGTCGGCGTCATGCCGGTAACCGCGCCCATTTCGAACGCGAGATCGATGAAAGCGTCTTCCAGCCGGATAGTCTTCTGGCACATGTCCAGAATATCGTCCTTCACGCTCTGCGTCAGGCACTGGCGCTCGGCACAAAAGGCGTGGAACAGCCGGGTAATGCCTTCGCAATGCAGGCTTTCATCGCGGACCGACCAACTGATGATCTGCCCCATGCCCTTCATCTTGTTGAAGCGCGGGAAGTTCATCAGCATCGCAAAGCTGGCGAATAACTGTACACCTTCGGTGAAGCCGCCGAACATCGCCAGCGTCCGGGCAATATCGGCATCGGAATCGACGCCAAAGGTCGACAGATAATCATGCTTGTCCCGCATTTCCTTGTACGAAAGGAAAGCGGAATATTCGGATTCCGGCATCCCGACCGTATCGAGAAGATGGCTGTAGGCGGCAATATGGATGGTTTCCATATTTGAGAATGCCGTCAGCATCATCTTCACTTCGGTGGGCTTGAAGACCCTGCCGTATTTTTCGTGGTAGCAATCCTGCACTTCCACATCGGCCTGGGTGAAAAAGCGGAAAATCTGCATCAGCAGATTGCGCTCATTCTCCGTCAGCTTTTGCGCCCAGTCCCGGCAGTCCTCGCCCAGAGGAACTTCTTCGGGCAGCCAGTGCAATTGCTGCTGTTTTTTCCAATATTCGAAGGCCCATGGGTATTCGAAGGGTTTGTAAATGCGGGAAGATTCAAGCAGGGACATGGGAGACTCCGGAAATCAGGAAGGCAGGAAGATGCCTCCGGCGGGAAGGGGTCTGAGGCCCCTTCACCCCCTTTATTTTGTTATTGGCAGGCCAGACATTCATCATAGTCGGTGACTTCGATGCGGCGCAGGTCGGGCGTGTTGTCGGCCTCCACTCCGCCATCGGCGCCGGCGAAACCGGCGCGCTGGATCGATTTGGACCGCAGATAATAGAGCGATTTGATGCCCAGTTCCCACGCGCGGAAATGCAGCATCAGCAAATCCCATTTCTCGATATCGGCGGGCAGATACAGATTCAGCGACTGCGCCTGATCGATATAAGGCGTACGGTCGCCGGCCAGTTCCAGCATCCAGCGCTGGTCGATTTCGAATGCGGTGCGGTAGGTGGCCTTTTCATCGACGCTGAGGAAATCGAGATGCTGGACTGAACCGCCCTGTTCCAGAATCGAGCTCCACACGCTCTCGCTGTTGCGCGATTTCTCAATCAGTAACCGTTCGAGATGGGGGTTCCTGACGACAAAGCTGCCCGACAGCGTCTTGTGCGTATAGATATTGGCCGGGATCGGTTCGATACAGGCGGACGTGCCGCCGCAGATGATGCTGATCGACGCCGTCGGCGCAATCGCCATCTTGCAGGAAAACCGCTCCATCACGCCCATTTCCTCGGCGTCCGGGCACGGGCCACGCTCGGCGGCGAGCAGCATGGAGGCCTCGTCCACCTTTTCGCGGATATGGCGGAACATCTTGAGATTCCACGATTTCGCCATCGCAGATTCGAACGGTAAATTGCGCGCCTGATAGAAGCTGTGCAGCCCCATGACCCCAAGACCGACCGACCGCTCCCGCATCGCCGCATAGCGGGCGCGGCTCATTTCGTCGGACGCGCGCGCGATATAATCGCTCAGCACATTGTCGAGGAAGCGCATGACATCCTCGATAAAGCGCCGGTCGCCGTTCCACTCGTCCCAGGTTTCGAGATTGAGGCTGGACAGGCAGCAAACCGCCGTACGATCGTTGCCGAGATGGTCCGGCCCGGTGGGCAGCGTAATCTCTGAACACAGGTTGGAGGTCGTCACCTTGAGGCCCAGATCGCGATGATGTTTGGGCATGGTGCGATTCACATGGTCGATGAAGACGATATACGGCTCGCCGGTCGCCAGCCGCACCTCGACCAGCTTCTGGAACAGCGCGCGCGCATCCACGGTTCCGCGCACGTCGCCGGTTTTCGGTGAGACGAGGTCGAAGGGTTCGCCATTGCGCACTGCGTTCATGAAGGCGTCGGTAATCAGCACCCCGTGGTGCAGATTGAGCGCTTTCCGGTTGAAATCGCCGCTGGTTTTGCGGATTTCGAGAAATTCCTCAATCTCCGGATGGGAGATATCGAGATAGACGGCGGCGGAACCGCGCCGCAGACTGCCCTGGCTGATGGCCAGCGTCAGTGAATCCATCACGCGCACGAACGGGATGATTCCCGAAGTCTTACCGTTCAGGCCCACTGGCTCGCCAATGCCGCGCACCCGGCCCCAATAGGTGCCGATGCCGCCGCCGCGCGACGCCAGCCAGACATTTTCGTTCCAGGTGTCGAGGATGCCTTCCAGGCTGTCCGGCACGGAATTGAGATAGCAGCTGATCGGCAGGCCGCGCCCGGTGCCACCGTTGGACAGGATGGGCGTTGCCGGCATGAACCACAGGCCGGAGATATAATCATAAAGCCGCTGCGCATGTTCGGCGTCGTCGGCATATGCGGCAGCGACACGGGCGAACAGATCCTGCGGTCCTTCGCCGGGCAACAGATAGCGATCCCGCAGCGTTTCCTTGCCAAATTCCGTCAGCTTCGAGTCGCGCGCATGATCGATCCGGATCGGGAAGCGCGGACCATAGATAGCATGGGTCGCCGGGACTTCGGGGGTAACGGCCTCGGCGGCGTGGCTGCCCTGATCGCGCTGAAAATCCATTCGTCTGCCTTCCTCATTGCCCATCTGCCATCGATCTTCGGGGACTGCAGGAGCAGGCCGAATCCGTCGATTGCAGGATTCAGCAATATAGCCCCGTCAGACCCGCATTGCGACCGGATGACGAAAATGTATCGACCGCATGAAACGCCACCACCTACAAAGGATAGCGTATTTCATCGACACGACCAACTACTGATTGTGCCATATTGGCGGAATAGGCAAGCCCGATTGCAGGGGCAGGCCGCCTGGAAACGGGCTGGAAGAAGTTTCGCTATTGCCGCCAATGAGTTGGCGGCGGAGATTAAAAAGCGCCGCTCGAAAGCGGGGCTGGCCCTATTTCAACCGACGAAGGCGCGCTCGATGACATAATGGCCGGGGCGGGAGTTGGACCCTTCTTCGAGACCTGCCGCGTCGAGCAGCGCGGCCAGATCGCGAATCATGTTCATGCTGCCGCACAGCATCACACGATCTGTCTCGGGATCGAACCGGGCGGGTCCGTTCAAGCCAGCGAACAGCGTGCCGTCGGCAATATGTTTGTCGATGCGACCTGTCGTATGAAATGCTTCCCGCGTGACGGTCGGGAAATAGGAAAGCTGCACCAGCGCTTCCTCACTGACCAGCGGGTCATCCGCCAGCTGACTTTCCAGTTCTTCGCGAAACGCCAGATCGGCGACATTGCGCACCGAATGGACGACGACCACCTGTTCAAACAGTTGATAGGTATCAGGATCGTGAATCAGGCTGAGAAACGGGGCGAGGCCGGTGCCCGATGAAAGCATGAACAGCCGTTTCCCCGGCAGCAGCGCATCGGTGACAAGGGTGCCCGTCGGCTTGCGGCCCAGATACAGCTGCTCGCCCGGCTGGATATGCCGGAGTTTCGACGTCAGCGGCCCATCATCCACCGCGATAGACAAAAAGGCGAGATGATCGGCCCAGGCGGGGCTCGCAATGGAATAGGCGCGCAGAATCGGTTTCTTTTCGCCGGGCAACCCGATCATCACAAACTCGCCGGAGCGAAAACGGAAGCTCGACGGACGGGTGATGGTGAAGCTGAAGAGATGCTCATTCCAGTGATGGACGGACAGCACTTCTTCAACCGACAGGGCTGTGTTGGGCTCAAGTGTCATGACTTCGGCGCCAGTTTCGCTCATATCTATTTCTCCCAACGACCGGATGAAACGAAGCCGGCGCCAGCGGGCAGGACGTCGGCACACCCACGACGTACCTTGACAACCCGCCGGGGCACCAGGCCGCAAATAAACCGCGGCTTTAGCCGATCCGGACACAGATGCAAAGCGCCCTGCCGCAAAGCTTTTCCTTTCCGGCAACAACTTTGGGTTGTGTCGCATCGTGTGGAATCGCATGCGCCCTGCTCCGGATCTGTCAAATTGCGATCCCCTGAACGGGCAGTTTTGGCACGGCGGACTGGCAAATCATCTTCTGCCCGCATCCAGATGCGTGATGTTTTGGTTCGGGGATTCCCGCCGCGTGCATATATCGATCAGACGGATGCGCCCTGAGCGTTCGGGTCTCTCGCCGCGCTCGATCGGCGGCCCCGTTCGAGATGCGATTATAAATGAAGTCTGGCGTAATACGGCCTAAATTGCCGCAATGGCAACAAGTTCTAGAATATAATCCGGATGTCCAAGTCGTTTCACTTCAACCCAGGTTGAAGTCGGCGGGGATTCATCGAAAGCCTCAGAAAAAATCTGCATATGATTCGAAATCGTATCGATATCCGTCGTAAAAACTGTCGTGGATATCAGGCTCGACATCGTCAGATTTTCTTCTTTGAGAAGACGGAGAAGGATCTCAAGAATCCACGTGATTTGCCGGGCGGCATCTCCGGGAGCTACGCAGGAGCCATCCGGACCCGCTGCAACAATGCCGGAATAGTGAACCAGTCCATTTGCCTTGACAACCTGACTTATCCGGATGGCGTTGAAGGTGTCGGGTGATATATATCCCACGTCAGGATTCGAACGTTCGATCATCTTGTCTGTCCCCCTTAAACACGCTGTGCAGAAGCGTGATCTTCAATGCGGCAGGGTATTGAGGTCGTCAATCCACCTTTGGGTTGAGGCTTGTTGCTTCCCGAATGCGTATGGCAAGAACATAGGGATAGTGGCCAATCCTGCTTCACAAGCCAACGCGTAGCGCATACATTGGCACTGGATTTGGAGGGTGTGCATGTCCAACGAAGCAAGAATACAATGCAGTAAAGACAACGCCGAGGAACTGTATAAGCGATTTCAGAGAGATGGCGCCATCATCATCCCTGACGCTTTCGACGAAGCCGCCATGCAGGTTATTGAAGATGCCTATAACTGGAATCTGAACAACCCCGGACCTGTCGCGCAACGCCTGTATCCCGAGGAAGGCGGGGTGTTCATCCAGTCGCAGGAAGATTCAAGCCAGAAGCCGGCATTTCAGAGAATGTATCGCGAGACGCCGATCGCTGACATCGCAAAGCGGATCTACGGAACAGACGATATCTGGCACTATGAGGACCAGTTATTTTTCAAGGAAGGGGCGAATAGCCCGATCCGGCGCACGCCGTGGCATCAGGATACAGTATATCATCCGATCGACGGTCCCAGAACGATGGTCATGTGGATCCCGCTGGACGATATTTCCGCCGAGACCGCGCTGGAAGTAATACCGGGCACGCACAAGGGCACGCTCTATAACGGAACGTCCTTCGCCCCGGATGATGATACGGCGCCCTTTTATGATGACGCGGCAAAACTGCAACGGATGCCGGACATTCAGGCGGAACGCGACAAGTGGGATATTGTTACCTGTGTTATGAAGCGCGGCGATGCGCTGATTTTCCACACGAGTACGCTCCATGGCGGCGGCGGCACGCCCCCGGGCGGGCGGCGGCGTAGCCTGTCCCTGCGGATTGTCGCGGACGATGTGGTTCGCACGGTCCGTCCCCAGCCCCGGTCAGATACGGTCGCCAGGAACAATTACAGTGAGCAAGACGATGTGGAGGTGCGAACGCGCCTCCACGCATTGGCTCCGGGCGAGCCCATCTACAAGGCCGGTCTGACCAAACTCTGATCCGATGGAAGTGGTTGCGGCGTTGCAGAACACAATGCGACGCCGCAAGATTCTGGTCTTCCGATCCTCCCGGTCATATTCTGCCAGGCAGGGCCTGGCTAGGGCCGGATTACAACCTCTACCCTGCGTGCCTCGGTGCGGTGTTCATCATAGGCGGTTGCTTCTGCCGGCTTGTCGAGTGTGATGCGGCTGCGGTCTATGCCGGCGGCAACCAGTTCATCGGCAACATTGGACGCGCGATTTTTTGATAATTCGGCATTGGCGGCGGCATCGCCCGTCGGGTCATTGTAGCCGGAGACGCTCAGGGTGGCCTCCGGGTTGGCGTCCAGCCAGTTTTTCAACGGTGCGGTTGCAGTGGGAAAGGCGGGTGTAACGGCGCTACTGCCCGAATCGAAGAACACCACGACGGCAGGGTGGCCATCGCGCACTTCCGAGAGGACGCCGCTTCCAGGTGGCGGTGGTGGCAATTCGGCCGGTGCGGCGGGTGGTGGCGCCTCGGTGACGATGGTTTTCGTTTCCTCAACGGCTACGGGCTCCTCCGTTTCGCAACTCCGCAGGCTGAAAATGATCGCCAGCGCAACAATGGCGGCCAAAATCCACGGTAGCCAACGGCTGAAACCCCGGTCGGTGCGTGCCGCGGGGTCGCTGGCCAGTGCGGCAGCAGCGGTTGCCGGCGTCGCCGCGCCGCTCAATGGCGCGAGCAACGAGGAAATGCCGGAGGGCAATCGGGCGAAAATGTCGGCCCGCTCGGATTTCAACAGCGTGCTGAGCTCCTGTGATGTCGGCTGATGATGCCCCAGCATTTTTCCGACACCGCCCGTCACCAAAGATCCGCCCAGTTGCAACAGGCCGCGAATGGTATCGCCCTTCACACCCGAGCGTCCCGTCAGCGCTGCCGAGACGGGGCCGAGCTGGCCACCCAGGAGTGCCGATACGAAACTGCCACCATTCGCCAGCAGGCGGCTGCGGCGGCCGGGGTCGGACAGTGCCGCAGACAGGTCATCCAGCGCATTGTCGTGTTCAAGGGACGTGCGGACCAGAGCAGCGACGGACTCCAGCCCGCCATGTTCCGAACGGGAAACCATCGCCGCCAGCAGGGTGGGAATGATAGAAACCAGCGCGCGATCAGTGCTGTCCGGGGTTTCACCGAAGTAGGCAGCGAGCGCTGACCTGGCCTCGGGTGAAATGGATTGCAGGATAGTCTCGATCATGTTCGGCATGATGCAATTCCCTCTGTTCGGACTGCCACCTGGCCTGAACATAATATGGACAGGCCAGCGGCGGAAGCCGCATCCAGGCTAGACCATGAGGCTCTAGCCGCTATTGCGCAAGGCTGTCGCTATTGCATTGATCGATAATTGAATTCCCTCGGCAATACGCGGGTCCGTCTCACCGCTGCGATGGCGCTTCAGCAATTCCACCTGCAACAGGTTCAGCGGTTCGATATAGGGCAGGCGCAAACGGATCGACGTATCGAGCGCCGGATTATGTTCAAGCAATCGCGATTGTCCACTGACGGCCAGAAAAGCGTCAATGGTTTCCTGCCAATCGTCGCGGATCCGGGCGAAAACCGGCACCTCCCCGGGGCCGGCCAGCGTTGCATAACGGGCGGCAATGTCCATGTCGGATTTCGCCAGCACCATTTCCATATTGGCGAGCATCGTTTGGAAATAGGGCCAGCCCTGCATCATCTCCGCAAGAAGGACCTTGTCCGGAAAGGAAGAAAGCGCCTGACCCACACCATACCAGCCGGGGAGCATCACCCGCGCCTGGCTCCACGAAAATACCCAGGGGATCGCGCGCAAATCTTCGATCGCGGCTGAAGTCGAGCGGCTCGGCGGGCGGGAGCCGATGTTCAGCGTGCCGATTTCAGAGATGGGCGTCATCGCGCGAAACAGCGGCAGGAAGGTGGGATCTTCATAAACCAGCGCGCGATACGCCGCACACGCCGTTTGTGAAAGCTGCTCCAGCGCCTGCTGGAACCGCGCGACGTCGCCCGTGGCAGGCGCGGTGGATGAAAGCGTTGCGGCGACGGTTGCGGCGGCGATGGTATCCAGCGTCTGCAAAGCGGCGGCGGGCGAGCCATATTTGGCGGCGATCACCTCCCCCTGTTCGGTAATGCGGATGCGGCCATTGACGGTGCCGCGCGGCTGGGCACGAATGGCATCCCACGACGAACCGCCGCCGCGCCCGACCGAACCGCCGCGCCCGTGAAAGAACTGGATCTCCATATCCGTCTCCGCGAACAATTCGCCAAGTGCGGTGGCGGCGCAGAACAATTCACTGTGCGACGTCAGATAGCCGCCATCCTTGTTGCTATCGGAATAGCCCAGCATCACTTCCTGCACGCCGCGTGCTTTCCCCAGTGCTGCAATTTCGGGAATGGCGAGAAAATGACGCATGATGCCGGTGGCGGCGCGCAGATCAGCAATGGTCTCGAAAAGCGGCACGACCATGATCGGACATTGCGGCGGATTACCCGGCAAGAAGAGCCCGGCTTCCTTCAGTAAAATGAAAGGTTCGAGCAGATCGGATACGCTGTTGGCTTTCGAGACGATGCTGGTCGTGATGGATTCCGGTCCAAGTTCGGCGCGCAGACGGGCCGCTGTGCGAAAAATCGCCAGCTCCTCCTTGGTTTCCCGGGACAGGCGCGTCTGCGGACCGGCCAGCGGACGCGGATTGCGCAATTCGCGAATCAGCAATTCCACCTGTTCGGATTCGTTCAGGGCTGCATAGTCCGCAGTCACACCCGCCGCCTGGAACAGATCGGCAACGCTGCGCACATGAACATCGCTGTTTTGCCGCAAATCGAGCGTGGCGAGATGGAAGCCGAACAGTTCGACGGCGCGAATCAGAATGGCCAGCCCGCCGCCCCCGGCGCCTGCATCTTTCGTACCGAGGGCGAGGACACGCAAATCCCCGAGAAACTCCGCCGGGCCGCCATAGACATCGCCCGGAACCGCTGCCGGGCGCGGCGGCGTCGTGCCGGTGATCGTCTGCATGGTGGCGGCGAGGCGCGCATAAAGACCGGAAATAGCGCGGCGATAAGGTTCATCGGCGCGGACCTTCGCGGTGTCACCGCTGCGATCTGCCAGTTCGCGCACGGCGGCGGGGATGGTGGCGTGATCCGATGAAATGGAGAGTTCGGCCCCCAGCGCGTGGAGCCGGTCGAGATACCAGATGAAGAGCTCGCGCGCCGCGCCGATACCTGCCCGGCGCAGCGCATCAGCGGAGATATTGGGGTTGCCGTCGCGGTCACCGCCGACCCAGCTTCCCACCCGCACAAAGGAGGGAATGGGAAAATCCAGTTCCTGCGCCCAGCGATAGTGCAAGGCGGGGAGTACCGGCAGGAAATCGTCGCGCAACCAGGTCAGCGCCGTGTCGATCTCGTCAATGACAAACAGCCGTTCCCGGCGCAGCGCCCGTGTCTGCCACAATAACACCACCTGGCGGCGGATGGCGTCTTCGATCTTGTCGCCGTCATTGGTAAGCCTTGCGCCAAGATCCTGTGACGCCATCAGCATGGCGATGCGCGTCTGATGGTCGATCATGCTCTTGCGGCGGACTTCGGTTGGATGTGCCGTCAGCACCGGCATCACCAGCGCAGAATTGAGCATCGCAGTCAGCGCCGCCGTGCTGACACCTTCCGCCCGCAGCCGGGCGATGGTGGGGACAAGACCGACACCGCCTTCGGCCACCGCGCCACCACTGGATGTTGCCTGGCGATCTTCGGCGATATTGGCCAACATTGAAAAAAGCATGAAGCCTCGCGTGAAGGCCAGCGTCTCATCCAGAGTCAGCGCCTCAAGACGGGAGACCAGCGTCGCAATCGAACCGGTGCCGCGATGTTGATCGACCGACGCAGAGCGTATCGCTTCTGTCTGCCGGTACAGTTGCTCGCCGCCGAGATCGCGGATGACCTGGCCCAGAATGCGACCGAGGAAGCGAATGTCCGGATTTTGGGTGATGGGGTTGCGCGGTTCCATGGGCGGACTCCTGAGCCAGGGGCAGATACCCTCTTTCGCACTATCATAGGCGCGGCTAGGGCTGCAGGGAATTGGTTAACGCTAAAGGGGGAAGACGGATGGTGGCCCGCGTGGCGACGGTTGCCTATATCGGGCTGGAGGCGCGGCCGGTGGACGTGCAGGTGCAACTGACCGCCGGCCTCGTCAGTTTCGTGATCGTCGGCCTGCCCGACAAGGCCGTAAAGGAAAGCCGGGACCGTGTGCAGGCGGCGCTATCCGCCATCGGCCTTGCCCTGCCCGCGAAGCGGATTACGGTGAACCTCGCCCCCGCCGATCTGGAGAAGGCGGGATCGCATTATGATCTGCCGATTGCGCTGGGGCTGTTGGGTGCGATGGGCATAATCGATCCGGAAACGCTCGCCAGCTATGTGGTGGTGGGTGAATTGTCGCTGGATGCCCGGATTGCCGCGTCGCCGGGCGTATTGCTGGCGGCGCTGGACGCAACGAGACGTCGGCTCGGACTGATTTGCCCGGCGGATCAGGGGCCGGAAGCTGCCTGGTTCGGTGCGGGAAGTGCCGCCAGCCAGGGCATAGAAGTGGTCGCCGCGCCCGATCTGGATGCGCTGGTGCAGCATTTGCGCGGCACGCGGGTCCTGTCACCGCCGGAACCATTGCTGCTTACCGATACCGGTTTCGCCGGCCCTGATCTGGGGGAAGTGAAAGGCCAGGAAATCCCCCGCCGGGCGCTGGAAATAGCCGCCGCCGGTGCGCATAATCTGCTTTTCAATGGCCCTCCGGGCGCCGGAAAATCCATGCTGGCGGCAACCTTGCCCGGTATCTTGCCACCACTATCCACCACGGAAGCACTGGAGGTGGCGATGATCCGCTCGGTTGCCGGGGTCGCGGAAGGTGGTCGCATCAGCCGCACCAGGCCGTTTCGGGCACCACACCATTCGGCGTCGATGCCGGCGCTGGTTGGCGGCGGTGCACGGGCGCGTCCGGGGGAGGTCAGCCTTGCACATCTGGGCGTGCTGTTTCTCGATGAATTGCCCGAGTTCCAGCGCGGCGTGCTCGACAGTTTGCGCCAGCCGCTGGAGCGGGGCGCGGTGGAAGTGGCCCGCGCCGCCGCCCATGTTACCTGGCCCGCCCGCGTACAATTGATTGCGGCCATGAATCCGTGCCGTTGCGGCCATCTGGCGGATGCCGAGCGCGCCTGCGCGCGCGCGCCGCGCTGCGCCGCTGATTATCAGGCGAAGATTTCCGGGCCATTGTTCGACCGTATCGACATGCATGTCGAAGTTCAGGCGCTGACCGCTGCGGATCTCGCGCTGCCGCCGCCCGCCGAAGGCAGCGCCGAAGTCGCCCGCCGCGTGCACGCGGCACGGCACATCCAGACCGCGCGCTATGCCGGAAGCAGCGTGCGCACCAATGCCGAGGCCGATGGAAAAGTGCTGGAAAGTACCGCCACGCCGGACGCCGCCGGGCTGCAATTGCTGACCCAGGCTGCCGAACGCATGAAATTATCCGCCCGCGCGTGGCACCGGACATTGCGCGTGGCCCGCACTATCGCTGATCTGGAAGCCGCGCCACAGGTGGGCCGGACGCATATCGCCGAGGCCCTGTCCTTCCGCCACCAGCCACCACGCAACTGAGGCTGTTCGTCCCTTTGTGACAATTCTACGACGGCGAGGGCTGACATTTTCCGGCAATCGTGGTTAACTCACGACTCCGGTGGCCACCCTGTGCGCCATGGGATAACGAAGGAAAGGACTGACAGCATGCACCGAGCCCGTATCGAAGCTTTGAATGCGCGTCATGCCACGATCGAAGGAATGATCGCGGACGAAACTCTCCGGCCTCTTCCCGATACTGCGCGCATCAGCCGTTTGAAACGGGAAAAACTCAAAGTGAAAGAGCAGATCAGGGAAATACAATAGGAAAGGACGCATCGCCGTTTCTCACCCGGCGCTGCTGCCCCGTCAGTCGTCGCGGCTGATCCGCTCCTGCCGTTCATGTCGTTCCTGGGCTTCCAGGGTCATGGTGGCGATGGGTCGGGCCTCCAGGCGCTGCAGCGAGATAGGCTCGCCGGTAATTTCGCAATAGCCATATTCGCCGGAATCGATTCGCCGGAGTGCTGCGTCAATTTTCGCCCCTAGCTTGCGCTGACGGTCACGGGTACGCAGTTCCAGCGCCCAGTCGGTTTCCGACGATGCGCGATCTGTCTGGTCCGGCTCCTGGATCGGACCTTCCTTTAACGTCTCCAGCGTCGACCGCGCTTCTTCGGCAAGGTCAATTTTCCACTGCAGCAACTTGCGCCGGAAATAGGCCAGTTGCCGCTCGTTCATGAACGGCTCGTCTTCCGTCGGCCGATAATCCGGCGCCAGTTCGATACGTTCCAGTTCGGCTACAGTTCCTTGTTCGTCTGTTCGCACAGTGTTTCCCCGCCTCGCCTTTTCACTCAACACCGGCCCCTCCGCCTTCTGTCTACCTTTTCCATCTTGAGGGAAAGGCTCCGGATTCCAATCCTGACCCGGTGTCCGCCCTGAACGCCAGGACAGACAAACCGGATTCCCCTACCGGTTGTGCCGGGCATATAGTACGCTCCGGCACACGGCAAGGCCGCTGATGCGAGGCTTACCCGATATATGTGACAAACACTCGAAATCGGTGAGTCCCTGCAAGAAATAACAGGATTGGTAAATTCTGTTAACGGCAAGCTTGACCACGGCCGCACCGCTAGAAGGAACCGCTCCCCAGGCGGGACACAATCATATCCAGCTGGTCCAGATCAGAAAAACGCAATGTTACGGTTCCGGCATTGTTTTTGGCGGCGATGGAAACGGCAAGACCGGTAGCGTCCCGCATCTGCAATTCCAGTGCCTCGATATCAGCGTCGCGGACCGAAGTGTCGCCCGCCTGGCGGCGATGCGGCGTATCGTGACTTTTACGGGCTGCCGTCTCCGCCTGACGCACTGTCAGACCGCGCTCGGCGATTTCCCTGGCCAGCAATTCCGGCTCTTTGGCGGCAAGCACGGCCTTGGCATGGCCTAAAGACAGCAAGCCCATTTTCACCAGGGAGCGGCCATTTTCCGGCAGATCCAGAATACGCAACAGATTGGCGATGTGGCTGCGTGATTTTCCGGTCAGGGAGGCGATGCTTTCCTGCGTGTGCCCGAACTCACGGATTAAACGCTGATACCCTTCCGCCTCTTCCAGCGGATTAAGATCTGCCCGCTGGACATTTTCAATCAGCGCCGCTTCGAAGCTGTCGCCCTCGCCCAATTCCCGGATAATGACAGGGATGTCGTGCAGCCCGGCTAGTTGCGACGCACGCCAGCGCCGCTCACCTGCAACAATTTCATAACGTCCACCTTCCATCGGACGTACAAGAATGGGCTGCAGCACCCCTTTTATGCGGATAGAATCGGCAAGTTCCGCCAGCGCCACCTCATCGAACTGACGGCGCGGCTGCGTTGCTGAAGGATCAATCAGCGCCAGCGGCAAGACTGGCGGTGTGGGTACGGCCGCTGGGGGCGACATGGCAGGTGCAGGTGCAGGCGCCATGGGGCCCATTTCCGCAAGCAAGGCCGATAGCCCCTTACCAAGTCCCTGTTTTCTTTCCGGTTTTTGCGCCATTCCGTCTCCGCTACGCCGCCTTCGCGACGGTTCCCATCAATTCACGTGCGAGCGCCAGATAGGCAACGGACCCCGGGCAGCGCAAATCATAGATCAATGCAGGCATCCCGTGGCTTGGCGCCTCCGACAACCGGACGTTGCGCGGGATCACCGTATCGAATACGCGCGAACCGAGCGCCGCGCGCACATCCTCGGCAACCTGATCGGAGAGACGATTGCGGCGGTCATACATGGTGAGGACAACGCCTTCGATATCCAGCGCCGGATTGGACCTGGCCCGCACTTCCTCGATGGTGCGCAATAACTGCGAAAGCCCCTCAAGCGCATAAAATTCCGTTTGCAGCGGAATTAACACGGTGTTGGCCGCGACCAGCGCATTCAGCGTCAGCAAGCTCAGCGATGGCGGACAATCGATCAGAACATAATCTATGTCTGCAAGTCGGGCGAGTGCCGTTTTCAGGCGCTCCGTTGCGTGCGCCTGTCCCACCAGTTCGACTTCCGCGCCAGCAAGCGATTGCGTCGCCGGTATCACGAAGAGGCCGGGAATATCCGTGGGCTTCGCCGATTCATCGGCCAGTTCCGGTTGGGTCAATATATCATAGGATGATGGCGTGCGTACGTTTGCACCGATGCCGAAGCCGGTAGAGGCATTTCCCTGGGGATCGAAATCCACCAGAATGACCCGCATGCCGGCAGCCGCGAGCGCGGTGGCCAGATTCACCGCCGTAGTGGTCTTTCCCACCCCGCCCTTCTGGTTTGCGATTGCAATGGTGCGCATCCATCACCTCACCCTGCGGACGTTGCGCGCCACAATGATCCGCGCATCCCTGTCGGTCCGGCTCTGCACCAGTTCGCGATCAAACGCAAAGTGCTTTTCTGCCTCCTCCACTTCCAATGCGTGATTCCGCCCTTTTGGAAAGACGAACTGCCCGCCTGCCTGGACATGTGGTAGCGACCATTCAAACAATCTGGCCAGTGGCGCCGCCGCACGCGCCGTGGCCACATCCGCCCCGACACACGGCAATTCTTCTATACGCGCGCATTTTATCTGCACATTCGATAATCGCAGTTCAGCAACCACTGCTTCAAGAAACCGGCACTTTTTGGCTACAGAATCTACCAGCGTAAATGTGCCCCAGTCCATTGTCGCCAGGACAAGGCCCGGAAATCCGCCGCCTGCACCAATATCGACCCATGCAAGACCTGGCTCGATCAAGGCGGTGAGCTGAGCCGAATCCACAAAATGCCTGAACCAGATACGGTCGACGGTAGCCGGCCCGATCAGATTCATGCGTTGCTGCCAGTCGCGGAGCAGGCGTTCGTAGGTGATCAACCGGTCAATTGTTCCACGTGGAACATCATACTCAGCCAGAAACGCTTCGGGAGAGTTCGACTCCCGCACATCAAGCCGCAAAAGACTGCTTACGGACATAGGCCAACAACGCCGTCAGCGCCGCCGGCGTGATGCCCGCAATCCTGCTTGCCTGACCGATGGTTTCCGGTCGTACGCTCCCCAACCTGTCGGCCATCTCGTTCGACAGGCCCGGTACCATTCGAAAATCCACATTGGCGGGAACTGTGATGCTCTCGTCATGATGGAAACGGGCAACGTCGCTCTCCTGCCGCTCAAGATAAACGGCATAGCGCGCATTCGTCAGAACCGTATGGAGGACATCGGTGGGATATCTGGCAGCCTCGGGCAGCAAGCGTAAAATCTGCTGCGGGGCGACTTCAGAAAAACGCGCCCATTCCCAAAGACTGCGGGAACGACCGTCGCTACGAATACCGTCGAAATCCCGCGCCGGAGCTTTGGTCCTCTGCAGTTGCGCTGTTAACTCTGTAACGCCCGCTTCGCGTGCGGCAAACATCGCCCTTCTTTCACTGCCCAGGAGGCCGAATTCGATTGCCTCGGGCGATAATCGCAAGTCGGCATTGTCTGCCCGCAAGCGCAAACGGAACTCCGCACGTGATGTGAACATGCGATATGGCTCCGACACGCCATGCGTTGTCAGATCGTCGATCATCACGCCAATATAGGATGAGGCGCGATCCGGCACCCAACGCCGTTCATTACCTCCGGCTGCCAGCGTCGCATTAACCGCCGCAACGAGTCCTTGCGCTGCCGCTTCCTCATATCCGGTGGTGCCGTTGATCTGCCCGGCCAGCCACAGGCCTGGAAGCGCGTGCAAGGAAAGATCCCCGGCGAGCGCTCGTGGATCGATATGGTCGTACTCGACGGCGTATCCGGGCCGCACGATCGCCGTTCGCTCCAAACCGGGAATACTGCGGACGATTTGCTCCTGCACGCCGACTGGCAAACTGGTAGAAATGCCGTTGGGATAAATCAACGGGTCATCAAGGCCTTCGGGTTCGAGAAAAACCTGATGGCCATCGCGATCACCAAAGCGCATCACCTTGTCTTCGATCGAAGGGCAATAGCGCGGCCCTACTCCTTCAATGCGTCCGGCGTACATCGGCGAACTGCCGATATTGTCACGGATAATCTGGTGGGTTTTTGCCGTTGTGCGGCTGATGTAGCAGTCGACCTGTGACGCTGCGGGCGCGCGCGTCATACCGGACAGGAAGACGGGCGAAGTATCCCCTGATTGTGTTTCCAGTCGGGACCAGTCAATCGTGCGCGCGTCAAGTCGTGGGGGCGTACCCGTCTTCAATCGCCCCATGGGCAGGCCGAGTACGCGTAGCCGCCGGGCCAGTGAATTGGCACCGGCTTCGCCTGCCCTGCCCCCTGCCCGTTGATCCAGGCCAACATGCAAAACTCCGCCCAGAAAGGTTCCGGTTGTCAACACCACAGCGGCGGCGCGGAAATCGCCTTTGGTGGCTACGACACCAGCGCAGCGACCATCTTCAACGAGCAGATCAAGGACTTCCGTTTCGATTACTGTGATGTCAGCCAGTAACTCCCGTACTGCTAGCGCATAGCGTTTGCGGTCGGCCTGCACGCGCGGGCCCTGCACTGCAGGACCCCGGCTTCGATTTAGCAGGCGAAAATGGATGCCGGCGGTATCCGCGGCACGACCCATGATGCCATCCATCGCGTCAATTTCACGAACCAGATGCCCTTTGCCCAGACCGCCGATCGCCGGGTTGCAACTCATTTGACCGATGTTACCGGCGCACATCGTAAACAACCCGACGCGCGCGCCCATGCGCGCGGCCGCGGCGGCAGCCTCGCAGCCGGCATGGCCAGCGCCGACAATAATAATATCAAACGCAATCACCTGCGCGCCATAGCGGAAAATGATTGGCGGCACAATCGTAGTTCAGCGGTCATCCCGGCGATGTTCCACGTGGAACATTATTTTCCGATGCAGAAGCGCGAAAATACCATGTCGAGCACGGACTCAGGGTCAATCCGGCCCGTCAGCCGTCCGAGGGCATGTCCGGCTTTGCGCAGTGCCTCGGCGCGCAGCACAATATCCTCTTCCAGCCGTGCCTCCCGGAGTGCTTTCAATGTCTCCGCCAGCCAGTGCGCCTGACGCGCGTGGCTGACGAGGGGCGGCTCGCCCTCGGGAATATGCTGCTGCGCGCGGTCGATGAGCCATTGTTCGAGTTCTGGCAAGCCCGCGCCGGTTGTCGCGGAAATCCAGGCTGCGTCTCCACGAATGCCGGGCCTTTCGCCCGAAAGATCAATCTTGTTGATAATTTTCAGGTCTCCCCCGGTGTCCCCCATGTCGAGGATCAGGTCGGCTTCGGCGGCTCGCGCGCGGCCGCGCGCAATTCCCTCCCGCTCAATCGGATCACTGGTTTCTCGTAAACCTGCCGTGTCGAGAAGTGTTGCCGGGATGCCGCCAAGGTCGAGGCGCACTTCGATTATGTCGCGCGTTGTTCCGGCATGGGGTGTTACAATAGCGACGTCCCGGCGCGACAGGATATTCACCAGGCTGGATTTGCCGCTATTGGGCGGGCCGATGATGGCAATCGTCAGGCCACTACGGATGCGCTCCCCAATGGGTGCAGACGCCAGGGCCTGTTCAATCTCTCGTACCAGGTCATCAAGGTCCGGACGATCACGCGCGGTCTCCACATCGCCCTCATCGGAGAAGTCGAGATCGGCCTCCACATCCGCCATTAACGCGATAATCCGCTCGCGCCAAGTATCGGCCTGTTCCCGAAGACGCCCGCCGGCATTGCTGATGGCCTGATCGCGTTGTGCTTCTGTTTCGGCGGCGAGCAGATCGGAAAGCGCCTCCGCCTGGGTCAAATCTATCCGCCCGGTTTCGAATGCCCGCCGGGTAAACTCGCCCGGTTCGGCCGGGCGCAGGCCGTCCAGGCTCCCCAACAATTGCTGCACTGCAATAACGACCGCTGGACTGCCATGACAGTGGATTTCCACCACATCCTCGCCTGTAAAACTCCGTGGTCCCGGAAAAATAATAATTAGCGCGCGATCAATAACTTGCTGCGCAGCATTTTTGTAAATGCTGCGCAGCATGGCGGTGCGGGGCGGGGGTAATTCTTGCCGGTTTGTGATGGTCGAAAGCGCGGGAAACGCCCCGGGCCCGGAGAGGCGAATTACCGCCACGCCGGCGGGAACCTGACCGGACGATAGGGCATAAATGGTGTCTGTCATGGTGGATTCTTTCGGTCCGGGGCTATCCAATCTCACAGGAACACCGGATACCCCCGGCCTGCTAGGAAAGCACGTCCCGATATCATGGTGCCCCGGTGGGCCGTTATATAGCGAAGGAGGAGCGCTGATGGAGGACTGGAATCTTCAACGTTTGGTGGACAGGCAAGAGATAACCGATCTGATCTACCTGTATTGCCGGGGGCTGGATCGGGCCGACGAGGCGACCCTGCGACGCATCTATCATGAAGACGCCATCGAAGATCGCGGCCCGGGACTGTTTGTCGGCAATGCCCATGAATGGATTGGCTGGACCATGAAGGTGTTGCCAGCCTTTGTCGTCACCCAGCATTGTGTGCTGAATATCCTGCTGGATATCGACGGCGATACGGCGTTCGGCGAATCCTATTTCCAGGCCTATCACCGTTTTGCCGGGGGCCCGGGTACGGAACGGACGGAAATCAAGTGGCCGGAAGCGGGGACCGAAATGATTCTCGCGGGCCGTTATCTCGATCGCTTTGAACGGCGCGACAATGTCTGGAAGATTGCCCACCGGCGGATGGTGAACGACTGGTGCCGGACGCAGCCAGTGGCGGATGCGTGGTTCGACGAAAACCCGACAGCATATCGGGCAGTAAAGGACATTTCGGACGCCAGCTTGCGGGGCGAAATCGAGCCGGGCCGGGCTAATTAAGCCGTTATAAAGGTTTCCCGCGATGAAACATCGCGGGAAACCGATCAATTGGCCGTCGGGTTGTCCGGCTTCCAGCCCCAGGCATTCAGCATCACATTGAACAAATAAGTACTGGGGAAATAGCCGCGCACCTGTTCCGCGCCCGCGCCCGTTGCCAAAGCCGGCACTTCTTCAGCGGTGTGGGTGCGATTGACCAGCACATGATCCAGACGGACCAGGTCATCCTTGCTGCCGCTGGCTTTCCACGCATCATATCCGGCCAGCAAATCGTCGCCGCGCGCGCCGCCATCCACCTGCAGGCCAAAACTATGGTCGGCGGTGAACAGCAACAATGTTTCATCCAGATCGACGCGCCTTTCCACCTCGGCAATCATCCTGTCGAAATCGACGACGCGCTGCAGACCTTTGCGGGCGTCATCCGTATGTCCGTCCCATTCGACGACCAGAAAATATCCGTTTGGGGATTTTTGCAGTAAATCAAGCGCCTTGATGGTTGCCGCGTGAACGTCCATCTGGTCGCCAACGACGACAGGACGCGCGTTGGATGCGGGTATTTCGTCCAGCCTGGAATAGATCGGCCGCCGATGCTTCTTGCCCAGCTTGTCGAAACTTGTGCCGGCGGCAACCAGTTGTTCGCCGATCCGCTGGCGTCCGGCGCCGAACAGGATGTCCACTCCGTCGCCAAAGCGCGGGCTGAAGGCCTGGGGAAAAATCTCGCCCCACTTGCGGCGATCATTCGCATGGGCATAGGCGGCGGCAGGCGTGGCGTCCGCGATAGATTGCGACGAGATTACGGCAGTCCGTAAACCCCGCTCTTCGGCATATTCGAGCAGTGTCTTCATGGGTGCGCCGTCCCGCTCGCCGCGTACTGCATCCGGCGACTGGCTGATCACCCCGTTGCGTGTTTTGACGCCGGTCATGATCGAGGACATGCCGTTGGCCGAATCCGACACATATCGGTCGACGGGCGATGTCTCGCTCAAGCCAAGGTGCGGCCACTGCTGAATGTGCAATTTCATCGGCTCGCCATAGGCCATGACGCTTGCACCATGGAGAACGGATACGCCGGCTGCATCGGCAACAAACAGAATGACGTTTTTGGCCTGCTTCGGGGCCGGGGCTTCGATAGCAGCTTGTGCGTGGGCGGCCTCGGCAGGAACCGTTATGGCCGTCGCCAGCAAAAGCATCGAAATCGTGCAGGAAAGAAGATTTTTCATCATGCCGCGGGGAATAACCATGGAGTGTTGCAGTTTGAGGTCGGCTCAAAAATTTGACGGGCGCGCCGTTGCCATGTGAAACTTCGTGCGTTGCAAAAATGATGCGCCAGCGCCTATGCTGGGTCGTTTTCAGGGAGGACGCACAATGGACGGTGATCACGACCTCCCCCGGGGTACGGTGCTTTCCGTACGCGGCAGCGTGGTGGATGCGCACTTTCCTGGTGGCCTGCCCGAATTTTCAACTGAGCTGCGCGCCGGAGATGCACGTCAGATCGTGGTCGAAGTGGTCAGCCATCTCGATCCGGAAACGGTACGGGGTATCGCGCTGACACCAACCGCCGGGCTGGCGCGCGGATCAGCCATTATCGATTCCGGGCACCCGCTGCGCATTCCGGTTGGCGAGCGTATGCTCGGTCGCGTCGTCAACGTTTTCGGCGAAACCATCGATACGGGCGAAACTCTGGCAGGTGGGGAATGGCGTTCACTGTACGGGCCGCCGGTGCCGCTGGCCGAACAGGGGGCAACGTCGGAGGTTTTCGTTACCGGAATCAAGGCGATCGACCTGCTGACCCCCCTGGAACGCGGCGGCAAGGCCGGCCTGTTCGGCGGCGCGGGCGTGGGCAAGACCGTGCTGATCACGGAGTTGATCAACAATGTCGCCGGTCGTCACCGCGGCGTCACCATTTTCTGTGGTATTGGCGAACGCTCGCGGGAAGCGGAAGAAATGGTGCGCGACGTGCGTGATGCCGGCGTGCTCAAAAATACCGTATTGATGTTTGGACAGATGAACGAGCCGCCCGGTGCACGCTTGCGCATCGGCCACGCGGCGCTGACAGTGGCGGAATATTTCCGCGACGATGCGCGGCAGGATGTATTGCTGCTGATCGACAATATTTACCGCTTCATTCAGGCGGGTTCAGAGGTATCCGGCCTGCTGGGGCGCTTGCCGTCGCGGATGGGCTATCAACCAACGATGGGGACGGAACTGGCCGAACTTGAAGAGCGCATCTGCACGACGCGAAGTGCGGCCATCACATCGGTGCAGGCGGTCTATGTTCCGGCGGACGACTTTACGGACCCGGCGATTACCCACACCTTCGGCCATTTGTCGGCGCTGATTGTGCTTTCCCGCGAACGCGCCAGCCAGGGCTTCTATCCGGCGGTCGATCCGCTGCGGTCGGAATCCAAGATGCTGACGCCGCCGCTGGTGGGCGAGCGGCATTATCGCGTCGCCCGCAAGGTGCGAGAAACGCTCGCCACCTATGACGAACTGAAGGACGTCATTGCGATGCTCGGGCTCGAAGAGTTGTCGCGGGAAGATCAGCGCCGGGTCCACCGGGCGCGGCGGCTGGAGCGATTCCTGACACAGCCCTTCTTCACGACCGGGCAATTCACCAGTCTCGAAGGCAAGATGGTCGATCTGGAGGATACGCTGGATGGTTGCGAGCGCATCCTGAACGACGAGTTTGCCGAATATCCCGAACGGGCGCTCTATATGATCGGCGCGGTCGATGAGGCCAAAAAGCCGTGAGCATGATGGTGAAAGTCATCCTGCCATCCGGCATATTGCTGGAACAAGAGGCGGCAAAGCTGGTGGCTGAAGCACAGAATGGCTCCTTCGGCCTGTTGCCGCGCCATGTCGATTTTGTGGCGGCGCTGGTCCCCGGTATTATGGTCCTCACAGCTCCGGATGGCGACGAGACATTCCTCGCGGTGGATGAAGGCGTGCTGGTGAAGCATGGCCGGCATGTGATGGTTTCGACCTGGAACGCCTTGCAGGGCAAGCTCGGGGAATTGCGCCGGGCGGTGCTGACACAATTCAGCGAGCTGGGCGAACAGGAACAACAGGCCCGGGTTGCGCTGGGCCGTCTGGAGGCGAGCCTGGTGCATCAGGTCCTGGAATGGGGCACGTGAAACATGGCTGATCAGGATGAATTGCCGCCCGCCTCCCCTTCTCACCGGCTGGGCGATAAGGTCGGGAGCCGGGAATCGCGCAAGGTACAGGCGCGAAAAAACCGCGACCGGACGTTGTGGCACGGCGTGAGCGCCGCTGGCGTCGTCGGATGGTCGGTGGCGGTGCCGACGGTGATAGGCGTGCTTCTCGGCCTGTGGATTGACCGCCGGTGGACGGGAGACTTTTCCTGGACGCTGGCACTGCTCTTGGGCGGGGTAGCGCTGGGATGCCTTAACGCCTGGTACTGGGTGAGCCGGGAGGCCGGGAGCATCAGGGAAGACGAAGAGGAAATCGACAAATGAGCGGGGTCGTCACGCTGCTTCTGGCCCTCGTCGCAGGTGTGGGGCTCGGCCTGCTGTATTTTGGTGGTCTGTGGCTGACCGTTCGGCGGCTGGCCACTTCGCGCAGGCCGGCGCTGCTGTTCGGCACGAGTCTGGTCGTGCGTCTTGCCCTGACGGTGCTCGGCTTCTATTTCGTGATGGACGGAAGCTGGCCGCGCGCGCTCGCCTGCCTTGGCGGCTTCCTCATTGCCCGCCAGATCCTGACGTACCGGCTGCGCCCCGAAGGCGCGCCCGCCGTGGCGGAGAACAAGGGGGGCGTGCAGCCGTGAATATCACCCCCGACGCGATCATCTACGGGCACATCGGTCCGTTCGCGATCAACGCCACGCTGGTGTTCACCTGGCTGGTCATGGCGATCCTTGTGCTCGGCTCCTGGGCGATCACGCGCAACCTTTCCACGGAAGCGTCGGTCTCGCGCGGTCAATTGCTGCTGGAAATCGTGCTGGAAGGCATAAGGGGGCAGATCAGGGAGGTGATCGGCACCAATCCGGACCGCTATCTGCCGTTCATCGGCACCTTGTTCCTGTTCATTTTTATCTCCAATGTCCTGTCGATCGTGCCGGGCTTCCATCCGCCCACCGGCTCGCTGTCGACCACCTCTGCGCTTGCCCTGTGCGTGTTCGTTGCTGTGCCGATTTTCGGGATCCTGTCGCAGGGGTTTCGAGGGTATCTGAAATCCTATTTTCAGCCCAGCCCCCTTATGATGCCATTCAACCTGATAGGCGAAATCACGCGGACGATCTCGCTGTCGATCCGCCTGTTCGGCAATATGATGAGCGGCACGATGATCGCCGCCGTGGCGCTGGTGATCGCGCCATTATTCTTTCCCATCATCATGAATGCGCTCGGCTTGTTGATCGGCGTTATCCAGGCCTACATTTTCTCCATTCTGGCCCTGGTCTTCATTGCCTCCGCAACCCGTGCCCATGAGGAACAGGCGGCCAGCACATCCAACACCACAGAGGAGACGATTCATGGAAAGCCTTGAGTTGATCGGCTTGATCTCGATCATCATGGCGGGCGCAACCGTCGGCATCGGCGCACCGATCACCGCGCTTGGCGAAGGCTGGGCGGTATCCCGCGCCATGGGCGCGCTGGCGCAACAGCCCGACGCCGCACCCACCATCTCCCGTACGCTGTTTATCGGCCTCGCGATGATCGAATCTTCGGCGATCTATTGCTTTGTTGTTTCCATGATCCTGATTTTCGCCAATCCTTTCTGGAATCATTTCGCCAGCATCGCGGGGGCGCAATAGCGTGGAACTGGACTGGTTCACGCTCGTTGCCCAGATCGTCAACTTCCTGGTTCTTGTCGCACTGCTCCGGCATCTGTTTTATGGCCGGCTCATCAAGGCGATGAACACGCGGGAGGCGAATATCCGTGGCCGCCTGGAAGAAGCGGCGCAGCAGCAGGCGGCGGCGGACCAGGAGGCGGAATTGTTTCGCACCCGGAACCGGGAGTTTGAGGAACAGCGTGAACAGATGCTGGCGCAGGCGGGCGAAGAGGTCGAAGCCCGCCGTCAGCAACTGCTGGAGGCGACCCGTCTGGAAACCGAAACGGCGCAGGGGAAATGGCTGGAAATGCAGGAACGGGAACGGGCGGGATTGTTGCACGATTTCCGTCAACGCCTCGGCCAAAGTGTGTTTGCACTCGCCAGTCAGGGCCTCAGGCAACTGGCCGACGCCGATCTTGAAGAACAGATCATGAAGGTCTTTGTCGAGCGGGTGCGAACGCTCGATCCGGCGGAGCGGGAGAAAATCGTCGCGGCGGTCCGTGGTTCGCAGATTCCCGTTGAAGTTCGCACGGCCTTCCCGGTTCGCGAGCAGACACAGGAGGAATTGACCCGATCCCTGCGTCAGTATCTCGATGACAGCATCCATATCCGGTTCACCACCGTGCCGGAGCTGGTTTGCGGTATCGAACTGCGCGCCCATTCGCACCGGCTGGCATGGAATGTGGATTCTTACCTCGAGGGCCTGGGGGCGCGGGTCTTCATGGAGCTGGAAGAGAGTGGCAGGAACCATGCAGACGCCCGGTAAGCCCGATAAGGAAGCCTTGCGCGATTCCGCCGAGGAAGCGCTGGCGGCAATCGAGAAAGCGGCGGCGACACAGCAGACAGCGCTGATCCCGAAAGAAATCGGCCGGGTCATTTCGGTTGGTCCGGGCGTTGCCCGGGTTAGCGGTCTGCCCGGGGTTGAGGCCGAAGAACTGATCAGCCTGCATGGCGGGCTACTCGGCATGGCCTATAATCTCGACCCGGATGAAGTCGGCGTGGTCCTGCTCGGCCAGAATCATGAACTGTCCGCCGGCAGCTTTGCCCATCGCACGGGCCGCATTCTGGACGTGCCGGTCGGCCCGGAAGTTATCGGGCGCGTCGTGGATGCGCTGGGCGTGCCGCTCGACCAGGGCGGCCCGGTTCGCTCGCGCGAGCGTCGCCCGGTCGAACGACCCGCTCCGCCGATCCTGCACCGCGCACCGGTGACCAGGCCCTTGCAAACCGGTCTGAAGGTGATCGACTCCCTGCTGCCCATCGGGCGCGGGCAGCGCGAACTGATCCTTGGGGATCGCCAGACAGGCAAGACAGCCGTCGCGCTGGACACCATTCTGAACCAGCGCGGCAAGGATGTGCTTTGTGTCTATTGCAGCATCGGCCAGCGGAGTTCGGCGGTAGCCGAGTTCCTCTCGTCGCTGCGGCGGCACGATGCGATGTCTTACTGTATTGCTGTTGTGGCGTCGGGCGATGAGGCTCCGGGGGTGCAGTATATCGCGCCCTATGCCGCCACCACGATCGCCGAATATTTCATGGAACAGGGCCGGGATGTCCTGATTGTCTATGATGACCTTACACGCCATGCGCGGGCCTATCGCGAACTTTCCCTGCTGATGCGCCGCCCGCCGGGCCGGGAAGCCTATCCGGGCGACATTTTCTATGTCCATTCCCGGCTGCTGGAACGCGCGACGCAATTGCGGGAGGAATATGGCGGCGGCTCGCTGACCGCGTTGCCGATCGCCGAAATCCAGTCGCAGAACATCTCCGCCTATATTCCGACGAACCTGATCTCCATCACCGACGGGCAGATTATCCTGTCGCCGCAATTGTTCCGCAAAGGCACCCTGCCCGCCGTCGATGTCGGGAGGTCCGTATCGCGTGTCGGCGGCAAGGCCCAACTGCCCTGCTATCGCTCGGTTTCGGGCGAACTGCGGCTGTCCTACGCCCAGTTCGAGGAGCTGGAGGTCTTTGCCCGGTTTGGCACGCGTCTGGATGATGCGTCTCTTGCCACGTTGGAACGCGGGCGCCGGGTGCGGGAGGTTTTCCAGCAATTCCAGTACCAGCCGCTGCCGGTGCCGGAACAGGTTGCTGTTTTGCTCGCGGCCAGCGAAGGGCTGTTGAACACGATCCCGGTCGAAAAAGTGGCGGAGGCCGAGCAGGCCATCCGCCGCAAGGTTACTGCAGAACTGCCGGTGCTCGGCCAGCGCATGGAATCCGGCGCGAAACTGACGGAAGAAGATCGGGCCGAACTGATCCGCATCATTCGCGACGTGGTCGCCGGGTTCGGGGAAACCGCGTAATGGCGCAAACGCTCGAAGCGATGCGCCGTCGCATCGAGACCGCCGAAGACCTTTACGGTGTGGTTCGCGTGATGAAGGCGCTCGCCGCCGCCAGCGTCCGCCAGTATGAAACAGCGGTAGAATCTCTCACAGAATATAATCGCACCATCGAGGCCGGGTTGCAGATTGTGCTGCGGAATCATCCCGAAGCGATTCCGGCGGAAACCCGTCCCGGTCAGCATGTCGGGGTTATCATTTTCGGCTCCGATCAGGGCATGTGCGGCTCGTTCAACGAGCAGGTGGCGGAATTCGCGCTGGAGAAAATGGAAGGCATGGGCGAAGCACGGGAGGACCGGACGGTGCTCGCCGTCGGTACGCGGGCTGTGGGCCGGCTGGAAGACGCCGGATACGCGATCAACGGAAAATTCCTGATGCCCGGCTCCATCCCGGGCATCGTTGCGGCGGTGAATGAAGTGCTGCTCGCGGTCGAGGAGTTGCGTTTCCGGGAAGGCATCGACCGGTTTATCCTCGTGCATCACAGACCCGTTGCCCCCGCAGGCTCACGGCCCCGGACGCTGCAACTCCTGCCGCTCGATCCCGCGTGGCTCACCAGTCTGGCGAAAAGGGACTGGGTTTCGCCATCCTTGCCCACCTTTACGATGGACTGGCGCCGGCTGCTGTCAGCCCTGATCCGCCAGCATCTGTTCGTCGCACTGTACCGCGCATTCGCGGAATCGCTGGCGAGCGAAAACGCCAGCCGCCTCGCGTCCATGCACGCGGCGGAAAAAAACATCCAGAATCATCTGGGTGAACTTTCACTCCATTATCACCAGGGGCGCCAACAGGCGATTACGGAAGAACTTCTCGACATCATCGCCGGTTTCGAGACATTGACCAAAGAGGACAAGCGTACGGCAGGGTGAAGGCGGAACCAGACAGACATGACCGACCCATTGACAACCGGTTTTTCGCCGGAAGACATCACCCGTTTCGGCGACGACCCCGGCGGTCGTTTCGCCGCCAATCTGCGGATGGTGCAGGAGCGTATCGAAGCGGCCTGCCTTCGCAGCGCTCGCAAGCCCGAAGATGTGCGGCTGCTGCCCGTCACCAAGACGGTTCCCGCCCATATCCTGCGCCATGCGTTGGCCGCGGGTATTCACGATTTCGGCGAGAACAAACTGCAGGAAGCGCGGGAAAAACAGGCAGCCCTCGCCGATCTGGCGATCCGCTGGTGCATTATCGGTCATCTCCAGACCAACAAGGTGAAGTATCTTGTCCGCTTCGCGGCGGAGTTCCACGCGCTCGACAGCTTCCGCCTGGCAGAAGAACTTAACCGCCGCCTCGACGCACAGGGGCGCGATCTGGATGTGTTCGTGCAGGTGAACACGTCCGGCGAGGCCAGCAAATATGGACTGCATCCTGACGAACTGAGGCCGTTCGTGGAACGCCTGCCGGAATATCCCCGCCTGAAACCGCGCGGGTTAATGACGCTGGCGATCTTCAGCGCCGATACGGAGCGCGTGCGGACATGCTTCCGGCTGTTGCGTGATCTGCGCGATCGTGCGGCTGGCGTGCATCCAGACATAACGGAACTGTCCATGGGAATGTCAGGAGACTTTGAGACGGCCATCGAGGAAGGCGCAAATACCGTTCGCGTCGGCCAGGCCATCTTCGGCCCGCGCCCGACCGACGATGCCTTCTATTGGCCAGGTCAGGGCGCCTGATCGCCCTGCCATGACAGTTCAGAGGGGCTGAAAGGTGCCTGCGGGTTTGCCGATAGAATCCCGTGACGCTCATGGCCGGATCTTCCGCTGCGTAGCGTCGTTTTGAGGCGGGTTACGCTTCTTCAAATGGATCGAATTTCGGACTGTAAGTCGGAAGGAAACGCGGTGTCGCGCCTGTCGGGTACCGCTTCCGCAGCGCATTTCGCTGACATCACTCAGCAGGCGAACTTTCCTGAATTTCCGGGCCACCGTTTCCCAAAACGCAACATATGATTGATGTAATTTCGTTTGCTACCAACAATGTTTGCATCATAGTTTCGTTCACATAAATATTTGAAAATATTCAATACGGCGTCGGCTTTATGTCGAATTGGCGTCAGCGTGGCGGGAAGCGGGTTGCCGGATTCCTGCGCGTGTTGCCGATAAAAAATCTGCCGGAGCCTGGAGGAAGAGAGGTCAATATGAAGGTAAGTTTCAGCCGCGCGCGCCTGTTGCAAGCAGGTGTCGTAACTGCAATTCTGGCATTGCCTGGAGTTGCGGCCGCCCAGGGTGCAGTCGAGGGTGGCGCGGAGGCGGGAGGCCTTCAGGACATCGTCGTTACGGCCCGCAAGCGGGCTGAAAGCGTGCAGGACATTCCGGTCTCGATCTTCGCCATGTCGGGCGAGCGGGTTGACCGGATGGATCTTACCAGCATCGAAAAAATTTCGGCAATGACACCGCAATTTCAGGTGTCGCGCTCGGCCGCCGGCAGCGCCGCGCGTCTGACCTTGCGCGGGATCGGCTCGTCGTCGTCGTCCATCGGGATCGAACAATCGGTCGCGGTGGTCGTGGACGGCGTCTATTATGGCCAGGGCCGCATCATCAACGAGGGTTTCTTCGATCTCGAGCGCGTCGAGATACTAAAGGGTCCGCAGGCGCTGTTCTTCGGAAAAAACGCGACGGCGGGGGTGATTTCCATTACCACCAACGACCCCACGGATGAGCTGGAGGTGATGGCGCGCGCCGGTTATGAATTCAACGCGCAACAGATATTGGGCGAGGCGCATATCTCCGGCCCTGTTACCGAAACGCTCGGCTTCCGGGTGGCGGCGCGTGGCAGCAAGATGTTCGGCAGCCTGTTCCACAACGAGGCCTCCGATACGATCTATATCACCCGCGATGCAGCGAACGGTGGCGCGGCGACCACGCATATCTCCCCCGCCGGCGAGCGCGACGTGCCGGACGAGCGCGACTTCCTGGTGCGCGGCACGCTGAAATGGGAACCGGTCGATAGTCTCACCGCCACCCTGAAAGCTTCCTTCGGCCGGAACACCACCAATAATCCCGGCTGGAACGCCGTCCCCTATCGTTGCGCATCCGGGGTCAGCAGTGTCAACGCCAATGCGCCGTGCGGCCGGAAGTTTGCCTTTTATCAAAACGACATGCCTGCAACCCTGAACGATATTCCCTACGCCAGGAAAGACGGACGGCTATATAATAAATATAATAGCTGGGGTGTTACGGGAACCCTCGAGTACAGTACAGATGATTTTACCATTACGTCTGTTACCAACTATAACCACAACCGCAATCGCTTTACATTCGATGGCGATTATCAATCGACGACCTCGGGCGCCGGAACCTTCGCAACCGAAAATACGAAGTACCGCGCCTTCTCGTCCGAGATGCGCGTGCTGACCACGTTCGACAGCCCGGTCAATCTGCTGGTCGGGGGCTATTATCAAAATACCAAACGCGTGTTCGATCAATGGGTTGCTACAGGTGGGGCGGAAAACAGCGCCGCGCCGGCGGGCATGCGCCATGTCGCCTTCCATAAAAATTCGGAGACGTCGGGCGAGACAGCGTCCGTTTACGGACAACTCGTCTGGAAACTGCTGCCCACCGTGGAGTTGGCCAGCGGCGTCCGCTACATCCACGAGACGAAGGACAGCTATTTCACCCAGCCTTATGTTGCCCCGGCGCTGGCTGCGGTGTTCATCCCCGGTGAAAAGCTCGCCGCCGACCAGAATTTCTCGAACTGGTCACCCGAGGCGACGATCACCTGGAAGCCCCTGGACAATATCACCGTCTATGGCGCGTACAAGACGGCGTATAAATCCGGAGGCTTTTCCAACAGCACCACCTATGCCCGTGCCACGACCGTCGACGATGTCGCGTTCGGACCAGAGAAGGCGTCGGGCTTCGAAGGCGGTATCAAGACCCGGGTGTTCGACAACCAGCTTGCTATCGATCTGGGCGTATATACGTATAAATACACCGATTTACAGGTGGATTTCTTCAACGCCGCAACCTTTTCCTATGTCACTACCAACGCCGGGTCGGCCCGCACCCGTGGCGCGGAGCTGCAACTGGAATATGCGCCGCGCGCAGTCGACGGGCTGAATCTCCGCGGATCGCTCAACTATAACAAGGCACGCTACATCGAATTCATCGCGCCCTGCTATTCCGGCCAGACCACCGGTCAGGGCTGTACGATTGTCAGCGCCAATGGCGGTCGGTTCCAGGACATCAGCGGCGCGCCGACAGCGGTCGCACCGCGCTGGACAGCGTCGCTGGGCGGCAGTTACGACACGCCGCTGAACGACAGCTTCAGTCTCGGTCTTTCGGTCGATGGCCGGTACAGCGACAGCTATCTGCCATCCGGCTTCAACAATCCGTTTTCGGAGCAGCCGTCCTATATCAGCATCGATGCGTCGGTGCGCCTGATGGCCAGCGAACGCAACTGGGAACTCGCGCTGCTGGGCAAAAACCTGACCAACCGCTTCATCGCGAACGGTGTGGTGGACGGGCCGGGCACGGGCAGTGGGACGGGTACGCCTTCCGGCACGCCCGCCGACCAGATCGGTTATATCTCCATGCCGCGGACGGTGCAGCTGCAACTGACCTGGCGCTACTGAGTGCGCCGACGGCCCGGCGGCGCGGTCGCCGGGCCTGTATCGATCCAAAACATCAGATGAGATTGCCATGACAACAGCATCCCTTGCCGCCACCCCGCCGGCGCGATCCGCACACCGCCTGGCGACCATGTTCGAACCGCGATCGATCGCGCTGGTCGGCGCGTCGGAAAAGTCGGTCTGGTCATCCATCATCATCCGCGCCTATCGCGAATTCGGCTATCCGGGGGACCTTTTCGCCGTCAACCGTCAGGGCGTCGATGTGCATGGCGTCAAGGGATATGCAAGCTGCCGCGACATATCCGGTGCCGTCGACGTGGCTTTCCTGCTGGTGCCGCAGGCGTTCGTGCTGGAAGCGCTGGAGGATGCGGCGGCGGCGGGCATTGAAAATGCCGTGATTCTCTCGTCGGGCTATGCGGAACTCGGCGCGGAGGGCGCCGCCCTGCAAAAGCAGTTGCTGGACCGGGCGCATGAATTGGGCGTCATGGTGTGGGGGCCGAATACGCTCGGCTTCAACAATGTCGGCGCGCGAACGCCCGTTTCGGCCATTCCGGCGGTGCATCCCATTCTCCCGCCCGCCATCGCCATCGTCTCCCAGAGCGGGGCCACTGCCGCCGAACTGAACGAATTCGCCCATAGTCAGAACATCGGCACGAGCTTTATCGCGGCGATGGGCAATCAGGGCGACATCACCATTTCGGATGTAATCGATTATCTGGTGGACCATGAGGCCACCAAAACCATAGCAGTATTTGCGGAAAGCATCCCCGACCCCGAAGCCTTCATCGCGGCGGCCGGCCGCGCGCGGGACAAGTGCAAGCCGATCGTTATGCTGAAAATTGGCCAGAGCGAATTGGCAACGGCGGTCGCGCTGGCGCACACCGGCTCGCTGATCGGCGACGACAAGGTATTCAGCGCGATCTGTGAACGGCTGGGCATTATCCGCGTCCAGTCCACCGAAGATCTCGTCAACGTCGCCGGATTGCTGGCGGCGACGGGGCCGCTGACTGATCCGGGACTCGCCTTCATCTCCATTTCCGGCGGGGCCTGCACGCTGGTAGCGGACGGGGCCGACGCGCTGGGGATCGATTTACCTCCCTATGACGACGCGACCCATGCGGCGCTGGCAAAGGTGCTGCCGGATTTTGCATCCGGCCTGAACCCCCTGGATGTCACCGGGGCGGCGATTCGCGATCCCGATCTTTTCGAACGCATCATCCCCGTCGTCGCCGGTTCGGAAGGTGTTGGCCTGGTCGCGGTGAGCATGACCGTGCCGACGATGGAGAACCAGGGATTGCCCGCGGCGCTGGAGGCCATCGGCCGTGCAATCCCGAAAACCGGCAAGCCGGCGATCATGGTCGCGACCTGCGTCAAGGCGCTGAATGATATTTCACGCGAGGCCATTGCGGCCAACGGTCTGCCGCATGTGATAACCGGCATCGCCCCGACGCTTCGGGCCGTGGAGCGCGCGATGTGGTGGTCCCGCGCGATCAGCCGGCCGGCGCAGCCGCTGCTGGCGGATCAGCCTCAGGTCCTGATTGATCGTGACCTTTCCACCGAGCGTGCGGTGCTCGACTATCTGGCGGAAGCCGGCGTTCCGGTCATTCCGGCGCAAATCGCCCGCACCCGTGCCGAAGCGATGACCATGGCGGCGGCTTTCGACGGTCCGCTGGCGCTGAAAATCGCATCGCCGGATATCGCCCATAAAACCGAAGTGGGGGGCGTGAAGCTCGGTATTGCGCCGGAACAGGCGGGGGACGCCTGGGACGCCATCGTGGCCAGCGTCTCGGCAGCGCGCCCGGACGCCGCGATCGACGGCGTCATCCTGTCGCCGATGCGCAGCGGTGGCGTCGAACTCATCGCCGGTGTCGCTCGTGATCCGTCCTGGGGGCCAACCATCACCGTCGGACTGGGCGGTGTGCTTGTCGAGGTTCTGGATGACGCGGTCGTCATGCCGCTGCCCGTCACGCGCGAGAATGTCCGCGACATGCTGGACCGGTTGCGCGGCGCAAAGTTGCTGCAAGGCTTTCGTGGCGCTCCCCCGGCCGATCTCGACAGGCTGGCTGATGCTATTGTCGCGATTGGCGATGCGGCGCTGGCTCTCGGCCCGTCGCTGGCCTCGTTGGAAGTCAATCCATTGCTCGTTTCGGGCGAGCATATCGAGGCCCTGGACGGCCTGGTGATCTGGAACACGGAGAACGAACATGAATAATCCAAATGGAGCGACAGAGCCGCAGGTTGTGCTGGAACGGATGGGGGAGCATGTCGCCGTTATTCGGCTGAATCGCCCGACGGCGCACAATGCGATCAGCGTGGCGATGGCGGAAGCCATTGAGACTTATGCAGCCGAAATCGAGGCCGACCCGGCGATCAGGGTCGCGATCGTCGCGGCGCGGGGAAAATCCTTCTGTGCCGGTGCTGACCTCAAGGAAGTGGCGGCGGGCAGAGGTCTGGCCCTGTCGCGACCCGAAACCGGCTTCGCGGGATTCGTCTGGGGACGCAAGGTCAAGCCGTGGATCGCGGCGGTACAGGGCGCTGCCCTTGGTGGCGGCACGGAAATTGCGCTTGCCTGCGATATGGTCGTCGCCGGCGAGGAAGCGTCGTTCGGGCTGCCCGAAGCGCGCCGGGGCCTGATCGCGGGCGCGGGCGGGGCATTCCGCATCGCGCGAGCCGTTCCGCGGGCGATTGCGCTGGAGGTGGTCGCCACCGGGGTTGCGCTTCCGGCGCAGCGGGCGTTCGACCTCGGCCTCGTCAACCGGATCGTCCCGACCGATCGGGTGATGGATGAAGCCCTGGCGCTGGCCAACGCCATTGCTGCCAATTCGCCGCTTGCGGTACGCGAATCCCTGATAATTACCCGTGCGGCTTCCGGCGGGGACGAAGAAGCCCGGCTCCGCCAGATTCAGGATGCGGCGGTGGAACGGGTGCTCGCCGCGCCCGACCTGATCGAAGGGGCGACTGCCTTTTCCGAGAAGCGCGCGCCGGTGTGGAGGACGTAATCATGACGAACCAGGCAGCAGAACGTATCGCGGTGATTATCGGCGTCGGGCAGGTCAATGATCGCCCGGCCGACGCGGTGCGCGACGGACTCGACTCCTTTGGTCTGATGCAGGCCGCCCTGGAAGCAGCGCAAGCGGACTGCGGAGCCTCTATTCTGGGCCAACTGGACTGGCTGGGCGTCGAGGATCAAATCTCGTTCCCTGAACCCTCGCTGCACGAGCGGCTGGCGGCTTCGCTGCCGCGTCGTCCCGCAAATGTCGTGAAAACCGCCGACGCCAGTGGCGACGGTCCGACACGGCTGATCAACGATGCAGCCAATCTGATCGGCGAGGGCAGAATTTCCATAGCGGCGGCAGTGGGCGCCGAGGCCATGCGCACTGCCAACAAGCGGGCTCAGGCCGAAGCGGCGAACGCGGACAGCGGGGCCAAGGTCAACAAGCTGGCGGACCTGGCGGAATCTCTGGCAGGGCCGATCGCGCGGCGCTACGGGCTACTGACACCTATTGATGTCTATCCCCTGTACGAGAATGCAACCCGGGCCAGCTGGGGTCAGAGCCGCGCAGAGGCGCAGGCGGAAACCGCAGAAATCTGGTCAGGCTTTTCCCGCGTGGCGGCGGAAAATCCGCATGCCTGGCTGCGCACGGAACTTGCTCCCGAAGCAATTGCCACACCTTCTCCGGACAACCGGATGCTGAGCTATCCATACACCAAATTGATGGTGGCGAATAACAGCGTGAATATGGGTGCAGCTGTCATCGTCGCCAGCCTCGCCAGGGCGCGGGAACTCGGCATTCCTGAAGACAGGCTGGTTTACGTCGGTGCGGGTGCGGGCGCGCATGAAGATGAGGATTTCCTGCGCCGCGACAGCTACGACCATTCGGCCAGCCTGACCGCCAGCATCGAAAAGGCTCTCGAATATAACGGACTCACAGTTGGCGATCTCGACCATGTCGAACTCTACAGCTGCTTTCCCTGCGTGCCGAAAATGGCGCGTCGCGTGCTGGGCTGGCCGCTGGAGCGCGCACACAGCGTCTATGGCGGACTGACATTCGGCGGCGGGCCGATTGGCAACTGCATGATGCATGCGGCGGCGGCCATGGTGGAAAAGCTCCGGATTGGGGGGCGCCACGGCCTGATCGTATCCAACGGCGGCTACGCTTCCCACAATCACAGTCTGGTTCTTGGTCGCGTGCCTCCGCACGAGCCGCGCCACCCCCAGGAGTATAACGTACAGGCGGTAGCCGACGGTTTGCGCAAGCCTGTTCCTGATCTGCTGGATCAGTATGAAGGGCCAGGCATCATCGAGACCTTCATCGCTCCTTACGGTCGCGCCGGAAAGCCGGCATTTGCCACGATCGTCGCCCGGACGCCCAGTGGCGAAAGGTTTCTTGCGACCGTTCTCCCTGAAGACACCGCGACACTGGCGCTGCTCACGTCTGGCGAAGCGGAGCCTGTCGGAATGGCTGGCCATGCCGTGGCGCTTGCCGACGGTCGATCGCAATGGCGGCGCTGAGCAAGACGGTTCCGGTTGAAACCGGCGGTGCGGCGCTTGCGGCGCTGCGTCGTCGGGCCGTCATTCTTGCCGCAATAGCCCAAAATTGCGCGCTGGGCCTCACTTTCGGCAGCATTGGGCCATTGCTCCCGGCCTTCCAGTCGGAGTTCGGCGCAAGCCGCGGCCAGGCATCATTGGCGGCGGGCCTGTTCGTACTGACCATGTCACTTGCATCTCCGGGTATCGGACGGCTGCTGACCCGGGTACCGGTGCGCGCGATCATGATGGCCGGGGCCGCACTGAGCGCACTCGGTTATGCGTTGCTGATTTTTGCTAACGACATCGGTTCCGTTCTTCTGGTCTACGGGGTGGTTCTGGGGCCGGCGGCGTGCATGCTGGGTGTTTTGCCGGCCTCTACACACGTCAGCCAATGGGTTGATGAAGGCCGTGGCAAGGCTCTGGGCCTGGTCAATATGCCGATCCTGCTGTGCATAATGCCACCTGTTTCGGCCCTGATACTCACACGCTACGGCATGGATACGCTTTTCGTGGTGATCGCCTGTCTGTTCTTCCTGTGCATGGTGGCGACCAGTCGTGTAATCGATCGACCGAAGGACGACGGACGCACGGATAGCGCGGGGAATATTCCGGAAACCCTGCTGTCGACGCGTCAGATTCTCGCGCAGCCAGACTTCTGGCGGCTGAGCATCGGCGTCGGAATTATCGCGGGCGGGGGGACGATGATAACCGCCCATCTGGTGCCGCTGGCGGGAGACCGCGAGATCCCGGTCATGACGGCATCCTGGCTATTGTCGGCTTACGCGGGCGCGGGTCTTGCCGGCGCCCTGCTATTTGGCTGGCTGGCTGACCGCCTGGGCTCCAGCGTCGCGCTGGTAATCGCCGCACTTGTGCAGGCAATTGCCTGGGTGTTGCTGATATTCCCCTTTGGATTTGGTGCGCTTCTGGCTCTCGCTATCGTGATCGGCATGGGGGGCACCGGCATTCTCGCGCTGCATGCGGCGGCTATTGGCGAAATATTCGGTCGCGCAAATGTTGCCGCGGTATTCGGAGCCAGTTATCTGCCGAAACTGCTCTTCATATTTGGTGCGCCGCCCCTTGCCGGCATTCTGCACGATCTGACGGGAAGCTATCGCGCGGCACTTCTGCTCCACGTCATAATGTTTTTCATAGCACTGGCGGGTTTCCTGCTTCTGCCGCGCCGCGGACATGTGCGGACAATGCCGCCAAAAACGCATTCCAGGAGGAATTGATGCAACAAACGACGAGCTTCGGTGCTCCAAATGAGTTGACGGAATATCGCACGATGCTCCGGGATACGGTGCGGCGGCTGCTGGGTACCGAATGGAAAGGCGGGAATGACGCCGGGGAAATTCGCGCGATCTGGAACCGGCTGCACCATCAGGGGTTGACCGTGCTGGGGCAGGATCCGGCAACGGACAGCCTTCCGGATATCCTGATCGTCATGGAGGAACTTGGCCGGGCATCCTGCCCGGCGCCGTTCCTGGCCGCAGCGCTCGCCAACCTGGCTCTGGGTCCGGATTCTCCCGCATCATCCGGAATGCCCCTTGCATTCCATTTCGGCGAGAGCGGCGGCGATGGAGATGCCGGTCATATCGTCTGCGAGGATGGGGTGGTTCGCGGAACGATGCGGTTCGTCGAGGACATGGGCGTGGCGGACGCGCTGCTCGCCGTAGCGGATGACGGTTCGTTGCATATCATGTCGGCGACGGCCTCCGGACTCCGCGCCCGACCAACCGACGGTCTGGCGCGCCCGCCCCTTTTCGATGTGGTCGCTGATGACGTCCCGGCGGAACGGCACGTGCTGCGCCCCGGGAGTCTCCCGGACCTTGTTCTGGCGGCGCGTCTGGGCCTGGCTGCACGTGCGGCCGGCGCCGCCAGACGCGGCTTCGAAATGGCCGTCGAATATGCCGGCTCACGCCATCAGTTCGGTCAGCCGATCGGCAGTTTTCAGGCCATCCAGCACAAACTGGCGAACAGCATCATCCTGCTTGACGCCGCGGCGCTCCAGATCGCGGCGGCCGGCGATGCCCGGACAGACAATCCGGCGGCATGGCGGCTGCTGGCGCAAAGCGCCATCGTTTTCTGCGGACAGACGCTGCGGGGCGTCGCGCTTGAAACCCACCATATATTCGGGGCTATCGGCTTTGCAGAGGAGCATGAGGCCGCCCGCCAATTCCGCCGTGTCCATGCGGATGTCACGCGGCTGGGTGGCGCGATGCGGTTTCGGGCCGATTTTGCAGAACTGCTTCTGGATCACGATGGGGATGCGCTCGCGATCGCCGACGAAGGTGGTTCCGATCCGGCGTCCGGCATCCGCCGGGAAATCCGCGCCTGGCTTGCGGACAGCTGGACCGACGAGGATCGGAAACGCAGCCGGGAAACGCCATTCCACCAGCGCAACTGGAATCTGGAGTTCGCCCACCGGCTCGGGCGCGATGGCTGGACCACGCTAAGCTGGCCAGCGGCGGCTGGCGGACAGGAGCGGACACCGCTGGAGCAACTCGCTTACACCGAGGAATTGTTACGCGTCGATGCGCCGGATGGGCCGCTCATCGTTGGCAGCCGCATCGTCGGGCCAGAAATTATCGCCCATGGCACACCGGAACTGAAGGCAAATCTGTTGCCCGCATTGAGGGACGGGACGGCAAGCGTCTGTCTGGGTTACAGCGAGCCCGAGGCAGGATCCGACCTTGCCAGTCTGCGCACGCGCGCCGAACCCGACGGGACGGATTTTATCATCAATGGCCAGAAGATATGGACCACACAGGGCGATGTGGCCACCCACATGATTCTCGCCGCCCGCACCAACCCGGACCCGCAGGTCAAGCATGGCGGGATCTCGCTGTTCCTGCTGCCGATGAACAGCCCCGGCATCACCGTCCGTCCGACCATGGCGATGTATGGCCATACCTATTGCAATATATTCTTCGACGATGTCCGGGTGCCGGCATCCATGATGCTGGGGCCGCTGAACGGCGGCTGGCGGATACTGGGTAACGCCCTCGCATCGGAGCGGGTGGTGATGGCGGCATTCGCGACCCAGGTGCGCGACCTGCTTCGCCGCATCATTGCCGAAGTGAAGGGCCGTGGCCTGTCCGGCGATCGCGCGGTCCGCGACCGGATCGCCGGTCTGGCGGCGGAGGTACAGGCCGCGCACCAGCTGGCGTTACGTTCGATCATGCTGAGCGGCGGCGCCTATGTTCCGATGGTGGAAGCCGCCATGGGCAAGGTGTACGCGAGCGAGCTTTCCCAGCGACTGACGGAGGCGGCGATAGATATTTTCGGCGCCATCGCGACGCTGGGCGAAGATTCGCCGGGAGTTCCCGCAGAGGGGCTTGTGGAGCAACTGCTACGCCGGTCGATCATGATGGTTGTGGGCGGCGGGACCAATGAAATCCAGCGCACCATGATCGCCGTTCGCGGTCTCCATCTTCCCCCTGCACGGTCGGCCGGCCGTTGATTCCCGAAACAGAAGTCCTTTCGTCGGGAGACCGTTGAACCCGGACCGCAAGATGGCTTACTCTCCCCCCGAACAGGCCGATAAAACCGCCTTCCACGGCGTAAAAGCTGCGCCTGAATTGTTCAGGGAGTAAAAATGACGGATACCCAGCGGTTGCCATCCTTGCGGGGTATCGAGGCGTTTGTCGCCGTCGCTGAAGCGCTGAGCTTCCGCGACGCGGCGGAGCGACTGAACCTGACGGCATCGGCGGTCAGCCGTCGCGTGCAGGCGCTGGAGCAGCAATTCGGAGTCGCCCTGTTTGAGCGGGGGCCGCGCAGCGTCAGCCTGACGATCGCGGGGAATGCTTATCTGGAACGGCTCAGACCCGGACTTGAAATCGTCCGGGAGGCGTCAGCCGCCGCCTCCCGATCCCGCCGGGAGGCCCCGATCCGGGTCGCCACGACGCCGCTGATCTCCACGCAATGGCTGCATGGCGCACTCGGGAATTTTCTGGAGAATCGGCCCGGCTGTGAGGTGGAGATACACACAGTTCCATCGCTGCGGGTGGAACTGGAGGCCGGTATAGATATGTGCATCTCATCCCTGAAGGATGGCGATATGGTCAGCGACGCCGTCCGGCTGTTCGGCATGGAGTTCTTTCCCATTTGCGCTCCCGAGCTTGTGCAGTCACTGGCGCTCCGGAAACCGGAAGATTTGATGCAGGCGACGTTGCTGGTGGCCGGCGGCGCCCGCGACGCCTGGCCCATGTGGCTACGCGCGGCAGGTCTGGCCGAACTCACCCCCCGAGGTGGAATCATGATCGCGGATTCCGCCTCCTACCTTGAGGCGGTCGGTCAGGGCCTGGGTGTGGGGCTGGGCAGCGCGGGTTTGTCCGAGGCGATTTTGTCGAGCGGGCGCGCAGTCCGGCTCTTTGACGTCATATGCCGTTACCCGCGCAGTGTGTATGCCCGTGCCAACCAGTTGTCGCTCAAAAGGCCGGAGGTAAAATCGCTGTTCGAGTGGCTGCTCTCACGCGGGCGGGCCATCGGAAGCTGAGAAGAGCTGGCTTCCAGGATGGCGCTCTCTCCCCGCTATCAAAATCGCCAGCTTGCCTGCAACAGGATCTCCCGCGGCCGACCCGTGGGCTACCAGTGCCTGACCGCCGGTGGAGGGGCCGCCGGGCTTATCCGATTCATAAATAATATAACGTTCGTTCATCAGGTTTCGTCCAACCAGAGCCAGCTCCCATTTGTCATTACTTTCCGCGAGCCGAAGGGTGGCATTGAGCTTCCAGAAATCATCCTGTTCGGCGAGCGGGTTTCTATTGACGTTCGCCCAGTAGGAACCGCTGTAAACAGCATTCCCGTCCAGGCAGGGTTGTAGGGCAGCCTGGTATCGGTGAGATCTTGCAGGCCGCCAGCGCAGCCTTGTGCAGCGGTCTGACCGGTGTAACAGGGCGCTCCCTCGAATTCGGTGTAACGTCCGTGGTTATAGGCCAATGCGCCATTAAGGGACAGCATGTCGTTCACGTGGAATTGCGAGGACATTTCGAAGCCCGTGGTGCGCGCGCCGCCGGCGTTGCGGAGGCGGAACACCGGCGGTGGCCCTGGATCGAAGGATGTCGATTGCAGGTTCGTGAAGGAATAGCGGTATACCGTGGCCGCAATCGTCCAGCGCCGGTCGAGGAATTCCCCCTTAAGCCCGATTTCTCCGCCCCGCGCCTTCTCTGGATCGAATTGCAGGTTGGTTTCCGTCGCGGTTGCGCCCAGCACCGATGAACTCGACAGCCCTCCTGATTTGTAGCCAGTTCGATAGGAAACATAGGTCATCAGGTTGGTGCGCGGTTTGTAGGTCAGCGTGACTTCCGGTGAAACGTTGCTGTCGGATCGTCGGGGCCGTAACACCACGCCTTCGGGCAACAGGATTGCCGATGCCGGTACCGCCGGC
Source organism: Sphingomonadaceae bacterium (assembly GCA_041675905.1). Lineage (GTDB taxonomy): Bacteria > Pseudomonadota > Alphaproteobacteria > Sphingomonadales > Sphingomonadaceae > Sandaracinobacteroides. Next base: position 23,113 of record JBAYSX010000014.1, on the reverse strand, counting down.
GTCAGCATCTGGCTCTTATTTACGAAGATGTTGCTGACGCGCAGGCGCTTTTTCTCTCTGGTAATGCGTGCGCCGCCGCTGAGCGTGAGTTCCGGAAAAAGCGTCCACTCGCCCTGGGCAAATATCGAATATGTCGTGCTATGCGCAACTTCTTCACGGGTATAGAGATTATACTGGCCGTTACGGGCATCCGGTGTCAGCAGACCAGCGCCGCCCGCGCCCCCGGATTCCCGTTTCGTGGTTTCATAATATCCACCCGTTGTAATGTTGAACGGTCCATTGAAAGTCGTCATGACCCGAACTTCTTGCGAGAAGGATTTCGACTTTTCATGCGTATAGCCCGTCAGGCGACCATAGACCGTGCCGTCATAATTGTCGAAACCGTCACTATCGAATTGCATGACGCCGCTGATCAGGGAAATTACGAAATTCTCCATACGGTAATTGGTTGTCAGCGTCGCCAGAATCGCCGTGGTATCCTGATAGGGATCTCCGTTTCTCGATCCTGGCCATCCGGCGCCGGCATATGCCTGGGACAGACCGCCAGTTGAAATACGACCGTCCAGTGCGCAATCTCCATCAGGATCTTCCACTCCTTGAGAGGACGGACTCGTGTAGCGGCTGTCGCAAATCGTTTCCGGGGACCCGAACTCGTTGTTTTCCTTCACTTTTGCCGCGAAAATCTTCAGGTTCATGTCGAAGTCCGGCGTAGGTGACCATGCGAGCGTAATGCGACCCAGTAGTTCCTTGTTGCCGGGAAACCGTGACCGCCCGAGGTTGAGAGGCGCGGCAGGATCCCCGGGATTCGGTCCGGCCTGAGCACGGTTACGGACCCAGCCATCCATTTTGGCACCGCGAACCGCTACGCGGACACCAAGGGTGTCTGTTACTGGTCCGCCAACAGCGGCCTCGACAAAGCGCTCGTCGGCGACAAATTCATATCCGCCGCGGACATACCCTTCCAGTTCGGTTCCCGGATTGACAGACTTGACCGCAATCACACCGCCCGGACTGTTCTTACCGAAAAACAGTGCCTGCGGACCCTTTAAGACCTCCACCTGCTGCACATCGAAAAAGGACAGAACAGAGAGCTTGCCGCGGCTTGACTGCACACCGTCTATATTGACAGCGACCGTCTGTTCGATGCCCTTGTCACCCGACGCCGAACCGATACCCCTGATCGCAAACGTCGCCCCGCTACCGCCGCCGCCCACTTTTTCGAAACGGGTCTGCGGAATCATTTGACCGATCCTGGAAAGATCCGACACCCCCGCGCGAGCGAGCTCCGCCCCTCCGATCGCAGTGATTGAAACCGGCACGTCGAGCAAGCGCTCGTCGCGCTTGCGCGCAGTGACGATGATTTCGGCGTCCGACCGGCCCACGGACGTGTCCGACACCTGCGACAAAACCGGACTTCCCAGTGCGTATAACGAGTAGCCAGCTGCAATAGTCCCGGAAATCATTGAGCGGGCGTTTCACCGTATTTTCATGGTCCCCCCCTTTTTCTCTGGCTCTATTATCTCATCAGAAAACAGATTTTAGTTATTAGCCAACGAGCCTTGATAATATCGTCCTGGGAATGTGCGAATTGATGAAGTCTAATCGTGGTTCACCGTGTCGATAAGTTTCGCCACGGCTTCAGCGAAATCCTGCTTGAACTCCTGCACGACTGCCGATGCAGAGCGTATGTTATCCACAAGACCGACGCCCTGTCCGACCCAGTAGCTTACCAATTCACGGGCCTGCATGTTCCCGTTTCCGGTCGCCTTCTCGATTTGCCGGAATGCCGGCAGACTGATCATCGACATCTGCGGCATAGGCAGGGCACCCGGGCTATCCGGACCGTCCCAGGCTGCATGCCAGGCGGAACGAAGCTGACGGCTCGGTTTGCCGGTTCGCGATGCCGAACGGATCGTATCCCGCGATGAAGCGGCGATCATTTTCTCCCGGAATGCCTCGCTTGTCTCCGCTTCTGTGGTGGCAAGCCAGACCGAGCCGGTCCATGCGCCAGCCGCGCCCATAGCCATGCATCCTGCCATCTGTGCGCCGGTCATAATGCCACCGGCCGCAAGCACCGGAACCTTTTTGATCGGCTCGATGGCGCGGATGACTTCAGGCACGAGCACAAGGGTCGAGACTTCACCACAATGCCCACCAGCTTCCCCGCCTTGCGCCACAAGCAGATCAACCCCGGCATTGACCTGCCGGATCGCATGCTCCTTTGCGCCCACCAGAGCACCCACGGGGACACCATAATGCCGGCCGCGTTCGATCATGGAAGGCGGAGCGATGCCAAGCGCATTGACGATCAGGCGAATGGGATGCCGGAAGGCAACATCCAGCAGCGCCTCCCCGACTTCGGGCAATGTAGCCGGCAGCTCGCGCTCGATCACATCATCCCGGCTCACGCTGATGCCATGGCGGGTCAGCAGATCCACCGCGAACCCGACATGTTCGGCTGGAATGGATTCGACGAGCTTGTCGATACTCACGTCCAGCCCGAGCGCCTGATGCTCGGGTATCAAAATGTCGATACCATATGGCTTGCCATCCACATGCGCATCAATCCACGCAAGCTCCTGCTCCAGTGTTTCCGGCGTAAAGCTGCTCCCCCCCAGAACACCGAAACCACCGGCGCGGCTGACAGCCGCCACGACATCACGGCAATGACTGAATGCGAACAGGGGAAACTCCGCTCCCACAAGGCTTTTGACAGGTTCCAAACGTCTCTCCGGTCGTTGTGGGCATCGCAGCGGACGCGGTCCTGACGGACTCGCGCCTTAACTATGCTGCCGCCCCTTTGCTCGCGCCGGACGATGCCGGGAATGGATGGCCCGGTCCAATATTCAGATTTGCAAATTTATATCGCCCGGATATGAATGGGGAGCTGTGCTCGATATCCGTCTCCTGCTTCAGTTCGCGGCGGTCGCCGAGGCGCTTTCCTTTTCGGCTGCGGCTCGAAAGCTGGGTACATCGCAGCCTCGCCTGTCGCTACAAATCCGGAAGCTGGAATCCGCCATCGGAATGCCGTTGTTCAATCGCAACACACGGAGCGTTGAACTCACGCCCTATGGTCGTGACTTGCTCGAACTGGTCAGGCCGCTCGCGGGAATCGCCACTACAGTTCTCGAAGAAGTAGATCTCCGGCGGCTGGGCCATCGCGGCCGGTTGCGGATCGGGACCATGCCGTTGGGCGAACCGGACCCGCGCCTTGCTTCGTTGCTTTCGAGCTTCGCTACCCGGCAGCCTGAACTCTGCATCACCGTCGAGGCCGGAAATCCCGAGATTCTGCTGGATCGGCTGGATAATGGCCAGATCGACTTCGCCGTCGTAACGGATTTTGAGGAAAGCCCGCGTTTTGAGCGGCTTCGCCTGCATGATCTCGATTTTGCGGTCATGCTGAACTGCGGCGATCCTCTTGTAGGCCGCGATACGTTGCACATCAGCGACTTTTCGGGACGTGCAGTGGCGATGCTTGCCCAAACAGCTGTGCCCGAATTCTTCAGCCGTCATTATGCGCCGTTAATTGCTGCAGGTGCTTGCCCCGTTTATGTGCCGGAACTGCGTCGTTCCCTTCTTCGGGACAATGCGGGAATGATCGTGACCACCGTCGTGCCCTCTCCCGCAGATGCGACGATGCGCTATGGAGTGGTCCGCCGGCGGATAGCCGACGCCAGCCCGCTCTGGTTATCGCTTCTTCAGCGGAAGGGCGCGACCAGGCCCGTGGCCAGCGAACGCTTCTGGTCTTTTGTCAAAAGCTGGAGGCAGGACGCGCAGAATTTTCCGGTTCCGGATCGAACCGCGCCGACGAATAGCAGTTGAATTCATTGCGGTCCTCCAATTCGCTTCCCCGTTGGGCCGCGCAAAACAGAATTCCCTGTCCTCTATCAAGATGCAGCATCCGACCCGACTCTTTCAAATAATTCCGCTTGCGCCGGTCTGGTCCGCTGATAGTAATAGGTTACTTTCTTTTTTTGGGGCGGGGATGAGTCGGCATTCCAGGAATCTCCCGGCGGAGGAACGTCGCGCGGCCACCGTCGAAGCGGTGATCGAACTCGCGGCCGGGCAGAATCCTGGCGACATCACGACCACCGCCATTGCACAGCATATGGGGCTCACGCAGGGTGCGCTTTTCCGGCACTTTCCGTCCAAAGACGCGATTCTGCGGGCCGTTATGTCCTGGGTGAGCGAGCGACTGCTGGCGCGGGTGGACAAGGCGGTGAACGATGCCGCATCGCCGCTTGCAGGGCTTGAAGCGGTTTTCATGGCACATACCGACTTCGTAGCCGAACATCCGGGCGTACCGCGCATGCTGTTCGGTGAATTGCAGCGCTCCGGCGATACCCTGACCCGGCGGATGGTGCAGACCCTGTTGCAGCGCTACGGCGAACGGCTGGGGCATTTGCTCGAAGCCGGGAAGGCGGGGGGCGAACTGGAGGCATCGCTCGACGTGGATGCCGCCGCAACCCTGTTCGTGGGCACCATTCAGGGGCTGGTCGTGCAAGCGATGCTGACCGGAGATCCGGCGCGCATCCGCCGCGATGCACCGGGTGCATTTTCCATTTATCGCCGTGGTATCCGGAGCGCGCAATGACCATCGCAAATCTCTCCCCGGCGGCGAAGCGCATCTTCGTTATTGCTGTCGTCGTAACAGCCACTGCCGGCATCATATGGTTGTGGACACAGCGAACGGGCACGGACGATAACCGGCTGCGTTTGTATGGCAATGTCGATATCCGCGAGGTGCAACTGGCCTTCCGGCAGCCGGGACGCATCTCCGCTATGGAGTTCGACGAGGGCGATGTGGTCAGCGCCGGTAGCCATATGGCAACCCTGGATGCCCGGCCCTACCGGCAAGCGCTCGCCGCGGCGGAAGCGGCCGTGCAGGTGGCGCGGGCAGACCTCGCCAGGCTGCGACGGGGTCTGCGTCCGCAGGAGATCGTCCAGGCCCAACAGGCACTCAATCAGGCGGAAGCCATCGCTGAAAGTACCGGGCGCAACTATCGTCGCCAGAGTGATTTGCTGGCGTCGGGCGCGAGCAGCGAACGAACCGTCGAGAACGCCCGTGCGGCCCATGATCAGGCGGTGGCTGGCGTGAAAGCGGCCGAAGCCGCCCTGTCGCAGGCGCGGGAAGGTTTTCGGCGGGAAGACATTGCGGCAGGCGAAGCGCGCCTGGCCGCCGCCGAAGCCGCGCGCGCACAGGCCGCCACGGCGCTGGCCGATACGCGTCTGGCGGCACCCGCCGCGGGTACGGTTATTGCACGTGTGCGCGAGCCGGGGAGCATGGTCGCCAGCCAAAGCACCGTTTACAGCCTCAGTCTGGACCGCCCCGTTTATGTGCGCGCCTATGTCGGAGAGCCTGATCTCGGTCGCATCGCGCCCGGAACAAAGGTGCGGGTGCGCAATGATACGTCAGACAAGGTCTGGCGCGGCCAGATCGGCTTTATCTCGCCCCGCGCCGAATTCACCCCGAAAACGGTGGAAACCACCGATTTGCGAACCGATCTGGTTTATCGGCTGCGGGTGGTGATCGACGCCGCCGACGCGGAGGCTGATGCTGGCCTTCGCCAGGGCATGCCCGTGACGATCGAAGTCGATGCCCGGCCGGTTACCGGTGCAAACGAAGGCTGATCCGCATGGCTGCCGATAGCAGCGAGCCAGCCGTTATCATCGACGGCGTGGACAAGTATTTTGGCGACCGGGCCGCCCTGCGCGGCGTCAGCGCGCAAATCCATTATGGCCGCCTGACCGGCCTTATCGGTCCGGACGGTGCGGGCAAGACAACACTGATGCGGATCCTCACCGGTCTGCTCGTGCCGAACGCCGGGCGCGTTACGCTGGCCGGTTTCGACGTGGTGGACGACAATGACGCCATCCACGTGGCAAGCGGATATATGCCGCAGCGCTTCGGATTGTACGAAGATCTGTCCGTGATGGAAAACATGCGCCTTTATGCACGGTTGCGCGGCATGGATGCGGACCGGCATGCTGGTCTGTTTACCGAATTGCTCGACTTCACCCGCCTTGGTCCCTTCACCGAACGTCTGGCGGGCAAGCTGTCGGGCGGCATGAAGCAGAAGCTGGGGCTGGCCTGCGCGCTGATGGCACGGCCCGCCGTGTTGTTGCTGGACGAGCCGAGCGTCGGCGTCGATCCGGTCAGCCGTCAGGACCTGTGGCGCATGGTGAACGCGCTGACGGACGAGGGCATGGCGGTCGTCTGGTCCACCGCCTATCTTGATGAGGCTGAGCGCTGCGACAGCGTGCTGCTGCTCAACGAGGGGCAACTCGCCTTCGACGGCCCGCCGACGGAATTGACCGGACGCCTCGGGGATCGCAGTTTTCGTCTGGAAGACGTTGGCGCCCAACGCCGCGCCGTGCTGGCCGAGGCGCTGGATCTGGAAAGCATCGGCGATGGCGTGATTCAGGGCGCGGGCGTGCGCGTGGTGCTGCGCGCCAACGCCGGCACACAGCAAATCCAGACGCTGGCGGACCGGGTCGGCGCGCTCCTGGTGCCGGTGCCGCCGCGCTTCGAGGATGCGTTCATCGACCTGCTGGGCGGCGGTCCGGGCGGAACCTCGTCTCTGGCCGAACGCCTGCCGCCAGTGACGCTTGCATCCGATATTGCCGTATCGTGCCGTAATCTGACCAAGCGTTTCGGTAATTTCACCGCCACCGACGATGTTAGCTTCGAAGTGCGTAAGGGTGAAATCTTCGGCCTGCTTGGCCCCAATGGCGCCGGGAAATCCACCACCTTCAAGATGCTGTGCGGTCTGCTCAAGCCCACCGAGGGAGATGCGCATGTTGCCGGACAGGATCTGCGCCGGGCCGCCGGTGCGGCGAAAAGCCAGCTGGGCTATATGGCGCAGAAATTTTCCCTCTACGGCCTGCTTTCGGTGCGGCAGAATCTGGAGTTTTTCGCCGGCGTGTACGGGCTGGCGGGCGACACGCGCCGCGCCCGCATCGACGAAATGGTCGACACATTCTCCCTGCACCCGTGGCTGTCAGCGGCCCCGGAATCCCTGCCGCTGGGCTACAGACAACGTCTCGCGCTGGCTTGTGCGCTGATGCATCATCCGCCGGTATTGTTTCTGGACGAGCCGACGTCGGGCGTGGACCCGATCACGCGCCGCGAATTCTGGACGCATATCAACGGCCTTGCCCGCAAGGGGGTGACGGTGATGGTCACCACCCATTTCATGGACGAGGCCGAATATTGCGACCGGGTGGCGATGCTGTATCGTGCCCGGCTGATCGCGCTGGATACGCCCGATGCCCTGAAGCGTGGCGCGGCCAGCGCCGCCCGGCCCGATCCCACCATGGAAGACACGTTCATTCATCTGGTGGAATCGGCGGATCTGGCGGACGAGGCGGCATGAACGACGCGAACGACGCGAACGGCTCACCCCCTGTCGGCCGGGTCCCGGTTGCCGCCATGCGCCGCTTCGATCCGCAACGCCTGCTGGCGCTGGTGCGCAAGGAAAGCCTGCAGGCCGTGCGCGATCCGTCCACGCTGCTGATCGCCTTTGCGCTGCCGCTGGTGCTGCTGTTTCTGTTTGCCTATGCGGTGTCGCTGGATGTCAGCAAGGTACGTATCGGCGTGGTGGTGGAATCGCCATCCGCGTCGGCGCAGGCGCTGGCCGCCGCCTTTTCAGGCACGCGCTATCTGGATGTGACCTATGCGCACGACCGGCGCGAGGTAGCCGACAGGCTGGTGTCGGGCACATTGCGCGGCTTTGTGGTGGTTCCGCAGGATTTCGAACAGCGCATGGCGGAACGCGGGGGCAAGGCGCTGGTGCAGGTCGCCACCGACGGCTCGCAACCCAATACCGCCAATTTCGTCACCAACTATACGAAGGGCGTGGTGCAAGGCTGGCGCACCGGAATGGACGCGGAGTTGCCATCCGTCAGCGTCGCGCTCGAGCCGCGCTACTGGTTCAACGCCGAACTGGAAAGCCGGCGCGCGCTGGTGCCCGGCGCAATCGCCATTGTGATGACCATCATCGGCACCATGCTCACGGCTTTGGTGGTGGCGCGCGAATGGGAGCGCGGCACGATGGAGGCCGTATTGTCCACCCCCGCCTCCGTCGTGGAAATCCTGATCGGCAAGCTTTTGCCCTATTTCGTGCTTGGCATGCTTGCGACGCTGGGGGCGGCGGCATTGGCGATCCTGCTGTTCGGCGTGCCGCTGCAAGGCTCGCTGTTGGCATTGCTGCTGCTTTCGGCGGTGTTCATGGTGCCCGCGCTGGGCCAGGGGCTGCTGATCTCGTCGCTGGCGCGCAACCAGTTTCTGGCAGCGCAGATCGCGCTGTTTTCCGGTTTCCTGCCGGCATTCATGCTGTCGGGTTTTTTGTTCGAGATCGAGGCAATGCCCGCCCCGATCCGGGCCATTACCTGGGTTGTGCCGGCGCGTTATTTCGTCTCGTCGCTGAAGACGGTTTTTCTGGCGGGTGATATCCGGGCGATATTCGTGCCCGATCTGTTGGCCATGGCGGCGATCGGCATGCTGCTGTTCCTGCTGGCGACGCGCGCCACGCGCAAGAATCTGGAGTGAGGCGATGTCGCTGCGATCCGGTATCTTCGTCACGGCGCGGCTGCGCGCCCAGATCGTCAAGGAAATGCTCAGCATCCTGCGCGATCCGCGCAGCCGTATCGTGGTGATCGTGCCGCCCCTCATGCAATTGCTGGTGTTTGCTTTTGCCGCCACCCTCGAAGTCCGCAATGTCGATATCGCAGTGCATGACCAGGATTCAGGCAGATGGTCGCATGAACTGGTCGCGCGCCTCGGCAGCGCCGGGTTCATCGCCCGGGTGCACGCAGTTGCCAGCAATGGGGAATTGCGCGATCTGATCGACCGGGGCGAGGTGATTGCGGCGCTCGATATTCCGGCGGATTTTTCGCGCGCCATTGCAGCCGGCGGCACGGGCCATGTGCAGGTGCTGGTCGATGGGCGACGCAGCAATTCTGGCCAGATCGCCGTCGGTTATCTTTCGACCATTGCCAGCGGCATTGGCGCGGAGGCTATCTCCGAAGGCGGCTCACCCGTGGCGGTCCGCAACTGGTTCAACCCCAATCTGACCTATCGCTGGTTCATCGTTCCGAGCCTTGCCGGGATTCTGGCGCTGTTCAGCGCGCTGTTGCTGACATCCCTGTCGATTGCCCGCGAACGCGAACTTGCCACCTTCGACCAGTTGCTGGTTTCACCGGCCTCCGTTCCGGAAATCATCATCTCGAAATCGCTGCCCGCGCTGGCGATCGGCACCACGCTCGGCTTGCTGATGATCGCCGCGGCGATGGTGTTTTTCCAGATTCCGTTTACCGGCTCTTTCTGGCTGCTGTTCATCAGCCTGCTGCTGTTCATCCTGTCGGTCGTGGGCATTGGCCTGATGATTTCCGCCGTCAGCGCCACCCAGCAACAGGCTATTCTCGGGGCTTTTGCCTTCGGCGTTCCGGCGGTGTTGATGTCGGGCTTCGCCACGCCGGTCGAAAACATGCCCATGCTGTTGCAATGGCTGGCCCAGGCCATTCCGCTCACACATTTTCTGATTATCGTGCAAGGCAGCTTCCTGAAGGCGCTGCCGCCGGGCGACGTTTTCGCCAGCCTGTGGCCTCTGGCAGTCATCGCTCTGACGACGCTCACGATTGCCACGCTGTTCGTCCGGGGGCGGCTGCAATGAGGCATGGTATCGCGCCGATATTTGGCGGCCTTCTGCTGGCGGCCTGCGCGGTCGGCCCCGAATATCGCACACCGCCGCCGGTCGCCATCGGGGAGGGCTGGACACAACCGGTCTCGACGGGGGCCACAGATCTGGCGCGCTGGTGGTCGGCGCTGGATGACGCGGTGCTCGGACGCCTGATCGATACGGCGCTTGCCCAAAATCTCGACCTGCAGCAGGCGGCGGCGCGTATCGACGAGGCGCGCGCCGTGCGCGACCGGGTTGCCGGTGGCCAGATGCCGGTCGTTGCCGCGGGCGCCAGTGTCAACCGACGGCGGCAAAGCGAAAACGGCCCGCTTCCCATCGGGACCATCCCGGGACTTGACGCCAACCAGACCATTTTTGATGCGGGCTTCGACGCCGCATGGGAGGTCGACCTTTTCGGGGCGAACCGGCGCGCGGTGCAAGCCGCCAGCGCACGGCTGCAAGCGACCGAAGCCGAGGCGCAAGGCATACGCATGCGTATCATTGCCGAGGTCGCACGGACCTGGTTCACCGCAGTGGGCGCGGACAATGAATTGCGTGCACAACAGGCGCGGCTGGCAACGTTGCAACACACGCTTGATCTGATGCGCCAGCGGCAGGCCGCGGGCGATGCCTCGGTCGCGGATGTGGACGCGGCGCGGGCGCAATGGGCCGCGGCCGGTGCCGCCCTCCCGGAGATTCAGGCCCGCCAGCGCGCCGCCATCCTTGGTCTCGGTCTGCTGCTGGGCGCGCCGCCGGAACGTGAACTGGCGCTGCTGGATGGCGGGCATGCCCTGCCCGCTCCGCTGACGCTGCCGGTGGGCGAGCGTGCCGATATCCTGCGTCGACGGCCCGATGTGCTGGCCGCCGAACGGCAACTGGCGGCCAGCACGGCTGACATCGGCATCGCCACGGCGGAACTGTTCCCGAAACTGTCGATCGGCGCGGGCGGCGGGTTTCAGGCGCTGAATACGGGCGACTGGTTCGACTCTGCCAGCGCCCGCTATTCCATCCTGCCGCTGATTTCCTGGCGCCTGTTCGATGGTGGCCGGGTGCGCGCTGAAATCCGCGCGCGCGAGGCCGCCGGGCGACGGGCCGCCCTCGCCTATGAACAGGCGGTGCTGGCGGCGCTGGGTGATGCCGAACAGGCTCTCGGCAACTACCGCGCCGGTCTCGATACGCTGGAACAGCGCGGGACGGCTTTGGACGCCACGCGCCGCAGCTATGCCCATGCAGGGGCACGTCATAAGGCTGGCGACATTTCCCTGATCGAGCTGCTGGCCGCACAACGGCTGCTGGACGAGGCGGAAACCGCCGAAATTCGCGCCCGGACCGCCACCAGCGTGCAGCTGGTGGCGTTATACAAGGCGCTCGGCGGCGGCTGGAACGCGCCCGATGTACCGGCTCAACTCATGAATCGAGATACTTCGACTTCAGCTCCTTGAGCATGTCATGCAGCTGTTCGTGGCGGCCATGGCCCATCACCTCTTCTTCATGGCGATCAAACGCGGGGACCAGCCCGTCCAGTACTTGCCGGTCGACCATTTGGTCCGCCATCGGAAACAGGACATTATTTTCCTTGTCGATATGTTGACGCATGTGGGCGATATAAGCCGTTGCCGCCTGGGAAAATTCCGTCGGCTTCATTGTCGGCCTGGTCGCCGCAGCCATGGCGGCAATGAGCGTCCGGCCCTCTTCGTGCTCCGACAGCATCACCGATACCGGACCGCCTTCTTTCGGCAGGCCGGCCTCGATCATGGCCGGAAACAGCAGGTCTTCCTCCTTGCCATGGTGGCAAGTATCGGAAAACTCCCGCAGCAAATCCAGAAATGTCGAGACATTATCCGCTGTTGTTTTGCCCGCACTGACCTCATCGGCAATCTTTTCGAGGATCTTCAGCGCCAACAAAATGGCATCATGTTCATGTTTCAGGATATCAGTAGCCTGGCTCATGACGATCTCCTCCTGATATCGCCTCAGCCTGAGACGCGTATGCACAGAAACAGAGAGCGGGCAGCGTTACAAGACTTGATCGCGCGGCAGGACGGGTGCGTTTTGCCGGATGAAGGAAAGATTCGCGTTGCCGTGTCGCCTGCGTTCCCTATGATCCTTGACAGAATAGCCCTGCGTCGCATATCAGTTTCGTTAAATATGAAATTGAGAGAAGTGTAACCATGTCTGATTCTGCTCTCATCTCTGCGACCGCGCAGATAAAAGCCGCACAAAAGGGTGTTCCTGTGATCAGGGCGTTCTTCGACGAGGCGACCTCCACCGTCTCCTACGTGGTCCACGATCCGGAAACTTATCGCGCCGCGATTATCGACAGCGTGCTGGATTATGATCCGGCGTCGGGGCGCACGTCATACGAGTCGGCTGATGAGATCCTGGCATATGTTGCCGATCGGCAACTGGCCGTCGACTGGCTGCTTGAAACGCACGCCCACGCCGATCACCTGTCGGCTGCACCGTATCTCAAGGAAAAACTCGGCGGTCAGATCGCCATCGGCGAGCATATCCTGACCGTTCAACAGACCTTCGGCGACCTGTTCAACGCGGGGCCGGAATTCCGCCGCGACGGGTCCGACTTCGACAGGCTCTTTGCCGACGGCGAGCAATTCCGCATCGGCAACCTTGAGGTGACCGTCCTGCATGTGCCGGGGCATACACCGGCCGACCTCGCCTATGTAATCGGCGACGTTGTCTTTGTCGGTGACACGATGTTCATGCCCGACTATGGCACGGCGCGCGTCGACTTCCCTGGCGGCGATGCGCGCACCCTGTTCCGGTCGTTGCGCCGCATATTGTCGCTGCCCTCCGATACACGGCTGTTCATGTGCCATGATTATCTGCCGGAAGGTCGCACCGAATATGTTTGGGAGACCACAGTCGAACAACAGCGCAAACATAATATTCATGCGCACGACGGTGTCAGCGAGGATGAGTTCGTCGCGATGCGCGAAGCCCGGGACAAGACCCTGGCCATGCCGCGCCTGATTCTGCCGTCGGTGCAGGTGAACATGCGCGCCGGCCATCTGCCGCCGCCCGAGGCGAACGGAACGCGGTATCTCAAAATCCCGCTGGACGCGCTGTGATGCCCGGCTTTCCGCACGCCATGCCCGTTCAGGGGCTTTTGGGCGGGCTGCTCATTGGCTTTGCCGCGGTAATCATGTTGCTGGGGTTGGGTCGGATCGCCGGCGTCAGTGGCCTTGTAGCCCGTGCAACCGGAATTTCCGATACGGGCGCGCCGCGCGAAATCGCTTTGGCCTTTATCCTCGGACTGCCGCTTGGCGCGTTCCTGCTTAACCGCTTCGGCGGCGCGGTCGAGATGCGCTTTCCTGATACCGTCTGGCCGCTGGTCATTGGCGGGCTGCTGGTCGGCTTCGGTACCCGGTTGGGTTCGGGCTGCACCAGTGGTCATGGAGTGTGCGGTGTTTCGCGCCTGTCGCCCCGCTCGATGGTGGCGACGGCGCTGTTCATGGCCGCCGGTTTTCTGACGGTGGCGCTGCTTCGTGCAGGAGGCCTGCTATGGTCCGCATCCTGACAGCATTGCTGGCCGGCACCCTGTTCGGTGTCGGACTGGCTTTTTCGGGCATGGCTGATCCCATGCGCGTCCAGGGCTTCCTCGACCTGTTCGGCGCGTGGGATCCGACGCTCGGCTTCGTGATGGGCGGTGCGATGATTCCGATGGCGCTTGCCTGGCCCATCCAGCGCCGGATGAAAAAGCCTTTGGCCGATACGCGTTTCGAACTTCCCGGCACGCGGCACATCGATGCCAGGCTTGCGACCGGCGCACTTCTCTTCGGGATTGGCTGGGGTATCGCCGGACTGTGTCCCGGCCCGGCCATTGCCGACCTCGCGCTCGCGCCTCTGGCCGTCCTGCCCTTTGTCCTCGCCATGTTGGCGGGGATGGCGATCCAGCGCATTTTCCCCCGCCAGGCCCAGGCCCGAACAATGGCGGCAAAGTAATCCATGCAGACCACCAAACTCACAGAACGCCTCAGTACGTCCGCCCAGATCGGCTTGCGGGATATTCCGGATCTGGCCGCCGCGGGTTTCCGGTCGATCATCTGCAATCGACCGGACGGTGAAGAGCCGGGGCAACCTGCCGCCGCAGAGATCGGCGCTGCCGCAGGCGCCGCCGGGTTGAAGTTCGCCCATGTTCCGGCAGTTCCGGGCGCGATCGGCGCCGGGGATGGCGAAGCAATGAAGCGGGCGCTCGAGCGGTTGCCCGCGCCGGTTCTTGCCTATTGCCGCTCCGGCGCGCGTTCCAGAAAGCTTGCGGAAATGGCGGGTGCGCTGGAGCCGGAAGCAGGCGCGAAGATATGGGACATCATTATCGTCGGTGGCGGCAGCGCCGGCATCGCGACGGCTGCCAGCATCCTGAAGCGCAACAGGAAAGTCAGTATTGCGATCATCGAGCCGGGCGAAGTGCATTATTATCAGCCAGGCTGGACGATGGTTGGCGGCGGCGTCTTTGGTGCGGAGTTTACCCGCCGGCGGGAAGCAAGGCTGATTCCCGATGGCGCGGAGTGGATCAGGGCATCCGCCAGCGGCTTCGCTCCGGAAGGGAACAGGGTGCTGCTGTCCGACGGTCGCAGCATATCCTACCGTGTGCTGATCGCCTGTCCGGGTATCAAGCTCGACTGGGACGCGATTGCGGGGTTGCGGGAAACGCTCGGTCGCAACGGGGTCACATCCAATTACAGCTATGACGTCGCGCCATATACCTGGCAACTCGTGCAGGAGTTGAATTCCGGACGGGCGCTGTTCACGCAGCCGCCCATGCCGATCAAATGTGCCGGCGCGCCGCAGAAATCCATGTATCTTTCGTGCAGCGCCTGGGAGCGCGCCGGACTGCTGAAGAACATCGACGTTCAGTTCCACTCGGCGGGCGCGGTTCTGTTCGGTGTCGCGGCCTATGTCCCGGCACTGATGGAATATGTCGAACGCTACGGCGCGCATCTGAATTTCGAGTCCAGGCTCGTCGCCATCGACGGCAAGGCGAAGGTCGCGACGTTCGAGCAGAAACGCGGCGACGAGATCCGCCGCGTGGAAGAGCGGTTCGACATGATCCATGTGGTGCCGCCGCAATGCGCGCCGGACTTTGTGCGTTCGAGTCCTCTTGCCGCACCGTCCGGATTTCTCGAAGTCGATGAGGCGACCCTGCGTCACCCGCGCTATCCCAATGTGTTTGCGCTGGGAGACGCCTGTTCCGCCTCCAACGCCAAAACGATGGCCGCCGCGCGGAAACAGGCGCCCGTGGTGGCGGTGAACGCGCTTGCCGCGCTGGAGGGCAGGGCTCCTGTCGCCGACTATGACGGCTATGGGAGTTGCCCGCTGACGGTGGAAAGGGGCAAGATCGTGCTCGCGGAGTTCGGCTATGGCGGCAAGCTGTTGCCAAGCTTCCCGACCTGGCTGATCGACGGCACGCGCCCGAGCCGATTGGCCTGGCTGCTCAAGGATACGATCCTGCCGCCTGTCTATTGGCATGGTATGCTCAAGGGCCGCGAGTGGATGGTGAAGCCGCATATGATCGGCGCGTGAGATGGTTGATCTGACACGCTATCTGCCGGTACTGGGGTGGGCGCGCGATTATGATCGTACGACACTTACCAGCGACCTTGTGGCGGCGGCGATTGTCACGATCATGCTGATTCCGCAGAGCCTCGCCTATGCGATGCTCGCGGGGTTGCCACCCGAGGTCGGACTTTATGCCTCGATCGCACCGCTGATTGTCTATGCGATCTTCGGCACCAGTCGTGCGCTGGCCGTGGGTCCGGTCGCGGTGATCTCGCTGATGACGCTGACCGCCGCCGGCAGTGTGGCCGCGCCCGGCAGCGCCGAGTTCATTGCGGCGGCGCTTGTGCTGGCCTTTCTCTCGGGCGCGATCCTGTTGCTGATGGGGGTGCTGCGGCTTGGTTTTCTCGCCAATCTGCTTTCGCACCCTGTGGTTTCCGGATTTATCTCGGCAAGCGGCATCCTCATCGCGTTCAGTCAGATGAAGTCGATCCTCGGCATCGACGCTTCTGGCCAGACCTTGCCGGCGATGATCGCGGCGCTGGCGCGCAATCTGCATATGACGCATTTGCCGACGCTGGTTATCGGCGCAGGCGCGACGGCGTTCCTGTTCTGGGTGCGCAAGGGCATGAAGCCGTTGCTGATGCGTCTCGGGATGGCTTCCCGACCGGCCGATCTGCTGGCCAGGGCGGGGCCGATCCTCGCCGTCGCGGCATCAACGCTGGCGGTAATCTTTTTCGGACTCGACGCGCGCGGCGTCGAGGTTGTGGGGGACATTCCGCGCGGCCTGCCACCATTCACCGTGCCCCTGTTCGATCCGGAGTTGTGGGCGAAGCTGGCGGTCCCCGCGCTTCTCCTGTCGGTCATCGGCTTCGTGGAAAGCGTTTCTGTTGCCCAGACTCTGGCCGCCAAAAAACGTCAGCGGATCGATCCGGATCAGGAACTGATCGGGCTGGGCGCGGCAAATGTCGCGGCCTCCTTTACCGGCGGATATCCCGTTACGGGCGGCTTTGCCCGCTCTGTCGTCAATTTCGACGCCGGGGCCGAAACACAGGCTGCCGGTATTTTCACGGCTTTCGGCATCCTTATCGCCGCCATGTTCCTCACACCCTTGATCGTTTCGCTGCCGGTGGCGGCGCTGGCTGCCACGATCATCGTTGCGGTGCTGAGCCTGGTCGACCTCAAAAAGCCCCGCGAAATCTGGTCGTATTCGCGGATGGACTTCGCCGCGATGATGGCGACCATCATCATTACGCTGCTCGTGGGCGTGGAAGCGGGGGTCATCGCCGGTGTCGGCGTCAGCCTGGCGCTGTACCTGTGGCGCGCGTCGCGACCGCATGCGGCGATTGTCGGACGGGTGCCGGAAACCGAGCATTTCCGCAACGTGAAGCGGCACAAGGTCTTCACCGATCCACGGGTGTTGACCATCCGCATCGACGAAAGCCTAACCTATCTCAACGCCCGCTGGCTGGAAGAGTTCGTGCTCGAACAGGTCGCCGAACACCCCCGGCTCCGGCATCTGATCCTGATGTGCCCGGCGGTGAACGCCATCGACGCATCCGCGCTCGAAAGTCTGGAGGCGATCAATCACCGTCTCGCCGGGGGAGGCGTGTGCCTGCACCTGTCCGAAGTGAAAGGCCCGGTCATGGATGCGCTTGAACGTTCCTCCTTCCTCAAAAACCTCACCGGCCAGGTCTGGCTGTCCCAGAACGAAGCGTTTGACGCCGTTGTCGTCATGACGGAGCGGGAGGATGGAGACAAGGAACCCCCCGACCTGTGGCTGGCCAGAGGGCTTATCTGACCCGGCAAGCCCGATGCAGCTTCGCTCACGGATTTTGTTCCGATTCCGCGCATTTTATGCGAAAACAAAAACGCGAAGAGCAACAGGGATGGGCAACATGACAGGGAAGATTTTCACACGCCGGGATATTACCGGTTTGGCGTTCATGGCAACGATATCGTTGGCGCCGGCCGAAGCCGGGGCTATTTCTATCAATGGCCTTAAGGACTTCGCGGATATTCACGGCAGCTACGCGCGTGGCGGCGATTGTTCGCGGGAACCGCGCGTCACCATTGGTGATGCGGGCATGCGTTTTCAGGCCAATGGCCGCACGGTGCAGGCGGCGCGGATGGAGTATGCCGCCAGCTTTTTCGGTATGCAGTATGAAGGCATCACCCAGGCGTTCTTCCCCTTTCCGCGCAACGACAGCGACATGGGCCCGGTGCTCATATTTGTGAATGAAGATGAGAAGCGCGGTCAGCTGCGCATCGAGTCCAATGTGGAGGCGGGGCAAAGACTCGATCCGTTTCACGCCGCGCTGGTTGGAAATTACCAGTTGTGCGCCGGAACCGGCAGCAATGTTCCCGCCCCGGCCGCCGCCACACCGGCGCCAGTGGCGGGCACGCCGCTCGAATGGAACAATCTGTCCGCCCTCGTCGGCCGTTATCCGGGCAGCTATTCCAGGGATAATATCGACCCGTTCGACAAGGGCGCGATTGCAGCGGCCCTGCGCGCGGCGCTGGGTCCAAAAATGGCGGTGCTGAAAACCAATCTTTCCGCCGTCAGCCCGCTCGAACGGCAGGGTAATTTCTATTATATGATGGGTAATGCGCCCCATCGCGGCGGCGAGGATCAGGCCTATGTGCTGATCGACGGCGCGAAACGCGCCGTGCAGGTTGGCTTGTGGGAGAAGGGCAAGCTGACGGTCTATGCGCCGCCCGGCGGTCGCCTGCCCGAGCCGCCGGCCATCCGCAAAATGCTGGTGAACAGCCCCGGCGAAACGGCCCACGCAGCACCGGGGACGCTTTGGGAGGTAGTGCCGATGCAAGGCCGTGCGCCGATTGCTTATGTCGAGCCTGCCGCATCTCCGAGCATCACGTCGCTTTCGCTGTATTGCGAAAACGGGCGGCCCTATATGGCGATGCTGCTGGGCAAGCCGGGCGCCGGTCCGCGCAGTGTGTTCACATGGAATTTCGCCGGACAGCTCGTCAATATTCCCGTCCAAAGGGCGAACAACGCCGGCACCTATTGGGTGGGCGGTATCGCCGACACGCCGTTGCTACAGCATCTGATGACCCGGAAAGACATGGTGTATTTGCGCATCAATGGCCGTCTGGAGGGCGAGGCCTCGCTCGCGAACGCGCCTGCCGTGCTCCGCACCGCGATGCGCCAGTGCGTGCGAATGTAGGCGGCGCTACCGGGGTCGGTCACAATATCCGGGCAAAGGTCGCCGCCGATCCGGCGGGCGACGGAGCCTTTTTCCCCCCTTCCAGTTTGTCCCCGGAGGACACACCGGCGAGTGCGGAGATCAGCCGGGCAGCGTCTGGCAGGGCTTCCGGAGCCAGGCTGTAAAATATGAGTTTCGCGTCGCGGCGCGTCTGCACCAGACCGGCCTTGCGCAAGATGGCCAACTGCTGCGAGAGGCCCGGCTGGCCGACGCCGGCCAGAGCCTCAAGTTCGCCGACCGACGTTTCACCATGTGCAAGCAGCGTCCGCATGAGCTTCAGCCGAACATCATGACCCAGCACCTTGAGAACGCTGGCGACCGCGCCGATTTCATCATCGGTGAATGCCGGGTTCACCTGATTCCCTCCTCATTCCGGTCCGGGCGGCTGCGATGGAACCAGCAGCCATCCTCCGATGCATCAAGAGCGGATGCCTGATCCTTGAGAGGTGGCAGCAGCACATCGTCGCCCGGTTTCCAGCCTTCGGGGGTCACCACCTCGCCGTTGTCGACCCGTTGCAAGGCGGCGAGGGCGCGCAAGAGTTCCTCTACCGACCGACCGATGGTGGCAGGATAGGAGAGCATGGCGCGGATGACGCCTTCGGGGTCGATGAAGAAGGTCGAGCGCAATGTCGCCGCATCGCGCGCGTCATCGGCAAGCATCCCATAGGCGCGGCCAATCACCATCGAAGGGTCTTCAACGATAGGAAAGCTGACCGTCACGCCAAAGCTGTCGCGAATTGCCCGGACCCAGGCGACATGGGAATACAGACTGTCGATCGAAACGGCCACCAGCGCGCAATTCAGCGCCCGAAACCGGTCGTTCGCCCGCGAAAATGCGACGAACTCGCTCGTGCAGACGGGCGTGAAGTCCGCCGGATGCGAGAAAAGCAGCACCCAGCGACCGCGATAATCCGACAGGCGCATCTCGCCCATTGATGTGCGCGCCTGAAAATCGGGGGCGGGATCGCCAATCCGGAGCAACCCAGACGGACGCGCCTTGTTTTCCCCAGCGATCAAATCCAATTTTCCTGCTCCCCGGTATGGCCCGCTTGTGCATCAAACACCCTTACTCGTTTACATCATAAGTGTAAACGATCCGGCGCTGGTTCCGACTTCCCGAACCCGGACTATTGTTCAATAGAGCCAGCCAATCGCCAGGCAGGTCGTCAGACCAACGATCAGATTCATGGGCAGTCCGATACGCGCAAAATCAGCGAAACGGTAATTCCCCGCAGCATAAACCATGGTGTTGGTTTGATAGCTCAGCGGCGTTGCGAAACTCGCGGAAGCCGCGAACATGACCGTGATGACCAGCGGTCGTGGATCGACGCCGAGATCAGTGCCCAGGCCAATGGCGATGGGAGTCATGATGACGGCGACGGCATTGTTGCTGATGGCTTCGGTCAGGACGCTGGCGCACAGATAGACGACGAACAGCAGGGCGACCGGGCCGACATGCTGAAGCAGCGGCGAAATCCAGCCGACCAGCAATGAAATGCTGCCCGCCTGGTTGAGGGCCGCGCCGACAGCGAGCATCGCATAGACAAGGATCAGCACATCCCCGTTCAGCGACCTCCAGGCGTCATCGCCATCAAGGCATCCGGCAACCAGAACCACGCCAACTGCGAGCAACCCCGCGACCATGATCGACATGATGCCCAGCGCCGATAGCACGACCGCACCGGCCAGCGCGCCGATGGCAATCGGAGCCTTTGCCGGACGAAAGGCCCGCCCCTCGGTTTGCGCAATGCCAATCAGCCAGGGATTGTCGCGCAGCGCCCGCACCGCACTTTTCGATCCCGCAACAAGTACCGTGTCCGCAGCCCTGATCCGCGTTTTGGTCAGACTGGGCCCTGGCGTGTGCCCGGCACGGCTGATACCAAGCACCCGGACGGGGTGCGTATTCAGGAAAGGGATTTCGCGAAGTTGACGGCCAATGCCCGGATGGGCCGGGGAAATCGTGGCTTCGACCACCTCCGAAGCGTCCTGCCTTGCGTCGCCCATGACGGAAGTGCCGATCTCTATCCCCTTCGCATCGCGCAGCGTCATCAGTTCAACCAGTGTCACCCGGACAATCAGACGATCGCCAGCGGCAAGCAGCCGATCGGACAAGTCTGCGCTCGTGCTGGCATGGGTGAAGCCGACTACCCGCAGGCGCTTCAGTTCGCTCGCCTCACGAACCGATTTTCCGATCAATGGACTGTCGCGGGGGATACGGATTTCGCTGAGGAAGAGTTCGTCATCAGCGCTGTGATACGGGTCGGTCTCGCCATCAGGCAGCAGGAAGCGGCTCAGCACGGCGAGTGCGAGTATTCCGACGAGGGCAACGATAATACCAACAGGAGCGATCTCAAAAATACCGAACGGGGCGAGTCCGTGATCGCGGGCGACGCCATCAACAAGCAGGTTTGTGGAGGTGCCAACGAGCGTTAATGTGCCGCCGAGCATCGATAGATAGGAAAGCGGGATCAACAATTTCTTGGCGGAAACATTGATCGCCGCGGCCAGCCGCAGCACGATCGGAATCATGATCGCAACGACCGGGGTGTTGTTGATGAATGCAGCGGCAAGGAGCAATCCGGCAATAAGCTCGACCGTAGCGCGGACAGGCTGCTTGCGTGCGCGCGCGACGACCCAGTTGCCGATCAGGTCGATGGTTCCTGTTCGCATCAGGGCGGCCGACAGAATGAACATGGCGCCGATGGTGACCGGCGCGGGATTCGCGAACGACTGGACCAGCGACGCACCGTCGAGCAATCCGGTCGCCAGGAATACGCAGATACCCAGCACCGCGACGACAGTTGCCGGATAACGTTCAAGGATGAACGCGATGAACATCCCTGCAAGGATCAGCAACCCCAGTTCGGCGCGATATGCCTCGATGATGGCTGCAATCGGCGTCAGTATCATAAACTGTTTTCCTGCGGGCGCATGATCTGGCGACGAGGCGCCAATAACCAGATCCATGTCAGGTGGTGCGGGGCGCCGCAATCGCAAATGGCGCGCCCGCTGGACAAGAGATGTCAGCGCACGCCCTGCCGGGAACTTGAGATTTTCGGTGCAACGCATTGCACAATCGAACGCGGCCACGACACCTGCTGGAGACGAACGGGAGGCCTCCTCGTTTCCCAAATGCCTTCATCCGGTGCTTGATCGGGCGCTCGCGCCCACCGTCAATGAAGCCTGAAGACCAATTGAATCTTTCGGAAGGGGCGTATCGCGATGTGCGGCTTGGTTTCCGAATATAACCAGTAAGGTCCGCCGCCGATGAAAAATATGTTCAAGATTGTGGGCGCGATGCTTGGATAAGAGGTTTTTTCGTCTTGGCGTCCACGGAACATTTTCCCGCGGCCTTGACCGATCTTGCAGGCTGGATCGCCGATGGGTCTATCAGGTTCGATGAGGATTGTCCGCCGCCATGATCTGGCTACGATGAATGTCGATTGGCGCTGGAAAAGGCTGCAGCCTGCTTCGTGAGGGAAGTGACAGGAGATTTGCTTTCATCGCGAAGCACCGGGACATCTGGCCGGTGGAATGCGCTGGGTAGCTAATTTCGAGATCGCGCCCCATGGCGACGACACCTCTACACCGCGCGTACGCGCCGCTGGAGCAGGGAATCCATGGAACAACATGGAGAAATGGGCTTCGCGCATGGCCGGGTCACCTGCGCTGGCAATTGCAGGAAATTTACGAAGCGGAAGTCGTGCGCAGCTGATCCGGCAATTTGCCGGAAGCAACAGGTTGGCGGCATGTCATCCACCTGTAGCGTGGGTGCCATTACGACTACATAATCATCGGGCAATAGAGCCACGATGCTAAAGTCTGACATCGGATCGCGTCGAATTGCCGGCTGGTTTCTGCCGTTGGCCGCCCTTGTGCTCGCTGCCTGCGGCGGCACGGAGCCTGCCGCCCGGGACGGCAGCTGGCAAAGCGAAATGGGGCGCATTCGCATGGCCGTCCGCGGCGACGAGGCAGATCCTTTTGTTGCCGCCAGGTGGAAAAATTATCGCCTGCATCTGCAGGAATTTACCGGTCTGCCCGTGCACACCTTTGAAGCGAGCGACTATAACGGCGTTATCCAGGCGATTTGGCGCTGATCTTCGCGGCGGCCTTCAGTATCGGCGCGATCGCGGGCGTACTCACCCTGATCATCGGGACGATGGGATCGTTGGGCAAGCTGTTCAGCGAGTCGCTGGAAAACGCCCAGATGGGGCAGGTGGAGGCGGTGCGGGCTACCGGCGGAAGCTGGCCGCAGCAAATGCGCTTCGGGATCGTGCCGCAAATGCTGCCGCAGATATTATCCTATTGGCTGCTGCGGATGGAGGGCAATATTTCCGCCGCGGCGGCGCTGGGAATCGTCGGCGCGGGGGGCATCGGCATGGAATTGCAGCGTGCGATCAGCTTCACGCAATTCGACACCTATCTCGCGATATTGCTGCTGATCGTACTGTGTATTTTTGTGATCGACATGGTGTCGGAGCAGGTCCGCCATCATCTGATCGGTCGTGTGGCGCATTGAACGGCGCGATGCATTCCTCGTACAGCGCCCCCCCCCCCCCCCCCCCGATTGCCCGGGAGGGTGGAAGGCTCCCCGGGTTTTCCCCCCCCCCCCCCTTCAATTCCCCCCCCCCAACCCCTGCCCCCCCGGGTTTTTTTCTGCCTTTTTCCTCTTGGTTTCCTTGTGCCCTTCGC
>JBAYSX010000013.1:0-73238 GCA_041675905.1 Sphingomonadaceae bacterium | reverse complement strand
GGTTGATCGCCAGCAATGGCTTGCCCGTCGCGAAAGCCAGCGCCTTCGCCGTCACCAGTCCGACCATCACCCCGCCGATCAGCCCTGGCCCCGCCGTCGCGGCGATGGCGTCCACGTCAGCCAGTTCGAGGCCCGCCTCTGCCAGCACCTCTGCCACCATCGGCGACAGACGTTCGGCATGGGCGCGCGCCGCCAGTTCGGGAACTACGCCACCGAACGGGCGGTGCTCGGCTTCCTGACTGGCGATGCGTTCGGCCAAAATCCGCCGGTCCGATGTGACCAGCGCCACCGCCGTTTCATCACACGACGATTCGATACCCAGAAACAACATGGAAATCAGTCTGCCGCGGCCTCGCCCAAATCCTCGTCCTCGCCATCATCGCTGTCGCGGATGCGTGCGGCGGATACGACCTGCTCGCCATCGGCCACGCGGAACAGGGTGACACCCTGGGTGGCGCGTCCGGCGATACGGATATCCTGGACACCCGTGCGGATCAGCTTGCCCTGATCCGTCACCAGCATCAGTTGCTCGGTCGGCTCTACCGGGAAGCTCGCCACCACCTCGCCATTGCGGTCGCTGGTTTCGATATTGACGATGCCTTTGCCGCCACGGCCGGTGCGGCGATATTCATGGCTGGACGAGCGTTTGCCATAGCCATTGGCCGTCACCGTCAGGATGAACTGCTCCGCCGCCTCGAATTCGGCCATGCGTTCCGGCGAGAGTTCGGGTTCAGCCGGCTCGGCCTTCCAGGGCGCGGCGCGCAAATATTGCTCCCGTTCCTCAGAGGTCGCGTCAAAACTCTTCAATACCGATACCGAAATAACCTCGTCGCCAGGCTCCAGGTCCATGCCGCGCACGCCGGTGGAGGTGCGGGACTGGAACTCCCGCACATCGGTCGCGGCGAAGCGGATCGCCTTGCCTGAACGTGCGGCGAGCAACACATCTTCTACCGTGTGACACAGGACGACACCGATCAACCGGTCCGCGTCGCCTTCTTCGAAGCGCATTGCGAGTTTGCCGTTCGAAGGCACATTGCTGAACGCATCCATGGCGTTACGCCGCACATGGCCGCGCGCCGTTGCGAACATCACATGCAGTTTCGCCCATTCTGCGTCGTCTTCCGGCAGCGGCAGCACGGTTGCAATGGATTCTCCCGGCTCCAGCGGCAGCAGATTGGCCATCGCCCTGCCCTTCGATTGCGGCGACCCTTCCGGCAGTTTCCACACTTTCAGGCGATAGACCTTACCGAAGGTGGAGAAGAACAGCACCGGCGTGTGGGTAGAGGCCACGAACATTTCGGTGACGGTATCTTCTTCTTTCGTCGCCATGCCCTGGCGGCCCTTGCCACCGCGCCTTTGCGAACGATAGCTCATCAACGACACGCGCTTGATCCAGCCGGAAAGCGTGACGGTGACGACCATGTCCTCTCGCGTGATCAGGTCTTCGTCCTCGACATCGTCGGCGTTGACGATTTCCGAGCGGCGCGGCGTCGAAAACTGATCCCGCACCTCGATCAGTTCGCCCCGCATCACCTCTTCCAGGCGTGCACGCGACGACAATATTTCCAGCAGTTCGGCGATACGCTCGGCCAGTTGCCGCAATTCGTCGCCAATTTCGTCGCGGCCCAGCGCCGTCAGCCGGTGCAGGCGCAGATCGAGAATGGCGCGCACCTGCGCGTCGGACAATTGATAGCCGCCCGCGCCATCCAGGCCCGGATCGGCATCGTCCACCAGTTTCAGGTAGGGGGCGATTTCCTCGACCGGCCAATGCCTGGCCAGCAACGCTTCCCGTGCGGCCGCCGGGCTTGCGCTGCCACGAATGATCGCCACCACTTCATCCATATTGGTGACGGCGATCACGAGGCCCAGCAACAGATGTGCGCGCTCGCGGGCTTTCCGCAATTCGAAGCGCGTGCGGCGGCCGATTACATCTTCCCGGAAAGCGATGAAGGATTCGATCACATCGCGCAGCGACAATTGCTCGGGCCGGCCACCGCGCAGCGCCAGCATATTGACGGCAAAGCTCGACTGCGCCGGCGTATAACGCCACAACTGGTTGAGTACGACTTCCGGCACGGCGTCGCGCTTCAACTCCATCACGACACGCACGCCTTCGCGGTTCGACTCGTCACGCAGATCCGATACGCCTTCGATGCGCTTGTCCTTCACCGCATCGGCGATTTTCTCCACCAGGCCTGCCTTGCCTACCTGATACGGAATTTCGGTCAGCACGATCTGCTGTCCGCCGCCGCGCCGCTCCTCGATCACATGACGCGAACGCATCATGATCGATCCGCGCCCCGTCGACATCGCGGATGCGATACCGGGCGTCCGCAAGATCAGCGCCCCGGTAGGGAAATCCGGCGCGGGCACGATTTCCAGCAATTCAGCAGCCGATATGGCGCGATTATCCAGATAGGCGAGGCACGCGTCCACCACTTCGCCCAGATTGTGCGGGGCAATATTGGTGGCCATGCCAACCGCAATGCCGCCTGCGCCATTCACCAGCAGATTGGGATAACGCGCCGGCAACACCGACGGCTCGCGTTCCGAGCCATCGTAGTTGGGAACGAAATCGACCGTATCCTTGTCGAGATCGTCCAGCAGCACTTCCGCCGGTTTCGCCAGCCGCGCTTCGGTATAACGCATGGCCGCCGGCGGGTCCGGGTCCATCGAGCCGAAATTGCCCTGCCCGTCGATCAGCGGCAGCCGCATGGACCAGTCTTGCGCCATGCGCGCCAGCGCGTCGTAAATGGCGCTGTCGCCGTGCGGGTGATATTTACCCATCACATCGCCGACAATCCGCGCCGATTTGCGGAACGGCTTGCCGGATGAAAAGCCGCTTTCGTGCGCGGAATATAAGATGCGGCGGTGCACAGGCTTCAGCCCGTCGCGCACATCGGGCAGCGCCCGGGCAACGATCACCGACATCGCATAATCGAGGTAGGAGGAGCGCATCTCCTCCACGAGGTTCACGGGCGCGATATCCCCGCGGTACGGCGGGGGCGTATCCACTATTTCATCCATCGCGTGTCTCTAGCGCGCTGAAGACGCGAGCGCCACTGTTTGATGGCGAAAACAATGCCGCATACGACAAATCAGGGAACGGCCTTTTTACCGATCCCAGGGTCTCGTTCAGACAGGTGAGAGAAGGTTCTGGTGATCCACCGACGACCGAAGGTGTGGCCGCAAGCCTAGCGCGCTACGTCCTGGGTCTTGCGGCCAACTGATTCCACGTCCTTGCCAATTCCCTCGACGGTATTGCAGGCAGCCACCGCAAATAATCCAGCAAGAGTGAGGCACTTGATGAGATGTTTCAACATAATCGTCCTTATCCAGTCCCGTGGATTAACGGGTCTGTAACCAACCGGGACGGAATCGCAAGGGCGGCGGGTCAGCCCATCATGCGCAGCAAAAGACCATCGCGCCGGACGAAATGATGATAAAGGGCCATGACGATGTGGCCGACTGCCAGCGCCAGAAATGCAAATGCGATAATTTCATGCAACTCGCCGATATCGGCGAGCCACGGCGTTTCGACCCCGGTTTCCGCCACCAGTGTTATGCCAAAAGCCGACAGGCCATAACCGCCGCCGAGCATGGCCGCCAAACCGGTAAGCGGCATCAGGAACATACAGACATACAAAAGGAAGTGCCCGGCCTTCACCAGAAACGCCTGAAATCCCACGTGTCCAGGACGTTGCCGGCGCTGCGCGAGCGCCCATAGCAGCCGCAACACCACCAGCGTCAACAACAACAGGCCTATGGAAATATGCCAGGGCACGATCGTCTGCCCGACCCAGTGCTCACCATCGTCTATGCGATCGCCCAGTTTCAAAAACTGCAACACGATCAACAGCGCCATTGCCCAGTGCAAAAAACGGGTAACATTACCATAACGTTGCGTGGAATCACTTACCATTGCCCGTGGCTCCGCTGCAGATGAACTGCCTTTGCCCTAGCCATAGCCGCATATCAGCGCAAGCAGTCTCTCGGGGGGACATGCTCTAGCCGCCGGAAGGCCCTGCATCCGGGTCGCTGCCATCCTCCAGGCCATAATCGCTCGACATCTCGCCCAGCGGGTCATTGCCCTCGTCGATCACCTCCTCGATCGGATCGCCCGCTTCTTCATGGTGCGCCGGGCCGAGAATTTCTTCCTCATCATCATGGGATGGCTCGCCGATATAGGCATCATTGTCGATCCGGCCGGAGCGGATCATCTCGTTCATACGATCCACAAGGTCTGGCACGTCGTCGGGCAGAAGCTGACCCGGGTCGCCCGGACCGTGTCGACTTTCCGGCAACGGCGGCAACGGGTGCAGCGCATCTTCCGCTACATCTTGCGCCTGTCCTTCATCGGCCTGTTCGCGATTCACCAGCTCTGGCGCGCTTTCGTTCGATTCCTTACCCATCTCTCCTCCTCCATCCCCAGCGTTAATAGCATAAGTTGGTGTTTGCGCCCTCCTTGAAAGCCACAGAATTCGAGGCGCTGGAAGGCGTACACTTTTGCGCCGCATCTTGCATGAGACAGGACATCAAATCAGCCCTATAAAGATGCACACCATCGGCTTAGTTGAACAAGCATGATGATATTATTAACTTATAGTAATTTATGTATTACTTAATATATTAGTTTTATTACATGTATGTTTAAATCATTTTATAAGTATTAACTGAAATCATATTTGACATTTCTTCTACTACATGTTTGATTTCGACTGTAAGTTGCACACAACATAGTTTCTTGCTTGTTGTCGATGGGGGCTGTCATGAAAACCGGTGTATATGTTCTCGGCGCCGCGTCGGCGCTGCTCGTCTCTACTTCAGCCCTCGCGGCAGGTGACGCCGCCGCAGGTCTTCAAGCCATGAGAGAGCTTAATGTCATTGTCTTCAAGGACATGGCGGGCACAAGCGACATCCAGGGCAAGACCTTCGTGGGAGGCAATATTTCCGGCACGCGCAACTACGGCGTGGGTAATGCCACCCAGGGATCAGCGGCTTCGTCTCGACCGACGCTTACTGTTGGCGGCAATATTAATGGCGGCACGGTGCACAACGGCCCCAACGGCGCGTCTGGCCCGATCGCCGCCGTGCCTTCGGTGGTCATCGGCGGCAATGCCCTCAATCTGAACGTCAACAACAACGTCGGCGATATTAAGGTCGGCGGAAGCATCGTCGGCGCATTTCCCAACAAGGACCAGCCGGGTTTCACCATCCGCGTCGGGGGGGCAGTCGTTCCCGGCCCCACCGCCCTTGGCGCCGCCGACATCCTTTATAATCTGGGAGCCGGTTTCTCCAACCCTCTCCGCGCCGGAATCCAGGCGGAAACGGCAACGCTGCAAGCCAATCTGACTGCGCTGTCCGCCGCTATGGGCGCTTTCGAAACGACATTGGGAAGCGGCATCGACTATAGCGATCCCGGTAATGTGAAGCTGAAGGCCGTCGCCGGCAACGCGGGCTTTGCGGTCATCAACACCGATGCCAACACTTTTTTCAACCAGACCCAGCAGGGCCTGACCTATGATTTCACCCCTGGCCTGCCCACCATCGTCAATATCTTCGGCGAGGCGGCGATCTGGAACTTCGAAACGCTTTCCGGTTCAGCTTACAATTCTTCCATCATCTTCAATTTTGTCGATGCAACCGCAGTCATCATCAATCAGGCGGTGCATGGTTCGATCCTGGCGCCCTTTGCGGCTCTCGTCGGCCCTGGCGCTCCGATCGAAGGCACGCTCGCCGTATATGATTACAAGCAGAATGGCCCGAATTACATCGGACCTCCCGCCATCCCCGAGGCTTCCACCTGGGCGATGATGATCGCCGGTTTCGGCCTGGTTGGCTTTGCCGCACGTCGCCGCCGTAACCCTGTTACTGCCTGAAACCTGTATCGGGCGAGAAACCTGGAGGGGTGCGCCTTTACCGGCGCGCCCCTTTATTTATCAGGACTGATTACCCACATCCTTCCCGAGGCCCAATCCGGCGATTTTGCCAAGTGGCGCAGCTTGCGCTATGGCGGCCCACAAACGCAATTCTCTGATCTCAGGAACCCTCGTGGCTTATCAGTATAGTTATGTAATGAAAGGTCTGACCAAGACCTTCCCCGGCGCGCCCAAGCCGATTCTGAATAATATTCATCTGCAATTCCTGCCCGGAACCAAGATCGCCATCATCGGCATCAACGGTTCGGGCAAATCCACGCTGATGAAAATCATGGCGGGGATCGACAAGGATTATGTGGGCGAGGCCTGGGCGGCAGAGGGCGTCACTGTGGGTTATCTCGCCCAGGAACCGCAACTCGATCCGACGAAGACGGTGAAGGAAAATGTCATGGACGGGGTGCGCCCCGTGGCCGACATGATGGACCGCTTCAACGCCATCTCCGCCGAAATGGCGGACCCGAAGGACGATACCGACTTCGACGCGCTGATGGCGGAAATGGGCGAGTTGCAGGAAAAGATCGACGCCGCCGATGGCTGGACGCTGGACAACCAGCTTGAAATCGCCATGGACGCCTTGCGCTGCCCGCCGGGGGACTGGTCAGTCGAAAACCTTTCCGGCGGTGAAAAGCGCCGGATCGCACTTTGCCGGCTGTTGCTGGAAAAGCCGGACATTCTGCTGCTCGACGAGCCGACCAACCACCTCGACGCGGAATCCGTCGCCTGGCTCGAACAGCATCTGAAGGAATACAAGGGCAACGTCATCCTCGTCACCCACGACCGTTACTTCCTGGATAATGTCGTCGGCTGGGTGCTCGAACTTTACTACGGTCAGGGCATTCCGTTCGAAGGCAATTATTCCGCCTGGCTCGAAGCCAAGGCGAAGCGCATGGCGCAGGAAGCCCGCGAGGATGAAAGCCGCAGCAAGACGGTTGCGCGCGAACTGGAGTGGATACGCTCCAGCCCCAAGGCTCGCCAGGCGAAATCCAAGGCGCGGATCAAGGCGTTCGACGAACTGGTGGCAAGCCAGGAAGCCCGTCGTTCATCCGATCGCGAAATTCTGATCCGCAACCCCGAGCGGCTGGGATCGACAGTGATCGAGGCTAATGGCCTGTCCAAGGCCTATGGCGACAAATTGTTGTTCGAAGACCTGTCATTCAGCCTGCCACCGGGTGGCATTGTCGGTGTGATCGGGCCGAACGGTGCGGGGAAAACCACCCTGTTTCGCATGATCACCGGCCAGGAACAGCCGGATAGCGGCACGATCAAGATCGGTGAAACCGTGCATCTGGGTTATGTGGATCAGTCCCGCGATGCGCTGAACCCGAACCGCAACGTCTGGGAGGAAGTTTCCGACGGCAACGAACGTTTCACCTTCGGCAAGCAGGAAGTTTCCTCGCGCGCCTATGTCGGTGCGTTCGGCTTCAAGGGTACGGACCAGCAGAAGAAGGTCGGCCAGCTTTCAGGTGGTGAACGTAACCGCGTGCACATGGCCAAGATGCTGAAAGAAGGCGGCAACGTTCTGCTGCTCGACGAGCCGACCAACGACCTTGACGTGGAAACGCTGCGCGCGCTGGAAGAAGCGCTGGAAAACTTCGCCGGTTGCGCCGTGGTCATCAGCCACGACCGTTTCTTCCTCGACCGTCTCGCCACGCATATTCTGGCTTTCGAAGGTGACAGCCATGTCGAATGGTTCGAGGGCAATTTCGAAATGTACGAGGAAGACAAGCGCCGCCGCCTGGGTGATGCCGCGGATCGCCCGCACCGGTTGAGCTACAAGAGGCTGACGCGATAGGGGAGCGACTCCCGCATGGATGAGTCGCTCGTCGCCACGATAAAATCCCGGGACCGGGAGCGCTGGTTGTCCATCCTGTGGGCGCCTGCTCCCGCGCGTCCGGCGCTGGTGGCGTTGCATGCGTTCGATCTGGAACAGCAGCGGATCGTGGCGGACACGAAAGAATCGCTGCTGGGCGAAATCAAGCTGGCCTGGTGGCGGGAGCAACTTGATGCGCTTGGCAAGGGTGGGCCGCCGCAGGCACAGCCGATCCTGCGTGCGCTGGCGACGGAAGCCATACCACGTGGCGTCAATCCCCTGACGTTGTCGTCGATGGAAGAAGGGTTTTTGCCCCTGCTGCTGGATGGGCCACTGGATGCGCCTGCTTTGGCGCGGGCACGCGGCGTTCCATTGTTCGAAGCGCTGGCAACTGTGATCGCCGGGGCACCTCTGGCCGCCGAAGCGCGCGAGGCCGCTGCTGCCGCTGGCGTTATCTGGGCCTGGTCGCGCCTGCTGCGCGGCCCGTGGGGAGAGGCCGGGCAGCATCTGGCGGGACTGCGCCTGCCGGCCATTGCCGCTGCTCCCCGACCGTTGCCGCCTTCCCTGCGCGGTCTTACACATCTGGCGCTGGATGATTGCAGCCGCGCCGCGGGCGGACGGAAACTCGTTCGACCTGCGGCCCCCGCCCGCCAATGGCGATTTTTGCGCGCGGCGTTAATGGCTGGACATGGTTAACATATGGTGACACAATCGGACCCGGGTCGATTTATATTCTGACGGCGGAATGCTTCCGGCCGTTCCTGCCGGGGTTTCGTCTTGATGTCCTATCGATCGGCTACCGCCCTTTTAACGACAGGATTGCTGGCCAGTGGCGCGCTTTTATTGTGGATCGCAACCGGGGACAGCAACGCAACGCCCAATCCGCAACAATTCATAGCGCCCGACGCTCCCGCGGTTACACCTGCTCCGGCGCTGTTGCCGAAAGCGCCCGCTATTGTTTCCGTGCCGGAAAAAACCCGCGAGGAAAAGCGCTTCGCCCGCACCGACCGCAATGATGACGGTCTTATTCAAATCGACGAATATTTGTCGCCACGTCGGCGCAATTTTAGCAAACTCGACGTAAACGGTGACGGCAAATTGTCATTTGAGGAATATGCAAAGACCGGCTTCGACAAGTTCCACGGCGCAGATGAAAACGGAAACGGCGTACTCGATGCAGCGGAATTTGCCACCCTCGCACCCAAAAAACGAAATTCTGCGGCCGGAAAATCGGCAGTATGCAATTGCGACAAGCAGAATGATGCGGAATAATTGCACGATCTAGTGTAATTAACAAATACTGAATGCAGAGTTCAGTGTCGCTTAAGCCACAGTGTCGTTAAACAGTCACACTATCGGACGACGAAGCCGGTAGCAGGAAGTGACTGTAAAGAAAGGTTTTCCCATGAAATCGCAATTCAGGCTCGCCACGGCGGCTGCCGCGGCTGTGATCGGCCTCGCTGGCGCTGCTTCGGCAGAACCGTTCAACGGACCCTATATCGGGGGTCAGATCGGCTGGCAAAAAGACAAGGCCAGCATTGATGTCGGCCCAGGCAAGCTTACCGACAATCAGGACGCTTTCACAGGCGGCGTCTTTGCCGGCTATGACGCGAAACTATCCGAAAACTTCGTGCTGGGCGGTGAAGTAGGCTTCGATCTCGGCGGCAAAACTTCGGATCGCTATGATATCAAGCCGCGCAACACCATAAACGTCTCGGCGCGCGCCGGTGTGCTCGCTTCGCCGCAAACCCTGATCTATGCTCGCGGTGGCTATGCTTCCGGGCGTTACCGCTTCTTCAATTCCGATGCGGATCGCTTCAGCACCAGCCGTGACGGCTGGCAAATCGGCGCGGGCGTTGAACACGCGTTCACCGACAACATCTCGTCGCGGATCGAATATCGCTACTCGGACTTCGGCGATCCCTCAAACCGACTGCGCGAAGCCGGCTACAATCTGGATGACGCATCGTTGAAGCGCCACCAGGTAACACTTGGCGTAGCTTACCGTTTCTGACCTTCCCTCCCCTGGTCAGAACGCGGCCCCGGCGGATCAATACGCCGGGGCCTTTTCATGTCAGCCAGTCAGAGCCGGCACCGGTTCCGCCGGCGCTTCGGCGACTTCCAGCAATTTTGTCTCCAGAGCCCG
Organism: Sphingomonadaceae bacterium; assembly: GCA_041675905.1. Taxonomy (GTDB): domain Bacteria; phylum Pseudomonadota; class Alphaproteobacteria; order Sphingomonadales; family Sphingomonadaceae; genus Sandaracinobacteroides. The sequence goes on along the minus strand of JBAYSX010000013.1, from coordinate 63,343 downwards.
GATGCGCGATGGCGCGTCTATTTTGGCGCCCGTCAGGTCGGTGATGTAAAAAGTATCGACGGCGCGTTCACCATAGGTCGCGATATGCGCCGAGCGGATTGTAACCCGCGCGCCGTACAATGCAAAAGTCAGCGCATAGAGCAGCGCCGGTCGGTCGAGCGCGGTCACCTCTACTACTGTAAATCGATTGGATGCGCGGTTGTCGATCAGCACCTGGGGAACGACCCGGAAGGCCTCCTGACGGTGACGCGGCAAGGGCCGTGCCCGCAGCCGGTCCGCAAGGGGTGTACGGCCCGCCAGCGCATCACCAATCGCATTTTCCATGCGCTCAAGCCGTACCGGTTCATCGAAGGGCCCGCCAAGCGGATCCTGCACGATCAGATTATCGAGCGCCATACCGTCTTTTGTTGTATAGATGCGCGCGCCGACAATATTGGCTCCGCCCAGTGATATTCCACCGGCTATTCTGAAGAATAAACCTGGATGATCTTCTGTATAAACGGAAACCAGCGTCGCACCGGAACGCGCATCTGGAAGGGACCGGACGCAATATTGGCTGGCCTGCCGGTCCGTATCGCGAACAAGCTCCAGATTCTCAGCCATTACGTCCGCCGTTTCGGAAATCCAGTAACTGTCCGGCAGTCGATCGATATAGGTTTTGAATTCTGCGTCGCTGATATCCGTCAGCGCCCGCAATTCCTGTTGACGCTGGGCGATACGTTCATGGCGCCCGCTTTGCTTGTGACCCAGACGCAACATTTCCTCGGCGCTCTCATACAGCGTCCGCAATAGTTGCGACTTCCAGCCGTTCCACACCCCCGGCCCGACGGCGCTGATATCCATCGCCGTCAGAATCGTGAGCAATCGCAGCCGCTCATTACTTTGCACCGCCATGCCGAAATCAAGAATGGTCTTGAAATCGGCCAGATCACGCCTGAACGCCGTATCACTCATCAACAGATGATGCCGTACCAGCCAGGCTACCGTGTCCGTTTCGGCTTCGGACAGTCCAAAGCGCGGCCCCAGCTTCTGTGCTATTTTCTCACCCAGTATTGAATGATCTCCACCCCGCCCTTTCGCAATATCATGCAGTAATACTGCAACATAAAGTACCCGTCGTGACAAAATCTGACGAACCAGGGCAGAGTTTATCGGATATTTTTCTTTCAGCTCCCCTCTTTCGAGGGCAGCGAGCAGGCCAATAGCGCGAATGGTATGCTCATCAACTGTATAATGATGATACATGTCATATTGCATCTTGGCGACGACACGACCAAAATCCGGCACGAATCGACCAAAAACGCCGCTATCGCTCAGCAGACGCAAAACGCGCTCGGGATCACGCGGCGACGTGAGGATATCAAGAAAAAGCGCATTCGCGCGTGGATCGTTACGGACCTGCTCATCGATCAACACAGAATCGCGCAACGCCTGCCGCATCGCAGCAGGGTGGATCTCCGCTTCTTCGCGGTCGGCAATAGCGAACATCTCGATCAGCCGAACCGGGTCCTCGTGGAAAAAATCCACATCTGGCACTTCAATACGTCCACCCGAAAGGCGAAAACCGTTGATGCGCCGGGACGGTCGCAGCCGGCGCAAATCTGGCATCCAGGTTTTTCGGGCATTTTCCTCGACATGAGCAATGAACAGCGCCGACAAATCACCGACCTGACGGGCAGTCAGAAAATAATGCCGCATAAATCGCTCAACCGGAGCCATCCCGGGCCGCGCGGCATAATTCATGCGCGCCGCCAGTTCACGCTGCACATCGAAGGTCAGCCGCTCCTCGGGCCTGCCTGCCAGGTCATGCAAATTGATACGCACAGCCCACAAATGATTTTCCGCGCGATTGAACTGGCGGTATTCTTCCGGGGTAAATAGCCCTTTGGCCACCAGTTCGGCGGAAGATTCGACATCAAAGGCAAATTTCCCGATCCAGAACAACGTCTGCAGATCGCGCAGACCGCCCTTGCCTTCCTTGATGTTTGGTTCGACCAGATAACGGCTGTCACCCATCCGCAAATGGCGGGCATCACGCTCGGCCAGTTTGGCGGCGATGAAATCACGGGAATCCGTAGCGACGATTTCCCGGCGAAAGCGGTCATGCGCTTCGTCATATAGTGGCCGGTCACCCCAGATATAACGCTGTTCAAGCAGCGCGGTTTTGACGCTTAGGTCTGACTGCGCGATGCGGATCATTTCATCCGAGGTTCGCGTAGAATGTCCTACCTTCAGACCCAGATCCCACAGAATGTATAATATGGATTCCACCACCTGTTCTATCCATGGCGTCGCCTTCATGGGCGAAAGAAACATGATATCCACGTCGGAATAGGGCGCCATCTCGGCTCGTCCGTAGCCGCCTACGCCGGTAACGGCGATGCGTTCCGCCATGCTACGATTTTCTTGCGGATAGACAAATTCAGTCACCGCTTCTGCCGCCAGGCGGAAGATTTGATCGATCAGAAAGGTCTGGGCCGTGGCCAGTTCGCGCCCCCTTCCCGGGGATTCCAAAATGCGACGTCGAATTTCCGCCCTCCCGGCGTCCAGCGCCAGTTTCAATCGTTGCGCAATGGCCGGGCGTCGACCGTCATGCGGTGCGGCAACCAGCAGCCCTTCCATTTCACCCGCAATCTTGCGGCGATCTATCAGAGCCCGGCGGTTAGGCAAACGATCGTAATTGGCTGACATATGCAATATCTAATGCCACTGACCGGCGGCGAACAGGTCCCGAAAGATTTTAAACGCACATGCGCGTAATATTTTGGCACGTTGCTCAAAAAATAGGCAGGAATGGATTATCTTTGACAAGGAGTCCCAGGTGCGGACATTTGGCACGTATCTTGCTTGGATGCAGGTGAGACAGTTGCGAACCTGAAGCGGAGTTTTGACGAGGCATGAAAAAAGTAGAAGCGATCATCAAGCCATTCAAGCTGGATGAAGTGAAGGAAGCGCTTCACGAAGTCGGCGTGTCGGGCATTACGGTAACGGAAGCCAAGGGATTCGGACGACAGAAAGGGCATACGGAATTGTACCGCGGGGCGGAGTATGTCGTCGATTTCCTGCCCAAGGTCCGTCTGGAAGTGGTGGTAGATGACAGTCAGGTCGATCGCGTGATCGAGGCCATCGCCACATCCGCGCGTACCGGGCGCATCGGCGATGGAAAAATCTTCGTTTGCCCGGTAGATACCGCTATCCGCATCCGCACCGGCGAACGCGATCTGGACGCAATTTAAATAAGCCATCACACAGACATAAATTACAGCACCACGAGGATATTCATGGCCAATAGCCCAAGCGACATCATCAGAATGATCGAAGAAAAGGAAATCGAATGGATTGATCTCCGCTTCACCGATCCCAGGGGGAAGTGGCATCATCTTACGATGGCGCGGCGAGTCATCAATGAAGAAAATCTGGATGAAGGCTTCATGTTTGACGGATCTTCCATTGGTGGCTGGAAAGTCATCAATGAATCCGATATGATTCTGAAGCCTGATCTTGATGCGGTTTATATCGATCCGTTCAGCGCCACCCCCATGCTCGTGCTGTTCTGCGACATCACCGATCCGGCCACCGGCGAAGATTATGGCCGCGACCCGCGCTCCATCGCCAAACGCGCCGAGGCATATCTGAAAAGCACCGGTATTGGCGATACGATTTATGTTGGCCCGGAAGCTGAGTTCTTTGTATTTGACGATGTAAAATTTGGTAACAGCTACAACAAAAGCTTCTATAGCTTCGACGATGTTGAAATGCCGACCAATACCGGGCGCGAGTATGAAGAGGGCAACCTCGGTCACCGCCCACGTGCCAAGGGCGGTTATTTTCCGGTTGGTCCGGTAGACAGCGCCACGGACCTTCGGGCTGAAATGGTGCAAGTATTGCTCGACCTTGGACTGCCCTGCGACAAGCATCACCATGAGGTGGCTGCGGCCCAACATGAACTGGGCATGGAATATGGCACGCTGGTGGAGACCGCGGACCGTATGCAATTATACAAATATGTCGTGCACATGGTAGCCCAGGCCTATGGGAAAACGGCGACTTTCATGCCGAAGCCCATTCGGGAAGATAATGGCTCCGGGATGCACACCCATCTGTCGATCTGGTCGAAAGGCCAGCCCTTGTTTGCGGGGGAAGGCTATGCGGGCCTCTCCGACATGGCGCTCTACTTCATCGGCGGCATCATCAAACATGCGAAAGCCGTGAATGCGTTCACCAACCCCACCACCAACAGCTACAAGCGTCTGGTGCCGGGTTTTGAAGCTCCGGTATTGCTGGCCTATTCCAGCCGCAACCGCTCGGCATCCTGCCGGATACCGTATGGCGCGGGTGCGAAAGCGAAACGCGTGGAAGTGCGTTTCCCCGATCCTCTCGCCAACCCCTATCTCGCCTACGCGGCATTGGTGATGGCAGGCCTCGACGGAATTGAAAATAAACTGCACCCAGGCGGTCCGATGGACAAGAATCTGTACGATCTGCCACCACGCGAACTGAAAAAGGTGCCGACGGTAGCAGGCTCGTTGCGCGAAGCGCTGGTTGCGCTCGACAAGGGCCGCGCCGTTTTCACCCGCGGCGGCGTTTTCAATGATGACCAGATCGACAGCTACATCGCTCTGAAAATGGAAGAGGTGATGCGCTGGGAGACTGCGCCGTCTCCCGTGGAATTCGATATGTATTACAGCGCATGACGCTTTGTAGTTAACAGCTTGTGGGTGGCGCGGCGGGCATTTTCCCGCCGTTGCCATTCCCAAAGCTGTGGATTGCGGCGAGAATGCCGCAAAGCAGCATTGAAAACACCGGCGCGCCCGGTATAGTCTTAACAGGAGAGCAAGAACTGCGCCATCTTGCGCGCGTGTCGCTGAAAGGGGTTTTGTCGTCTGCCATGGCTGCTACTTCACATCCGGACGAACGCGTGCACGCCACCGTTGGACGACCGTCTGCTGCTGAACAGCATGGCCTGGCGGTAATCGCGCTGGGCAAATCTTATGGACCCCGGGTGGTCCTTCGGGATATTTCCCTTTCGGTCGATCGCGGCGAGGTCATCGGACTGCTCGGCCCCAATGGCGCGGGTAAAACCACCTGTTTCTATGCGGTTATGGGTTTGAATGCTCCGGATACCGGTCGTATTCTGCTGGATGGCGTCGATATCACGAACCTGCCCATGTATCGGCGCGCAGCACTGGGCCTGGGGTATCTGCCACAAGAAATCTCGATTTTTCGCGGCATGACGGTCGCGGACAATATCATGGCCGTGCTGGAGGTGGTTGAGCCGGACAAAGATGTACGCGCCGCCCGGCTCGAAGAATTGCTGGCCGAATTCAACATCACCCGTCTGCGCGATGTGAACGCCATGTCGCTATCGGGGGGCGAACGCCGCCGCTGTGAAATCGCACGCGCTCTTGCGGCGTCGCCATCGATCATGCTTCTCGATGAACCCTTCGCTGGCATTGATCCCATCTCCATCGCTGATATCCGTACCCTCGTGGTCCACCTGAAAGAACGCGATATCGGCGTATTGATTACCGATCATAATGTTCGGGAAACACTCGAAATTGTAGATAGGGCCTGCATCATATATGATGGCCGCGTCCTGTTCGAGGGAACCCCGGAAGCACTCGTAAAGGACGAGACTGTACGCCGGGTCTATCTTGGCGAGGATTTCTCGCTCTGATCAAATTGCGGGGCCGGTGTAGTAGATGAAACTAGGTCCAAGCCTTGACCTGCGTACTTCCCAGACGCTCGTCCTCTCGCCGCAATTACAGGCCGCGATCCGGTTGCTGACACTTTCCAACCTTGAACTGCAGGCAGAAATAAACGTCGAACTTGAACGTAATCCGCTGCTCGATCTGGCTGACGAGGATGGCGGAATACCGGGCGGCCCAGACGACACCTCCGCGGCCACTTCGATCGACAACGCGCCTGATAGCACGGCCCCTGCGGACGCAGAGATTAATCCGGAAAATTTGATCGGCGATCACAGTAGTGATCTCGATGTCGATTTCGCGGAGGAACGCTTCCACCACGACTGCGCCGTGGACTCGGGCAACGGCAATGGTTCTTCGGATGATTTCAGCCTGGACCATGTTGCCGGCGAGCTCCCCACCCTTATAGAAATCCTCGAACGCCAGGCGGCAGGCCTTCCGGCATTCGAACAGGCTGTGGCACTCGCGATCATTTCTTGTATAAACGAGGCCGGTTATCTCATTGATCCCCTGAATGAAATAGCCGAGCGCATTGGCATTGAGTCTGAGGAAGCCGAGCGCATACTGACCATTGTCCAGACATTCGAACCTACCGGCGTGGGCGCGCGCACCCTCGCAGAGTGCATCGCCTTGCAGGCAAAGGAAGCGGACCGATACGATCCGTGCATGGCTGCGTTGATCGATAATCTCGATCTGGTTGCACGGGGGGATCTCGCGCGGTTACGCCGTCTGTGCGATGTCGATGCCGAGGATCTTGCGGATATGTTACGCGAACTGCGCAGCTATAATCCCAAACCTGGCCTCGTCTATGGTGGCACATCGAGCCAGTGCATTGTTCCCGATGTGTTCGTACGCCGCACCCGCAAGGGCTGGATTGCCGAACTCAATAACGCCACACTGCCCCGGCTCATTTTCAACCGCGAATATCGCGTGGAGATTGCCGACAGGAACACCAGCCACACTAACGAAAAAGCCGAAAAACAGTTTCTGGATCAATGTGTTCAGCAAGCCAACTGGCTGATCCGCGCGCTGGATCAGCGCGCCACGACCATCCTGAAAGTCGTGACCGCGCTGATTGAACGGCAGCAGGGTTTTTTTGAACATGGCGTGCAGCAGCTTAAACCGATGACACTGCGGTCGGTAGCCGACGAAATCGGCATGCATGAATCGACCGTCAGCCGGGTTACCTCGCACAAGTATCTGTCGTGCGACCGTGGCCTGTTCGAACTGAAATATTTCTTCACTGCAGCTATCCCGTCGGGCGATGGCGATGAGGCCTCCGCCGAGGCGGTGCGCGCGCAGTTGAAAGCCCTTATCGATGCAGAGCCGCCGCTGAAACCATTTTCGGATGACAAACTGGTCGAACTTCTGAAACAGGAAGGCTTTGCCCTGGCCCGGCGTACCGTCGCAAAATATCGCGAGGCGATGCAGATTCCGTCGAGCTTCGATCGCCGTCGCCGCGCCCTGGTGCAATCAGCCTGATTTCCGCAGGCAAGAATCGAGACCATCCCTTTCGACGATTTTTGCGCGGCTGGCGATGCGCGTGGCCAGGCGACGCGTGCCGGGGCCAGGAGACGCCGCATCACGGCGAATGGGTTGCGGCAAAATCGCCGCCAGACGCGCGGCTTGTTGATGACTGAGTTGGGACGCGGGCTTTCCGAAATAATGCTGTGCGGCAGCCTCCGCGCCATAGACACCCTTCCCCATCTCCACAACATTCAGATAGACTTCCATGATGCGCGGCTTGCCCCACATCATTTCAATCAGAAGTGTGAACCAGGCTTCCAGCCCTTTACGCAGCACCGTTCGACCAGGCCACAGAAACACATTTTTGGCGGTTTGCTGACTGATCGTGGAGCCGCCGCGCAACCGCTTGCCTTCGCGATTTTCCTCCATGGCCTTCTCGATCGCTTCCAGGTCAAAACCATGGTGGCTGCAAAAATTCGCATCTTCCGCACCGATTACCGAACGGGATAAATGCTTGCCCATTTGCTCCAATGGCCGCCACTGCTGCTGTACCGGAACGCCATTCAGATGATCGCGCAGCATCAGATAATGGACCGGCGGGTTGACCCAGCGACCGGCAAGCGCCCAAAGCAGACTGAGCAGAATCAGACCGGCAACCAGCTTCAGCAGGTACCGGAGCAACCGGATCATATGCCGTCGAGCACAGCCCGGATCGTACGGGCGAGCCGTTCTGCCCAGATTGCGATACCCGTCGCGTCGACCAGCAAATCCTGGCGCACCTCGAACCCGATATAGCGGATGCCGTTCGCTTCGGCATGTCGATCCATCGTGTAATTCAAAATCTGGCCTGAATAGGGTTCATTCGCACCGACCGGACCGCCGAGATCGGGTTCCCGTCGCAGGGTTTCCAACGCCACGTCTGCCCCGCGCCGGTCCTGATTCCACAGCACCGCCACAGGCCACGGCCGGGCAGTATCGGGGCTGGTGGCCAGTCTGGGCGTGAAGCTATGTACCGACACCAGAAGTTGTGTTTGATGCCGCGCGATATACGCCGCCAGGCCGTCGTGAAACCGGCGATGGATCGCGAGGCGCCGGTTGTAAGCTGCGGGCGACAAATTGCAGTTACCAGGGATTGCAATGCCATCACTGGATTCCGGCACCATCCCGGAAGACCCTGGCGGGCGGTTGGTATCGCAAACCAGCCGGCTGACAGTCGCCAGCCAGGCTGGCGCGGCCAGCGCTTGCGCCAGCGCTACGGTCAGCGGGCCGACGCCAACATCCACCGCCACATGCTCAGATAGCAGCGTATCAGGGATACCAAGGTCGATATCGGGCGGCACATGGCTCGATGCATGATCCGCCACCAGCAGCAGTCGCCTGTCGTCGCCGTCGATCAGGCGTGCGACGTCTTCACCCGGATCGTCCCGCATGATTCTGCGCTTCAGGCTTCGCCTTCAGTTTCCACCAGGGCTGCCGCGAGGGCCTCGCGCGGGGATTTTCCGCCCCACAGCACAAACTGGAACACCGGATAGTAGCGCTCGCACTCGTCGATGGCGGCATCCACCAGTGTATGTGCCTGCGACATGGTCAGCGCGGCGTCTTCCGGCCCATCCAGCAGCGCCGCGTGGCGGAACAAAATCGCGCCATCGGCGGACCAAAGCTCGAAATGTCCGATCCACAACTGCTCGTTGACCAGGCCGAGCGTCTCGTACAGGTTTGCGCGCAGTTCGGTGGCGGATTTGCCACCCGACGCGGCAATGCCTGTCAGGGCAATAAACTGCAGGACCCGGTCTTCGTCGCGCCACAGTGCGCGCAACTCATAATCGGACCAGCTACCCTTTACCGTGGTGACAATTTCCTCGTCACCGTCGCGCTCGAACGCCCAGTTATGGCTGCTGAAATAATGTTCCAGCATGTCGATGGGCGCGGAAGGCTCAAGCCCGCTCTCGATGTGTAAATTCATCATCGGGAACTCCTACATCCTCGCTCTCGGATACCGGCTGTTGTGTGTCTAACCAAGTGTTGGCACCATATAATGAACAATGCACGGCAGCACACAAGGGCGCTTCAGCCATGCAACAGGATTTTCTGTGGATATGTCGGAAAAGTCCGAAAAATTCAGATCGTCGGGCTGTTCTCGTCACCGGCGGCGGGCTTATCCCCCCGCAGTGCGGCGATTTCCGATTTCAGCACCTCGATTTCAGCGCGCGCTTCGGAGGCAAGCGTCTTCACCGCTTCAAACTCCTCGCGCGAAACCATATCCAGACCGCCTACGGTTTCGCGGATTTTTTCCCGGATTTTAGCTTCTGCCTCGCGTCCGGCCCCGGCCATGGTTCCGGCGATGCTCGACATCAGCCGGGTGAAATCCTCCATTATCGGGTTCTGGTTTTGCATGCTCTAAACTCCTGAAAGCCGACGATCACCCGGCTTCATGCGATGCCCCATACGCCAATTTTGTGCAAAAGCGAAGCCAAACCTTATTCGGCGGGTTGCGCACGCTCCTCAGGATTGGCGGCCAGCCCGGCCTGCAGCTCGCGCGCGATCGTCTCCGGCGACTTCGTCCGCCGCGCCAGCAGATTATACATTGGCGGGATAACGAACAGGGTCAGGAAGGTCGCGATGCCGACCCCCCAGACGACGACAACGCCCACCGCAGTCCGCGCGCCAGCCCCGGCGCCCGAGGCCAGCATCAGGGGGACGGCGCCGGCGATAGTGGCAATTGATGTCATCAGAACAGGACGCAGCCGCCGTTCGGACGCCTCGATAATCGCCTCGGTGAACTCCACCCCGTCATCCCGCAACTGGTTGGCAAACTCCACGATCAAAATACCGTTTTTGGCGGCCAGACCTACCAGCATCACAATCCCAACCTGACTGTACAGATTGATGGTGCCGCCCATGATCCATAGTCCAAACACCCCGCCGCCCACGGCCAGCGGAACGGTCAGAATAATGACGAGCGGATGGACGAAGCTTTCAAACTGCGCCGCCAGCACCAGGAAAACCAGCACGATGGTCAGGCCCAGCACGATCCATAGCGAGGAACCTGTTTGTCGCAACGCCTGGCTCTCACCGCGATAGCCGATCGCGGCGACTTCCGGATGCTTCATCGCCTCGGCTTCAAGGAAATCCAGCGCCTGCCCAAGCGTCGTACCAGAAGCGACATTGCCCTCGATGGTGATGGCGCGCAATTTGTTGAAGCGGCCAAGTTCGCCCGCCTGGGCCACCTCCCGCACGGCAATCAGGCTCGTCAGCGGCACCAGTTCTCCACTGGTTGTCGACCGCACATAGATATTCCCCAGATCCTGGGCTGTGGCGCGGTCCTCATCTTCCGCCTGCACCACAACATAATATTCCTCGCCACGGTCGATAAAGGTCGTCACCCGACGCGATCCCATCATCGTTTCCAGCGTTTGGCCGATGGCGGAAATGGGAACGCCAAGATCACCGGCCCGCGCGGTGTCGATATCGACCGCGAGTTGCGGTTTCGTTTCGCGATAATCGGCATCCAGATCAACCAGCCCGGAGTGGTCGCGGGCCGCAACGAAAATTGCATCGCGCACCCGTGCCAGTTCCTCGAAGCTGGAGCCTGCGATCACAAACTGGATCGGCCGGCCACGCCCGCGCGCAAGACTGCCGGGAATTGATGCGTTGCCACGAACATGCGGATCTTCCGCCAGCATTTTCTGAAAACGATTGGTGAGATCACGGGTGGAAACATCGCGCTCCTCCCAGGGCTTGAGAAAAACGAGCATCATGCCGGAATTGAAATCTTCGGTCGCGCCGAAGGTCGCAGGTGCGCGCACCAGCAGGTGCCGGATCGCGCCCTCCTCTTCCATCAGGCCCAGCGCTTTTGCCTCCAGCCGCTGCATGTAGGTGAGCATCTGCTCATAGCCGGTGCCTTCCGCCCCCAGAACATTGACCGAAAAATATCCCACATCTTCTTCGGGCGCGAGTTCGGACGGCAATGTCGAGCCGAGCCATAGAAACACGCCAACGATGGCGAGGGCTGCCCCCGAAACCAGCCAGGGCCGGTGGATGATTTTTTGCAGAAAGCCGCGATAGCGGCGCAATACGCGTGCAAACTGCCGGTCAAACCAGCGGGAAAAGCGATTCTTGCCCGTATCCGCGCGAAGAAATTTCGAGCACAGCATCGGCGTCAGTGTCAGGGCGACAAAGCCGGAGAAGGCGATAGCGCCGATCATCGCGCCTGCCAATTCCCGGAACAACATACCGGTGTTGCCGGCGATAAAATAAAGTGGAACAAATACTGCACAAATAACGACGGTCGTTGCAACAACCGCAAATCCTACCTGAGACGCACCCCGATAAGCCGCCACCAGCGGCGGCTCGCCATGTTCGATGCGATAGTAAATATTTTCGAGCACGACGATCGCATCATCCACCACAATCCCGATCGCCAGAACGAACGCCAGCAAGGTAAGAAGATTGAGCGAATAGCCCAGCAATAACAGGACAGCAAAGGTTGCGATAAGGCAAATCGGTACGGTTGCCGCCGGAATAAGCGTCGCGCGCATTGAGCCAAGAAAAATAAAGATAACTGCGACCACCAGAATCGCTGCTTCAAACAGGGTTACCCAGACATTGTTGATGGCGCGATCGATGAACAGCGACGTGTCGTTGGAGACGGCAATTTCCATGCCGGGCGGCAGCATTTCCTGCACCGCAACCATTTCCGCCTTTACGTCGTTTGCTACCTGCAAGGTGTTCGCGCCCGACTGCCGGACGACACCCAGACCTACACTCAACCGCCCATTATTGTGATAAAAGCTGTAACGATCTTCGGGTTCGAGGCTGACACGCGCCACATCGCCCAGTCGCACCAGGTAGCCGTCATCCGCGCGTGTCACGACCAGGTTGGAGAAATCCTGTTCGGTAAGGAACTGGCGGTTAATCCGCACCGTCAGGTTCGTGGCCTGGCCATCTACCCGGCCGGCCGGCAGCTCGACATTTTGCCGGCGCAAGGCGGCTTCAATATCGCCGGCAGTCATCCCGAAAGCCGCCAGTTTCTGCCGGGACAGCCACACGCGCATGGCTGGCGTCTTGTCGCCACTCACCCGCACCCGTGATACGCCATTCACCGCCGAAAAACGATCCACGAGCACGCGGTTGGCGTAGTCGCTCAACTGCATTGCCGTCCATTCGGGATGGGTCAGGCTCATCCACAAAATCGGCTGCGAATCCACATCCACCTTGCTGATTTCCGGCGGGTCCGATTCCTGCGGCAGACTATCGAGAATGCCGGAAACCCGATCCCGCACATCATTGGCAGCAGCATCAATGTCCCGGGCAGCTGAAAATTCGATGGTGATATCTGAGCGGCCATCGCGGGAGCGGGAGCGGACCATTTCGATGCCCTCGATGCCCGATATGCGGTCCTCCAGAACCTGCGTGATGCGATTTTCAACAACGCCGGCGTTCGCCCCGCGATAATTGGTCTGCACCGATACGATAGGCGGCTCGACTTCCGGCAAATCCCGCACCGGCAGGCGGCTATAGGAAATGGCCCCGACCAGGAGCAGAAGCAGAGACATAACCGCCGCGAAGACGGGCCTTTTTACAGAAATATCGGAGAGAATCACGCCGTTTTCCCCGGCTCTGCCGGGGTAATGGGTCCGGCCCCGCGCACTTTCACCGTCCCGTCGATCACCAGCCGCTCACCTTCGGCCAGTCCCTGCAAAATCTCTATCATGCCATCGCGACGGACACCGGTTTCCACGGTTCTTCGCGCCGCATGATTCTTGTCGTCCACCGCCCAGACATACGCTCCGCTACCCTCCCCGATCACCGCCAGTTCCGGCACGACCAACGCCTTGCGTGGCTGCGAACGGATGGAGACCGTCATCAACATACCGGGCCGCAATTTCAGATCGGGATTGGGCAGCATGGCGCGCACCGTCGCCGCGCGACTGACCGGATCGATCAGTGGATCGACCGATGAAATGCTGCCGCGAAATATTTCATCGGGCCATGCCGCCGCTTTTGCCTCGATTGCGAGACCCGGTTTCACAACCGACAAATAAACTTCGGGCACCGGAAAATCGAGCTTGATCTTGCTATGATCAACAATGGTGACAATGGTGGTGCCGGCATTCACCACGCTGCCGGGTGAAATCCGCCGCAGGGACAGCCAGCCGGAAAATGGCGCGCGGATTACCCGGTCGCCAATATCCGAGCGGGCGGACGCGGACTGGGCGCGCGCCACATCGACGGCGGCTTGCTGTTCATCGATACGGGCGCGGGTGGCAAAACCCTGCTTTTGTAATTGCTTCAGCCGGGCCAGTTGCTGCTCGGCTTCTCGAAGGCGCGCCTCGCTTTCCGTCAGGCTGGCGCCCTGAGCGGTGCGAACCAGTTCAGCGATCACCGCGCCCTTTGGAACATAAGCGCCATCGGCGAAATTCACCTTCGCAATCCGTTCGGTAACGGTGGAATTCAGATCGGCTTGCTCGTTAGCCCGCGCCGTGCCGATCGCCTCGATACTGTTGACCAGTTCCGCCGAATGCACGGTGCCCACGACAACTTCCGGCGGCGATCTGCCACCCGTCTTGCCATTCGCATCGCCCCGCGAACAGGCCGCAACCATGAAGATCAGCAGAAATGCGAAAAACGCGCTAACCGATACTCTCAACGTCCACGGCTCCGATACAGATATCCACGACGGATACGCCGTGTCGGATACATTTCCCCCGGATCTATCGGCGGGAACACCAGGCTAACCGGTGACCGACGGGCCTCTGCCACAGGCATGTGGCTTGCAACAAGGGGGCTGCTTCCGATATTTTGGTCTGCAGCCGTACTATTCGGCTCTGAAGGGCTGAGACAGCGGAAGGCATGATCAGGTTGATACAGCTAATTTACGCCGGACCAGAGGATGGCGCGGATACCGGCGGCGGTACGACAACGGGCGTCGCCACGCGCACCCGCACGGCCACGCGCAAACCCTCACCGTATAAGGTTCTGTTACTGAACGATGATTATACGCCCATGGAGTTTGTGGTTCATGTGCTCCAGCGGTTTTTTCGCATGAGCCTCGAAGATGCGACACGCGTGATGCTCCATGTGCACCAACGTGGCGTGGGCGTTTGCGGCATTTTTACTTATGAAGTGGCGGAAACCAAGGTCAACCAGGTGATGGATTTCGCCAAACAGCATCAGCATCCGCTGCAATGCACGCTGGAAAAAGCCTGATTTGAAACTGATCCCGCTCCCTTCAACGGAAAGCGGGATCGAAAAGCAGCATTATGCCGCAGCCCTGCAGGCAAAGGTACGCGGCGCCTGGAACAGACATTCCACCCGCTGCCCCCCCCGGTCGATGCCGAAAAGGGTGCGGTTCGGGCTACCGGAAACGGCATCGCGCAGATCATTTACGGAATCGACACTCTCTCCGTTCACGCTTTCCACAATATCACCGGGGCGCGGGAAACCGGTGCGTGCGGCGGGCGCGCCGCGCGGCACTTCCACTACGACCACGCCTTTTTCCGGCAAACCTGCCCCCAGTTCCTGAGCCAGCGCCGGTGACAGGTTGGCGATGGAAATGCCGGCCAGGATGCTGCCCGCCGGTAGTTGCGTCAGTTGCCGGGGCGGATTTTCGGGCGGAGCCACCAGCGTCAGCGACACATTCATTGCCTGACGATTGCGGATGACCGTCAAAGTCACCGAACTGCCGACCGGCAGGCTGGAGATCCGGTAGCGCAAAGAGGACGGATCAAGCACTTCCTTGCCGTCAATAGCATAAACGATATCGCCAGGCCGCAAACCAGCCTTTGCCGCCGGCGATCCGGCTGTAACCCCGGTCAGCAAGGCGCCCGCCGGGCGATCCAGACCGGCGGCCTTCGCCGTATCCGCCGCCAGTGCCTCGCCTTCGGCGCCGATCCAGGATGTCACCATCTTGCCGGATTCGGCGGCGCGCATGAAAATTTTCACCATGTTCGACGGCACGGCAAAGCCCAGGCCAATCGAGCCGCCGTTCTGCCCGCCGGTCAGGATGGCCGTATTGATGCCGACAACATCGCCATTCATGGCGACCAGCGCCCCCCCACTATTGCCCTGGTTGATCGAAGCATCCGTCTGGATGAAAAATTGCGCATCGGAAACCCCGATCCCCGTACGCGCAACGGCCGACACAATTCCTTGCGTAACCGTCTGGCCGACGCCGAACGGGTTACCTACCGCCAGCACCAGATCGCCTACCTGCGCCCGATCGCTATCGCCGAGTCGGGCCGTGGGTAATTCGTCTCCCTTCGGATCCACCTTAAGCAGGGCGAGGTCGAGCTTGGCCTCCGAGAAAACAACCTTCGCCGGATATTCGCGCCGGTCAGCCAGCACGACGACAATCTGTTCCGCACCTTGCACGACATGGTTATTGGTGACGATCAGTCCCTTGCCGTCAACAATCACGCCCGAACCCAGCGAGTTGGCCACCCGCGGCTCGGAATCGAATACGGAAAAGAAGGGACTTAGCGACCCGCGCTGACGCACAACCCGCGCGGTGAAAATATTGACGACGGCAGGCTGCACGCGACGGGCAACCGGTGCAAAAGACAGGGTGATTTCATTGGATGTTCCGGGCACATAGCGCGGACCTTCGGCACCGGCTTCCCGGGCCAGTTGCGCCGCGACCTGCGCCACGGCGTTGCCGCTTTCCTGCCAGCTATTGACGGACAACGCGAGCGCCACTCCCGCTGCAATCCCCGCTGTCAGTAGTGCAACGCCACCTGCCTTCATCCACTATCCCTTTCCCGTTTTTCTTTGCCGACCGGACACACAGACTGTGAACGCTGGCCACGCTGTTAACAAGGACTTCATCGCCGCTGAAGCACTGCTTAACGCACAGGCGTGAATTTTATTTTATTGCCGCTTGTCACGGTAACGGCAATTGCAAAGGATGCGGTATCGAATGAGGGAACGGGGAATGGCGATAGCGCAAGAGTCGGCAGACTGTGGCGAGCGGTTCCGATGGATCGCCTGAGTCGCCATGAATTACGCCGGCTGGATACCGGCACCCTGCTCCGGGCCTATACCGCCGGCCTGTTTCCTATGGCCGACACGCGCGAAGCCGAGGATATTTTCTGGGTCGAGCCACGACGACGGGGCATATTGCCGCTGGAAGACTTTCATCTGCCCCGTTCGTTAGCCAAGACCCTGAAACAGGAACGTTTCTTCCACAGCAGCGATCTGGCGTTCGGCGCGGTCATCCGTTCCTGCGCCGCAAGCGCCGCCGGTCGTCAGCAGAGCTGGATCAATCCGGTCATTCTGGATGCCTATACCCGCCTGCATTTCGAGGGACACGCACATTCCGTCGAAATCTGGGATCGAACGGGGCGGCTGGTTGGCGGCCTGTATGGGGTAAGAATCGGCGGCAGCTTTTTCGGCGAAAGCATGTTCAGCCGCGCGACCGACGCCAGCAAGGCAGCGTTGGCGCATCTGGTTGCACGTTTACGGGCAGGAAGTTTCCGTCTGCTCGACACCCAGTTTCTGACGGCGCATCTGGCAAGCTTCGGAGGAAAGGAAGTGCGCCGGGGCCAATATCTGACATTGCTGCGAGAAGCAGTGGCGGCGGACGGCGACTGGGATGCCCTGCCCCGCGCTCTGGGTCTGGATCAGTTCGTCGTGCCATCCGTGGTCGTCGACCTGGCCTGTCCGCTGGGCGAGACGCCGGAGGCTTTCGCCGAGCCATCGGCACTGGCCGAAGCGGGGCCATCCGGGAAATGCATCGTGCAGCTTTTGAGCCAGACGTCGTAAGTCGGGTGCGCCATCGGATTAAGCGACGGGGATTCGGCGAATAGCCAACCGGAAAATACCGTGCGCGGCTGCGGATTTTCCCGGCGGGTCCGTGGTAAAGGCGTTTCGACTATCTGCACAAACGCGCCGGATTGCCGTTGCTCCCAGGGCGCGGTGGTTTCGCAGGTGCGCAGGATTCCACGCAGCCGGCCGAATTCAAAGTTTTCGCCCGGCTTCAGAATGAATTCCGCGGATGTGCCATGTCGCTTGTCCAGCGCACCGATCACCGCAACACGAGCGTCATCTGCCGCCAGAGGCTTTTCGGGGGCGGTTTCCTGGGAATTGGCGGGAAGCGCGGCCAGTAAAAGGAGTCCGGCCACCACGTTCCGGCGCATCATTCGCCCCTGGAACCGCTGTCGCCACCGCTCCGGTTGATGAACGAGCCGATCAGGCCCATCAAATCGGTCGCGCCCTGCGTGTCGATAATCTCGTCGCCGGGCATCAGTGGCTCAGGATCGCCGCCGGGAATAAGAGCGATATGCGCGCCGCCAAGCAGACCATCAGAAGATATCGCCGCAGAGCTGTCCGCCGGCAATTTCAGTTTCGAATCGACAGCGAAAGTCAGAACCGCTTGCCAGGTGACCGGATCAAGCGTCTGGGAAGTCACCGTGCCGACTTTCATGCCTGAAACACGCACATCGGAGCCCACATCGATGCCCGCCGCATTGGGAAAGCGCGCCGTTACGGTATAGCGATCAACACCAATGCCGCTGCTCCGCTCCAACGCATAGAAAGCGAACCATGCAGCAAACAACAGCACCAGCAAGCCGACCAACGCTTCGGCAACATGTTCCTTCAATAGCGCCAAGCGACTTTCCCTCAGTCTTCCGGGGTCCAGGCGCGATAGTCAGCCGAGGACGGCTGACGCACGCCGCCCGCCGCCAACGCGCCGGACGGGAGATCGGGATGGGCCGTACCCGTCGGGTTCGGACGCCATGGTTTTTCCCACGCCTTCACTGGCAGCGGCGTTTCGGTGGGCAGGGATTTGCGCGTCCGGTGCAGCCAGCCGTGCCACTCCGGCGGTACGCGGCTGGAATCATTATCGACGGCATAAATTACCCAGCGTTTGGCGCCATCCCTTGATTCATAATAGCGATTGCCGTCGCCATCCTGACCGACTTCGGTGCCGCGACGCGTGGCAAGCCAGGTGCCCAATGTGCTGCCGCTATCCCAGGTGAAGATATTAAAGCCCATATATTTGCCCATAGCGCCTGGCCGCACCGGTGCCAAGCACTTGCTACCAGCCAATATGATCGCCCGGTTGCAATCCGATGCGTTGGGCTTCCCCGGCGTTGAGTTCCAGAACCGCCGCCGCTTCTCCATCGGACGCCACGATCGATTCATCCAGGGGCTTGCCGGCGCCTATATTCAACACCCTGTTATCTGTCGCAATGAAGATAATATCGAGTGGTACCAAGGTGTTGCGCATGTAGAATGTAGCAACGCGCGCAGGGCGCATCGGGAACAACATGCCATGATCACGAGGCATTTCCGTGCGAAACATCATGCCGGTTGCCTGCTGTTGCGCCGTTTCCGCCACTTCCACCCGATAGCGGTGCACACCGCCGTCCGCAGTGCGGATCACCAACGGAATTTCCCGCAAACCCGTCTGCGGTTGCCCCTCGACCGTTGCCAGAGGCGCAGTGTGCACGGATGCAGCGGCGGTCACCAGTATAGCGGTCGCGAGCAGCCTCAATCCGCGACGCATATTCAGGATGAGACCGGGGCTGCCACAACGACAGCCAGATCGCCTTTCGGACCGTGAAAGACCCGCGCCTGAAGTCCTTGACCTGGTGTCAGCGTCTCGAAACCACCGCGTCGAACTGTCTCCATATGGACGAAAATCTGCGTCTGCGCGTCGCTGGCCAGCAGAAAGCCGTAGCCGCGTGCGCGATTGAACCAGCGCACCGTCACAGGCTCAAAACCCCCCGCCTGATCGATAAATTTCAGCGGGTCCACCCGATTGGCGTTATTACGCTCGATGCGATCCGCATCAGGGCCTGTCGCCGTGGACAAATCGATGGAAAGCAAAGATTGCGCCTGCCGGCCACGCGCTCCGGCCCGCACAGTTGCAATTACCCGTGTTCCTTCGGGCAGGGTTTTACGCCCGTACGGCGTCAGCAGATTGTAATGGACGAGAACGTCCCCGCCGCCATCCTCGGGCACCATAAATCCGTAGCCCCGTACGCCGTCAAACCACTTGACCTGACCGGCAACGACTCCGGCACCTGCATCCGCGGGCAAAGCCTCTACGGCAGCGCCGTTCCCGAAATCGCTACCACTCGCTTGCAAGCTGGTGTCATTATCAACGAAGACGTCTTTCATTGGCTCCCGCCGCTTTCTTTGAGACCCCTCATTCAGGCATCTGGCTTCGCAATGGGAAGTCATATAGATATCGCACAGCTGTACGCCACATGAATTCGACAAACCGGAGCACTAACGCGATGAATGACGTGCAGGGCGACGAGCCGCCCGCTGAAGACCAACTTCCGCAGGGCGGCGCACCGGCTGTTATCTGGGTAAGCGCACTTGTCGTATTAACCATTTTGATACTAGCCTTACTGTTGCGAACCAGCCAATTTGCCTGAACCTTAACCAGACAGCCCTGCCGGTGTTCCCGGACCTTGCGCTTTTTTAACTTCCTCGCATGTCCGCATAGCTCCGTGGCAAACGCACTTCCAGCGTATTCAGCCCCTCCTCCAGTCTGATCTGGCACGCCAGCCGCGACGTCGGGCCGGCATGGGCCGCGAAATCCAGCATGTCTTCCTCAGGCGGGCTGGCAGGCGGCAGTTTGCCCCAATCAGCGCGCGACACATAAATATGGCAGGTGGAGCAGGCCATCGCGCCCTCGCACGTCCCTTCCAGCGGAACGCCCAGCGATTGGGCCAGATCGAGCAAGCTTGTCCCCGCTGGCGCTTCGCCTTCCACTCGCAAACTGCCATCGGGCGAAAGAAATCGCACTTTCGTCATGCAACCGCCCGCTGCTGAAATCCTGAAACCGCCTTGACGATTGAGGCGAGGGCTTCGACAAACTCCGCTTCCCCGGTTGTCCGCCCCCAGCCCAGACGCAGGGTCGAACGTACCGCTGCTGCTTCCAGCCCAAGTGCGGCCAGCACATGGCTGGGCCGGCCAGCGCCACTGCTGCACGCCGAACCGGAAGACAGCGCAATCCCCGGCAGGGCGGCGATCAGCCGGGAGGAATCGACGCCATCGAATGTCAGGGAAAGGTTCGTGGAAATGCGGTCGGCGCTGCTGGGTGCCGGACCATTGATGCGCACCCGGACCCCCTCCAGCGCGCGCAACGCCAGCCGCATCAATTTCTCCGCCGTCTCTTGATCCTCGGCCATGCGACCCTGCGCCAACCGTGCCGCCGCGCCGAATCCGGCAGCCAGCGCCGGGCTTTGCGTACCGGATCTTATGCCGCCCTCCTGGCCACCGCCGTCGAGCAGCGGATCGAGATCCACGCCGGCCCGCACATACAGGGCGCCGATGCCCTTCGGCCCGTAGATTTTGTGCGCAGAGACACTCACGATGTCCGCATCTTGCAGACCACTGCTCAACTGGCAATCCACCTTGCCAAAGCCTTGCGCGGCATCACAATGAAACAGCGCACCCGCGGCATGCGTCAGCTGCGCGAGTTCCGCCGTCGGCCAGATCGAGCCGATTTCGTTATTGACCCGCATTGCCGACACCAGCGCCACGTCGGGTCCCAGCGCCGCCGCAAACGCTTCCATATCCGGCATACCGTCGGGCAAAACCGGCAGGATCGAGACAGCTACGCCCTGACGCTCCAGATGCCGGGCAGTCTCCAGCACACAGCTATGCTCGGTGGCAAACGTAACCAGCCGCCCGCCGCGCGCCATCGCACCTTTGAGAGCGAGATTATTGGATTCTGTCGCGCCGGACGTGAACAATAGCCGCTCGGGTTCCGCGCCGATCACCGCCGCCACTTGCACCCGCGCCGCTTCCAGCGCCGCTTTGGCGATGCGCCCGCCGCGATGGGCGCTATGCGGATTCCAGTGATGCTTTTCGAGATAGGGCAGCATCGCCGCCAGCGCTTCCGGCGCAAGGGGCGTTGTCGCCTGCTGGTCGAGATCGATCATGCCGCCCGACGCCTTTCCGCCAGCGGCATCCATGCCTCGAGGAACCGATCGATGTCAGCGCCGGTTGTGTTCCAGCCCATGGATACCCGGAGCGATTCTCCGGCGGCTGCATGCAGTCCCATGGCGATCAGGGTTTCCGATGGCTTCAGTGTGCCGGACGAACAGGCGGACCCCTGCGATACAGCGATACCCGCCAGATCCAGCGCCATCAGCTGCGTCGCCGCCGGGATGCCCGGCAAATGGATCGAAGAAATCGTCGGCAAACGCGTCGTGCCTGCGCCATTGATATGCGCACCGGCTGATACCACGGCGCCTTCCAGTCCTTGTCGCAACATTGCGCAACGATCTGTCCAGTCCGGGTTTTGTGCTGTTACCGCCGCCGCAAAGCCGAGGATGCCGGGGAGATTTTCCGTGCCTCCGCGATAACCGCTCTCCTGACCGCCGCCGGGCCGCACCGCTGCAAAACCATCGCGACACCGCACGATCAGCGCCCCCACCCCCATCGGCCCGCCAAGCTTGTGAGCGGAAAGCGCAATGAAATCCGCCGCGCGCGGAAGCGGCAATTTTCCCGCTGCCTGCACAGCATCGACCAGCAAGCGGCCATCATGCGCGTGAACCACCGCCGCAATCGCTGCGATATCCTGCACCACGCCGGTTTCATTATTAGCCTGGGCGACCGCAACCAGCGCGCCCGCCGGTGTGTCCGCCAGCATGGCATCCAGCACATCGAGGCGAAGGACGCCATTTGCGTCCACCGGCGCCACCGCTGCATCCGGCGCGGCCAGGCGCACGGCGGCGTGCTCCGTTGCGCCAACCACCCGGGCGCTGCAATCCGCACCGCCCAGCGCCAACGCCAGCGCTTCGGTGCCGCCGCTGGTAAAAATAATATCGTCCGGCGAGACCCCCGCCCAGGCGGCCAGACCCGCCCGCGCATTCCCCAGTGCGCGCCGCGCCGTACGACCAGGGGCGTGTTGGGAAGACGGGTTGGCATATCGCCCGGCGGCCAGGTCTGTCATCGCATCCGTCATGGCCGCAATCGCAGCGCCCGCAAGCGGGGCTGTTGCGGCCCAGTCAAGATAAACAGATTTCGCGATCATGGCATCCGGCTTGCTTTTGCGTGTGGCGGCTCCTTATATATGGAAATATTCCATCTTTGCTACCGGAACGGACAATGGCCTCCGCCATTTAATCCGCCAGCCCGAGAGGACATGCGTGCCAGAAGTTATTTTCCCCGGCCCTGAGGGGCGCTTGCAGGGGCGTTATCAACCAGCGGCAAAGCCGCGACCGCCCATCGCCATCGTGTTGCACCCGCATCCGGGGGCGGGCGGCACGATGAACAACGCCATCACGCTGGCATTGTATCAGATGTTCGTCAAGCGTGGCTTCGCCACCTTGCGCTTCAACTTTCGCGGTGTCGGGCGCTCGGAAGGCACTTTCGACAACGGTGTCGGTGAATTGTCGGATGCGGCATCCGCGCTGGATTGGCTGCAGGCGATCAATCCGGAATCCTCCGGCACATGGGTCGCGGGCTTCAGTTTTGGCGCACTGATCGGCATGCAATTGCTGATGCGCCGGCCTGAAGTACGCGGTTTTATCTCCATCGCGCCGCCAGCCAATCTTTATGATTTCGGTTTTCTCGCGCCCTGCCCGTCGTCAGGCATTATCGTTCAGGGAACGGCGGACGAAGTCGTCACCGAGCCGGGCGTGCAAAAGCTGGTCGACAAGCTTAAAACCCAGAAGCACATCACCATCGATTATGAAAAAATCGAAGGGGCCAATCATTTCTTCGTGAATGAAATGGACCAGTTGATGGGAACGGTGGAAGCCTATCTGGATCGACGCCTCGCCAGCGGAAAATAACCGGGCTTGACGCAGCGGGGAAAGCCGGTGTTCCCTACCCCCCGCTGCATCCAGCCGAAAGGAATTTTCCAAATGACGACCGCGCTTCAGCAAATTCCACTGAAAACCATCACCAATCAGGATTCTTCGCTGGCAGATTATGCCGGCAAGGTCGTTCTTGTCGTTAATGTCGCCTCCAAATGCGGGCTGACGCCACAATATGACGGCCTGGAAAATCTCTATCAGGAATATAAGGACAAGGGCCTGGTTGTAACCGGCTTCCCCGCGAATGATTTCGCCGGGCAAGAGCCGGGCACGAACGCAGAAATCGCGAACTTCTGCTCGACGGAATACTCCGTCAGCTTCCCGATGTTCTCGAAAGTTCAGGCGACCGGTCCGGATAAACACCCGTTATACGCAGAACTGATCAAAGCCGCGCCGAACGCATCCGGAGACGGCGACGCATTTCGCGAAAAGCTGCGCGGTTTTGGCATGACGCCCAACCCGCAACCGGAGTTATTGTGGAATTTCGAGAAGTTCCTGATCGCCCGCGATGGCAGCGTGGCAGGCCGCTTCGCACCCAATACCGCACCGGACGATCCGGCGCTGGTGTCTGCAATCGAAACGGAATTGGCCCGCCCCGCGGCCTGAGGATTAGCTTGGCTTGACGAGACGACCGCCGGTCTGCGGGAGCGGAACGCCGGTCGTCTCCGGCCACGATAGCGGCAACCCGCGCACATGCCGAACCGCCAGCCAGCCAAATGCCTGGGCCTCCAGTGCGTCCCCCTGCCAGCCGACCGCCTCGACCGGGTCCACCGCAATACCGGTCCGCCGGGCCAGCATCCGCATCAGCACCGGATTATGCCGGCCACCACCCGTCACCAGCAAACGCCGCAACGGCACAGGCAAGTGCCCCAGCGCCCGGCGCACCGTTTCGGCGGTAAACGCCGTCAATGTCGCTGCGCCATCCTCGGCGGAGAGTCCGCGCACCGGCTCGAGAGAGAAATCACTGCGATCCAGAGACTTGGGCGGTGGCTGATCAAACCATTCAGCAGACGTCATCACCGCCAGGATCGCTTCATCGACCCGACCACCCGAGGCCATGCGCCCATCCTCATCGAATCTGCCGCCACCGTGCCGCGCGGCCCAGTCGTCGATCAGCCCATTGGCCGGGCCAGTATCGAACGCGCCCCAGGCGCTTTCCGCGAACCAGGTCAGATTGGCGACTCCGCCCAGATTTAGCACACCAAGCGGCTGTTCGAGGTGACTCGCCAGCGCGCGATGGAAGCCCGGAGCCAGCGGCGCACCCTGCCCGCCCGCCGCGACATCTGCGCTGCGGAAATCATGGACCACCACCATTCCCGTCCGTCGCGCCAATAATGTCGCGTCGCCGATTTGCCAGGTGAATGGCGCGGGCACGCCCGCACCCGGAGGCCGGTGTGCCACCGTCTGGCCATGAAAACCAATCAGCACCGCCTGCTCGCTGCCAGGCAGCGCCGCCACGGCTTCGGCGTGGGCGATGGTCAGGACTTCCTCCGCGCGTGCGATCAGCGGATCCTCGCCAGGTGCAGGCATCGCCAGCGCCCGCGCCGCCGCCGCGCGAATCAATTGCCGCTCGGCGTCGCTATACGAGTGCGCATGGAAAGCCATGGGCCGCACATATTCCATGCCGTCCGTTTCAATCAGTGCCGCATCGACGGCATCGACAGAGGTGCCAGACATCAGTCCGACGACGATTCGCTTTTCCTGCATCGCTCCTTGCCCTACAGCATCCGGCATCATGAGCTATACTTCTCCCTTCCTCCGCACGCTCGACGCGCGCGGCTATATCCACCAGATCACGCATGCCGAAGGGCTCGACGCCCGCGCCGCAGAACCGGGACTTTCCGGCTATATCGGTTTCGACCTTACGGGTCCGTCGCTGCATGTCGGCCATCTGATGTCGATCATGATGCTGCGTCGGCTGCAACAGGCCGGCGGCAAACCCTATGTGCTGATGGGCGGTGGGACCAGCAAGATTGGCGACCCCTCCGGCAAGGATACGCAGAGACAGTTGTTGTCGGTGGAAGACATCGCCAGCAACAAGGCCTCCATTCTGGGGGTATTCGAGAAATTCCTGACTTTCGGTGATGGCCCGTCGGATGCCGTCATGGTCGATAATGCCGATTGGCTGGATAATCTGGCCTATATTTCTTTCCTCCGCGATTATGGGCGGCACTTCTCGGTCAACCGGATGCTGACGATGGATTCGGTCCGGATGCGTCTGGAGCGCGAGCAACCTTTGTCGTTTCTCGAGTTTAACTATATGGTCTTGCAGGCCTATGATTATGTGGAACTTTCCCGCCGCCATGGCATCCGGTTGCAAATGGGCGGGTCGGACCAATGGGGCAATATCATCCAGGGGGTCGATCTCGCCCGACGCGTCGATGGCACGGAATTGTTCGGCCTTACTACTCCGCTGATCACCAACGCCGACGGTTCGAAAATGGGCAAGACGGCGGGGGGTGCTGTCTGGCTGAATGCGGATATGCTATCCGATTGGGATTACTGGCAATTCTGGCGCAACACCGATGACCGCGATGTCGGGCGATTCTTGCGCCTGTTCACCGATCTGCCGGTGGATGAAATCGCACGCCTCGAAGCCTTGCGGGATGCGGAGATCAACGACGCGAAGATTGTGCTGGCCACCGCCGCCACCGCGTTGTGCCGGGGCCAGGCCGCTGCTGACGCCGCCGCCACCACCGCCACCGCAACCTTTGGCGAAGGCGGTGCTGGCGAAGGACTGCCGAAGCTTGCCGTCAAAGGTTCGGTCACGCTGATCGATGCTCTCGTCGATTCCGGTCTGGCGGCGTCCAGGGGCGAAGCCCGGCGCAAGATCGGCGAAAAGGCGGTGCGGGTGGATGGAGAACCAGTAACCGATGTTGCGGCAACGGTATCAGCTCCCGCGAAACTGTCGCTGGGCCGCAAACGCCACGCCTTGCTGATCGCGGAGTAGTAAACGGAACGGAGCCTCGAACGGGCTCCGTCCATGCCAGGCTTTCAATGCCCGTGTTCGCTTTCGCTGCTTTCAATATGCTGGTGGCTCGCGCCTGCATTGATCAGATGCTGTGCGGCTTCGACGAAATGCGTAAATTCCACATAGGATTCAACATATTCCCGACCCACCGCAATGATTGCACCTGATAACATGCCCGGAATGCGTCCGCCGGAAATAATCGGCGTCTTATCCTCCTGGATTTGCTCTGCCGGTTTGCCCATTTGTCCAGATTTCCCGGAATTTTTTTGAACCGGATGGGTCAGATTATTGGTTCAGACCTCTTCCGGAAAGGGTATCGCCATCAGTGCTTCGGTAAAATCACGCCGCCATTTATGCACATCTTCACGGGTAATGCCATCCATCAGCTTGCGCCAGCGGGCGATCCGCTCCTCCAGTGGCATCGTCAGCGCCTGGTAAATCGCATCCGACAATTCTTCGGCGCTGTAAGGGTTTACCAGCACTGCTTCATGCATCTGGGCCGCAGCTCCGGCAAAGCGGGAAAGAATCAGCACGCCCGGATCCTCCGGATCCTGTGCTGCGATATATTCCTTGGCCACCAGATTCATCCCGTCCCGCAGCGGAGTGACCAGGCCAATCCGCGCGGCGCGATAGACCCCGGCCAGATGATCGCGCGGATAGCCTTCGTTCACATAGCGCACCGGCACCCAATCGAGATCGGCATAAGCGCCATTGATATGGCCAGACAGACTCTCCAAAGTCGCGCGGATTTTCTGGTAGCTTTCCACGGCTTCGCGGGATGGCGGTGCGATTTGCAATAAAAACACCGATTTGCGTACTTCCGGATGCGCGGCGAGGAAACGCTCATAGCCACGGAAGCGTTCTTCCAGACCTTTGGAATAATCCAGCCGGTCCACGCCGAAGATCATCGCGCGACCGGCGGCGCTTTCCCGCATCAGCTTCCGCGTGGCGACCGCATCCGGTGTTTCTGCGAAGCGTGCGAAGGCCTGGGCATCGATACCGATGGGGCAAGGGATGCACCGCACCGCGCGCGTGCCCAGCCCCAGCCTGCCATCTTCCAGAATCTGTCCCTGCATTTCATGCACCACAAAATCCCGGAACGAGTCCATCCATTCGGCGGTCTGGAAGCCGATGAGATCATAGGCGAACATCGCGTTCACCAGTTCCTGCGCCTCCGGCAGCACAGACATCAGCCGGCGCGGTGGCCAGGGTGTATGCAGAAAAAAGCCGATGCGATTGGATACGCCATGCGCCCGTAATTCAGCGCCCAGCGGGATCAGATGATAGTCATGCACCCACAGCACATCGTCCGGCTCCACCAGCGGGCGGACCGTGCTGGCGAAACGTTCGTTAACCCGCTGGAAACCTGCGGCAAACCCGCGTTCATATTCGGCCAGATCGATGCGATAATGGAACAGCGGCCAAAGCGTCCGGTTGGCGTAGCCGTTATAATATTCCTCGACATCCTGTTCTTCGAGATCGATGGTGGCGGTCGCCACGCCCGCATGGTTACGCTGGAACTGTATATCGCCGGTAAATTCCTCGGTGATCCCGCCGGACCAGCCGAACCAGATGCCGCCCGATTCCGTCAGCGCCGCCTCCAGCGCCACCGAAAGCCCGCCTTGCGCGCCCGCCTGGCCACTGGATGTTACCTGTACCCGGTTGGAGATCATGATAATACGGGTCATCGGACGCTGCTCCATGGTTTCGATAGCAAACCGGCACAATTGATGATGCCGACAAGCGAATATGTCTGGGGATAATTGCCCCAAAGTTCCCCGGTTTGCGGGTCGAGATCTTCTGACAATAATCCGGCGGCTGTCCGGTGGGCCAGCATTTGCTCAAATATTTCGCGGGCATCTTCATCCCGGCCGGTAAAATGCAGGGCTTCCACCAGCCAGAAAGTGCAAACATTGAACGCCGTTTGCGGCAGGCCGAAATCATCCTCATCGGCATAGCGCAACA
Source organism: Sphingomonadaceae bacterium (assembly GCA_041675905.1). Classification (GTDB taxonomy): domain Bacteria; phylum Pseudomonadota; class Alphaproteobacteria; order Sphingomonadales; family Sphingomonadaceae; genus Sandaracinobacteroides. The sequence continues at coordinate 35,444 of JBAYSX010000013.1, read as the reverse complement.
TGGTGAAACCACGACGCAAGCCGCCTTCCACCGCCTTCAACGTTCCCTGAAAGCGCGGATCGTCGGCCGCGAAAAAACGCAGATCCAGAAGCTGGATCAGGCTGGCGTCCAGCCGGTCGCCTTCGAAAGTGGCGGACATGCGCTGCGTTTCTTCGCGCCAGGCTTCGCGCTCGATCACGGCGCGAATATGGTTGGCGCGTCCCTGCCAGAACTGCCGACGATCTTCGAGGCCCAGCGCCGCCGCCGCATTCGCCAACCGGTCGCAGCAAGCCCAGCACATTGCGGCGGAATAGGTGTGCACATGCTGGCGGGTGCGATATTCCCACAGGCCGGCATCGGGCTTGTCGTATAGCGCCCAGGCACGATCGCCAATGCGTTCCAGGGCGGTGAAATCGTCGATGCCTGCCGGGCGAAACAATCGATGGTCGATAAAAGCCTGCATGGATGACAGCATGATCTGCCCATAGGCGTCATGCTGTATCTGTTCGGCGGCCTGATTGCCGATCCGCACGGGCCCCATGCCACGATAGCCGGGCAATGCCGGCGCTGTCCGCTCAGGCATCCGCTCCTCGCCCAGCACCCCATATAATGGCTGGATATGGCCACTTGTCGCGCCATGACCGACATTGCGCAAATAGGCCAGATAATCTTCCAGAACATCGAGCGCGCCCAGCCGGTTCAGCGCCTGCACCGTATAATAGGCATCCCTGATCCAGCAGTAACGATAATCCCAATTACGTGTGGAGCCGGCATGTTCGGGAATGGACGTGGTGAGCGCTGCGACAATCGCGCCGGTTTCTTCATGCTGGCACAATTTCAAACCGATGGCGGCGCGGATCACTGCATCCTGCCATTCCAGTGGAATCGCCAGTTGCCGCACCCATTCCTGCCATTCCCGAGTAGTATATGCGAGCATCTGGTCAATGGTGACGGCAATATCGCCCTCGAAGCTTTCGTCCGGCCCAAGGAAGAAATGAAACGTCCTCTCGACGCGAAAAAACCGCTCTTCACTCACCATACCCACGGGCGCGGTGGTGCTCAGCCGCAGGCTCGTTCCTTCCAGGATAAAGCGCATATGGCTGGTGCCGCCGGCGCGGCGTTCGGCGCGATGCCCCCAATCCCGGCAGGGACGCAACCGCACCCGCATACGCGGGGCGCCTGCAATATGCCGTACGATGCGCGCATAGGCGACAGGCCGATAGATCCGCCCCATGCGATGATAGCGCGGGCAGAAATCGACCACCTCGATCACGCCGCCCTGACTGTCTGTATGACGGGTGACGAGGATGGGCGTGTTGCGGATATAATGTTGTTCGATGGAAACGCAGTCTTCCAGGTCGAAAGCCCAGTAACCGCACCCGGCGTCCTCTGATCCGGGATCTTTTCCCGATAACAGGCTGGAAAACAACGGGTCACCATCGACGCGCGGCACACAACCCCAGACAAAACGCCCGGCACGGTCGATCAACGCGCTGACCTGGCAATTGCCAATCGGCCACAAATCCAGCGAAACGCTCATTTTATGCGCTCCAGCCATGCCAGCACGCTGACGACATCCGGCAAGCCATAGCGTGCCATCGTCTGGCGCGGCGGACCGACGAGGATACCGATGCCACCGCCGTTGCTTGCAGCGAGGAAGGCGGGTTCATCGGTCAGATCGTCGCCGATGAACACCGGCATGGTGCCATGCATCGGCGGTTTCGCCATCATCGCCTCGATCGCCGTCCCCTTGTCAGCATTCCCCGGTCGCAGTTCATACACCATATGCCCCGGCTGCAGTGCAAGACCGGTCCGCGCGGACAATTCCGTCACCAGAAATTCGCACGCATCGGCGGTTTCCGGTGCGTTGCGGAAATGCAGGGCCGCGCCCAGCGGTTTTTCCTCCACCAACGTTCCCGGATTCTGCTCGCTGAATTGTCGCATTTCATTCAGCACCGCATCGAGAATGGCCGGCCGTTCGGGCGCAATCGATTGGCCGTCCGCCCGCGCGAGTTCAAGCCCGTGGCTCCCGGCGATGGCAAAGGGAATATCCGGCACCAGTTCCCTGATCGTCGCCACGGATCGCCCGCTTACCACGGCCAGCCGGCCATCGAAAAGCTCTTGCAGCCGGGTCAGCAATATCCGCAAGGCATCACTCACGATCACGGCATCGGGGCGATCGGCAATCTGCACGATCGTTCCGTCAAAATCGAGAAAAAGGCTGGCCGTGGCCGGCGTAATGACAGGGGGCGGCGGAAGGACAGTATTGGTTGGCATATCTTTATCATGGCCGAACATACGACGGGCGGAAAGCCCCCATGGCGGTTTTCAAAGGGTTGCTTTCCGCTCCGTTCCCGCGCCACACTGCGGCAGCAGATCTGCCCGCAGAAAGTTCGCCGAATGATTTTGAGCGATACAAACTCCCCCCTGCCCCAACCGACGCCGGGCGCGAACGATCCGGAAATTCTCGCCAAAGAAATTGTCGAGCGGCTGACGTATCGCATCGGCAAAAATGCCGCCGCCGCCAAACCGCATGACTGGCTGGCGGCAACCATCAACGTCATCCGGGACCGGGTGATTGATCGCTGGATCGAATCAACGGGCCAGACCCATGCGAACCAGGACAAGCGCGTCTATTACCTCAGCCTCGAATTTCTGATCGGGCGGCTGATGCGCGACGTGGTGTCCAATCTGGGCCTGATGCAGGAGATGCAGGAAGCACTGACCTCGCTCGGTGTACGGATTGACCTGATCGCCGCCCTCGAACCCGAGGCCGCACTTGGCAATGGTGGCCTGGGCCGGCTGGCGGCCTGTTTCATGGAATCCATGGCGACCGTTAATATTCCGGCCTATGGCTATGGAATCCGTTATGAAAATGGCATGTTCCGCCAGGAAATCCATGACGGCTGGCAGGTGGAATTGCCGGAAACCTGGCTGGCGCATGGCAATAGCTGGGAGTTTGAACGCCGTGAATCCAGCTACGAAATCGGCTTCGGCGGCCTGGTGGAGCCGCTGGCGGCCAACGGCGGCGGCGGTGACGCCCGCATCTGGCGGCCCCGTGAGCGGGTTATCGCAACTGCCTACGACACGCCTGTTGTGGGGTGGCGTGGAAAAAGGGTAAATACTTTACGGCTCTGGACGGCGAAACCCATCGACCCGATTTTGCTCGATGCCTTTAACGCCGGCGACCATATCGGGGCGCTGCGGGAAAGCAACAAGGCGGAAACGCTTTCCCGCGTGCTCTATCCGACGGATTCGACCCCGGCGGGCCAGGAATTACGGCTGCGGCAGGAGTATTTCTTTTCGTCCGCCTCCATCCAGGACATTGTTCGCCGCCATGTGCAATTTTTCGACGATATCCGCACCCTGCCCGACAAGGCCGCAATCCAGTTAAACGATACCCACCCCGCCGTTGCCGTAACCGAATTACTGCGTTTGTTGATCGACGTGCACGATCTGGAATTTGACGAGGCGTGGGATATTACCTGCCGCACCTTCGGCTATACCAATCATACCTTGCTGGCGGAGGCGCTGGAAACCTGGCCGGTGCCGCTGTTTGATCAGTTATTGCCGCGCCATATGCAACTGGTTTACGCGATCAACGCCCGCATGCTTATTCACGCGAAACGCGAAAAGCAATTTGATGATTGCGCGATCGCCGCCATTTCGCTGATCGATGAAACCGGCGAACGCCGGGTGCGCATGGCCAATCTGGCCTTTGCCGGATCGCACAGCGTCAATGGTGTCGCCGCCCTGCATACGCAGTTGATGAAGAACACGGTGTTCGCCGACCTCCATCGTCTGTATCCGGATCGCATCAACAACAAGACCAACGGAGTCACCCCGCGCCGCTGGCTGCACCAGTGCAATCGGGAATTAACGACACTGCTACGTGATGTGATCGGCGATGCTTTTCTTGATGACATCGAGGCTATTCAGGCACTGGATGCATTTGCAGATGATCCGGGGTTTCAGGCCCGCTTCAAAGCCGTCAAATTGAAAAAGAAAGATGCGCTGGCCGGTATGGTGCGGGAGCGTCTGGGTATCCGCATCGATCCGCACGCGATGTTCGACATTCATGTGAAACGCATCCATGAATACAAGCGTCAGTTGCTGAATGTCATCGAGGCTGTCGTCTTTTACAACCAGATCCGTTCCCATCCCGAGCGGGATTGGGTGCCGCGCGTCAAGCTGTTCGGTGGCAAGGCCGCAGCCAGTTACCACAACGCCAAGCTTATCATCAAACTGGTGAACGATGTGGCGCGCGTGGTGAACCATGATCCGGCGGCCCAGGGTCTGCTGAAGATGGTATTTCTGCCCAATTACAACGTGTCGGCGGCGGAAATGTTGATGCCCGCGGCGGACCTGTCAGAACAGATTTCGACCGCCGGCATGGAAGCATCGGGCACCGGCAATATGAAATTCGCCCTGAATGGCGCGCTTACGATCGGCACGCTCGATGGCGCCAATGTCGAGATCAGGGATCGGGTAGGCGCCGAAAATATCGTTATTTTCGGCCTGACCGCCAGTGAAGTCGCGCAGAAGCGTGCGGAAGGCTATAATCCGCGCGCTTTCATCGACGAAAATGCCGAGCTGGCTGAAGCCCTTCATGCCATACAGACTGGCGTTTTCTCCCCGGATGACCGGGGCCGCTACGCCGATCTGATCCGGGGCCTGTATGACGGTGACTGGTTCATGCTGTGCGCCGACTTCGATTCCTATGCGAAGGCGCAGCGGCAAGTGGATGAAATCTGGAAGGATGATGCCGCCTGGGCCAGTCGCACCATCAGGAATACGGCCCGGGTCGGCTGGTTCTCATCCGATCGTACCATCCGCGAATATGCCCGCGACATCTGGGGTATTCCCCCCGGGGAGCAATAGGGAATGTCTGGCGCGGCGCTTGTCGGGGATGCCGAGGCCGCCGAAATTGTCGCTGGCCTGCATGCCGACCCGTTCGCGATTTTGGGGGTGCATGAAACGCCCGTCGGGTTTGTTGCCCGCTGCTTCATCCCCGGCGCGGAAAAGATAGAGGCTTGGACCCTTGCCGGAGATCCTGTCGGAAACCTCCAGCGCATTCACCCGGACGGGCTGTTCGCCGGGGCCATCGATCTCCCGAACCGCCAGCCGCTGCGCTATCGCGTTGAAGGTCATGATGCACAGTGGCAGGTAACCGACGCCTACAGTTTCGGCCCGGTGCTCGGCCCCCTCGACGATTATTATGCCGCGGAAGGCTCCCATCTGCGGCTGTTCGACAAGCTCGGCGCGCACCCGTTGCATCATGAGGGCGTGGATGGTGTGCATTTCGCCGTATGGGCGCCCAATGCAAAGCGGGTGTCGGTGGTCGGCGATTTCAACGACTGGGACGGTCGCCGCCATGTGATGCGCCACCGCCGCGATACCGGCATCCATGAAATTTTTCTGCCCGACGCCCACGCTGGCCAGCGGTATAAATATGAAATCATTGGCGCTGACGGAAATTTGCTGCCGTTAAAGGCCGATCCCTTCGCCTTTCGTGCTGAATTGCGCCCTGGCACCGCATCCATCATCGAACCGCCGCTCACCCACCATTGGGGAGACGACGCCCACTGCGCTTTCTGGGCCAGCGCCGATATCCGCCGCCAGCCGGTTTCCATTTATGAGGTCCATGCCGGATCGTGGCGGATGCGCGCGGATGGTGGCTTCCTCTCGTGGGATGAACTCGCCGAACAGCTCATCCCCTATGTTGTCGCGACCGGCTTCACCCATATCGAATTTCTGCCCATCAGCGAATATCCCTATGATCCAAGCTGGGGCTATCAGCCGACCGGCCTCTTTGCCCCGACCGCCCGTTTCGGGGAGCCGGAAGGTTTCGCCCGCTTCGTCGATGGCGCGCACCGCGCCGGCATCGGCATCATCCTCGATTGGGTGCCGGCGCATTTCCCGATGGACGATTACGGCCTCGCCCGTTTCGACGGTACTGCCCTCTATGAACATGCCGATCCCCGTCAGGGCTTTCATCCCGACTGGAATACCGCCATCTATAATTATGGCCGGCGCGAGGTTTCGACGTTTCTGGTCAATAATGCCCTGTTCTGGCTGGAACGATATCATGTCGACGGCCTGCGCGTGGATGCCGTGGCATCCATGCTGTATCGGGATTATTCACGGCCGCCGGGAAGCTGGATTCCCAACCACGAAGGCGGGCGGGAAAATTGGGAGGCCGCCGCCTTTCTGCAACGGCTGAACCGCGCTGTTTATGGCGAGCATCCCGGCAGCGTCACCATCGCGGAAGAATCCACCGCCTGGCCACTGGTGACAGCGCCGACGGACGTCAACGGCCTCGGCTTCGGGTTGAAGTGGAACATGGGTTTCATGCACGACACGCTGCAATGGCTGCGGCGCGATCCTGTTCACCGGCGGCACCATCATGACGAGATTACCTTTGGCCTGATGTATGCCTTTTCCGAAAATTTCGTGCTGCCGCTTTCCCATGATGAAGTCGTGCATGGCAAGGGCTCGCTGCTGGAAAAAATGGCCGGCGATGACTGGCAAAAATTCGCAACATTACGCGCCTATTATGGTTTCATGTGGGGTTACCCCGGAAAAAAGCTGCTGTTCATGGGTCAGGAATTTGCCCAGCGCCGCGAATGGAGCGAAGCGCGCCCGCTGGATTGGGAATTGCCGGGCGCGCCTGCGCATGCCGGTGTGCGACAGTGGATCAGCGATCTCAATCATCTGTATCGCAGCGAACCGGCGCTGCACGCCCGCGATTGCGAAGCGGAGGGCTTTTCCTGGCTGGTGGTGGACGATCGCGAAGGCTCGTCCTTTGCCTGGGCGCGCCATGCGCCGGGGGCCGCGGATATCGTCGTGATCTCGCATTTCACGCCGGTGCGGCGCGAGGGCTATCATCTGCGTCTGCCCCATGCGGGCCGATGGGCGGAAGTGCTCAACAGCGACGCCGCTGTTTATGGCGGCAGCGGAACCGGAAATAACGGCATGGTGATGGCGGGCGAGGATGGCGGCGCCATCATCACCCTGCCTCCGCTCGCCACTATCATGTTACGCTATGTGGAGGGCGGGTCATGACGAACATGCTGGGCCGGCGCTGGCCGGCGCCACTGGCGCGCGACGCCATGGCCTATGTGCTGGCGGGCGGACGCGGTTCGCGGTTGAACGAATTGACGGCGATACGCGCCAAGCCCGCCGTTTACTTCGGTGGCAACACGCGGATCATCGATTTTGCGCTGTCGAACGCGCTCAATTCCGGCATCCGCCGCATTGGTGTCGCCACGCAATACAAGGCCCATTCGCTGATCCGGCATTTGCAGCGCGGCTGGAACTTTTTCCGCCCTGAACGCAACGAAACCTTCGACATCCTGCCCGCCAGCCAACGCGTTTCCGAAACGCAATGGTATGCCGGAACCGCCGACGCCGTTTACCAGAATATCGATATTATCGAAGGCCATGCGCCGGAATATATGATCATCCTCGCCGGCGATCATGTCTATAAAATGGACTATGAGGTGATGCTGCGCCAGCATGTGGATTCGAAGGCGGATGTCACCGTCGGCGTGCTGGAAGTGCCACGGATGGAGGCCACCGGCTTCGGGGTGATGGCAGTGGACGAAACGGACCGGATCACTGCCTTCGTGGAAAAACCCGCAAACCCGCCGCCGATCCCCGGCAGCCCCGATATCGCACTGGCATCTATGGGGATTTATGTATTCCATACGCAAACGCTGATCGATCAGTTGCGTCGGGACGCCGCCGATCCGGATTCCGCGCGGGATTTCGGCAAGGATATTATTCCGTGGCTGGTGAAAAACGGCAAGGCCGTCGCCCATCGCTTTACCACATCTTGCGTGCGATCCGAAAGCGAACCCGAAGCCTATTGGCGCGATGTCGGCACAATAGACGCCTATTGGGAAGCCAATATCGACCTGACCGATGTATTGCCGCCGCTTGATCTCTATGACCGCAACTGGCCCATCTGGACCTATTCAGAAGTAAAGCCGCCAGCCAAATTCGTGCATGATTATGAAGGCCGGCGGGGTGTCGCCGTCTCTTCACTGGTAGCGGGCGGCTCGATCATTTCGGGAGGAGCGGTGCATAGAAGCCTGATCTTTACCGGGGTGCGGGTGCATAGCTATTCGTCGGTTACCGAAACGGTGGTGATGCCCAATTGCTCGATCGGACGCGGCGCGCGGCTGCACCGGGCGGTGGTGGATGCCAATGTGCGCATCCCGCCGGGGCTGATTGTCGGCGAAGATCCGGAGGAAGATGCCCGCCGTTTCCGGCGCACAGAACGCGGCGTCTGCCTGATCACGAAAGCCATGATCGACCGCCTGGAAACGGAAACCGCCTGACATCATGCGGGTATTGGCCATTGCGTCTGAAATGCACCCGTTGATGAAAACGGGCGGGCTTGCCGATGTGGTCGGCGCCTTGCCCGCGGCACTGTTGCCGGAAAAGGTGCAGGTAACGACCCTGCTGCCGGCCTATCCGCAAGTGCTCCGCCGCATCGGAGGGCCAGTGCGGACGGTGAAACAATATGCGGATCTGTTCGGGGGCCCTGCCCGTATCCGCGCCGCTCGCGTCGGAGATGCGCGGCTTTTCCTGCTGGACGCGCCACGATTGTTTGCCCGCGAAGGCCCGCCCTATACCGACGCGCACGGAAACGACTGGCCGGATAACTGGCAGCGTTTCGCAGCTCTTTCCCGCGCGGGGGCGGATATCGCCGCGGGAACCGTGCCGCGCTATCGTCCGGATATCGTCCATGCGCACGACTGGCAGGGCGCGCTGGCCATGGCTTATATGCGCTTTGGACCGGCAGCGCGCGTGCCCTCGGTGCTCACCATTCATAATATCGCCTTTCAGGGAAGGTTCCCGGCGACAATTTTCCCTGCGCTGGACCTTCCTGATCGCGCGTTCGCCGTCGATGGCGTCGAATATTATGGTGGCGTCGGCTATCTGAAGGCTGGCATCTGGTATGCCGACGCCATCACCACCGTCAGCCCGACCTACGCCGCCGAAATCCGTGAACCGGCGTTCGGCATGGGGCTCGAAGGCCTGATCGACGTTCGGAGCGACGCGCTGACGGGCATCGTGAACGGCATCGATACGGCCGAATGGAACCCGGAAACCGATGCCGCCCTGGCCAGCCGTTTCAGTATGGATACATTGAAAAAACGCAGCCACAATCGCCGCGCCCTGATCGAACGTTTCGGTCTTGACGTTGGCGACGGCCCGTTATTCGTCGTCGTCAGTCGGCTGACGTGGCAAAAAGGCATGGATTTGCTGGTGGATGCCACCGACACCATCGTCGCCCTCGGTGGAAGTCTGGCGGTTTTGGGGTCGGGTGACGCGTCTCTGGAATCGGGCTTGCTGGCTGCCGCCGCGCGCCATCCGGGCCGCGTTGCTGTCGATATCGGCTATGACGAGGCGCTTTCTCACCTGATGCAGGGCGGTGGCGACGCGATCCTTGTGCCGTCGCGGTTCGAGCCCTGCGGGCTGACGCAATTATATGGCCTGCGCTATGGCTGTGTGCCGGTCGTGGCCCGGACCGGCGGGCTGGCGGACACCATTATCGACGCCAATACGGCGGCGCTCGCCGCAGGCGTCGCCACCGGGCTGCATTTCCGTGCCGGTGATGGCGCAGCCTTCCATGCGGCCATCAGACGCGCCGCGGAGCTTTTCGCCATGCCGAAAATCTGGGCGAAGATGCAGCAACAGGGGATGCGGGCAGATTTTTCGTGGAAGAACAGCGCCAGCCGCTATAGCGGGCTTTACACATCCCTGATCGCGGCGAGGAATCACGCATGAAGTCACAGGTTGCGACCACCCCTTTCAACGACCAGAAGCCCGGCACTTCCGGCCTGCGCAAGAAAGTGCAGCACTTCCAGCAACCGCACTATGTCGAGAATTTCGTCGCCTCGATCTTTGCCTGCATCGGTGATGTGGCCGGGCGGACGCTGGTGCTGGGTGGCGATGGCCGCTATTTCAACCGCGAGACGATCCAGACGGTGCTGCGCCTGGCGGCGGCGGGGGGCTTTGGCCGCGTGCTGGTCGGGCAGCACGGGATTTTGTCGACACCTGCAGCCAGCCACCTGATCCGCAAATATGGCGCAATGGGCGGCATCATCTTGTCCGCAAGTCATAATCCCGGCGGCCCGGATGGTGATTTCGGCATCAAATATAATATCGGCAACGGCGGCCCCGCGCCGGAAAAGCTGACAGAAGCGATCTACGCATATTCGCGTGAGATCCGTTCCTATGCAATAACCGATGCTTCTCCGATCGATATCGACCGGATCGCCAGCCATAAAATCGGCGATATGGTGGTGGATATCCATAATTCCGTTACCGATTATGCCGATCTGATGGAGGAATTATTCGATTTCTCTGCCATCCGCGCGCTGATCGCTTCGGGATTTTCCATCCAGTTCGATGCCATGCATGCCGTCACCGGTCCCTATGCCCGGGAAATCCTCGGACGGCGGCTGGGCGCGGGGGCTGACGCTATCTGGAATGGCGTCCCGCTGCCGGATTTCGGTGGCAACCATCCTGATCCAAACCCTGTTCATGCAAAAACCCTGTACGACCGGCTGATGGCGAAAGAAGGCCCGGATTTCGGCGCCGCCTCGGACGGCGACGGCGACCGCAATCTGATCCTCGGCAAGGGCATTTACATCACCCCGTCGGACTCGCTCGCAATGTTGGCCGCCAACGCTCATCTGGCCCCTGGTTATGCCGAAGGTCTGGCCGGGATCGCCCGCTCCATGCCAACAAGCACCGCCGCAGACCGGGTCGCCGCCAACCTTGGCATTCCCGCCTATGAAACGCCGACGGGCTGGAAATTTTTTGGCAATCTGCTCGATGCCGGGAAGATCACCCTGTGCGGCGAAGAATCCGCAGGCACCAGTTCCGGGCACGTGCGCGAAAAAGACGGACTGTGGGCCGTGCTGCTCTGGCTCAATATTCTCGCCGCGCGCCGGGAATCCGTCGCTTCCATCGCGCACCGCCATTGGGCGCGCTATGGCCGTAACTATTACACCCGCCACGATTATGAAGGGCTGGATAGCGCCGCCGCCGATACGCTGATTATGGAATTACGGGCGCGACTGCCGGAATTGCCAGGCCAAAGCTTTGGCGGGCAGACCATCGAGGCAGCGGACGATTTTGCCTATGTCGATCCGGTCGATGGCTCGGAGAGCCGCCACCAGGGCATCCGCATCCTCTTTTCCGGCGGTTCGCGCCTGGTGTTCCGCCTGTCCGGCACCGGCACAACGGGGGCGACGTTGCGGGTCTATATCGAACGCTATGAGCCCACGGACGGCGATCTCGACCAGCAACCCGCCGTGGCCCTGGCTCCGCTGGTGGATATTGCAGACAGCATCGCCCACATCCGCCGCCATACCGGCCGCATCGCACCGGATGTCGTTACCTGATGCAATTGTCCGATCCAGACTGGCTGCCAGGCGCCACACCCGTGGACGGTGGCGTCCATTTCACCGTGTGGGCGGGCAATGCGAGCGGCGTCGATGTCGAACTTTATGACATCGAAGGCGAAACGCCGCTGACGCGCAAGCGCCTGGATGCGGCGCAAGACGGCTGGCACCATGGCTTCATCGTCGCCGCCACTGCCAATATGCGCTATGGCCTGCGCGCCCATGGCGCGTATGCGCCCGAGCGGGGACTGTGGTACGATCCGTCGAAACTGTTGCTGGACCCTTACGCCATCGAAATCGACCGGCCCTGGGTACATGATCCGCGTCTGGCGGAGCGTGGGGTGGACACGGCGGCGCTGGTACCCAAGGCGCTGATCTCCCGGCTGCCTGCCCCACCATACACCCGCCCGCCGCTATTCGCGCGCGACGGCCTGATTTACGAGGTGAACGTCGCCAGTCTCACGCAGCTGCATCCTGATGTGCCGCCGCACCGGCGCGGCACCTTTGCGGCGCTCGGCCATCCGGCGATCATCGCGCATCTGAAAAAAATCGGCGTGTCGGCGGTGGAACTGATGCCCGTCGTCGCGTGGATCGACGAACGCCATTTGCCGCCGTTGGGCCTTGCCAACCACTGGGGCTATAATCCCGTGGGGCTGATGGCGCTGGACCCGCGCCTGGCCCCGGAAGGCTTCATCGAATTGCGCCAGGCAGTAGAGCGGCTGCATGCGGCGGGCATTGGCGTTATCCTCGATCTGGTGCTGAACCATACCGGCGAAAGCGATGCCGCCGGACCGGCGCTGTCGTTGCGCGGGCTGGATGGCGAAGCCTATTTCCGCATGCGCGACGGGCATCTGGTGAACGACACCGGATGCGGCAACACGCTGCGTTGCGAGTATCCCGCCGCCCGCCGGCTGATCCTCGATACGCTGCGGCACTTCGTTCGTAATGCCGGCGTCGATGGCTTCCGCTTCGATCTCGCGCCGGTTCTGGGACGAGAGGGCCATGGTTTCGATCCAGAAGCGCAATTGCTGACCGAAATCATCACCGATCCGTTGCTGGAAGACCGGATACTGATAGCCGAACCCTGGGATATCGGCGTCGACGGGTATCAGCTCGGCAAGTTCCCGCAGCCATTCCGCGAGTGGAACGACCGCTACCGCGACGATGTGCGGCGGTTCTGGCGCGGAGACACCCGCATGATTGGCCCGCTGGTCACGCGCATCTGCGGCTCGGACGATGTTTTCCAGGGCGAAGAGACGCGCGGCATATCTTTCATCGCCGCGCATGACGGTTTCACGCTGGCCGATGTGGTTGCCTATGAACGGCGGCACAATGAAGCCAATGGCGAGGAAAATCTGGACGGCCACCCTGAGAACTTCTCATGGAATCACGGCGCCGAGGGACCGACCGACGACCCTTATATCAACGGGCAGCGGCACACCGATATCAAGGCGCTGCTATCCACATTATTCGCCACGCGCGGGAATATCATGCTGACCGCCGGCGATGAGTTCGGCCACAGCCAGCATGGTAATAACAACGGCTACGCACAAAATTTTCCGCTCGATTGGGCCATGCGCGACATGCAACTCGAACAGCATATTGCGGAACTGGCCGTTATCCGCGCCCGCCATCCATCCCTGACCGATCCCGGCTTTCTGCACCCGGAAGAAGTGCGCTGGCTTCGCCCGAATGGAGAACCGTTTACGGTGGCGGATTGGGAAGACCCGCATACCGCCGAAATCGCGATGGTACTTTCCGATATCGCGGTGCTGATCAATCGCAGCCGCCAGCCCGTGCAATTTGTTGAGCCTTCCCGGCTTGTGCCTGCTCGCAGCGTCCTTTTCGTGGCGAAGGATATTGCATGACCGATACGGACTGGTGGCGCGGCGCAACGATTTATCAGGTCTATCCGCGCTCCTTCCAGGATACGACGGGCGACGGGATGGGCGATTTGCCGGGCATCACCCGGCGATTGCCCCATATTGCGTCGCTCGGGGTCGACGCAGTGTGGATTTCACCCTTTTTCCCCTCCCCGATGGCCGATATGGGCTATGATGTTTCGGACTTTCGCGGCGTCGATCCGATGTTCGGCACGATGGACGATTTTCGTACGCTTCTGGACAGGGCCCATGATCTCGGCCTGAAAGTCATCATCGACCAGATTTTATCGCACAGTTCCGATCAGCATCGCTGGTTTGCGCAATCCCGATCGAGCCGCGAGAATCCTTATGCCGACTGGTATGTCTGGGCCGATCCCCAACCGGATGGTACGCCGCCCAACAACTGGCTATCGGTTTTCGGCGGCCCGGCATGGGAGTGGGACGGGCAGCGGATGCAATATTATCTGCACGGTTTCCTGGCTTCCCAGCCCGATTTCAACCTTCACAACCCCGCCGTGCAGGACGAACTGCTGGATATCCTGCGTTTTTGGCTGGATGCAGGCGTGGACGGCTTCCGGCTCGATGCGTGCGTGCATTATTTCCACGACAGGCACTTGCGGAGTAATCCGCCTGCCCCGCCCGAACATCATGCACCCGATGTTCCGCTGACCAATCCCTATGGTTTTCAGGACCATCTATACGACAAGAGCCAGCCTGAAAATCTGGCGTTTCTGCAGCGCATCCGGCACTTGCTCGATAGCTATGGCGATCGCGTAGCGCTGGGCGAAATCGGCGATGGCCCGCGCTCCCCCATCACTATCGGTCAATATACCGGCGGTGGAGACAAGCTGCATGCCAGCTATACATTCGACCTGTTCGGCCACGATCTGTCACCGGCCTTTTTCCGCGCGCCCATAGAATTGTTCGAACAACAGGCGGGCGACGGCTGGGCCTGCTGGTCCCTGTCGAATCATGATGTGGCGCGCCATGTGTCGCGCTGGCTGCGGCCCGGCAGCGATCCACGGCGGCTGGCCCGTCTGGCGATCCATATCCTGGTGGCCCTGCGCGGAACCATCTGCATCTATCAGGGCGAAGAACTCGGTCTGACCGAAGCCGAACTCACCTTCGAGCAATTGCGCGACCCCTATGGCATCCGCTTCTGGCCAGCGTTCAAGGGGCGGGACGGCTGCCGCACGCCAATGCCATGGGAAGCAGACGCGCCGAACGGCGGCTTTACAACCGGCACACCATGGCTGCCGCTACCACCCGAACATCTGGCCATGTCGGCAGATGTACAGGAGCTATCGCGTGGATCGGTGCTGGCCGACTATCGTGCGGCCATCGGCTTACGCAAACGCCATCGCGCCATCGCATATGGCAACATCAGGTTCCACGACGCACCACCCGGCCTGCTGGCCTTCACCCGCGCGGCGGCGGATGAAACAATCCTGTGCCTGTTCAATCTTTCCGATCGGGTCGCGCACTGGCCGAACCCGCCGAGCGACGCCCGCTGCATTGCCGCCGGGGGTCAAACCATGACGAAGACGGAAATCCGGCTGGAACCATCGGGCTTCGCCTGGCTGCTTATCCCGTAGCTCCACCGTCGCTGCCCCAGCCGCCGCCCATCGCCTCGTGCAACGCCACCAGCGCCAGCAACTGGCCAGCCTCCGCCCGCACCAGTTCGAGAGCAGAATCTATCTGCCGGCGCTGCGCATCCAGCAGTTCAAGATATGGGGAATAGCCCGCCTCCACGCGGTTTTGAGCATGGCGCAGCGCCGCCGTCCACGCCGTTTTCCGCGCCTGCGCGTGCGTGCGCTGCTCGCCGAAACGGGCGACGGCGGCAAGGCTGTCCTCCACCTCCTGAAAGGCCATCAATACCGCCCGGCGATACGCAAACGCCGCCTGATCGCGCCGCGCTGCCGCCGCATCGCGCCCGGCCGACAAGCGACCGCCTTCAAAGATTGGCGCAAGGATGCTTGCCCCCAAAGACCAGACGCCAATCGGATCAGCCAGCCGATCCGACAGGGCGAGACCGCCGCTGCCGGTCAGGTGGATACGCGGCATAAAGGCCGCGCGCGCTGCAGCCAAATTCGCATCGCTCGCAGCCAATCGGTATTCCGCCGCCGAAATGTCGGGCCTTTTTCGTAACAGATCGGAGGGAAGCCCGGCGGGAACAGCCGGTCGCGCCAGCGCCGCCACTTCCAGTCCACGCCCGATGGTTTGCGGTGGGGTACCCATCAACAGGCTCAGCGCATGTTCCTGGGTGGAAACGGCCAGTTCGGCCGCGACAGCGCGTTGGGCGATTTCGGCATATTCGCCTTCCGCCTGTCGCCACACCAGATCAGATACCAACCCGGCCTGCGCCTGATCGCGGGCAATACGCAAGGCTTCCGCCCGCCCGCCCTGCGCCTGCCGCAAGATCCATAATTGCTGATCCAGCGCGCGGAGCAGAATATAGCCGCGCGCCGCCGCCGCAGCTATGGATAGCGCCATCGCGTCCCGGGCAGCCACCGCCGCTTCCGCCGATAACTGCGCCGCATCGGCTTCGTTATGCAAGCGACCGAATAAATCCGCCTCCCACGACGCAATAAACAGCGGACGCGCCAGCCATTCCGTTTCTCCCGTATCCGATGCGCCGATATCGCGTACACCGCCACCGATCGCACCGACCGCCACCTGCGGCATCAAGCCGGCGCGGCCCACCCGCTCGCTGGCACGCGCTTCTGCCACCCGTGCCGTCGCCATGGCCAGATCATCATTATGGGCCAGCGCTGTTTCCACGACATCGTTCAGCACCGGGTCACCGAATTGCCGCCACCAGTAACGGTCCACCGGCGCTACCGGGCCCGCATCCGTGCGCCAGCGATCAGGCGGCGCGATGGAGGCATCCGCCCCTGGCGGCCCCTGGCTCACGCATGCGGCCAGCAACATCAGCAAGCCTGAGCCCGCAAAATTTTTCATAATTTGGCCGGCGCGCTGGCGGTATCGACGCGCGCCTCCACCGACAGGCCAGGGCGTAACCGCTCCAGCATCTGCTGATCGGGATCCAGGCGAATGCGCACCGGAATCCGCTGCGGCACCTTGCCAAAATCGCCACCGGTTCCAGCCGGACGGCTTTCCAGAAAGGCATTGCCAGCCGCCGGCGCAAGTTGCTCCACCCGCCCCGCCAGCCTTGCGCCATCCAGCGCCGGCACGCGGATTTCAACGAACTGGCCCCGCCGCATCCGCGCCGTCTGCTCCTCGCGGAAATTGGCGATCACCCACATCTGTTCAGAGACGAGGCCCATCAGCGCCGTGCCAGCGGTCACATATTGGCCAAGCCGCGCGCCCACTTCACTCACCTGCCCGTCGATCGGCGCGCGGATCACGCAATTGGCCAGGTTGATTTCCGCCAGCCGCAATTCCGCCCGTGCCGCATCGACCGTCGCCAGCAACCCGCCGCGCCCGACGGTGACACCTTCCACCTGCTGTTCTGCAGCCACTACCCGTGCTTCCGCTTCCGTCACTGCCGCCGCGCTCTGGACCAGATCAGCCTTTGCCGCATCACGCTCCCACGCGGAAATCGAGCCCTGCCCCGCCAGCATCTCGATGCGCTGCATATTGGCTTGCGCCTGCGTCAGCTGCGCCTGTGCTGCTTCCAGACGTGCCTGCGCGCCGGAAACCCCCGCCTTACCCGCGCGTTCGCCCTGTTCGGAATTGCGCAGCGCCGCCAGCGCAATCTGCACATTGCCGCGCGCCCGTTCCACTTCTTGCGCATAGATGCTGTCTTCCAGCCGCAGCAGAATATTGCCGGCGCTCACGCGCTGGAAATCTTCCACCAGTAATTCGGTAACATAGCCGTCGATCCGGGGGGCAATGATGGTGGTTTCGCCGCGTACTTCGGCCTGCTCGGTTACCTGCACGGTGCGGGTGAATGGCGGGATGCCTTGCGCATACAGAATCGTCAATACGCCCAGCACAATGAAGCCGGCGAGGATGATCGTGGTCCGCAGGCCGGAACCGGACGGTATCGTTTCCGCCGCATCCGGTTGCGCGTCCGTGCCCGGTCCGTCCTGAGCCATGCGATCATCCATCGAGCCACTGTCCCTTGCGCTGTGCTTGCGGGATTCCTAAGGCTCCGGCAAGCGTCGGTCCATCCCGCCAGTCGCGGCCCGGCGCATACGGGCCACGGCGGAACAGGGCCCTGCCCTGTTTTTCTGTGTACGGAAACCCGCAAGATGATCCAGACTATCGCTCTTCTTCTGCTTTGCCAGCTTGCCGGCGAGATTTTGCACCGGATTCTCGGTCTGCCGCTGCCGGGGGCGGTCCTTGGCATGGCGCTGCTGTTCCTGTGGCTGCTGCTGCGACCACGCCCCCGCCCGACCCTGACTGAAATATCCGGCTGGCTGCTTGGCCATATGACGATCATGTTCCTGCCGTCCGCGGTGGGCATCATGGAGCATGGGTCGTTGCTGCCGTCGCAGGTGCTGGTGATTGTGGCGGCGATGATCATTTCCACCCTGTTGACACTGGCAGTCAGTGCACTGGTGTTCCAGTGGGTGGCGGCAAGAACAGCACGATGACGGATACGCCCTTGCTGTGGCTGGCGGTGACGCTGGCGGTATTCGCCGCCGCCGATGCGCTCTCCCGCCGTTTGCGTCGCCATCCCCTGGCGCATCCGATGATTCTTTCCACCCCGGCGCTGATCGCGATTTTGCTGCTGACCGATACACCCTATGCGGTTTATGCTGACGATACGGCGCTGCTGACCTTTCTGCTTGGCCCGGCAACGGTAGCGCTGGCGGTGCCCTTGTGGCGGCATCTTTCGCTCGTCCGGGCTGTCGTGAAGCCGTTGCTGGCAGCGCTGCTTGCGGGCACATGCACAGCGGTGGTCAGCGCCGTCGGCATCGCCTGGGCGTTTGGCGCGCCGGCGGAAGTTTTGGCGTCGCTTGCTCCCCGCTCCACGACAACGCCGGTCGCAATCGCGCTGGCCACGGGATTGGGCGGCATCGCGTCGCTCGCGGCGATCATTGCGGTCGCCAGTGGTCTGGTGGGCGCGATGGCGGCGACGCCCCTGTTAAATGCGCTCAGCGTAAGCGATCCGCGTGCCCGGGGCCTTGCCACCGGCATCGCCGCTCACGGCATCGGCACCGCCCGCGCGTTCGAGGTTTCGGAAGTGGCCGGCACATTTTCCGGTATTGGCATGGCGCTGTCCGCCGTCACCACCGCGCTAATTCTGGCGCTGGCGCCGCTGATATGAAGGCCGACCGGCAAAACGCACACCCGGCGCTGGTTCTGTTCGCTCTGGCCATGGGCGGCTTCGCCATCGGAACCACCGAATTTGCCACGATGAGCCTCTTGCCCTTCTTCGCGCCCGATCTGGGCGTGAGCGAGGCGACGGCAGGTCATGTGATCAGCGTTTATGCGTTGGGGGTGGTGATTGGCGCGCCGATCCTTGCTGTGTCGGGCGCGCGGATACCGCGCCACCGGCTGCTTATCGGGCTGATGCTGCTGTTCGGGCTGGGTAATGCCCTGTCGGCGCTCGCCCCGGATTATCCGACGATGCTGGCTTTTCGTTTTCTCGCCGGCTTCCCGCATGGGGCCTATTTCGGTGTCGCGGCGCTGATGGCCGCCAGCCTCGTGTCCCGTCACCGACGCGCGCAGGCCATGTCGCTCGTCATGCTGGGATTGACGATTTCGACCGTCACAGGCGTACCTGTGGTCAATGCGCTGTGCCAGATTTTCGGCTGGCGCTGGGGTTTCGCGCTGGTGGCCTTGCTGGCGCTGGTGACGGCCATCCTGGTTTTTCTGTTTGCGCCGCGGCAACCGGTGCCGGAAGGCGTCGGCCCGCTGGCTGAATTATCGGCGCTGAAAAACGGCAAGATCTGGCTGACGCTGGGCATCGGCGCAGTCGGTTTCGGGGGATATTCGCCTGCTACACGTATCTCGCGTCCACCCTGCTTTCTGTCACGCAAGTGTCCGCTGCCACCATTCCGCCGATGCTTGCGCTCATTGGCCTCGGGATGACGGCAGGAACGCTGGTCACCGGCTGGGCGGCGGACAAGGCGCTGATGCCAACAGTCGGTGGATGTCTGCTGTTGTCGGCGGTGATGCTGGCTCTCTACCCATCCGCCGCCGGTAGCCTGTGGACCCTCGCCCCGGTCGTTTTCCTGATTGGCTGCACCGCATCTTTCGGCGTGCCGCTACAAGGGCGGCTGATGGATGTGGCAGGAAACGCGCAGACCCTGGCGGCAGCATTGCACCATAGCGCCTTCAACTTCGCCAACGCGCTGGGCCCTTGGGCCGCAGGTCTCGCGATTGCCGCAGGTCATGGTTTTCACACCGGCAGCGGCTATGTGGGCGCGATGTTGGCGCTTGGCGGGCTGGCGCTGTGGGCAGTCGCGATGTTCAGCGATAGCGCAAGCGCTGCGCGGCGGCGGTAACGCCCCCGCGCAGCACGCCCGTCACCATCGCAATATATTCCTTGCCCGTAAGCGGTTGCGCCACCACGGGCGCTGCCGCCCGCTCGCCCAGCAGCTTGCGGCGCGATTCCATTGCTTCCTCGGGGATCAGAAACACGCCGCCCTCCGCCAGCCAGGTTCCTGTCGCCGTGCGCGACGTGGAAACCGCCACCAGCGGGCTGACCACGAGCCCGATGGCAACCGGCATCATCCAGCCCAGCGCGCCGCCGCCCGCGATGGACAGCAGCGCCATCACCGCGCCCACGCCCAGATGCCAGCGATAATGCTGCAGCGCTTCGGACAGCGCGATGCCGTCCACGTCTCGCCGTTGCGGCGCCCAGCCGCTCTTGCGGCCGCGCAAGATGTCGAGAATCATCATGGTCGTCGTCAGCATCATCAACGGCGCGGTGAGAATGGACAGGGGAATATCCAACATAACGCTGGCGACAATGCCGCTGCGCCCGCCAAAGCCTTCGGCGCGATCGCGGCGGGCCAGCCCCCAGATCGCCGCCAGAATTTTCGGCGCAAACAGAATGATCAGGGTCGCGCCCAGCAACCAGGGCGACGGGGCGACGCCGGCGCCCGTCGTATAATGGTGCACGATCGCCGCGATCAGCAGGAACAGCCACAGCGGCGAGGTGAGATAGGCGGATGCGCCCATCAGCAATTGCAACCGGTTAACCCAGTGCAGACCGGGCGTGTTGAACAGCCGTACGTGCTGAAGATTACCCTGGCACCAGCGGCGGTCACGCTTGGCGTGATCGACGAGTGTCGGCGGATATTCCTCGAAACTTTCATCGGCTTCGGCCATATGCACGGCCCAGCCATTACGGCGCAGCAGACCGGCTTCCACCATATCGTGGCTGAGAATCGCGCCGCCGAACGGCTCCTTGCCGGAAAGCGGCGCAAGGCCGCAGCTTTCGGCGAAAGCCGCCGTGCGCAAGATGGCGTTATGACCCCAGAAACTCGCTTCCGAGCCTGACCACCACATCAGCCCGGCGGACGCGATGGGGCCATAGAGCCGTCCGGCGAACTGCTGCCAGCGGGCGAACAGGGTTCGGCCATTCACGACAGTCGGGATCGTCTGGATCAGCCCCACCTGGCGGTTACTGTCCATCGTTTTCGCCAGCCGCACCATGGTGTCGCCCGAAACCACACTGTCCGCATCCAGCACCAGCATATAGGGATAGGCCGCGCCATGCTTGCGCACCCAGTCCGCCACATTGCCGGGTTTGCGCTCATGATTGACGGCGCGCCGACGGTAATAAAGGCGCGGGACCATCTCGCTGCGCAATTTCAGAAAGGCGCGATATTCCAGCGCGCCATTTTCGGGTCCGGAATCACTGAGAATGAAGAAATCGAACTGGTCGGCACGGTTGCCGAGTGACGCTCCCATACGGCGGATGCGCCCGAATACGGCTTCGACATCTTCGTTATAAACCGGCATCAGCACAGCGGTCCGCCCTTCCGGTTTGCCGGTCGCGTCGCGCAGCGGGAAATCACAGGATCGATTGCCCTGCATCAACTGCAAAAAGCCGATCAGCGCCGAAAGCGAGCCGAAGCTGATCCATGTGAACAACGGCACGAACAGCGCAATCACCAGCCATTCGCGCCAGTCGATGCCACCATCGCTGACCGACCGCACGATCTCCATGCCGCCGAGCAGACCGACCAACAGGGTCATCCCGATCAGAATTGCCCGCCGCCAGCCGATATCGAGCGGCGACGTCGACGGTTTCGGCACTGGCGTTTCCGGCGCTTCGCTCCATGCCCTGACGGGCATCTCCAGCTTCGCCAAAGGCGGCATATCGCTATTCATGGTCATGGTGTCACCTGATAAAGCCATGTCTCGCTCAGTGGCTTTCCGTCGTGATGCAGGGTGGCGCGCAAATCCATCGTCGCGCCCGGTTCGGGGACAACATCCAGCATCAACCGCCAACGGCCATCCCGTTCCACCACCGGATAGATAGAATGAGCGACCACTTTTCCAAGGATCGTCAGAATATCGACATCGACACCACTGTTCCGGCCAAGGCCTTTCAGCCCCGGTCCCTCGAAATCGACGACCAGTTTCAGCACATCTTCCTGTGCCCGCGCGCCGGGAATACCGCCCAGGCCGCTGCGGGTGGCGACGACGCGCGCCAGCGGAGAATGATCAGGCTCGTCTTTCAGCCAACGCAGCCGGTAATGGAAATCCAGCCGCTGGCCTTTTTTCGCCGGATTCGCCGGACGCCAGAAAGCAACGATATTATCGTCGACCTCGCTGACGGTCGGAATTTCCACCAGTTCGACCGCGCCTTCGCCCCAATCGCCTTGCGGCTCCACCCATAGCGAGGGCCGTTTGTGGTAGAACACACCATCATCTTCATAATGTCCGTAAACGCGGTCCCGCTGCATCAGGCCAAAACCGCGCGGATTATTATCGACAAAGGCGTTGATCTTCAGCGCGGACGGGTTACGCAACGGTCGCCACAACCACTCATCCCGGCCATTATGCATTAAAAGGCCATCGGAATCATGAACTTCCGGTCGCCAGTCGGTGCGCGGGCCGCGTTCCGTCTCGCCATACCAGTACATGCTGGTCAAGGGGGCGAGACCAAGGCGCGCCACATCATCGCGCAAGAAAACCATCGCACTGACGTCCTGCACCACCTCGTCACCTGCGTGGCGGACGACAAAACGCCAGGCCCCCGCCATGCGCGGGCCATCGAGCAGCGCATAGATCAGCGTGGTATCGGGCTGCTGTTCCAGCCAGAAATGCGTGAACAGCGGAAATTCCTCTACCGTGTGCAGCGCGACATCAACGGCGATAGCCCGCGCCGACAGCCCATATTGATCGAGCGGCCCGGCGGAGCGGAAATAGGACGCGCCGAGATATGCCAGCCAGTCTCCGACGCCGGAAGGATTCATTACGCGGAAACCGGCGAAACCGCCCTTGTCTCCGATGAACTTGCGCAACGGGTTGTTGGCCGGTGTATCGAACAAGTCCGGAGACCAGAGAATTTCCCGCGCCGCACCGCGTTCGACGACGGAAATTGTCACCGGTTCCCGCGCCGTGACGCTTAAAGGAAAGAAGCGCACCGCACCCTCATCGCGCCCGCGCCAAAGTTCGGCATCGGCGCGATAGTGAATATGATTCAGCGCGTCATAATCGATCGCCGCCGCCGCATCGATCCGGCGGGGTTTGACATAGGGGCGACTGGCCAGCGCCAGCGCATGATTTTGCAGCCATTCCCACGAAAACGCCTGTGGCTGGCCGAATTTCAGCCCTTTACCCGCTGCCAACGCATGACCGGGCGTCAGTAACGCGGCCAAACCCAGGCCTACCGCCTGCCGCCGGGACAATTGTCCCCGGATGTTTCCCTCGGACTCGTTTTGCATAGCCGCAATTTGCTTACACGACGCGGGTGTCGCATGGCTTAACAAGTTTGAAATCTTGCCGCCAGATTGTTGTGCAATTGCGGCAAGCCGTTTTGTTGGCAGGTAAAATGGCTGCTATTGCGCCTTCCCTGCCAGATTCTCGGCCACATCCAGACCATAATCCAGCTTCACGTCCAGCGCCGCCGCCTGCTTTTCCGATGGGTTCAACGCGCGCGCCGCATTCCAGGCGTGGCGCGCCTCGATCCGGCGACCGGTGCGCCAATAGGCGTCACCGAGATGATCGGAGACGGTGGGGTCAGCGGGCTCCGCGGCGCGCGCCTTTTCCAGCAGTTGCACGGCGGTCGCATAGTCGCCGGTGATATAGGCCGCCCAGCCCATTGAATCGATGATCGCGCCATTTTCGGGCGCGCCAGCATAGGCGCGCGCCACCAGTTCCCGCCCCTCATCCAGCCTGATGCCACGCTCCAGAAGCGAATAACCAAGATAATTCAAATAGATGGGATTATCTGGATCCAGCGCAAGAGCCTGGCGCAGATCCGGCTCGGCCTTTTCCCACTGGCCCGCCTGTTCCCATGCCGAACCCCGCAGGAAATAAATCTGCCCCTTCATCCCGGCGTCACTGTCGCCGGCCAAAGCCAAAGCGCGGCTAAAATATTCTGCGGCTTCCGGGAAATTGCCCGCCCGGCGTTCCACGTCCGCAAGGCGGGTCCAGTCCCCGGCTTCCGCATCAGGCCGTTGCGCTTCGGCCAACAACGCTGCCCGCGCTTCATCCCATTTTTCCTGGGCCGCAAAAATTTCTGCACGCTGCACCCGCGCCATCCGCCCCCAGGGTGCGTCCATTTTCTGTGCTGGCTCCAGGGCAGCGAGCGCCAGTTCCGCACGATCCAGCCGCATCAACAAGCCCGAACTGACGAACCATGCTTCCGGCAGATCCGGATCGGCGAAGGTTGCAAGGCGCGCAAAGCCGAGCGCCGGCGGCACCGCCCTCCCCCGTCCGAGATCAATGCTAACCCGAAGCAACAATTGCGCCACCCCCTGTTCGGGCCGGGTGATCACGCTGCCCAGTTTCCGGCCGCGCATGTCCGGATCGTTGGCGATGCGGGCGCGGGCGATATCCAGCAGCGGATCATGCGCCGGGCCACCCGCGATCAGCGCGATGCCGCGTTCGCGCCATTGGGGATCATCCCGCCCGGCCTCCAGCGCGGCGGCGGCAGCGGCAATTCGCAAACGGGGAATATCCGCGCCCTCGGTAGCCAGCATTTCGCTATAGGCAGTTGCAGCTTCGGGCCATCGTTTCGCCAGCGCCAGGATATGGGCGCGATGTTCGGCAAGATAAGAATGCGCCGCCGCCGTTTCCGCCGGGCCGAGCAGCGCCAACGCGGCATCATAGTCGCGATCCGCAGCCAGGCCCCATGCCCCGAGAATCTGACGGAGGACGGCGCTGATTTCTCCCCAGCGTTGCTGCGGTTCGGCATAACCTGCCAGCACGCGATCATATGTCCGCCAGTCCCGGTCCCCTGCCGCCACCGCCAACCGCGCCAGCGACACCAGCGAATTGGCGATGGCGACCGCCAGTCCGGAGTCGCCTTCCTGCGGACCGGCGGCGATGATGTCTTCCGCAAGCCGCACCACGGCTTTTTTTTCGCCATCCAGCAGCGCAATATCGAACTGCCGGTGTTTCAGCCGCCGGTCCGAATCTTCGGCCGGGATTGTGGCGAACAGGCTGGCGGCCGTGTGCAGTTGCTGATCCGCCGCTGCCAGCCGGCCTTGTACATAAGCATATTCAGGTGGCGGCACCGCCGTTTTCGCCAGCGCGGGCGCAGGAAGCAACAATAGTGCCAGGATGAACGCCCGCATAATTCTGCCTTCCCTTGCCGCGATTACGCGTCGATCTCTTCCGCGGCGACAGCGGTAGCATTTGCCTGAATGAACTGGAAGCGATGTTCCGGTACCCGGCCCATCAGCCGGTCCACCAGTTCGCGCACCTGATGCTGTTCCTGATGCCCGGTCGGCAGCGTCACGCGCACCAGGGTGCGGCGGCGCGGGTCCATCGTGGTGTCGCGCAATTGCTGCGGGGCCATTTCGCCCAGGCCCTTGAACCGGCCCACTTCCACCTTTTTCCCCTTGAAGCGATGACGCATCATCTGCTCCCGCTCCGCATCGTCCCGCGCATAGGCGACTTCGGAACCGGCGGACAGACGATAGAGCGGCGGCTGCGCCAGATACAACCGCCCGGCTTTCACCAGCCCCGGCATTTCCTGGAAGAAAAAGGTCATCAGCAGGGTGGCGATATGCGCGCCATCCACATCGGCGTCGGTCATGATGACAATACGGTCATAACGCAGCGCATCGTCGCGGTACCGGTCTTTCGTGCCACAGCCCAGCGCCATGGCGATGTCCGCCACTTCCTGATTGGCGCTGATGCGGGCGGCGGTGGCGGAAGCGACGTTCAGAATCTTGCCGCGAATGGGCAATATCGCCTGGGTCTTGCGGTCGCGCGCCTGTTTCGCCGAACCGCCCGCCGAATCGCCCTCGACAATGAAAAGCTCCGTGCCATCACGGGCGGAATTGGCGCAATCGGTCAGCTTTCCTGGCAAACGCAGCTTGCGGGAATTAGTGGCGGTTTTGCGCTTTTCTTCCTTTTGCTGTCGGCGGGCAAGGCGCTCATCCATCCGGTCCGTTGCAAAGGCCAGCAGCGTGCGGCTGCGTTCCTGATCCGCCGCCAGCCAATGGTCGAAATGGTCTTTCACCGCATTCTCGACCATTTTCTGCGCTTCCGGCGAAGACAGGCGATCTTTCGTCTGCGACTGGAATTGCGGCTGCGGCATGAACAGCGACAACAGGATTTCCGCACCCGAAAGCGCATCGTCCGCGCTGAGATCGGCGGCTTTTTTCTGGCCGATCAGCCCGGCAAACCCTTTCAACCCTTTCAGAATAGCGCTGCGAAATCCGGCTTCATGCGTGCCGCCCATGGGTGTCGGAATGGTGTTGCAATACCAGCTTGCATGACCGTCTCCGGCGACGGTCCAGTGCAATGCCCATTCGACCTCGCCGTCGGCGAGCTTCACACGCCCGATGAACGGTTCGTTGGTGACGGTTGCTTCCTCGCCCACCTGTTCCGTCAAATGATCGGCAAGGCCGCCGGGGAAAATAAAACTCTGACTTTCGGGCACATTTTCCGACGCCAGTTCCGGCGCACACCGCCAGCGAATTTCGACGCCGCCGAACAAATAGGCCTTGGAACGCGCCAGCCGATACAGGCGGCCCGGATTGAAGCGCTCGCTGCCGAAAATCTCGGGGTCCGGGTGGAATGATACGGTCGTGCCGCGCCGGTTAGGGGCTGCACCGGCATTCTCCAGCGGACCTTGCGGATGCCCACGCGAAAATCTCTGCCGCCATAGCGTGCGGTTACGCGCCACTTCCACGGTCATCGCATCCGACAGGGCATTGACGACCGAAATGCCGACACCATGCAGACCGCCAGAAGTAGAATAGGCCCCGGCGGCGAATTTCCCGCCGGAGTGCAGCATGGTCAGAATCACTTCCAGCGCCGATTTGTCCGGAAAGCGCGGGTGCGGGTCGATGGGAATGCCCCGGCCATTATCCGACACGATTAATGTGCCGTCCGCCTCCAGCGTCACTTCGATGCGTGTTGCATGGCCGGCGACGGCCTCGTCCATTGCATTGTCGATGATTTCGGCGGCCAGGTGATGCAACGCGTGGGTATCGGTGCCGCCAATATACATGCCGGGCCGCCGACGGACCGGTTCAAGTCCCTCCAGCACTTCGATTGCATGCGCGTCATAGCCACGCGGCTCGTCCGCCGCGCCGGAGAACAGGTCGGTCATGCTGCTGCTGATAGCGGGATGACAGGAAAAAGGGAACAGGTGGGGAACGAAAACTTTTAACGAACTTGTGGGGCTATCTGCCGCCAGGCCGCCGTAATGTTCACGGCAGAGTCGACCGCCTGCCCCAGACCTGCGGCGTCGCCAGCCAGCAATTTTTCGCGCAGCAGCAGATAGAGATCGTGCAGATGCCGCGCCGCCGCGCCACCGCGCTTCTGATCCAGCGTGGCATCGAGGTTATCGACGATCGCCAGCGCGCGCTCCGTCGCCCGCAGTCGGGCGCTGTTGTCATGATCCTGAGCCGCTGCGTGGGCCGCACGCAGTTGCGCCGTCAACCGTTCAAACAACATGGCGACGAGCGTATGCGGATCGGCTGCCGCCACCCGTGCTTCCAGCGAAACGGTGCGATAGCCAGCGAGCGCCGCGCGGCGGTCCATGGCGGTAGCGAGCTGCGTCATGATTTTCCGGCTTTCGTCCACATATCAATCTGTTGCTGCAAGAAGCCTTGCATCGCCCTGTACTGGCCGACCGAACGATCCAGCGCGGAGAATTGTACTGTCATTGTCGTACGATAGCGTTCGATGCGCGCATCCAGCCGCACCCGCGCTTCGGTAATGGACTGCTGCTCGCGTTGCAGTGCGGTTTTCTGGCCATTGGCGCCATCGACGGCGAGCGCGAAGGTGCTGGTGATTTGCGCCAGCGGGCCACCCTTGTCCGCCCAGCTTGCCTTTTGCGCCAGCGCGCCGATCAGTTTTTCCACCTGTGCGGGATGATCCGCCACGGCTTTCAGCAACTGTTTTTCATCGATGGAATAGCTGCCGGTGCGGTCGATTTTCAGACCGATTTCAGCCAGCCGCGTTGGCTTGTCGCCATCCGCATCCAGCAACTGCGCGCTGCCGAGTTGCGCAAGGCTGGCCAGCGCCCGGCGCGTATGGCTGTCAGATGCCAACGCGCCAGCCGATGCAGTATCGGTGGCGCTTGCGCTCAACTGCCGGCCGATGGATACCAGTTCCGTCAGCGCACCCGCCAGATCGCGGACCGTTTCCGCCAGTTCCACGGGGGAGCGATCCGCCGACACCAGCACCGCCATGCCGGGCGCAGCTTTCCCCAGCGTTAGCGTTGCACCGGGGATCAAATCCTTGATATTATTGCTGTCCCTCTTCAAGGTCAGGCCGTCGAGAGCGATTTCCGCGTCCAGCGCCGTCTGGTTGCGCTCCATGCCGCCCGCCGTATCCGCGTTGAAGGCGAATTGTTCCAGCGCTGCATCGCCCGCCGTCTCGATGACAAAACCGGATTGCGCGCCCGTCGCGCCGCGCAACATCAGCCGGTGCCCGTCCGCATCGGAAACGATGGTGGCGCGCACCGGCATGCCGGAATCCACCGCTGTCGCGTTGATGGCGTCCCGGATGCCGGACAGATTGTCTTTGCCCGGCGCGATGGTCACGACCAGATCGTCGAGACCGGCGGGCGTGAAACCGGTGGCGGTGTCTGTCCCCGCAACCGCGCCGAAGCGGATAGTGAGCGTTCCCGAACCAATCGCCGCTGCTGCATCGGCGACCGGTGCGGACGATAGCGTCTGGGCGCGCGCCAATTGCTTCACCTCGATGCTTTGGCGGGTAACGATCGTGCCAGGCTCCACCGTCATGCCGATGATTGTTGGGTCCGATACTGACGCAATTCCCGAAAGCGCCCCCGAAGACACCCGCGAGTGCAATGCACCGGTCAGCGCATCCAGAGCCGCACGGAACGATCCTTGCGCCGAAATCCGCGCCTCCACCGCTGTCTGGCGATTATCCAGCAGTTCCTGCATCGGCGCGCGTTCGGCATCCGCCAGCTGACTGACCAGATTTTGCACATCCATGCCGGACCCGGCGCCAAGCGCGGTGAGAACATTTGTTGCCATGCGCCGGAAAACGGCCATGGCCGTGGATTTTTTAATGACTGGACAGGCTTGCAATCGAAAAAAGCCCGGCGCACAGAATCCCGCCTTGGCTGGGGGATGAATGGATGAAACACGAACAAACCGCCGACCTGCCCTATCTCCGCAAGGTTGTAGGCGCATCGATGGCTGGCACCATTGTCGAATGGTATGAGTTTTTCCTCTACGGAACGGCGGCGACACTCGTTTTCGGCAAGCTGTTCTTCCCGCAGACGGGCAATGAACTCGACGGCATCATCGCCGCGTTCGCAACCTATGCCGTGGGTTTCATCGCGCGCCCGCTCGGCGGTATTGTGTTCGGACATATTGGCGACCGCCTCGGTCGCAAATCGTTGTTGCAATTCAGCCTTGTCCTGATCGGCGTTTCCACTTTCCTGATGGGGTGCCTGCCGACTTTCGACAGTATCGGCTATTGGGCTCCGGCCCTGCTGGTACTGCTGCGCTTCATCCAGGGATTTGCGCTCGGCGGCGAATGGGGCGGCGCGGTGCTGCTGGTGGCGGAAAACAGTCCGAATCATAGCCGGGCCTTCTGGAGCAGCTTTCCACAAGCCGGCGTCCCGCTCGGCAATTTGCTGGCGACCATCGTGCTGCTGGTGCTTTCCGCGACACTCTCCGACGAGGCCTTCCTTTCGTGGGGATGGCGCGTCGGTTTCTGGATGTCGGTCGTGATTGTTATCATCGGCTATTATATCCGTACCCGGGTGTCTGATTCACCGATTTTCGAGGCTGCCAAAGCAGAAGCAGAAGAACGCGCGGACGCGGGCTACGGGATGGTGGAAGTATTCCGCCGGTACCCGCGCGGTGTATTTACCGCCATGGGCCTGCGTGTTGCCGAGAATATTCTCTACTATATGGTGGTAACTTTCTCGATTACCTATCTATCCCATATCGGGGTGGATACTACCGAAATTCTGACGCTGCTGTTCTTTGCGCATATCTTGCATTTTATGGTTATTCCGTTTGTAGGCCGGGCAGCTGACCGGATCGGGCGCAAGCCTGTGTATATTGCGGGCGCAACGCTTACGATGGTCTGGCCGTTTCTCGCCTTTCCGATGTTCGATACGCACAATGCAGCTATCATTCTTGCGGCAATCTTTGGCGGAATGATCGTGCATGCGCTGATGTATGCGGCCCAGCCGGCGATCATGGCGGAAATGTTTCCCACCCGCATGCGTTATTCCGGCGTGTCGCTCGGCTATCAGGTAACCGCGATCTTCGCCGGATCATGGGCCCCGCTGATCGGCACCGCGCTGCTGCGCGGCTATGACGATTGGAGGCCCATCGCCATTTATGTGATGATCGCCGGCGCTGTCAGTCTGGGTGCCGCGCTCTATATGCGGGAGACCAGGGGCGTTTCGCTGCTGGCCATCGACCGGGAAGATAAACAACGGATGCGTGCATCCTGACGGAAAGGTCGCCTGTCAGCATCAGAGCGGCGGACAAGACTGACGCCTTGTCCGGATGAGCCCGTCCCCCGCTTGCAATGCCGCCAGACTGTCCATAATCTCGAAGCTGCCCGAGCCGACGAACGGGCGTGAGAGCGCGCCTGCTGTCCACTCCGGGTCCGTGCTTTGAAGGAGATGCGCCATGAGTGAAGAACCAAAGGTTTCGACGCCAAGAGGACAATCCCTTTCCCCGTTCCGCGAACGTTCCGGCGTGGCCTCGCCGATGGACTGGCTGCGCACCGAGATCGACCGCCTGTTCGAAGATTTTCCCCGTCCGGCATCCAATCTCTTCAATTTTGGCGGACGCTCCGGAGGCGGGCTGTTCCCCGCCGTTGAACTCGTCGACGATGAAAAAAGCTACCGTCTCACCGCCGAACTTCCCGGTCTCAGCGAGCAGGACGTGGATGTCAGTGTGGCGGACGGCGTTCTGTGCATCGCGGGCGAGAAAAAGGAAGAACACGAAACCAGGGAAAAGGATTCGGTTTTCAGCGAGCGCCGCTATGGCTCGTTCCGTCGCCAGATTACGCTGCCGGACGATGTGGACGAGGACCAGATTACCGCGCAGTTCAAGGATGGCGTTCTGACGGTTGCGCTGGGCAAGGACGAAAAAGTCCAGGCTCGTACCCGCAAAATCGAAATCGGTCGCGGGTGAACTTGACGGACAGCGTCGGCTGCCGGGTCAGTATTCAACACGTCATGCCGACGCTGTTACTTTCTGCACGACAATCATGAAACCGCTTCGCATCATCACGCTTGTTGTCGGTCTTTTATTGGGCGGTGGCGAAATCGCCCGCTGGTGGGGCGACGCGCGCTTCGTGCCGCTGGCATTCGATGAACTGTTCGTATCGGCCGCCCTACTGTTGGCGGC
Source organism: Sphingomonadaceae bacterium (assembly GCA_041675905.1). GTDB lineage: Bacteria > Pseudomonadota > Alphaproteobacteria > Sphingomonadales > Sphingomonadaceae > Sandaracinobacteroides. Next base: position 4,238 of record JBAYSX010000013.1, on the reverse strand, counting down.
GGCGCGCCCGCGTGCCACGATATTTGCCGCCGGATGGGGGATGTTTTGCGGCCTGGCAGTGACGCTGCTGGTGCCGACGGTCGACCATGTGGTGCATGGGCCGCCCAAAGATGGCGCTATATTCTATACTGTCATCCTCAGCGCTGGTCTCGTGCTCGGCCTGTGGGCAGTGTGGCGCGCGATCGGTCTTGATCGGGGACGGTCGCGCGGACGGTAAACGGCCCATCATCCGGCCAGCGATTGTAACGCGCATCGCCAATTGTGACCCGCGCCTGGCCCGGCGACCGCTCGATGGTGGCGAATGGCAAGCGCGACCAGTAGAGAAAATCCGCGACATGTTTTTCCCGACCGGCGCGGGCAATGGCCGGATCGTTCATCTGCGTTGGCACCGGGTCGGGATCAAGCGTCAGGCGTGGCGCGGGCGACCAGCTTAAAACGCCGAAGTGATAGATGTCGCCCATATCCGCCACAATCTTCCGCCGAAACGGATCGACAGGGACCGGGCTCGCTACAACACGAACCGGGGAGCCGAGGCCCCGGGCGGCCACCTCCCGCGCGACAAACCCTTGCGCGGCAAGGCTTGCGGTGCCCATCCCCGCCGAATAACCCAGGACCAACAGCAGCGATACCAACGCGGGATGCCCGGGGCGACGCTCCTGGCGTCTGTGCCGCCGTCGCGCCAGCCAGATACCCAGCCCCAATGCGCTCCATACCCACAAATCAATGATGAACAGCGCATCGCCGTAAAACCACTGGTTTGAAAAAGGCATCAGGCAGCGGATGCCATAAGTGTTGAGAAAATCGAGGAACGGGTGGGACAGAAGACCAATACAGGCGAGCGCCAGCAGCCAGCCCGGTCTGACCGGCGGGCGGGTCGTCGGGCGTGTGCCGCGCCACGACTGCCAACGGTCGAAAGCCATCATTGCGCCGGTCAGCAGCACAGGCAATATGACCAGCGCCAGCGGTCCGTGGGTCCAGCCACGGCGCCATGCAAGATTTTCTCCAGCCAGCAGTCCGAGCGCGTCGATATCGGGCAGGTTTGCAGCGATAATCAAGGTGGCAAGGCCAAGGCCGCTTTTCTTTTTCAGCCCGGCCTCCCCCAACGCCGCTCCGGCCAGGGTATGCGCCAGATTATCCATTGCGCCTGTTTACCTCCGCCACAGGCTGTGCCAGCGACACATTCACATGCAGATCGGCGTCTGGATATATGTGTCGACGACATAATCGCGATGCGCGATCAGCGCCGGGGATAGCGGCGCAAGGAGATGCGGTGCGATCTGCGCCGGAATCTCGCGAACGAAATCGGGCATGATGCAGGCTTCGGGAGCCATCGGATGCAACAGATTGGAAAAGGCGGCCCAATAGATATCGGCTGCGCTCAGACGGTCGCCTACGAAATACCGGCTGCCAACGCATTTCTGTGCGGTCAGAAGCTCTGCAAGCAATCCGATGACTTCATTAAGACGCCTGCTGTAATGGGCGATGGTGTGACGTGAACCATATTTCGCCAACAGTGTCGGCATGGCAAGACTACCGGCTTCTGCCTGCATGGCAAACAGCAGCGCACGCAGCACCCATCCCAGCCCGTCTTCCGCGCAGATTTCATGGGCAAGGCCAAACATTTCCATGCGTTGCCGCGGATCGGCGGGGATGAGCGGCGGCTCGGGCTGCAGTGTTTCCGCCAACAGCAAAATTTCCGACCAGTTGGCGCGCGGGCGGTCATTATCGAGGACGGCGATGGGAGCCGACGCCTGGCCAGTCCATTCGCGCACTTCGTCGTTGGGCATACCGGCGTCGTGCGGAACGGCGATATAGGGTATGCCCTTGAGTTCAAAAATCGCCCGCGCCGCCACGCTCCATGGCCCCGGTATCGCCCGGCCCAACACAAGGCGGAGACCGGATGCGGCGCGGGCCGCATCCACGCTTGCCCAGGCGGGAGCGCTCATTTTTTTATCCCGAACAGGATGGCGAGTTCTTCATCGGTGAAGGATTGCGGCGCCGGGGCGACATAATCGCCGAGCGTTCGCTGGACCGCCGGCCGCTGCCGGATTGCGGCAAACCAGCGTTCGACTTCGGGAAATTCCGCGAGGTCGATGCCATGGTGGTCGCGAAAGACGATCCACGGCCAGCAGGCCATGTCGGCGATCGAATAGTCACCGGCGATGAATTCCCGGTCTTTCAGCCGTTTATCCAACACACCATACAGGCGGCGCACTTCGTTGGTGTAACGCTCGATACCATAGGGGATTTTTTCCGGAGCATAATTGCGGAAATGCCCGGCCTGACCGGACATCGGACCCTGGCCACCCATTTGCCACATCACCCATTCCAGAACCGGTACGCGTTCGCGCGGCGTGACGGGCAGAAATTTACCGCTCTTTTCCGCAAGGTAGACAAGAATGGCGCCAGATTCAAAAACCGACAACGGCGCGCCGCCATCGGCCGGGGCATGATCGACGATGGCCGGAACGCGATTATTGGGGCTTATAGCGAGGAATTCGGGCGTGAACTGTTCACCCCTGGAGATATCGAGAGGAACACGCCGATATTCGGCCCCGATTTCTTCGAGCATGATCAGGGGTTTGAAAACATTGGGCGTCTGGCCGCCAAATAATTCGATCATATCATTTTTCCTCCCGAACGCGATGTAGCGGGCTGCAGACTAATGTCTGAAACCGCAGACCGCAATGACAGCCGCGCCGATGCGCCGCTACTTGAGCGGCACCAGTCGTACAAGCGCCAGAGCGTACAGGAATATCAGCAGATAGCCGATGGCGAACATCCACATCGGCAGCGGCCAGAGGATAAGATTATTGATCCAGGCCATGATCATCGGCGTATCCGACTGCTGACCGCTGAGGTCCGCATGCCAGATCGTGAGAAAACAGGCCTGACCGAACGCGGCCTGTACCGCCACAACCGCCAGAGAACCGAGATGCAACAACCGCCAGACCGGATAATGCACGAACGCCCAGCCCCGCCACGCGCCCAGCGGTATGACAATCAGCCCAAAAATATTAAAGGCGACGATCGCAAGATGAACGATGAGGATCAGCGACGCAAGGAGCATCCCGGTTACACAAAGTTCTGATTTGGTAACGGGCGAGGTGGCGGGCCCAAGCATGAGATGCAGTAAGCCCGCCTGATGTCGAGGTTAACCTGCCCGCGCCATCAGCTGCGTTTTTCGTTTCGAAAGCCTGGCGCCCAACTCCTTGAGGTCGAGGTCGCTGTCGCGGCACTCCGGGAACATTTCACTTTCCTCCTCATCGATATGATGAGCCACATATTCTCCAAGTACGAGAATCTTCGCGTCGAACAGCCTGTCGCCGACCTTCATCGCTTGAATCTCACTGATTAACTGTTTGGCGCTCGCATGCTCAACTTCCGCTTCATCGAGCAGATCATCATCGTTGATTGCTTCACGAACGGCAGGATAAAAAATTTCTTCTTCGATCTGGGCATGAACGGTCAGCGCCTGGCAAATCCTGGTGGCGAGCGCCTGTTTCTCCCCATCGTCTTCAATATCCTCATACTGCTTGAACCAGGCCTTCACCTCCTTGTGATCGTCTTTAAGGAGTTTGATCGCATCGACGGGCTTGGCGGCCGACCGCGCTGTCTTGCGGGCTGTCTTCGAGGCGGGCCGGGCTTTGGACGACTTCGTCGCAGTCTGGGTGGCGGGCATCATTCTCTCCTGTGCTCTGGCGCATGGAACTGGCGGAGCAGTGGAAGGAAAACTCACCCGGCAACAAAAAGTTTCCCCGACTTCCGTCGAGGAACCGGGACCGCCACGATGAAGAATGGTCGGACGCCGGAGAATATTGCCCATGACCCGGGAATCCGACGCGATGCGCGAAATCCATTCCCGTGATTGCTATAGGAATGCCATGAGCCGCTTTCAGCCATCCCGCTTTGCGGCCCTGCGCTGATAACGTTTTGAAAAAAGTGGTGGACTCGCCGGGATTCGAACCCGGGGCCTACAGATTAAAAGTCCGTTGCTCTACCGACTGAGCTACGAGTCCACTTTGTGTAAGCCCGGGCGTCTAGAACATTTGAGGGGGATAACGCAACCCATCCGGCGAACGGAAAGACAAGGGGGGATGCAAATTTTTCCGTGCATCTGCTAGCGCCGATCGACATTCATCGTAGCCAGATCATTGCGGCGGCGAGGTGTACGAAGCCGGCGAAGTGGATGGTTCGGCGATCATAACGGGTTGCGAAGCGGCGAAAGTGTTTGAGGC
>JBAYSX010000012.1:0-75171 GCA_041675905.1 Sphingomonadaceae bacterium | reverse complement strand
GAAGTTACGGGAACGATCTGGTCGAGCGTTTTGAACACCGGGGATTTGCCGCCGCGATAGCGGCCGGATGCAGCGCAATGCTGTAGAAAAACCATCTGTATTTAACATAATATATATTATCAACATATTGGATGGCGCAATGGAGGCAGCCCCATGGTGAAAAATCAGACTGGTGCAGAGGCGCTCTTTGGTCGGCTGATTGCGGTGATGGACCGGTTGCGCGGCCCTGATGGCTGCCCCTGGGATCGTGCGCAGGATTTCGCCAGCATCGCGCCCTATACGCTGGAAGAAGCCCATGAAGTCGTCGATGCGATCCAGCGCGGGGATATGGGCGACCTGTGCGACGAACTGGGCGATCTGCTGCTGCAGGTCGTATTTCATGCGCGGATGGCCACCGAGGAAGGTCATTTCACCATCGGGGAGGTCGTATCAGCGATCATTACCAAAATGGAACGTCGGCACCCCCATATTTTTGGCCCGGATACCTTTTCGGTATCAGCCGATACCGTGCGTGAACAATGGGAAGAGATAAAGGCCGCCGAGAAGCCGCGTGAATCCGTGCTGGACGGCATCGCGTTAACCCTCCCTGCCCTGACGCGCGCCCGGAAATTATCGTCCCGCGCGGCGCGCACCGGGTTCGACTGGCCGGACAAAAGTGGCCCGCGTGCCAAAATTGACGAAGAATTGCAGGAACTTGAGCACGCAGAAAACAGAGAGCAGCGTCAGGAGGAAGCCGGCGACCTGCTGTTTTCCGTCGTCAATTATCTTCGGCACCTCGATATCGACCCGGAGGCGGCGCTGCGCGAGGCCAACGCCAAATTCGAGTCGCGCTTTCGCCAGATGGAAAAAGCCCCGGGCTTTCGGACAATGTCGCCGGACGAGCAGGAATTGCTGTGGCAAAAGGCCAAAATGTCGCAATAAAGTACGGACCAGTTGTCGCATGCGGCAAAATTCGCGCCTTATCCCTAACCCCTGTCATCGTCACGTCGCACCCTTTCTGCTATCGGGTGGCGCATTGATCCACATCAATGCATGAGCCCGGCGTCGGCGCGACAGCCGGGCCACGCGCAATTTGTCTGGAAGGTGCGGGATGACGATGGAGTCCCTTGTTTTCAAGGTCGGGGCGTGGCTGGCGGTAGCCATCGCCGCGATCGCTGCCGCGGCGCTGGCGCAGGATGCCGGCTACGCGCTCCATATGCTGATTATCTGTGGCGCGGCGCTGATTACCGCGGGGGTAATCGCATCCCGGTCGGAAATACCGGTACTGGGGCGCCTCATCAGCCATCCGGCCAATGTCAGTGACCGCTATTATGACGATGTGATCCGCTGGGGTGTGGTCGCCACGGTTTTCTGGTCGGTTGTGGCTTTTCTGGCCGGCGTATTCATCGCAGCCCAACTTACCTTCCCGCTGCTCAATCTCGATTACAGCTTCACCACTTTCGGCCGGTTGCGGCCTCTGCATACTTCCGCCGCTATCTTCGCCTTTGGCGGCAATGCGCTGATTGCCAGCAGTTTTTATGTCGTCCAGCGCACCTGCCGGGTGCGGCTGGCCTTCCCTGCCCTCGCGCGCTTCGTATTCTGGGGCTATCAACTGTTCATCGTCCTGGCAGCCACAGGCTATCTGATGGGCGTTACCAACAGCCGTGAATATGCCGAGCCGGAATGGTATGTCGATATCTGGCTCACCATCGTGTGGGTGGCCTATTTCATCGTATTCGTCGGCACCATCGTGCGCCGGCATGAGCCGCATATCTATGTGGCGAACTGGTTTTATCTGGCCTTCATCATTGCGATCGCAATGTTGCACATCGTCAATAATCTGGCGATCCCGGTGTCGATCTTTGGCTCCAAATCCTATTCGGCCTTTGCCGGCGTCCAGGATGCGCTGACGCAATGGTGGTACGGGCATAACGCGGTGGCCTTCTTCCTCACCGTGCCCTTCCTCGCCATGATGTATTATTTCGTGCCGAAACAGGCCGAACGACCGATTTACAGCTATCGCCTGTCGATCCTGCACTTCTGGTCGCTGATCTTCCTGTATATCTGGGCTGGTCCGCACCACCTCCACTATACCGCCCTGCCGGACTGGGCGCAGACGCTGGGCATGGTCTTTTCGATCATGCTGTGGATGCCGAGCTGGGGCGGCATGATCAACGGCCTGATGACGCTGCAAGGCGCATGGGACAAGATCCGTACTGACCCGATCATTCGCATGATGGTGTTCGCCATCGCCTTTTACGGCATGGCAACGTTCGAAGGACCGCTGATGTCGATCAAGACGGTCAATTCGCTGAGCCATTACACTGACTGGACCATCGGCCATGTGCACTCCGGCGTGCTGGGCTGGAACGGCATGATCACCTTCGCCGCCGTTTATTATATGACGCCACGGCTTTGGGGGCGAGAACGCATGTATTCGCTGCGCATGATCAACTGGCACTTCTGGCTGGCGACGCTCGGTATCGTACTCTACGCGTCATCCATGTGGGTCGCCGGCATCATGCAGGGTCTGATGTGGCGTGAGTATGGAGAGGACGGCTATCTCGTCTATGCTTTCGCCGAGGTCGTGGCGGCGATGAAGCCCTACTATACCATTCGTATGCTGGGCGGGATGCTCTATCTCGCTGGTGGCGCCGTGATGGTTTACAACATCTGGATGACGATTGCGGGCCGCCTGCGGGAAGAAGCGCCGCTGTCCGATGCCGCCTATGATCCCGCGAGCGACCGGCCCGTGCAGCCCGTAGCCGCCGAGTAAGGACGTTTCAGCATGGCATTGAATATTGTCGAAAACCACAGGAAGATCGAGCGCAACATCACGTTGCTCGCGATCCTCACGCTGGTTGCCGTGTCGATCGGCGGGATCGTCCAGATTGCGCCGCTTTTCTGGATCGATTCCACGGTGGAAAAGGTGGAAGGCGTCCGCCCGTGGAGTCCGCTGGAGCTGGCGGGACGCGACATCTATGTGCGTGAGGGGTGCTATACCTGCCACAGCCAGATGATCCGCCCGTTCCGGGATGAAGTGGAACGCTATGGCCACTACAGCCTTGCGGCGGAAAGCATGTATGATCACCCGTTCCAGTGGGGCTCCAAACGCACCGGGCCGGATCTCGCCCGCGTGGGTGGCCGCTATTCGGATGAATGGCACGTGCAGCATCTGAAAGACCCGCGCGCGGTTGTTCCGGAATCGGTCATGCCGGCCTATGCGTTCCTCGCGGACCGGCCGCTTGATGTGCATGACATATCCGCCAATCTGCGCGCCCTGCAGCGCACGGGCGTCCCCTATTCCGACGAGCATATTGATAATGCCGCGGCTGATCTGAAGGCCCAGGCTGATCCGGACGCCGATCCCACCGATCTGCTCGCTCGCTATCCAAAGGCGCAAGTGCGCGATTTTGACGGCGATCCCCGGCGGCTGACCGAGATGGACGCGCTTGTCGCCTATTTGCAGGTGCTGGGGACGTTCGTCGATTTCGGCGCGGGGGCAGCGCAGGAACAACGGCAATGACGACCTACGACCAGATGCGCCACCTGGCCGACAGCTGGGGATTGGTAGCCACGATGCTGCTGTTCTTCGTCCTCGTCGGGTGGAGCTTCCGTAAGGGCGCGCGCGCACACCATGAGCATGCCGCCAACATCATTTTTGCCGAGGACGACGACAACGCCCTCGACCAGGAAAGCAAGCGTAATGGCTGATAAGGGCAAGCGTCTTGATGAAGTCACCGGCGTCCATACCGTTGGTCATGAATGGGACGGTATCGAGGAACTCGATAACCCGATGCCGCGCTGGTGGCTGTGGGTGTTCTACGCCACCATTGCGTGGGCCCTTGTCTATGTAATCCTGTTCCCGGCGTGGCCGCTGCTGAACAGCGCGACGCCGGGCGTGCTCGGCTGGACCAGCCGGGGCAAGCTGGAACAGGAATTACAGGCGCGGGACACCGTCTTCGAACCCATTCGCCAGGCGCTGGCCACAACAACCGTCGAACGCATTCCCGACGATCCCCAACTGCTGCAAGCAGCGATCAACGGCGGTCGGTCGGCGTTCAAGGTTTATTGCGTGCAATGCCATGGTTCAGGTGCTGAAGGCGCGCCCGGATACCCGAACCTGAACGACGATGACTGGCTGTGGGGCGGCGATATCCTGTCGATCCACAAGACGATCGAGGATGGTATTCGCCAGCCGGAGCATGATGCAACGCGCATTTCGCAAATGCCCGCATATGGGCGCGACGGCATATTGAACACCGAACAGATTGACGATGTGGTCAGCCATGTCATGGTCATTTCCGGCAAGGAAAAGGTATCGGCATCGTCGCAGCGTGGTGCAGAAGTCTTCGCCAATAACTGCGTCGTTTGTCATGGCGCCGACGGAACCGGTTTGCGTCAGTTCGGCGCGCCCAATCTGACGGATGCGATCTCGCTGTATGGCTCCGATCGTGAATCTCTCACACATACCGTCAACTACGCCCGCAACGGGGTAATGCCGGCCTGGGGGCCCCGGCTCGACCCTGTTACGGTGAAAATGCTGGCGGTTTTCGTTCACAGTCTGGGCGGGGGCGAAGCACTGCCGCCCGAATCCCCCGCCGACGAACAGGTTGCCGTTGCCGGGGCGCCGCAAACGGTCGAGTAAGGAGAGTGAAATATGGCAGGCAGCGACGCCCTCCCCTCCGGTGGTCCCGCGCCGAAGCCCTCTGTGCCACAACTTTTTGAGTCGCGGCGCAGCATTTTCCCGAAAGCCGTCAACGGTAGTTTCCGGCGGCTGAAATGGGCGATAATGGTGGTCACGTTGCTGATCTACTATGTGACGCCATGGTTGCGCTGGGATCGCGGGCCGTATGCACCCGATCAGGCGGTGCTCATCGATCTCGGAAACCGGCGCTTCTATATTTTCGCGCTGGAGATCTGGCCCCACGAATTCTATTATGTTGCCGGCATGCTGATCATGGCGGGCATCGGCCTGTTTCTGGTCACATCCGCCGTGGGCCGCGCCTGGTGCGGTTATGCCTGCCCGCAAACTGTGTGGACAGATTTGTTCGTGCATGTCGAACGCGCCATTGATGGCGACCGCAACGCCCAGATAAGGTTACAAAAAGCCCCGTGGGGACCGCAGAAAATCGCCAAGCGCGTCGCCAAACATGGCATCTGGATATTGATCGCGGTGCTCACCGGCGGCGCCTGGGTTTTCTATTTCGCCGACGCGCCGACGCTGGCGCGAGCCATTTTCTCCGGCGAGGCAGCGCCTGTCGCCTATATCACCGTCGGCGTTCTCGCCTTCACCACCTACACGCTGGGCGGCCTGATGCGGGAACAGGTGTGCATTTATATGTGCCCGTGGCCGCGCATCCAGGGCGCGATGGTCGACGAGAAATCCCTGCTGGTCACCTACAAATATTGGCGGGGCGAGCCGCGCACGCGTGGCCTGAAACGGTCGGCCCATGTCACCGAGTACACGGACGTTACCCCGCAAAGCCCCGCCATCCGGCAACCGGGCATGCGCGCGCCGGTGGCGAAAGAACCAGCGCAGCCGGCAAATCTGCCGTTGCAAGTCGGCGAGGACGGCAAGGTAACGCCCGCGGTTGGCGACTGTATCGATTGCAACGCCTGCGTCGCGGTCTGCCCCACAGGCATCGACATTCGCGATGGCTCGCAGCTCGGCTGTATTACCTGCGGCCTGTGTATCGATGCCTGCAACGAAGTGATGGAGAAAATCGGTCGCCCGTCGCACCTGATCGGCTATACCACCATCGAGGACGCGGAGCTCGCCATATCCGGCGGCGAGCCATTGTCTCCGACGAAGCGGATTTTCCGGCCACGCACCATCGTCTATTTTATGGTCTGGGCCGCCATCGGCCTTGGCATGCTGTTCATGGTTGGCACGCGCAACCCGATCGGCGTCAGCGTCAGCCAGACGCGCAATCCCACCTGGGTGCAATTGTCCGATGGCGGCGTCCGTAACAATTATGAGGTCAAGATCCGTAACATGCAGAATCGCCCGCGCGAAATGGAACTCGGTATCAGCGGGGTTGACGGCGCGGTGATGTGGGATGAACATGGATCCAGGGACAGGGGCAGCAGCAGCGTGCATCTGACCGTTCCGCCGGATCAGGTCGCCAAAACCCGCGTTTTCGTGGCGGCCCCGGGGGATGGGCCGGAACGCACGGAAATCGTCTTCACCGCCAGGGCGCTCGACGACCGTGCCGGCGAGGCATCCGACATCAGTCATTTCGAACGGCCCCAAAGATGAACAGTCGAACCCGTAAAGTCCGCCCTTTCACCGGCAAGCATGCAGCTTTGACGATCTGCGCATTTTTCGGTGTTATCATCGCCGTCAATCTGGTGATGGCATGGAATGCCATCCGCACCTTCAGCGGTACGGTTATCGACAACAGCTATGTCGCCAGCCAGAATTACAATAGCTGGCTGGCGGAGGCGCGAGCACAGGAAGAGCTGGGCTGGAACATCGCGCCAGACGCCGGGAGCGACGGGCGCGTCGTGCTGACTGCTGAATCCATGGGCGAGCCAATGCCCGGCATGACACTTACGGCGGTGGCAAGCCATCCGTTCGGTCATAGTGCGGAGCAGCATCTCGCATTCGATGCCATGGCGGACGGCCGTTATCGTGCACAAACGGCGCTTTCCCCGGGTCGCTGGCAATTGCGGATCGAGGCCCGGCGCGATGGTCATATTGCGCGCTATTTGCATGAGGTGCGGATGTGAACGCGCCCGTACGCCTCGTCCCGGCGGACAGCGTCAGCAGTCTGTTTTCGGTGTCGGGCCTGCGCTGCGCCGGTTGCATCGCCAAACTGGAAAAGGGGCTTGCCGACACCCCCGGCGTGCTAACGGCGCGGGTGAATTTCACCACGAAGCGGGTGGAAATTCACCATGATCCGGCGCTGGACGACGATCAGCTGTGTGATATTATCAGCAAAATCGGCTTTACGGCCCACCCTTTCCTCGGCGAAAAGGATGGCGAGGCGAAACGCGAAAGCCGCGAACTCCTGAAATGCCTCGGCGTCGCCGCATTTGCGGCGATGAATGTCATGCTGCTCTCGGTGGCGGTGTGGTCGGGTGCGGACGGCGCACAGCGGGACTTTTTCCATTGGGTCTCCGCGCTGATCGCGTTGCCCGCAATTGCCTATGCCGGACGGCCCTTTTTCAAAAGCGCGTGGAGCGCGCTGAAACATGGCCGCACCAATATGGACGTGCCGATCTCCATCGGCGTGTTGCTGGCAACCGCCATCAGCCTGCATGAAACCATTATCGGCGGCCCGCACGCCTATTTCGACGGCGCGACCAGCCTGTTGTTCTTCCTGCTTGCCGGGCGTGTGCTCGACAGCATCATGCGCGCCCGCGCCCAGGATTCCGTGGCGGCCCTGCTGCGACAAACAGCGCCCGGCGGCATGATTATCCGGACGGATGGCCAGACCGAATGGCGGCTGGCATCCGAAATGCGCGCGGGTGACCATATGCTTGTCGCCGCTGGCGATCGTCTGGCGGCGGACGGCGTGGTGATGACAGGCGACAGCAACGTCGACCGTGCGCTGGTAACGGGCGAAAGCGCGCCAGAAGCTGCATCGCCCGGCACAAAGGTTCTGGCGGGCACCATCAATCTCGATGCGCCGCTCGAAGTAAAAATCACGGCCGTTGGCGACGATACAGTAATTTCCGGCATAGCCCGCCTGATGGAGGCCGCATCCGGCCATAAATCCCGTTATATCCGCATCGCCGATCGCGCCGCGCGCCTCTATGCGCCGGCGGTGCATTTGCTGGCGTTGCTGAGCTTCATCGGCTGGCTGCTGATGGGCGTCGGCCTGCATCAGGCAACGCTGATCGCAATCGCTGTCCTCATCATTACCTGCCCATGTGCGCTTGGTCTGGCGGTGCCGGTGGCTCAGGTCGTCGCTTCCGGCTCGTTGATGCGCCGTGGCGTGCTGATCAAGGACGGCTCGGCGCTGGAACGGCTGGCCGAGGCGGACCGCGTTTTGTTCGACAAGACCGGCACGCTCACCCTTGGCCGACCAGTGCCCGATGGCCCGCTGCCATTGGACCCGGCAGAAAAGCCCGTGGCGCTGGCGCTCAGCCGTGCCAGTCGCCATCCGCTTTCCCGCGCGATAACCGTGCAACTGGAGAGCGAAGGCATTGTACCGGCGCACATCGACGCAATGGAGGAACAATCCGGCCTCGGCATGGAAGGGTTGGTGGATGGCCGCCGCGTGCGTCTGGGCCGACCGGATTGGGTTGGGATCACAGACGATAACGGCAGTTCGCTTGCCACCGGTTTTGCAATGGAGCAGCCCAAACTGTTGCGCTTCACCGACGCGCTGCGGCCCGGGGCGGTCGAGGCTGTCGTTCGCTTGCAGACGCAGGGACTGGAGCCTTTGATGCTATCCGGTGACCGGCTGGCGGCGGCGGGTGCGATTGCCGGCCGGTTGTCGATGGATTTCCGCGCCGAACTGTCCCCGTCGGATAAATATGCGCTCATCGAAAAGCTGCAGAAGCAGGGCCACAAGGTGCTGATGGTTGGCGACGGTCTGAACGACGGCCCGGCGCTGAAAGCGGCACATGTCTCCATGGCCCCGGCATCCGCCAGCGATGTTGGGCAGGCCGCAGCCGATCTGATATTTCTTGGCGATCCGCTGGAGCCGGTGCCGGTTGCGGTCGCGGCGGCACGGCGCACCATGCGGGTTATCCGGCAGAATATCATGTTGGCGGTTGGCTATAATATCATCGCAGTGCCGCTGGGCGTGCTGGGTTATGTTACGCCCCTCGTCGCCGCCATCGCCATGTCCGGCTCGTCGATCATCGTTGTCAGCAATGCGCTGCGTTTGCGGAATGCCGCGCGATGAACGGGCTGATGATCCTCATCCCCATTGCCTTGCTGATGGGATCGCTCAGCCTCGTGGCGTTCCTCTGGTCCTTGCGCAACGGCCAATATGAGGATCTGGACGGGGCGTCCGTGCGGATATTGCTGGATGACGACGACGCCCCGCCCGTGATGGACGAGAAAGCGCCTAAAGCGCCCTGAACTGGCTGCGCGCCTTGTCTGTCAGGCGCACGGTCAGCACGATCATGCCGCCCTCCTCGGCGCGCGTAATCACCTCGCCATTGGCCGCCAGCCACGCAATCCGCCGCCCGTCTGACGGGTGCAGGCGGAACGTCTCCACCGTCGTCGGCTCGGCGAGACATTCCACCAGCCGCTGTTTCAGCCGGTCGATTCCTTCACCGGTCAGTGCCGATACCAGCACCGTATCGGGTTCACGTAAACTACGCTGCCGTGCCGCATCGTGGGTTTCCGGATCGAGCAAATCGGCCTTGTTCAGCACGGTCAGCATCGGAACCCTGCCCTCGCCCTCCAGCACGCCGAGCGATTCCAGCACCGCCATCACATCCTGTTCCTGCGCGTCGCTGTCCGGATGGGCCAGATCGCGAACATGCACGATCAGATCGGCCTCGGTCACTTCTTCCAGCGTCGCACGAAAGGCCGCAACAAGCTCGGTTGGCAGATCGGACACGAAACCAACGGTATCGGACAATATCACCTTTTCACGGCGGCCCGTCTTCCCTGGCAGATGGATGGCGCGCATTGTCGGATCGAGGGTCGCGAACAGCAGATCTTTCGCCATCACTTCAGCGCCGGTCAACCGGTTGAATAACGTGGATTTTCCGGCGTTGGTATAGCCAACCAGCGCAATCACCGGATTGGGTGCGCGCTGCCGCCGTGCGCGATGCAGGCTGCGTGTACGGCGAACGGCTTCCAGTTCTTTCTTCAACCGGGCGATGCGGTCTCGCAGCAAGCGTCGGTCCGTCTCAATCTGGGTTTCGCCCGGTCCCCCGAGAAAGCCATAGCCGCCGCGCTGACGTTCCAGGTGGGTCCAGCTTCGTACCAGACGGCCCGCCTGATATTCCAGATGCGCGAGCTCCACCTGCAACCGGCCTTCGGCCGTCGCCGCGCGCTCACCGAAAATTTCCAGGATAAGCCCGGTGCGGTCGATGATCTTCGCCTGCAACGCCGTTTCGAGATTCTTTTGCTGCACCGGCGTAATCGACGCATCGATCACCACCACCTCGCTGCCGTGCGCCTGCACGTCAGCTGCAAGACGTTCGAGGACACCCTTGCCCAGCAATGTGCCCGGATGCACTCCACGAACCTTGACGATTTCCGCATGTCTCACATCCAGGCGAATGGCGGCCGCAAGCCCGACGATTTCCTCAAGCCTGGCTTCCGCCGTTCGGCTGATATTGTCGCCCCACGCCCCCGGCAAAATCGGGTGCAGCACGGTCGCCGGTACCCCGAAGCGCATACCACGTTCGGCATCGAAGTGCCGGGCAGCAGGCTGCATTTGCGGCATCACTCCTCGTCTTCGTTACGTTCCGGATCGAACAGTTGCACCGGTGCTGCCGGCATCACAGTCGAAATGGCATGTTTATACACAAGTTGCGAATGACCGTCGCGGCGCAGCAGGATCGAAAAATTATCGAACCAGGAAATAACGCCCTGCAGTTTGACACCATTCACCAGAAACATTGTCACAGGAATTTTTTGCCGACGAACGGAGTTCAGGAAGATGTCCTGCAAATTATTCTTGTCGCCCGATTTCGCTTTTTCCGACATGTCTTTTCCTTCACATTGTTGGCAGGGTTTTGGCACCCGCACCCGCGCCGTTGCCCGGCGTCGGCCGGCGGAAAAATATCCTCCGCCCGGAATAATTCTTACGGAAGCGCCCGCTGCACTGCAACAGTGCACGCGGGCATGGCTGCCAGAACGTCAGGCGGCCTTGTCAGCTTCCAATAAACGCACCGGCTGTTTCAGTCCGCGTACAACTTCGCCGTCGATAATCACTTCCTCGATCGTATCCATGCCCGGCAGTTCGAACATGGTGTCGAGTAAAATATTCTCCAGGATAGACCGCAAACCGCGTGCGCCCGTCTTGCGTTGGATCGCACGCCGGGCAATTTCGCGCAGTGCATCATCCGTGAAGGTGAGCTTTACACCTTCCATCTCGAACAGCCGTGCATATTGCTTCGACAGCGCATTCTTGGGCTCGGTCAGGATCTCGATCAGGGCGGCCTCATCCAGATCTTCAAGTGTCGCGATCACCGGCAAACGACCGATGAACTCGGGGATCAGGCCGAACTTCAGCAAATCCTCCGGTTCGCAATGACGCAGGACTTCACCGGTGCGACGTTCATCGGGCGCCACAACATGCGCGCCGAAACCGATGGACTTGCCCTGCAACCGGTCCGCGATGATGCGATCCAGACCCGCAAAGGCCCCGCCACAGATGAACAGGATGTTGGTGGTGTCGACCTGCAAGAACTCTTGCTGCGGATGCTTGCGCCCGCCTTGCGGCGGTACGCTCGCGGTCGTCCCTTCCATGATCTTCAGCAGGGCCTGTTGCACGCCTTCTCCGCTGACATCGCGGGTGATGGACGGGTTGTCGGCCTTGCGGCTGATCTTGTCGATCTCGTCGATATAGACGATGCCGCGCTGCGCGCGTTCGACGTTATAATCAGAGGCCTGCAGCAGCTTCAGGATGATATTCTCGACATCCTCGCCCACATAGCCCGCTTCCGTCAGCGTGGTGGCGTCGGCCATGGTGAAAGGTACATCAAGAATACGTGCCAGCGTTTGCGCCAGCAGCGTCTTGCCGCAACCGGTCGGCCCGACGAGCAGGATGTTCGACTTCGCGAGTTCGACTTCCGCGCCTTTGCCGCCCTGGCTCAGCCGCTTGTAGTGATTGTGGACGGCGACAGACAATACACGCTTGGCCTGCGACTGGCCGATGACATAGTCATCCAGCACCTTGCAGATTTCGCGCGGCGTCGGCACGCCATCGCGGCTTTTCACCAGCGTGTTTCGGGATTCCTCGCGGATGATGTCGTTGCACAGTTCGACACATTCATCGCAGATGAAAACAGTTGGGCCAGCGATAAGTTTCTTCACCTCATGCTGGCTTTTGCCGCAAAAGGAGCAGTAAAGGATATTCTTGCTGTCGCCATTGCTGACTTTGGTCATGCTCGTCCTTCCTCCGGCGCCGAAACGGGGGACCGGAACAACCTATGTTAGCGCGATGGCGTCTCCCCGCAAGTGCGAAGCTTATATTTCATCCGCGGGGAGCCGCACGCGAGCCTCGCATCAGGCCGCTTTCAGTTCATCCTCGGCCGGAGTCGGGCGTTTATCCATGACCTCATCAACCAGACCAAAGGCTTTGGCTTCTTCGGCCGACATGAACTTGTCCCGCTCCACGGCATTCTCGATCAC
Organism: Sphingomonadaceae bacterium; assembly: GCA_041675905.1. Classification (GTDB taxonomy): domain Bacteria; phylum Pseudomonadota; class Alphaproteobacteria; order Sphingomonadales; family Sphingomonadaceae; genus Sandaracinobacteroides. Next base: position 62,912 of record JBAYSX010000012.1, on the reverse strand, counting down.
TACCAGCGGCTGGCCGGTAAATTTCGCGTAAAGATCATTCATATGGGCGCGGATACGGATAATCTCGCGCGCCTGAATTTCGATGTCGGTGGCCTGACCCTGCGCGCCGCCCGATGGCTGGTGCACCATGATCCGCGCATTGGCGAGAGCGATTCGCATCCCGGGTTCACCGGCGGCGAGCAGGAAGCTGCCCATGGACGCCGCCTGACCGACGCAAACCGTGCCGACTTTCGGGCGGATATATTGCATCGTGTCATAAATCGCCATGCCGGACGTGATCACGCCGCCAGGCGAGTTGATGTACATAAAAATGTCTTTCTTGGGGTTTTCGGCCTCCAGAAAGAGCAACTGCGCCACGATCAGCGAGGACATATGATCCTCGATCGGGCCGGTGATGAAGATGATTCTCTCCCGCAGCAGCCGGGAGAAAATGTCGAACGAACGCTCCCCGCGTGACGACTGCTCGATAACGATGGGAACAAGCCCCGCTTGCGGCTGCTGGCCGAGCCCGGCGCGCAGCGCTGCGACAGGGTCGGAGAGAAAGAAATCGCGATCCATATCACGCATAGATCGACGTTCCGGGCTTTATCGTCAAGGTGCTTCCCGCCCGCTTTTGGCGGAGGTTGGAAAACATCCATAATGGAGCCGGCTTAGCCTGCTCCTGGCACGGCTGTTGCTGGGTAATCGGGCATGAAGACCGAATTTCCCAATGCAGTTTCAGGGGTGATGCCGGCGCTGAAGGCCGCCGCCGCGCGCACCGGCGTGGACTTCTCCGCCTTGTTGCAGACGGCGAAGGTCGAATCGTCCCTCAATCCCGATGCAAAAGCTCCGACCTCTACGGCGACAGGACTGTTCCAGTTCATCGAATCCACCTGGCTCTCGACGCTATCGAAGCATGGCCGACGTCATGGGATCGAGGCCGGCAATCGCGCGGATGCGCTGGCGTTACGGCGTAACCCCTGGGTCGCCAGCCTGATGGCGGCAGAACATATGGGGGAAAACCGCCAGACGCTGGAAAAGGGACTCGGTCGCGCCGTGGGCGGCACCGATCTGTATCTGGCGCACTTCCTCGGGTCGGGCGGGGCGCTCAAGTTTCTGCGGGCGATGGCCGTAAACCCGGCCATGACGGCAGCGGATTTGTTGCCGGCGGCCGCGCGCGCCAACAAGGCGATATTCTTCGACGGCGCTGCGGCGCGAACCCTGGCGGATGTGCATGGGTTACTCGCTCGTAAACTGGGCGCCGGCACTGATGTGCCCCCCGATGCCAATCGTGCCGGCACAGATGTGCCGTTAGCGGTTAAAGCGCGGGTGGCGGAGATCGATCCGCGCATCGCTATCCAGGCGGCGCGGTTGTTGATCGCTGATCTGGGGGCCTGAGCGTGTCCGCCGCCCTTTCCGCCCGGATGCCCGCCTTCGCCGGCGCGGCGCTGTTGCCGGTGTCGATCCTGCTGGTCGTGATGCTGATGGTGGTGCCGATCCCGGCGGCGCTGCTCGATGTGTTTTTCGTCGGCAATATCCTGCTGTCGCTGGTGATGCTGATGGTGGTGCTGCATGCCGCCCGTCCGCTCGATATTTCGTCTTTCCCCACCGTGCTGCTGTTCGCAACGCTGTTCCGGCTGGCGTTGAATGTGGCGTCCACGCGTGTCGTGCTGGTTTCCGGCCACGAAGGCACCCACGCCGCCGGCCATGTGATCGAGGCGTTCGGCAAGGCGATGATCGGCGGCAATTTCGTCGTCGGCATCATCGTGTTCCTGATCCTGATGATCGTGAATCTGGGGGTCATCGCCAAGGGTGCCGGGCGCGTGTCCGAAGTGTCGGCGCGTTTCACGCTCGACGCGCTGCCCGGCAAGCAAATGGCCATCGACGCCGACCTGAACGCCGGCATGCTGACCCCGGAGCAGGCCCGGGAGCGCCGCCAGGAGGTAGCCACCGAGGCAGATTTCTACGGCTCGATGGATGGCGCATCCAAATTCGTTAAAGGGGATGCCGTCGCCGGCATCCTGATCCTCGTCATCAATATCGTCGGTGGGCTGGCCATTGGCACGTTGAGCCATGGTCTGTCCTTAACCGAAGCCGCCAACGTCTATCTGTTGCTGTCGGTTGGAGACGCGCTGGTCGCCCAGGTTCCGGCGCTGTTACTCTCGATTGCCGCCGCCATCCTGGTCACCCGCACGACCGAGAAAAATAATCTGTCGGCCCAGCTTTTCCGCCAGTTCGCCGCACCCGCTGCCTGGTGGCCGGTGGCCGCGATCCTCGGGCTGCTGGGTGTGGTGCCGGGCATGCCCTCGATCGTGTTGATCCCGGCGGCGGCGGTTGCGGCCACGATTGCCTGGCGGCTGGGTCGCAAGGCAGAAGCCGCAGTCCCCGCAGACGCGCCCGCACCCGCCAGACCGGCTGACGATCCCACGATAGACTGGTCGGAAGTCGGCGAAAACGCGCAGGTGAATCTGGAGATTGGCTATGGGCTGATCCCGTTGGTCGATGCCGCCGCCGGTACACCGTTGATGACGCGGATCACCGGCATCCGCCGGCAATTGTCGAAGGAACTCGGCTTTGTGATGCCGATGGTCCGCGTCCGGGACGATCTGGGCCTCCCGCCCCACGCCTATCGCATCGCCATTGTCGGCGAGACGATTGGCGAGGGTGAAGCCTGGCCTGCCGATTTGCTGGCGCTGGAGGCCGATGTCGTCACCGCCGAAATCCCCGGCCGGCAAACGCGCGACCCGGCCTTTGGCCTGCCAGCCCGCTGGATCGAGCCGGAGCGGGAGCAGGAAGCGCTGGCCGCAGGCTATACCGTCGTCGATCCCGCGACCGTAATCGGCACCCATTTGCACAAATTGCTGCGCGCCCAGGCCCATCATCTGTTCGGCCAGGACGAAGCGCATGCTTTGATTGAGGTGCTGGGCCAGCGCCATCCGCAACTGGCCCAGAGCATCGGCACGAAAGCCCTGCCCCTGCCCGTTACCACCGCTGTCTGCCGCATGTTATTGGAAGAAAGCGTTTCCTTGCGCGAATTTCCGCGCATCGCTGCTGCTATCGGCCAGTTTGCAGCAAAAACTCAGGAACCGGCGGAATTGCTCGAACTGGTGCGCCCGGCGCTCGGCGGGCTGATCGTTGCCGGATTCGCTCCGCCGGGTGCGCCGCTGAAGCTGATCGCCATGGCTCCGCCGCTCGAACAATTATTGGTTTCAGCCCAGCGCGCCGCCCCGCACGCCGCCTGGCCGTTCGAGCCGCAACTGGCGACCCGACTGTCCGAAGCGGTCGCGCAAGCCGCCGAAGGTCCGCTGGCCGCTGGCGATCCCGTCGCCCTTGTCAGCCAGCCTGGCCCGCGCCGGGCGCTGTGGAATCTGCTGCGCAGCAGCGGCCACGCCATTCCTGTTCTCGCCTTCACCGAATTGCCGGACAATCGCGCCGTCGATGTCGTCGCGGTCGTCGGCGAAGATCTGACTGAAACCCCTCCTGCATCATGAAGAAAGGAACGGCATGGACGCACGTCTTGGCCTGAACCTCGGCCTCTATACGCCGGAGGCGCTTGCCCGCACCGACCCGGAGCGGCTTATCCGTAACCACCTGGCATTGGTGCGAAAAATCTCCTGGCATACCCATGCCCGCGTTTCCACCGCGCTCGACATCGAGGAACTGGTGCAAATCGGCATGGTGGCGCTGATCGAAGCCGCCCGCACTTTCGAGGAGCGTGGCCATGCGGCCTTCTCTACCTACGCAACGGTACGGGTACGCGGCGCGATGATCGACGCGTTGCGCAAACAGGCAACGATGGGCCGTGCCGCACTCCGCAGACGCCGGGAAATCAACGCGGCCCGCGCCGAGGTCTCCGGTGCGCTTGGCCGTGCGCCTACGGTTGAAGAACTGGCGAAGCATATGAGCATAACAGTGGCCCAACTCCATGAAGCGCTCGATAGCGTTCAGGGTATTCATTATGACTCGATCGATGAAGTCTATTCCGACCATAGCATCTGGTTTGCCACCGAAGAGCCGGATGCTTTCGAGCAACTGCAATCCGCCGAGACACGCCAGCGTCTGATTGCGGCCATTTCAGCGCTTCCGAAGCGCGAGGCGCAGGTGTTGCAGCTTTACTTCGTGGAGGAACTGAACCTCGAAGAAATCGGCCAGACGCTCGGTGTTGGCGCGGCGCGCATTTGCCAGATCAAGAAGGCCGCGCTGGATAAGGTCCGCCAGATGCTGACAGTGGAAGACGCGTAACCCCTCCCGTACCGTCCGCACTTGCCTCCTTTCGCACGCCGCACTAAATGCGGCGGCGCGAGGCCACGTCCTCGTCCCTCTCAGGGTTCATGTCCGGGACGGCCCGGCTCTGCTTTCACAGTGGAAGGAGGGCCTTGTGGCCTGGATTTATTTGACTGTTGCTGGCCTGCTGGAAATTGTGTGGGCCTTTTATATGAAGCAGTCGGTGGGTTTCACGCGGCTGTGGCCGTCCATACTGACACTTGTTTTCATGTTCGCCAGTTTCGGGTTGCTTTCGGTGGCGATGAAGTCCTTGCCGCTCGGTACGGCTTATATGGTCTGGACCGGGATCGGCGCACTGGGCGCATTCGTCGTCGGTGTGGCAGTACTCGGCGAACCCGCCAACATCTGGCGGATTTTGGCGGCGTTATTGATCCTGTCGGGTCTGATCCTCATGCGGTTCAGTTCTGCGGAATAAAAAGGGGGGAGGGCCCGAAGCCCTCCCCCCAGATACGCAACGCTACTGTTACCTTATGCTGCGACTGTTAACGCAGCAGTTGCAGCACATTTTGCTGGCTCTGGTTCGCCTGGGCCAGCATCGCCTGCGCCGCCTGGCTGAGGATCTGCCCACGAGCGAGATTGGTCGTCTCGGCCGCAAAATCGGCATCCTGAATGCGCGAACGCGAAGCGATGGTGTTGGTGTTGGTGCTGGTCAGGTTGGAGATTGTGGCCTCCAGCCGGTTTTGCACCGCACCGAGCTCGGCGCGATTGAGCGCAACTGCGTTCAGCGCCTCGTCGATGGAGGTAAGCGCGGCGTTCGCGCCTTCCTGCGTAGCGATGTTGACGTCCTTCACACGCAGGCCGCCGACATCGGCGCCGTAGCGGTTTTCTTCGAAGCCGAGGTCGGTGAAGCTTGCGCCTGCGTCAAAGCCCTGGCTGCCGGCGCGCACTTCGATGCCCTTCGCGCTTTGCAGCGTGACGCTGGCATAGGCGGTTTCGGCTCCGGCGGCGGTTGCTGCGACCGTATAGGTTGTGCCAGCGGTGCCGGCGACCTTTGCGGTACCCAGGCCAAAATCGCTGGCCGTCGCCGCCGCGACCGAGACGTTGCGGCCGTCGGCTGCCGTCAGGGACACGCCGCCCTTGCCGTTGTCGCTGGCGACAACGCCGGTCGAACCGCTGTAGTTGTTGATAGCGGTGACGACTTTTTCCCGACGCTGTTGCGCAGTGTCGGTTGCCGCCATATCGGCGACTGTGACGGCGACGCCGTTGATCGTCACGACATTGGCGCCAACGCCCATTGTCGTGTCGGAGCCTTCGATGGTCAGTTCGGCGGCTTTGGCCGTTACGCCGGTCAATTCCGACGAGGCATTGATGGCGGCGGCAAGCGCGATGCCGCTGGCGGCCTTGCTGCTCGATGCGGCGGTAGTGTCGGAAGCCGTATCGTCGGCGGCGCTGGCGGCGCGGATGGCCACGCCATTGATCACCAGATCTCCAGTATTCAGCGTCGTGAATGTGGTACCGTCGACGGCGACGTCGCGTGCATCGGTCGTGAAGGTGGAAACACCACGATCATACGATCCGGCGGCCAGGCCGGAACGGGCGATGACACCGTCGCCAACCGTATTGACTTCAATCGCGCCGCCATGGTCGGACACCAGCGAGTAGGTGCCGGTCTGGATGCCTGCCTTGATGCCGGTGGCGGCCTCTGTCAGGGTGGTCAGGTTAACAGCGATGTTGCGGCCATCGGCGGCTTCCAGCCGGATGCCCTGCTTGGCGTCGCCGGTATCGATCGCGACCACACCGGTCTGCGCGGAGATCAGGTTGATTGCATCGACTACGGAGGTGCGCGTCGCAGCATTGTCGGTAGCCGAAGACGTGATGGAGCCGGTGGTGACGCCATTGATCGTGATCGTACCGGTCACCGACGCGGCGGCGGTTTGCGTGGTGCCCGTCATCACCGTCGTGCCGACAACGGCGCGTACGCCGGTTTCGGCGGTCTTGGCGTTGATCGCCGCCGCCTTGGCGATGGCGCTGGCTTCCTTGGCGGCGCTGGACAGCGAATCGTCCGCCGCGCGGGAACTGCCGATGGCGACGCCATTGATGCTGACGTCATTGGCTTGCAGCGCTTGCGCCGTCACCAGTGCGCCAACGGTGGTGGCGAGGTCGGTATTCCACGCTTCCACCGCGCCCGTGGCGGTCAGGCCGGGGGCCGAACCGGTGCCGAGGTCGCCAACGCGGGCCGATTTGATCGATACGTCGACGGTTTCGCCAGCGCGCGCGCCGGTTTGCAGCTTCAGATTTACGGAAGAGCCGTCCAGCAGCTTGATGCCGTTCAGATTGGTGCGGCTCGCTGTATTGTCGATTTCGCTGATCAGTTGTGAAACTTCCGCTTGCAGCAGGCTGCGCGCGTCATTGTCCATCGAGCCCGTCGCGGCCTGAACTGCCAGTTCGCGGATACGCTGCAACTGGTTGGTGATTTCACCCAGTGCGGATTCCGCCGTTTGCGCCAGCGAAATACCGTCGTTCGCGTTGCGGATGGCAACCGTCAGACCGCGCACATCCGCAGTCATCCGTTGCGTGATCGCAAGGCCGGCGGCGTCATCTTTGGCGCTGTTGATGCGAAGGCCCGTCGAGAGCCGTTCCATCGCGGTATTAAGACCAGCCTGGGCTGTACGGCTGCCATTCTGGGCCGTGAGCGCCGCAAGATTGGTATTGATGATGGTCATCTTGTCCTGTTTCCTCTCAAATCGGGCATGCGTCTGTCGATGCCTCGGCTGCTTTCACGGCACGACTTGCGGCGGTTTAAGTGTTGTGCGCATGGTGATTTATGTTGCCCCCCATTCTTCTTGAAACGCCGCGTTTTTGGGTGCTCGACAAGCCTGCGGGCCTGGCCGTACACCCCGGTCCGAAAACGCCGCACAGCCTCGAACAATTGCTGCCCGCCGGTCACGCGCCGGTGCACCGGCTGGATCGAGACACCAGCGGGTGTCTGATGGTGGGGCGCAGACCTTCGAGCACAAAAGGGCTGATGGCGCTGTTCGCAGCGGGCGGCGTGCGCAAAACCTATTGGGCGGTGCTGGAGAATTTGCCGGACGACCAGGGGCAGGGGTTTATCGATGCGCCGCTCGCCAAGATCAGCAGCCGGGAGCGCGGCTGGCGCATGATCGTGTCGCCGGATGGAAAACCGGCGCGCACTGCCTGGAAATTACTCGCACGGCAAGGCGCATATGCGCTGGTGGAATTCCGGCCGGAAACGGGGCGCACCCACCAGTTGCGCGTCCATGCAAATCTGATCGGCCCCGGCACGGCGATCTTCGGCGACCCGGTTTACGGCAAACCCCACCCCGCCGGGATGTTGCTGCATGCGCGGAGTCTCACCTTTACCGATCCGTGGGAGGAAACAGAAAAAACGGTCGAGGCCCCCTGCCCCGACCGTTTCGCAATCGCCGGATTTTCAGCCGATGGATTAGCGGAAGGTTAATTCCTGGCCGATCATTGCATCCGCAATGCGCGCCGGGTCCAGTGGATAATGACCAGCGCCAATGGAGGCGCGCAGTCGCTCCACCTTGTCGCTATCCACCGGAGGTTTAGAGGAAAGATCCGCCGCCACACTGTTGATTTCATTGCGGGCCGTCATTTCGTGCTTTCCGGAAACACACACAACTGGGTCCGCACGTGGCGCGGGCCCACTGGTGTGCAGGCTGCGGCTTGCGTTGTCGATCCGGTCAATCATGCCTCGTGCGGTCCTTCAGGGAATGGATGCTCTGCCCCGGATAACGGCGGTTACCCCATGGATTTTAGCGCGAACCTGAAAGCAATAATGCGCCGCCTTCCTCCACATCCACCGGTACCAGCGCCCCGGAACGCAGATTTTTCACCATCAACCGCTCCCCCGGCCAGCCATCGCCCTGCGCTACCGCGTCAATGCGGATGGCGTAGCCCGGCCCTGCGGCTTCCACCGTCACCGGTTCACCGCGCCGGATAAGCGGGGCTGATCGGCCCACCACGCTTGGGCCGCCGCTTACCGGCAAAACCAGCCGCCAGGAAGTTGCCGGGCAGGTCGCCAGCAAGGCGCGCCGATCCTCGCCGCGCCAGTCGATATGGATGGGGTTTGGGCACGCAGGTATGTCCAGGCGCGGATCGACGCGCACCGGCGCGCCGGCAAAGGCTTCGGCGTGGGCGCGCAGACCCGTGGCGCCCGCCAGCGCCGGAGAGCCGAACAATATGAGGCTCGCAATAACTGCCATACCTGGACTGTACATTCATCTTGCCCTTCATTCCGCCGGATTGCGGCCGTTTACATGCCGAACGCCCTGCAATTTCGGTGCCAGCGCCGCAAAAGCCGCGCACATCGTCGAAACTGGTCCGAATGTGCCAGCGCCCGGCACATTAGCGGCACAAATGTGCCTGTTTGTCCGTTCTTCTCGATGTTCACTCGATTGGCACGGCATTTGCTCCTCTCTCTTGTGTAACCCGGGAGGAGATGTACGGATGGACCGGCTCGATCGCTATTTTGGTGTGCATGGACAGGCGCTGGCGCTGCGTTCCGAGCGCATGGGCGTGCTGGCGTCCAATATCGCCAATGCCGCCACGCCCGGATTCAAGGCGCGCGATCTCGACTTCGCCGCGGTGCTGAAACCGGCAGGTGGTCCGACGATGACGGCCACCCACGCTCGCCATTATCCTGCTGCGGGTGGCGCGCCACGCGGCAAGGAACTGCTTTATCGCCAGCCGGTGCAACCCTCGCTCGATGGTAACACGGTCGAACTGGCAACCGAGCAACTGCAGTTCACCGAGAACGCCCTGCGCTACCGTTCCACCCTGTCGATCCTGAACGGTCGTATCCAGACCCTCACTTCCGCGATGAAAGGCGAATAGCGATGAGCATGAGCCTGTTTGATATCGCCGGTCGCGCCATGAGCGCTCAACTGGTGCGGTTGAACACCTCCGCCTCCAACCTGGCCAACGCCGGTGCGGTGACAGGCACCGAAGAAGCTGCCTTCAAGCCATTAAAGCCGGTATTTCAGACTCTATATGAAGGTCGTACCGGCAAGGCGACGGTCGGCATAGCCGGCGTCGTGCAAACGCGGGCAACCCCGCAACGGCGGCACGAGCCGGGACACCCTCTGGCCGACGCGCAAGGCTATGTGCATGTGGCGGCGGTCGATCCGAACGCGGAACTGGTCGAACTCGTCGAAACGTCGCGCCAGTATCGCAACAACATCGAAGTGCTGGAAACAGCCAAATCCCTCACCCTTGAAACCTTGAGGCTCGGACGATGAGTTTTGACTGGAGCAACGTCGGCGGTGTCACGACGCCGGACCGCAACGCCACGATAACCACGGGCAACAGCAATCTGGGGCAAAAGGATTTTCTGACGCTTCTGACAGCGCAACTCAAAAATCAGGACCCGACCTCGCCGCTGGATAATGCCGCGTTCGTCGCGCAACTGGCGCAATTCTCCACGGTCTCCGGCATCGCCGAAATGAACCAGAGCCTGTCGGCGCTTTCGGCGCTGGCGCAAGGCGATGCGCGCGCCACTGCTCCGCAATGGGTGGGGCGCACGATCACCGATAGCGAGGGTCAGGCCGCCAAAGTCGCCGCCGTCAGTTTCGCGCCGGATGGCGGCCTGATCCTCAATCTCGATAGCGGAGCCAGTGTTGGCGTCGCGCAGATCGTCACCGTCGCCTGACAGGAGCGTTACCGTCATGACCTTTTACACATCTCTGACTGGCCTTAATGCCGCGCAAACGGAATTATCCTCACTTTCGCATAACATATCCAACGTTGCTACTACCGGGTTTAAAAAAGGCCGGGTGGAGTTTGGCGATATTGTCGCGCGGTCGGCGTCACAAGCCTCCAACCGCGTAAATGGCGTTGGCGTGGCCGTCGTCGCCGTGAAACAGCAATTCGGGCAAGGTGGCTATGCGTCCAGCACCAACGCGCTGGATATGTCCATTACTGGCCAGGGGTTTTTCGTCGTGAAGGGGGGTGGTGATGCCGCTGATTCCATCACACTCACTCGCAATGGCGCGTTCACGCCCGATGAAAATGGCTGGGTCATCGACAACCAGGGTCGCCGCCTGCAGGTCTTGCCGACTACCGCCGATGGTGCCGTCACGGCAGTCGGCGTCAGCGGCCTGACGGGTCTGCGGCTGCCGACCACGTCCGGCACGCCCGAAGCTACCACGGCGGTGCGTTTTGTCGCCAATTTGCCGGCGACGGCCACCTCTCCCGTTGCGGCCTTCGATCCGAACGATTCAAACAGCTTCAACCACGCCACCTCCACCACGGTTTATGATGCGGCGGGCAATGCGAGCAACGCCACCGTCTATTATCGCCGCGTCGACAGCCCGCTGGGCGACACCAGCAAATATTGGCAAGCCCATGCCTTTGTTGGCGACGCGGAAATATTCCCGACTGCTGGCCCCGCACCGTTGGAACTGACGTTCGATTCCGCCGGTGTGTTGACTGCCCCGGCGGCCCCCGTCGCCTTCAGCGGCGGATTCACGCTGGATCATTCCGGTTCCACAACCCTTGGCATGCCGTTTGATGTGTCGCTCACAGAGCAGGATGGTTATGCCCCCGGCCGTCTGGAAAGCGTCGGCGTTGATCAGGAAGGCATTGTTCGCGTCAGCTTTTCCAACGGAGAAACCATCGCCATTGGAAAAGTCGGTTTGGCAAATGTCGCTAATCCCAATGGCTTGAAAGAAGATGGTAACGCCAGCTGGAAGCTGGGGGCGTCGTCCGGCGATCTGATGATCGGCGAAGCGGGGCGCGATGGCTATGGCGGCATTATGGCCGGATCGCTCGAACGGTCCAATGTTGACCTCACCGAGGAACTGGTTGGCCTGATTTCCGCGCAGCGCAATTTCCAGGCCAATGCGCGGGCCATCGATACAGCATCATCCCTGTTGCAAACTATTATCCAACTCCGGTCGTAAATATATGGATCGGCTTATTTATACTGCGCTAACCGGCATGCAGCGGGCAGAAGAGCGGCAGCAGGTAACCGCAAATAACCTCGCCAACGCCCAGACGCCGGGTTTCCGCCGGGAAATGGCGGCGCTGGCTACGGGCTGGCTGCAACCCGGTGGCGCGGCGCTCAGTTCGCGGGTGCAATCGGGCGGCGAGGCTCCGCATGATTTGCTGGAAACCGGGCGCGTTGAAACGACCGGCAACACGCTGGATATCGCCCTGGATGGCGGCGCGTGGCTGGCGGTCGGCGATCAGGCCGGCGAACCGGCCCTGACCCGGCGCGGTGATTTGCGGCTGGATGCCCAGGGGCAACTGCTGACCGGCGACGGTCGCCCGGTGCTTGGCGAAGATGGGCCAATACGCATCGCCATCGGCAATGCAGCGGTGCGGATCGACCGAACCGGTGAGGTGCAGACGAAGCCGACCATCGATGGCGCCTGGGTTCCGGTAGCACGGTTGCGCCTTGTGTCCCCTGACCCGGCAACGCTGAACCGTGGCGCGGATGGGCTTTTCCGATCCCCGGACATGGACGCCGATCCGCTGGCAACGGTGACGACCGGCGCACTCGAACGTTCCAACGTGCAGCCAACAACCTCGCTTATCGAATTGATCGAACAATCGCGCGCCTTTGAGGTGCAAACGAAATTGCTGTCCGCCGCCCGCGAAATGGACGAGGGCACGGCGGCGCTGATGCGGGTGGAGTAGATTTATGCCGAACGCGATGCACATTGCCCGATCGGGGCTGGAAGCGCTGGATGCGCGGTTGCGGACGATTTCCAACAACCTCGCCAACTCGCAAACCGTCGGGTTCAAGCGGGACCGCGCCGCCTTTGAAACGCTGATGTATGCGACAACGCGACCAGGCGGCGCACCGGCGGGTGCGGACAATCGCTTCGGCATGGGCCTTTCCACCGGTGCGGGTGTTCGGGTGGCAGGAACGGAGCGGGTGCAAGCCCAGGGAGGGCTGACTGTCACATCCAACGCACTGGATCTCGCCATTGAGGGCGAGGGATTTTTCGAAGTGGAACTGCCCGATGGCCGCTCGGCCTACACGCGCGCCGGCGCATTGACGCGCGATTCCGAAGGCCAGTTGGTGACCCCGCAGGGCTATCGTCTGATCCCCGGCCTGCAAATTCCGGAAAATGCCACGGAAATCACGATCGGCGGCGATGGCACCGTTTCCGCCATCCTGACGGGTGACAACGTGCCGACAGAAATTGGTCGCCTGGGTCTTGCGGCCTTCATTAATCCTGCGGGCCTGGAGCCTGTGGGAGAAAATCTTTATCTTGAAAGTGCCGCATCGGGTGCGCCGCAGCAGGGGACGGCGGGCGAAAATGGTCTGGGCCGTATTCGCCAGGGCGCGCTGGAGGCGTCGAACGTCTCCGCCGTCCAGGAACTGGTGGACATGATCGAAACGCAGCGGGCCTATGAGATCAACTCGAAGGTCATCAATGCCGCCGACGAGATGATGCGCTATGTCAACCAGAACATATAGCCTATTGATCTTGATGTCTCTTTCTGGATGTCTGGGTAATCCGCTTAAGGACAGGGTCGCCGCTATCCCGCCTACGCTGGCCGAACCGCCGCCGCCCGTGCTGGCCAATGGCTCCATCTATCAGGCCAGCTACGCCAGCCATATGATGCTGGCCGAAGACCGAAAAGCCCGCAATGTTGGCGATACGCTGACAGTGCTGCTGGTGGAACGGATGCAGGCGGAGAAATCGACTGCCCAGGAATCCAGCCGCAGTTCCAGCCGTTCACTGACCTTGCCCGATGAGCGGCCCTTCAGTTGGGTTCCCAACGAGCTATTCGGTGGCAGTTCGCAATCGGACTTTGCCGGCGAAGGTTCCGCGCGCCAGGCCAATCGGCTGAGCGGAGAAATTACTGTCACCGTCACCCGCGTGTTGCCGAATGGTGCGCTGATGGTGGCTGGCGACCGTCGCCTGACGCTCAATCGGGGCGAGGAGCAGGTGCAACTGACCGGCATTGTCCGCCCGCAAGACATCGGCCCGGATAACCGCGTGCTGTCAACCCGCATTGCAGACGCGCAGTTACGCTATTCCGGCACGGGCGAGGTGGCGCGGCAGTCCCGTCAGGGGTGGTTGAGCCGCTTCTTCGATCTGGTGACTCCTTTCTGATGCGCGCGGTTTTCCTCTCCCTGCTAATGCTGGCAGCAGCCCCGGCCTCCGCAGAACGCGTGAAGGATCTCGCGCGGTTTCAGGGCATCCGCTCCAATCATCTCGTCGGTTATGGTCTGGTGGTGGGTCTGCCGGGTACGGGCGACGATAATCTGGTCTTCACGCTGCAATCCATGCGCTCGGCGGCGTCGGCCCTGGGGGTGCAGATACCGGATCGTGCGAATGCGTCGCTGAAAAATGCGGCCGCCGTGATGATTACCGCTGAACTGCCGCCCTTTGCCAAACAGGGTCAGCGTGTCGATGTGACGATTTCGGCGCTGGGCAAGGCGAAATCCCTGCGTGGCGGCACGCTTATGCTTGCGCCACTGAAGGGCGCGGACGGCGAAACCTATGCGCTGGCGCAAGGATCGCTGACGGTGGGTGGTTTCGGCGCGGAAGGTGCGGACGGCTCGCGCATCGTCGTCAATACGCCCACGTCTGGCCGTATTCCGGGCGGCGCGCTGGTCGAACGCACGGTGCCATCGCCTTTTGGCAACTATGACCACCTGACGCTCGACCTGATGACCCCCGGCTTTACCACCGCCCAGGCCGTGGCGGATGCTATCAATGCACATGAAGGCCGGATGGTGGCCCAGGCTGTGGATTCCGTCAGTGTCCGTGTAACCGCGGATGGCGGTGCGGCGCAGCAGGTGGCGCTGGCGGCGCGGATCGAGAATCTCGATGTCGACATACCCCGACCCGCCGCGCGGGTCGTCGTTAATGCGCGCACCGGCACGGTGGTGATCGGCGGCGATGTGCGAATTCTTCCGGCAGCCGTCGCGCACGGCAATCTGACCGTGACGATCACCGAAGACTGGTACGCATCGCAACCCGCACCCTTTTCGCGCCGGGGCGACACGGTGGTGACGCCACGCTCCCAGGTGTCGGCGGTGGAGGACAAGGCGCGCATGGCGTTGTTCGCGCCGGGTGTGCGGCTGTCGGATATCGTCAGTTCCGTCAACGCGTTGGGCGCGGCCCCTGGCGACCTCGTTGCGATACTGGAAGCCCTGAAGGAAGCTGGCGCGTTGCGCGCCGAACTGGTGGTGATCTGATGGACAAGATTTCAACCGTTGCCGCTGCCCCATCCGCTGAAACGCTGGCGCTGCGCCAGGCGGGACAGGCGTTTGAAGCGCTGGTGCTGGAAAAATTAATGAAAAGCGCGCGTCCTGCCGTTTCTGGCGCGGAGGGAGAGTGGCGGTCACTGGCGGACCGTCAGGTTGCCGCCGAGATCAGTCGCAGCAGCCCGATGGGTCTGGCGCATTTGTTGGAGAAGGCTGTTAAATGAGTAACTTGCTCGCGATTGCTCTAAGTGGCGTCAAAGCCTATTCCAAGGCGCTGGAAGTCGTGGGGGATAATGTCGCCAATGCGTCGACCCCTGGCCATGTCCGCCGCACCGCCACTTTCATGGCGCTGGAACCGGGCGGCGCTGCACCCACGGAAATCGACCGCGCTGGCGGCAATGGCGTGCTGCTGACAGGCATCAACCGCGCCATCGATCTGCTGCGCGCCGACAGTTTGCGCCGGAGCGAGGGCGATGTGGCCGCACTGGATTCCGCCGACCGCTGGATCACCGCCATCCAGAACAGCCTGACCGGCGCATCCGCGCTCGACGATCCCGTAACCGAATTTTTCGGCGCCGTGTCGGACCTCGCCGCTGACCCGGCCAATCTGGCGGTACGCGCCGCCTTTCTCGAAAATGCCCGCACCGTTGCCGATCGTTTCAACCAGGGCGCGGCGGAACTCGACGCTATCGGCACGAGCATTCTCGCGGAGGCAAGAACCGAGGTCGATACGCTCAACAGCTTTACGCAAGGGCTGGCGGAGGTAAACAACCGCTTGCGACGCGCCCAGCAGGGTACCGCATCCGCCGCGGCCCTTGCCGACCAGCGCGATATCTTGCTGGCAAAAATCGCTACCATCGCCAGTTTCGACGTGCAATTCGATGCGCGCGGGCAGGCGACTGTGCGCGTTCCTGATGCCGGCGGTCCGTTGCTGGTGCAGGGTGACAAGGCTTCCGGGGCGCGCGTGGAGCCGGCTGCTGGCGGCGGTTTCGAGTTGCGTATTGGCCCGCCCCATTCAGACGAAAGCGCGCCCCTGATCAGCGGTTCGCTTGCCGGGATGTCGATTGCTGCCCGCAAGCTGGACCAAACACGGACCCATCATGACGCACTCGCCGATCGGGTCGCCAGCGAGTTCAACGTCGCCCACATGGCTGGCGTGGACCGCAACGGCAATTCAGGCCAGCCGCTGTTTCGCACCCATATCGCCGAGCCGCAGGCGGCCGCGGCCAATGGCGGCAATGCGCGGATTAGCGCCGTACTCGCCGACGGCGTGATTGCCGGCGAGCAGATCTTGCATTTCAACGGCACCGGCTGGACGCTATCCCGCACCGATGGCAGCGCCACAGTTTCGGGTGGCCTGCCGTTGATACTGGATGGCGTAACGGTTGATGGGCCGGGCGTGGCCCGCAACGGCGATGTTTTTCACATCCGTATCCGGAGTGGCGCAGTCGGTATCGGCGTTCGCGATGTGTCGGCAGCGGAAGTTGCCGTCGCCCCGGCTTTTCTGGCCGAGGCATCCGGGGCGAATACGGGCGACGCGCGCGTGTCCCTTGCGTCAGCTCCGGGGCTGGTTCCGCCCGCTACCGGACCATTCCAGATCACAAGTGATGGAAGCGGACTGTTTGAACTTCATGATTCAACCGGGCTTTTGCTGGCAACTGGTGCCCCCAGCGACTGGCTGGCGGGCGATGGTTTCGCGGTGCGCATGACCGGCACGGCGCAAGCGGGCGACAGTTTCACCATCCGCGCGACCGGCGCAAACAGTTCGGCGAACGATAACGCGCTGGCCTTGCTGGCACTGCGCGATGGTGGCGGAGCTGCCGGCACCTGGGCCGATATGCAGGATAACATGCTGACGCAGGTATCCGTGCCGCTGGCGGAAACGCGCGCCCGCCACGATGTGGCCGTCGCCGCGCGCGATACCGCCGCCGAAGCGCTTAATGCCGCCTCTGGCGTCGATCTCAATAGGGAAGCGGCGGAAATGTTGCGACTGCAACAGGCGTATCAGGCCAATGCCCGCATCATCCAGACTGCGCGCGAAACATTCGACGCAATCCTCGCCGCCGGTCGATAAGGAGATTTTTCGATGGCAACTCCCGTGCTCGTCAACAGCCGTTCCCCCATTCCCGTGCAGGCCGACCGCATGGCCCGGATCGAGGATCGTATCGCTCAACTCGACAAGCAAATATCCACTGGCGAGAAATTCACTGAACCTGCGCAAGACCCTGCCGGCGCGAACCGCGCGGCGGCGCTGGTGCGCATGACGGGGCGGCTCGATGCCGAGCAGCGCGTGATCGACCGCGCTTCCAGCCGTCTGGCATTAGCCGAAACGGGCATCGAAAGCGCATCTGAAGCGCTGCTTCGCGCCCGCGACCTCGCCTTGTCTGCAGCCAACGGTTCGATGGACGCAGAATCCCGCCAGATCATTGCGCATGAAATCGCCATATTGAAATCGCAACTGATCGACGCGGCCAACAGCCGCGACGATAGCGGGCGGTTTCTGTTTGGCGGTGCGGACAATGCTCAGCCACCCTATGCCGCCGACCCGGATGGGGGGGTGGTACGCTGGCAAGGATTTGGCGGCACAGCCGGCGCGGAAGCCGCTGGCGTCGTCACCGCCGCCCCACCGGGTGGGCCGCAATTGTTCGGTGACGAAGCCACTGGCGCATTCGCGCTGCTCGATCAGCTGACGGCAGCACTGATGGAACCGGAAAACGAAGCACGCAATCTGGCGCTCGCCAGCGCAATCGAAGGTCTGGATCATGCGAATGACCGGTTGATCCTCGGTCAGGCCCTGATCGGTGCAGGCGGCGCGCGGTTGCAGGTGGAATCAAACCGCATCGCCAGCGCGAAGCTGGATGTCGCCCGCGGCATTGCGGATGTGCGCGGCGTCGATCTGACGGCAGCATTCGTTGAGATGCAGTCTCTGCAAATGACATTAAACGCATCCCAACTCAGCTTTTCCCGGCTTTTTGATGGGACTCTGTTCGACCGGCTGGGCTAGCTGCCACAGATACCCGCCTAAACTCCGCCACCGCCCGTCCGTTATCCTACCCGTCCAGGCAGTAAAGGAGCGCGCACGGATGATGGCATTGATCGGAGTCCTCGTGCTGCTGGTTATGGTGTTTGGCGGATTTGCGCTTACGGGTGGAAATCTTGGCCCGATATTACATGCCCTGCCCCATGAAATGCTGATTATCGGCGGTGCTGCTATTGGCGCCCTGATCATTTCCAATAATGTCAAAAGCCTGAAAGAGCTGGGCGCTGGCACGATGCGGATTTTCAAGGGGCCGCGCTTTCGCAAGGCCGACTATCTGGCCGCGATATTTCTGACCGTAAAACTGGTGCGGCTGTTGAAAGTCGAAGGCGCGGTTGCGGTAGAGGCGCATGTGGAAAGCCCGCAATCCTCCAACATCTGGTCCGAATATCCGCAGTTGCTGGCGGACCCATTCTTTGTCAGCCTGGTATGCGATACATTGCGTTTGCTGGTGGTATCTACCGGGACGGTGAGTTCCGTGGCTATCGAAGACGTGTTGGATAGCGCAATCGCTACCCAACATCAGCATGCGATGGAACCGTGCGAGAAAATGCATGTGCTGGCGGATGCGCTGCCGGCGTTGGGCATCGTCGCCGCCGTGCTGGGCGTCGTGAAGACGATGGGCTCTATCGACCAGCCCCCGGCGGTCCTGGGAGCAATGATCGGCTCCGCCCTGGTCGGAACATTTCTGGGTGTCTTGCTCGCCTATGGTCTCGTTGGGCCTGCGGCGGCACGGCTGAAGCATATTATCGAGGCAGATGCGGAAATCTATCATGTGGTGCGCCGCGTGATCCTCGCCTCCATCCGCAATCAGCCGCAGCCGATTGTACTGGAGCAGGCGCGCACGGCGATCAGCCCCGCCAATCAGCCCGCCTTTTCCGAAGTATTCGAAGGCATGCGGGGCCGGTAAATGTCAGGCCCGCTCCCCGAACCCGAAGTTCTCATCCGCAAGGTCAAGGTTAAGGCGCATGGCGGCGGCCATTCCGGCGGCGCGTGGAAAGTTGCCTATGCCGATTTCGTAACGGCGATGATGGCGTTTTTTCTGCTGTTGTGGCTGCTTGGCTCCACAAGTGAAAAGGAAAGGCGCGGCATCGCTGATTATTTTGCGCCGCCCAATTTGTTACGGACGCAAAGTTCGGGCGGAAGTAATGGCGTGTTGGGCGGGCGATCGTTGCAGCAGGAAGATGGCGCGGCATCGCACGCCCAACGTAGTGTAATACAACTACAAACCGGAAATCCCGTCGGTAACGGTGCACATGTTCCGTCCCAGCAAAAAGCCAAACTCGAAGATATCGAGAAAAACGTGCGCGAATTATTGAAGAAGAATCCGGCATTACAGGGTTTGGAAGACAAGGTGCGCTTCACGGATACGCTGGAAGGGCTGCGTATCGAACTGATTGATGCAGCGGATTATTCCATGTTTGTGAACGGTACGGCGGCGATGGACCCGCGCGCCATCGCGCTATTGCAAACCGTGGCCGAAGCGATTGCCACCGTTCCCAACAAAATCGCCATTCGCGGCCATACGGATGCCGTGCCTTTCGCGCGCACCGGAGCGGACCGGGCCGCCAACAACTGGGTGCTGTCCGCCATCCGCGCCGAAGCGACGCGCCAACGCCTGGCGCGGGCGGGCATCCCGGAAGGTCGCTTTGCCCGCCTGGAGGGCGTTGCCCACACCGACCCTTATATCGCCACCGATCCCTTCGACCCGCGTAATCGGCGCATGAGCATCACCCTGTTGCAGGACTGAGTCCGCCCCCATATGCAGGGGCGTCATGACTATCCGCCTTCCCGGTTCCGAAGATCGTTTTTCTGAAGCCCAGGCCACCCGCACCATGCGCGCCAGCTTGCCGGATCTGGAGGCTGGCCTGGCGGCCATCCGTAATACGTTGCAAACATTACCGGCGAAACCGGGCGTGTACCGCATGTACGATGCCGAAGAGCAAATACTCTATGTTGGCAAGGCGCGGGCGTTACGCAATCGTGTTGCCAATTATACCCAAATTCAGGGCCTGTCGCGGCGTATTCTGCGCATGGTAGCGCAAACACGTGGCATGACCGTGGTAACGACCAACAGTGAAGCGGAAGCATTGTTACTGGAGGCGCAACTGATCAAGCGGTTTCGACCGCCCTACAATGTACTTCTACGCGATGATAAAAGTTTTCCGTTTATTGCACTGGGTGGACGCCATCGCTTTCCGCGCCTGTCCAAGCATCGCGGCGCACGCGACGTCAACCATATCTATTATGGCCCATTCGCCAGTGGCGGCGCTGTAAACACCACGCTCAATGCCTTGCAAAAACTGTTTTTACTGCGATCCTGCACCGACAGCTTCATGGCCAACCGCAGCCGGCCATGTCTGCTCTATCAGATCCGCCGCTGTTCCGCGCCATGCGTAGGCCGGATTGACGAAGCGGGCTATGCCGAACTGGTGGAGGATGCGCGGGCCTTCTTGTCCGGGCGCAGTCAGGATGTGCAGCGGAAGCTGGCGGATCGGATGAATGCCGCCGCCGCCGTGCAGGATTATGAACAGGCAGCGGTGTTCCGGGATCGGCTACAGGCGTTGACTGCCATACAGGGCACCCAGGCCATCAATGCCGAAAGCCAGACGCTGGACGCGGATGTGATTGCGATGGCCCAGCAAGGAGGCACGGCTTGCGTACAAATATTCTTCATACGCGGTGGCCAGAATTGGGGGCATCGTGCTGTTTTCCCTTCGCATGTGGCGGGTGTTTCCGAAGACGAAATCTTGACCGCGTTTCTCGGGCAATTTTACGCTGATCTGGTTCCAGCGCGACAGATTTTTCTGGATCGGGCGCTGCCGGAAGCGACGGTTGTGGCGGACGCCTTATCGGAACGCGCCGGATATCGGGTTACGCTGTCCACGCCGCAACGGGGGCATCGCCGGCGCCTGGTGGAACAGGCGATGCGCAACGCCCGCGAGGCGGTGGAAAGACGGCTGGCGGAAGCGACGACGCAGCTACGCAATCTGGAAGCTGTAGCGGCGCTGTTCAATCTGAATGAACCGCCACAACGTATTGAAATATATGATAACAGCCATGTTCAGGGCAGTCATGCGCTGGGCGCGATGGTGGTAGCCGGGCCGGAAGGTTTCCGTAAATCCGCTTACCGTAAATTCAATATGAAGGCGGGCGACATTACCCCCGGCGATGATTTCGGCATGATGCGGGCGATGCTTTTCCGTCGGTTTGCCCGGCTGGAGCGTGAAGACCCCGAACGGCAGACGGCGGACTGGCCAGACCTGTTGCTGATCGACGGCGGCAAGGGTCAGGTGACGGCGGCAGTGGCGGCACTGGACGATCTGGGGGTGGAAGACGTCGCCGTCGTCGGCATCGCCAAGGGCCCAGATCGGAACGCGGGCCGGGAGATTTTTCACCTGCCCGATGGCCGTGAACTGGCGCTGCCGCCGAACGATCCCCTGCTCTATTTCCTTCAGCGCCTGCGCGACGAGGCTCACCGCTTCGCCATCGGCGCGCACCGGCAAAAGCGATCCAAAGCAATGACGGTGTCAACGCTGGACGAAGTGCCGGGCATCGGGCCGGCGCGGAAAAAAGCGCTGCTGACGCACTTTGGCACGACACGTGCGGTGAAGGACGCAACGGTTGAGGATTTGCAAAAAGCGCCTGGCATCAGCCGAGCGACGGCCGAAGCGCTCTATGCACATTTCCATCCACATGGATAAAGTGAGGCACCTGCAATATGTTCCGGGTATTTTTTGCCAGCATATGTCTGGCATTGGCTCTGCCCGTGATGGCTGAACCCATCCTGATTGCGCATCGCGGCGCATCTGCGGACTTGCCGGAACACACGCTCGCTGCCTACGTCCGCGCGATTGCGGAAGGTGCGGATTATATCGAGCCGGACCTGGTCGCGACAAAGGACGGCTTTCTGGTCGCCCGGCACGAAAATGAGATTGGCGGCACCACCGATGTTTCCGCGCGACCGGAGTTTGCCAACAGGCGGACGGTAAAGCGGATTGATGGGCAGGATATCGCGGGGTGGTTTACCGAGGATTTTACGCTGGCGGAGCTGAAAACGCTGCGTGCGCGGGAGCGTTTACCTGATTTGCGGCCAGGAAATGCTGTGTCGGATGGTCAGGAGACCATCCCGACCCTCGAAGAAATACTGGAACTGGTCGCAGCAGAAGAACAGCACTCAGGGCGGCGGATTGGCATTTATCCCGAAACCAAACATCCCTCTTATTTCCGGGAAATCGGTCTGCCGCTAGAGGAACGGTTGCTGGAGACGCTGGCAGATCATGGTTATGCATCAGCCGATGACCCGGTATTTATTCAAAGTTTCGAGGTCGGCAATCTGCAATATTTGCGGACACACACGCAGTTGCGACTTGTCCAGTTGATGGCCTCTCGCGGTGGCCCGCCCGATAATCCTGAACTGAATTATGCCGAAATGGCGACACCGGCCGGCCTGGCGCAGATCGCGACCTATGCCGATGGCATCGGGGTCGAACGGCTGATGGTGATCCCCCGTAACGATCAGGACAGGCTCGGCGCACCCACGCAAATTGTGGCCGATGCACACCGGGCCGGATTACTGGTGCATGTCTGGACATTTCGCCCGGAAAACGCCTTTCTCCCGGCGGATTATCGCAAAGGCACGGAACCGCAGAATCGCGGCGATGCGATCGGAGAAATCCGCGCCTATCTGAAAACAGGAATCGACGGCTTTTTCAGCGATTCCGTCGCGGATGGGGCAAAAGCGCTCAAACGCTGAGCCGTTCCGCCGCTTCCCGCACCCGCGCGATCATATTGGGTAGCCCCTGTGTGCGGTTGGAAGACAGATGCTGGCGCAGGCCGAGACGGTCGATGACGCCCTCAAAATCTGTCGCCAGCACCTCCGCCGGAGATTTGCCGTCAGCCATCGCCACTACCAGCGCCACAATTCCCTTGGTGATGGCGGCGTCGCTATCCGCCTGAAAGTGCAATACATCCTCTTCCACCAGCGGATACACCCACACATTGGCGGAGCAGCCGCGCACCCGCGTCGCCTCGGTTTTCAGAGCAGCGTCCATCGGCGCCAGACTGCGGCCCAGGTCGATCAGAAACGCATAGCGTTCATCCCAGTCGAGGGCTGCTTCCCATTCATCTTCAATCTCGGCGGTCGTTGGCAACATCGAGTGCGTGTCTCCGGCAGGCTCAGTCAAGATAGAAGCTGACGGTGGTGACTACCCGAACTTTTTGCAATGGTGTATCGGTGCCGACACCGGGATCGCCATCGCGCCCGGTAATGGAAAACAGCCCCTGGGTTGCCTGGCGGATACCGCCGACGCTGGTATCGCTGTCATTGGCGAACTGATCGGCCGCCTCGCGCGCGGCTCTGGTGGCTTCGGCGATCATTTCCGGCTTGATGTCGTTCAGCCTGGTGAAGCTGTACGTCAGCCCGCCGCCGCCGTCGCTATCCAGCGCCACGCCCTGCCGGATGATCTCGGCCTGGTTGGCGAAGGCGCGCTCCATGCGCGGAATATCCGAGGTGCGAACCTGAAAGCGCTGGCGGATCGTGATGTTAAGGCCCCGACCCGGTTCGAACCATTGATTGACCGATGAACCACGCGGCTGGATCTCGTCAGCCGGAAAGCCATTGGACAAGAGAAACCGCCGCACAGCCTCGGCATCCGCGTCGGCTTTGGCCTGCACATCCGCCAGATTACTGCCGTTCGCCTGGGTCGCGATGGTCCAGGTGGCGAGGTCCGCCACGACATCGCGCTCCGCCAGGCCGCGCACGGATACCGTTGCCGCTCCCCTTTGCACGCGCTCCACACCGTGGCCGATAAACAACCCGGCCAGCCCCAGCCCAAGGCCAACCAGTGCTCCGGCCAATACTGGCGAGGCTTTCCAATCCATAACGGCTCCTTATCATCGGCTTGACAATATGCGGCGACAAGGCGACCGATACCAGCATGAAATATCTTCACACCATGATCCGCGTGTCCGATCGGGATGAATCCATCCGCTTCTTCGAACTGCTGGGATTGCGCGAGGTGCGACGATACGACAGCGAAAAGGGCCGCTTTACGCTGATCTATCTGGCTGCACCCGGCGATGAAGATGCCCAGGTGGAGTTGACCCATAACTGGGACGAAAAAGACTATGACGGGGGGCGCAATTTCGGCCACATCGCCTATCGCGTCGATCATATTTACGATATCTGCAAACGGCTGGCCGATGCCGGGGTAACGATCAACCGCCCTCCCCGCGACGGTCATATGGCGTTCGTCCGCACACCTGACGGCATCTCGATTGAATTATTGCAGGCCGGCGATCCGTTGCCCGCCGCCGAACCCTGGGCCTCCGCGCCCAATATCGGAAGCTGGTAGCTGATGAGCGCCCTGCCCTTTGCGAGGGTGCATTGCGTACCGGCGCGGACAGACAATTATATCTGGCTGTTTGAGTATCAGCCGGGGACCGTCGCCGTTGTGGACCCGGCAGAGGCCGAACCCGTGCTGGCCGCCGCTGAAGCGAACAGGTTGAAAATCACCCATATCCTCAACACCCATTGGCACCCGGATCATATAGGCGGCAATGCGGCGATAGAGGCGATTACCGGCTGCGCCATTGTTGGCCCCGCCTATGAACAGGCGAAAATCCCCGGCATGACCCGCATGGTGCGGGATGGCGATACGATCGAACTCGGCCCGCATCATGGCGAGGTGATTTTCGTCGGTGCACATACCGCCGGCCATATCGCCTGGTATTTCCCCACCGCCAGCGTGCTGTTTCCCGGTGATACGCTCTTTGCAATGGGCTGCGGGCGACTGTTCGAAGGAACCGCGGAAGACATGTATAAGGCGCTGGGCCGGTTGAAACATTTGCCACCCGATACGCAGGTCTATTGCGCCCATGAATATACTCTTTCCAACGCTCTTTTCGCTGTGACAGTCGAACCGGATAATGCGGCGCTGGCCAACCGCCTGGAAGAAGTCCGTGAACAGCGTGAACATGGCGCGCCAACCGT
Organism: Sphingomonadaceae bacterium; assembly: GCA_041675905.1. GTDB lineage: Bacteria > Pseudomonadota > Alphaproteobacteria > Sphingomonadales > Sphingomonadaceae > Sandaracinobacteroides. The sequence continues at coordinate 38,465 of JBAYSX010000012.1, read as the reverse complement.
GCCCTTCCCGCTTGCCTCCGAACTGGCGACCAACCCGTTCGTGCGCGCGGCGAATGTTACGGAACTGGCGGAACGCCGCCGCGCCAAGGATCATTTCTAGAATGTTTTTCACCTCAGGAGAGATTGTTTGTCGCGCTTGCTTTTCCTGCCGCTGGCTGCGGTGACCATGAGTGTTACAGCGCCTGTGGCTGCAGCGCCTGCCATCGCCGCCAATCCATTATTGGTGGAATGGAGCCAAACCAATGACCTGCCACCCTATGATCTCATCCGTCCCGAACATTATGAGCCGGCTTTCGCCGAAGGCATCCGCCAGGCGCAAACCGCGCTGGATGCGATCTCTGGCAACAGCGCCCCGCCGGACTTCGCCAACACCATCGAAGCGCTGGAACGCGCCGAGCCGTTGCTGGATCGTGTCTCAGCTACTTTCTTTACAGTGGCGGGCGCCGATTCTCGCCCGGATATCCAGCAAATAGAAGCGCGCATTACCCCCGAACTCAGCCGATTCTCCAGTTCCATGCTGCTGGATCCAAAGCTGTTTGCGCGCGTGGATGCGGTGTGGAAACAGCGCGATCAGCTCAACTTGTCACCAGAACAGGCGCGGCTGCTGGAAATCACCCACCGCCGGTTTGTCCGCGCCGGGGCTGCCCTTCCCGAAGCACAGCGCAACCGCCTTGCGGCCATCGATACCGAAGTTTCACAATTGCAGGTAGAGTTTTCGCAGAACCTGCTGGCAGATCAGAAAGCCGCCGATGCTTTCCTGACCAAAGCCGAGATGTCTGGCCTTCCCCCGGCCACCATAACCGCCGCCGCAACAAAGGCGGTCGCTGCCGGCAAGGCAGGCATGTATCTGATTTCCTCCAGCCGATCCGATGTGGAAAACTTCCTGACGCTGGCGGATGATCGGAACGCCCGCCGCAAGATTTTCACAGCGTTCAACCAACGTGGTGATAATGGCGACGCCCGGGATAATAATGCGCTGATCACCAGGATGCTTCGCCTGCGTCTGGAGAAAGCGAAACTGCTCGGCTACGCCAACCATGCCGATTATGTGCTCGAAGATTCAATGGCCAAAACACCGGCGGCGGCCAATGAATTATTGACGCGGGTTTACACTGCCGCCCGCAATCGCGCGATCCGGGAAGAGGCCGACTTGCTGGTGCTGGCGAAGGCTGATGGTCTGACGAAGATCGAGCCGTGGGATTGGCGCTATTATTCCGAGAAACTGCGCCGGGATCGTTATGCGTTCGACGCCAACCAATTACAGCAATATTTACCCTTGGACGGAATGGTAGACGCGCTGTTTGAAAGTGCCCGCCGGTTATTTGGACTGACCTTTGCGCCACGAGCCGACGCGCCGGTTTATGCCGATGGCGTCCGGGTATGGGAGGTGAAGAAAGCCGACGGTCAGCAATTGGGCCTGTTTTACGCGGATTGGTTTGCGCGGGACACCAAGCGACCCGGCGCATGGATGAATGCACTGCGACCTCAGAATGGCCTGACGGGCGCGAAGCCCATTGTCGTGAATAATGCCAATTTCACTCCACCTGCACCCGGCGAGCGCGCTACGCTGACGTTCGATGATGCGGAAACGCTGTTTCATGAATTTGGCCACGCGCTGCATGGACTGTTCTCGCGCACCCGATATCCGTCTCTGGCGGGAACGGCAGTCTACCGCGATTTCGTCGAATTCCCGAGCCAGATCAACGAACATTGGGTGTCGGAACCTGATATCTTAAGCAAATACGCGCGGAATGCGGATGGTGACCCCTTGCCGCCTGAACTACTGACCAATTTGCTGAAGGCACGGACTTTCAATCAGGGCTATCTGACCGTGCAGCAACTGGCGTCGGCGCTGGTGGACATGAAACTGCACCAGCAAGCGGAGTTTCCCGAAGATTTCAGTCCGCGCGTCTTTGAGCAGCAGACTCTCCTCGAACTGCAGGTGCCGGAAGCTGTCGGGATGCGACATCGCCTGGCGCATTTTTCCCATCTGTTCGACGGCGGCTATCATGCGGGCTATTATGCCTACACCTGGGCGGAAGTGCTGGAGGCGGATGCCTTCGATGCGTTTACCGAAGCCGGCAGCGCCTGGGATCAGCCGACTGCCACCCGATACCGTGCGGAAATTCTGGAGCGCGGCAACAGCCGGGATCCGGCGGAATCCTGGCTGGCGTTTCGCGGCCGTGAACCTTTACCCGATGCACTTTTGCGTAATCGTGGCCTCGAATAAACCTCTATTTGTACCTTCTGATCGTGGTTTCGGGAACATTATTCTATTCGTATCGTTTTCGGCTCGCTAACGCTGCAATCATGACAACGGCGTAACGGAGATACAGATGAACATATTTCACCTTACCATGACCGCTGGTGTTGCTGCCCTGCTCGCGGCATGTAACCAGTCCCCGGCGGAAAAACAGGCGGATGTGGTGGAATCTCAGGCGGACGCCACTGCCGAGCAGGAGCGGATCGCGGCTGAAGCCCGGGCGGACCAAATGGAAGCGCAGGCGGGCGCGCTCGACACCCAGGCTGATGTTGCTGCTACCCCGGGTACGGAAGCCGCCATCGACCAACAGGCCCAAACACTGGAAGAAAAAGCCGACGCAACACGCGCCGCCGGCGAAGCTGCAGCTGACAGGATCGAACAGAAAGGCGAAGCCGTAGCAGACACCCTGCGCGACAAAGACTGATTTTTGCGTTTACCAAAAAGCCCCCGCCGCGATTAATCGCGGCGGGGGCTTTTTGTTTGTACCGGTCGGTGGGGGAGTCCATCAGCTCCCGCACCGCCACAATTACTCTTCGCCGGTCAGGAACGCCGGCAAGGATGGCTCTTCACCCTCTGCCTCCGGCTGTTCGCGGCGTGGGCCACGGTTGCCCCCATCCCGGCGCGGGCCGCCGCGTCCACCTTCACGGCGCGGACCGCGTTCAGAGCGCTCGCCGCCTTCACGCGGTTCGCGCGGCGGACGGCTGTCGGTTAATTCCTCGCCAGTTTCCTGGTCCACCACCCGCATGGACAGCTTCACCTTGCCACGATCGTCCACGCCGAGCACCTTGACCTTGACCTCCTGGCCTTCGGTCAGAACGTCGGATACCTTGCCCACCCGCTCGTTACGGATTTCGGAGATATGGACGAGGCCATCGCGCGCGCCGAGGAAGTTCACGAACGCGCCAAAGTCCGGCATGCCGACAACCTTGCCGGTATAGATCTTGCCAACTTCCGGCTCGGCGATGATGCCGTTGATCCAGTTCTTCGCGGCTTCGATCTTGTCCTGATCGGCGGACGCGATCTTCACCGTGCCGTCATCTTCGATATCGACTTTTGCACCGGTGGTCGCCACGATCTCGCGGATTACCTTGCCGCCGGTACCGATGATGTCGCGGATCTTTTCTTTCGGCACCTGCATCGTTTCAATGCGCGGGGCATGCGCCGACAATTCGGTGCGGACTTCCGTGATGGCCCTGGCCATTTCACTCAGGATATGCGCGCGGCCCTCTTTGGCCTGGGCCAGCGCCTGACGCATGATTTCCTCGGTGATGCCCGCAACCTTGATGTCCATTTGCAAGGCTGTCACGCCCTCGCTGGTGCCGGCCACCTTGAAGTCCATATCGCCCAGATGATCCTCATCACCGAGAATATCGGTGATGACAGCAAAATCCTTGCCTTCCAGGATCAGACCCATAGCGATGCCGGCGCACGGACGCACCAACGGCACGCCGGCGTCCATCAGCGCGAGGCTGCCGCCGCACACCGTCGCCATCGACGAAGAGCCGTTGGACTCGGTGATGTCCGACAGCACCCGGATCGTATAGGGGAACGCTTCCTTGGTTGGCAGCAGCGGATGCAGCGCCCGCCACGCCAGCTTGCCATGGCCGATCTCACGCCGGCCAGGCGCTCCGAAACGCCCGACTTCCCCGACCGAATAGGGCGGGAAATTATAGTGCAGCATGAACCGTTCGTAGCGCAGGCCATCAAGCGCGTCGATCATCTGCTCCGCGTCTGCGGTGCCCAGCGTCGTGGTAACGATGGCCTGGGTTTCGCCGCGCGTGAACAGCGCCGAACCATGGGTGCGCGGCAGGAAGCCGACCAGCGCCTCGATCGGACGCACCGTCCTGGTGTCACGCCCATCGATGCGGCGGCCTTCCTTCAGGATGGCGGTCCGCACGATTTCTGCTTCCAGCTTTTTGAACAGCTTTTGCGCGAGCAGCTGCGTTTCCGGCGCTTCTTCCGCGAACAGGGCTTTTGCTTTCGCTTTCGCTTCGGTCAGCGCTGCCTGGCGCTCGGCCTTCCGCGTCAGGCGATAGGCGGCGTCGATATCCGCGCCGACTTCCGCTTGCAGCTTCTTCGTCAGCGCCGCCGTGTCAGTGGGAGCCGCCAGATTCCAGGGCTCTTTCGCCGCCTGTTCAGCCAGCGCGATAATCGCCTGCACCACCGGTTGGAAGCTCTGGTGCGCGAAAGTCACCGCACCCAGCATCACCTCTTCGGAAAGCTCTTTCGCTTCGGATTCGACCATCATCACCGCGTCATGCGTTCCGGCGACGACCAGGTCGAGCTCGCCTTCCTTCACCGCTTCCTTCGTCGGGTTCAGCTGATATTCGCCATCCTGGTAGCCAACGCGCGCGGCCCCGATCGGTCCGAGGAAAGGCACGCCGGAAAGCGTAAGCGCGGCGGAGGCGGCAATCATCGCGACGATATCGGCCTCGTTCTCTCCATCATAGGAAAGAACCTGCGCGATTACGTTGATTTCATTATAGAAACCTTCCGGGAACAGCGGTCGTACCGGGCGGTCGATCAGGCGGGAAGTAAGCGTTTCATGCTCGGTCGCGCCGCGTTCGCGCTTGAAAAAGCCACCGGGAATGCGCCCGGAAGCCGAGAATTTTTCCTGATAATGGACGGTGAGGGGGAAGAAGTCCTGCCCTTCTTTCACCGTGCGGGCGGCGGTTACGGCGCAGAGCACCACGGTCTCCCCGTAGGTGGCAAGCACGGCGCCATCGGCCTGGCGGGCAATATGCCCGGTTTCAAGGACAAGCTTGCGCCCGCCCCATTCGATTTCCTGTCTGGCAATCTTGAACATCAAATTTTCCTTCGTGCCTCCGACCGGATTGCCAGAGGCGGTCCTGCAAATGTTCCGGCGGGAATACATACCGCTTCACCGGATAGAGAAACGGCCCCGCAGCGGGGCCGTTTCGTCTGTTATGGCCTATTTACGCAGGCCAAGCTTCGAAATGAGCGCCTGATAGCGCCCGAGATCCTTGCGCTTGAGATAATCAAGCAGCGCACGACGCTTGTTCACCAGCATCAGCAGACCGCGGCGCGAGTGATTATCCTTGGCGTGGGTCTTGAAATGTTCGGTCAGGTTGGAAATGCGCTCCGTCAGAATCGCAACCTGAACTTCGGGGCTGCCCGTATCCCCTTCGGTGCGGGCATTATCGGCAATCAGCGCAGTCTTGCGCTCGGCAGTAATCGACATCGGGGCTCCTTCATATCAAAAATTAAACCCCCGCACGACCCGAAGATCGTGCTGCGTCGCCTCGACCAGCGCAACCGGAACAGGCCCTTCGGTTGCGATATAATGGCCGGGCTGCGCGCGGGAACCGGAAAGTCGCTTGCCCTGTTTCAGGGCTTTTGCATCCTCCGGATCGACTGCCAGGGCCGGGATGTCGTCCAGCCCGGCAGTCAGCGGCTTTAATACCTGTTCAAGTCCGCCCGTCTGCACCAGTTCCGTAAAATTGTCCAGCGAAATGGCGTCGTCCAGCGTAAAACGTCCTGCGTGTGTCCGGCGTAATTCGGCAACATGGCCGACACTGCCCAGCGCCAGTGCCAGATCACGCGCAAGACTGCGCACATAGGTGCCCTTGGAGGCGGATACAGCAAATCGGGCGAGGTCGCCGTCGACCGATAGCAGTTTGAGATCATATATGGTGATCGTGCGCTCGGCCAGTTCCGGTGGTTTTCCAGCCCGGGCAAGAGAATAGGCGCGTCGTCCATCCACTTTCAGCGCCGAATATGCCGGGGGACGCTGCCGAATGGCCCCCATAAAGCGCGGCAGGACAGCGGTAATGGCCTGGGCGTCAGGCTTCACATCGCTCGTCGCAACCGTCTCGCCCTCGGCATCATCGGTCGCCGTCTGGCTGCCAAACCGGATAGCGAAGACGTAACCCTTGCGTCCGTTCAGCAGGAAACCCGCCAGTTTGGTCGCCTCCCCCAGCGCAATCGGCAGAGCGCCCGTCGCCAGCGGATCGAGCGTCCCGCCATGGCCGATTTTCAGATCGCGAATACCCGTGCGGCGGAAACTGCCTTTGATGCGACCAACGACTTGCGCCGACGTCAGGCCGAGGGGTTTGTCGATGATCGCCCAGCCGTGCGGACGGATCATTCTGCCTGCGGTGCCGGAACCACTTCGACCTCGACCGGCGCCTGGGCCAACCCCTCGGCAAAAAGAGGAAGCTGGCTGTTCGTGATGTAGGTTAGCCGCCCCCTGGCGTCCGTCATGCGGACCTGCAGCCCATATTTTCCTGCCCGGGGTTCTGAAATGCGATTGGGATTGTAGCGGATCAGGAAGGACAAGGGCGTTTGGTTGCCAACCGTGATGATTTCCGTACTGGCGATTTCCAGCGCCGGCGCATCGGCGCGCGACAGGTCTACCAGAAATACTTTTGCCTTTGTGCCTTCGGGCAAGGCGCTGCGGTCCTTTTTGGTAATTGTCCCCCACAATAATCCGGCAACCGGCGTTTCCGGGCGGTAATAACACAGCACCACCTTGTGGTGGGGGCGTGTAATGACAACCAGCCCGTCACGAACGATCACCGTGCCTTCGCGCGCGGCGTAGCGCGGCGGGTTTGCTCCGGCTTCCTGGAACAACACGAAGGATTCGCCCTGACGGCTTACATGCAGCACACCCGCGGCTTCCTGTTGCACGGCTTCGGCTGCCGTGCCGTCGCCGCAAATAAAGGTCTGCGTCGGCACGCCTTCAGGAACAGGTATGGCCCGTGGTAACAACGTCGTTCCTTGCGGGACGGCGGTGGCCGGCGGCACGATGACCGGCACGGGTGGTTCGGCCTGGATTGCTGCCTGTGCGGCAGAGACGAGGCCCAGTGCCAGGACCATGAAAACACCATATTTCTTCAATGCGCTGCTCCCCAATTCGGCCCTGTTCCGATTTCCACTCCCAGTGGCACGCTCAGCTTCAACGCCGGTGCTGCCGCCGCCTCCATCACCCGGCGAATGATTACGGCCGCCCGTTCCGCTTCCGCCGCCGCCACTTCAAACACAAGTTCGTCATGCACCTGAAGCAGCATGCGGGTATTGGTCAAGCCCGCATCGTGCAAGGCCGGCTCCATGCGAACCATCGCCCGCTTGATAATGTCGGCGGCCGTGCCCTGCACGGGCGCATTGATGGCGGCGCGCTCGCCCCCGGCGCGTTCACCCTGGGCCTTCGCGCGGATCGCCGGCACATGGATGCGGCGGCCAAACAGCGTCGTCACATAGCCGAATTCGCGCACTTTTGCCACTGTTTCAGCCATATAGCGGCGAATGCCAGGATAGCGATCGAGATAGCGGTTGATGAAGTCCTGCGCCTGCCCGCGGGAAATGCCAAGGCGCTGCGCGAGGCCAAAGGCGGAAATGCCATATATAATAGAGAAATTGATCGTTTTGGCGCGATTGCGGTGATCGCGATCCACGGGTTCATCTTCGGCAAGGCCAAAAATCTGCCGGGCGGTGAGGCTGTGAATGTCCGCGCCTTCGGCATAAGCCCGGCGCAATTCCGGCACCTCGGCAATATGCGCCATCAGTCGCAGTTCGATCTGGTTATAGTCGGCAGCGAGGATAACATTGCCCGGTTCCGCCACAAAAGCGTCGCGGATGCGGCGGCCCTGTTCGGTGCGGATCGGGATATTCTGCAAATTCGGGTCGTTCGAGGCGAGCCTGCCCGTCGTGGTGCCCGCCATGACGAAACAGGTATGCACCCTGCCCGTTTGCGGGTTGATCTGCTGTTGCAGCGCGTCCGTATAGGTGGAGCGCAACTTGGAGACCTGTCGCCAGTCCAGCACGCGGCGGCAAATATCAGCGCCCGGCTGTTCATCGGTAGCGGCGAGACGTTCCAGTTCGTTGACGTCGGTAGAATATTGGCCGGTTTTCCCCTTTTTTCCGCCGGTTAGCCCGAGTTTTTCAAATAATATCTCGCCCAATTGCTTCGGACTGCCGATGGCGAAGGGCTGACCGGCAAGTTCGTGGATCTCCGTTTCCAGCCGCGCCATTTCGCTAGCAAACTCCGCAGACATGCGAGCCAGTTCGGCACGATCCACCTTGATCCCTGCCTGCTCCATACGGGCGAGCACCGGAATTAATGGCCGATCGCACCATTCATACGTGCGGGTGACCTTATCCCGCCACAGGCGCGGGCGCAGCAGCGCATGCAGACGCAATGCTAGATCGGCATCTTCCGCGCCGTAGGGGGTGGCGACATCAAGCGGCACCTGATCGAAGCGCAGTTGTGCCTTGCCACTGCCAGCGACGTCCTTGAACGTGATTGGCGTATGGCCGAGATGTTTTTCGGAAAGTTCGTCCAGCCCATGGCCATGCAGACCGCCGCCCAGCGCATAGGACAGCAGCATGGTATCGTCGATGGGAGACACATTGACACCATATTTGGCCATGATCAGCATATCATATTTGATATTCTGGCCGATTTTCAGCACTGCCGGGTCCGTCAACAGCGGTTCCACCAGCGCGATTGCGTCTGCGATATCCAGTTGCTCCTGCCGTTCAGATAATAGACCATCGCTGGATACATGGGCGACGGGCACATAGCAGGCCTGGCCGGGTGTGGTGGCCAGAGAAAAGCCGACCAGTTCGGCGGTCATCGCGTTAAGGCCCGTCGTTTCCGTATCAAAGCCAACCATACCGACACGACAGGCCTCGTCGATCCACCATTGCAGCCGTTCCGCCGTAGTGACGCATTCATAACTGTCATGGTCGAACGGGGGCTGTTCGGGCGCCCCCTCCTCAATCGTCGGCTTTTCAATTCCTTGTGCCGCGATGCGGCCAACATCTCCGAGCTTCGCCAGCAGGGACCGGAAACCATGCTTCGCGAAAAATGTCGCCAGTGCCCTGGGGTCTTCGCGATGATCCAGTTTCAGGTCGGTGAGCGGCGGATCGAGCGGCAAATCGCGTTTCAGATCGACAAGAACGCGCGACATGCGGGCGTTATCCGCATGAATGGTCAGATTCTCCCGCAATTTCGGACGTTTGATCGTGTCTACGGCCCCGAGGACCGCATCCACCGTCCCATGTTCGCGGATCAGATCGGCGGCGGTTTTCGGGCCCACGCCCGGCACGCCCGGCACGTTATCGACGCTGTCCCCCATCAATGCCAGCACTTCGGCCAGTTGATCCGGCGGCACGCCCCATTTCGCGATCACCTCCTCTTCGGTGAAGCGCTTGTTCTGCATCGTATCCAGAAGCGTCAGGCCGGGGCGGATCAACTGCATCAGATCCTTATCGGAACTGACGACCGTGACACGCATGCCTGCTTCCATCGCCGCTTCGGCATAGGAGGCGATCAGATCGTCCGCCTCGAAATTCTCGCGCTCGATGCACGGCACCCCCAACGCCTTTACGGCATCGCGAATCAACGGAAATTGCGGGATCAAATCTTCCGGCGGCGGTGGGCGGTTGGCCTTGTAATCGGGATATATATCGTTACGGAAACTGCGTTTTCCGGCATCCAGGATGACCGCCAGATAATCATCTTCCGGCGACTTCCGCGCAGCCTCAATCAGATTCCAGATCATCGTGGTGAAGCCGAACACCGCGCCCACCGGCGTACCGGCAGGGTCTGTCAGCGGTGGCAGCCGGTGATAGGCGCGGAAGATGAACCCCGAGCCATCGACAAGCGTCAGCAGCGGGCTGGCGACGGGCTTTTCGGTCATGAAAACGCAGCTATGGAAAACATGGCGCGCACCGTATCCGATGGATAACAGCGCGCCAAGGGGCAGTATCTTGCTGTTGCGCCTTATATCATATTATCCGCCTGTGGGCGGTGCTGCCTCTGCGCGAAGCGCCGGTTATGCAGCGCGTTTGTGCCCGGCCCGCCGATCACGCAGATACCGCACCCATGCCTCGCGGTTTGTGATTTTGGCCAGTTTGCCAAACCGGTCGCGCCAATCTCCATAGCGGTTGATGGGGAATGACATAGCTTCGGGCCACAGGATTTCCCCTATGCGGTCGAACAGGGCGCTGGTTCCCTTCACCGCCGGAGGAACGGACATGAACGCCTGCTGCACCTGATATTGCGCAAAGGGCATCAGGCTCCACTTCATGGCCTTTTGAACAGGAGCCTGCCCCATGGCCCAGCTTGCAAACTTTAATTCATTGAATGCCAGGTCAAGGACAGCAGACCGGGGCAATGTGCGGATGGGATCCAGCCATTTCTCGATATTGCGGAGTAGTTCACTATCCAGCGGCAGGGTCAACCGCGAGACAATAAAACTTGCTGTCGCCGGCTGATTGTTAATCGTATCCGTGTCCTGCCGGTATAAACGCGATCGTCCTGTTTCACCATACATACCGGTCAGCATGAGGTCACCAGATACCGCACTCAAGGTAGGATGAATCAGACGATTTATTTCTCTCACACAATGTCCGACGTAGGCATCCCACCGTTTCTGCTCTTGGTGATCTGCCGGAATTATCGGTTCCAGCGTGTGCCGCAGGTTCAAACCCTGTGCCATTCGAGCCGCCATATACTGATCCAGTCCGTCTCCCAATTGACCGAAGGTAACAAACGAGACCCGATCTGCTACGTTGCGCGCAGCGGCAATCAGAATACGGCTATCAAATCCGGCCGTTGCGGTGATCAAGATAGTGTGTTCACGCGCACACGCCTCGACATATCCACGTATCGCGGCAGCTATGGTTTGTGCGGCAGTTTCCAACGGCATCTGGACCTGAAAGTCTGGATAATGTGGCCAATATCGATGTGCCGACAGCCTCTCCAGGTCCAGATAATGGTTAGGTAACAGGCGCACCGCATCGGCATGAGCGGTTAAAGTTCCGGAAATCCACCCGTGTCCCTCTTGCGCTACCAATCGTTCGTATCGGTCTGCAATAAAACGGTCCTGATATTCTTTTTGCCCGAAAAGCATATGCGCGGACGACGCAATCCGCCCGGTACGAACGCAATATATCGCCGGAACAGATCCGCCCGCATCCAGATATAGGCGGCGTGGCAAGGGAGCCTGCGTAACCACCTGATACATGCCGTGCAAACCCATGAGAACCTGCCGCTCAAGCTGCTCCACGGTCTCCACCGGAAAGTTCAGGCGGACCTGATCCTCCTGCACATCAATGCCTGGCCCCGTCCACCCTTTCAGCAAGAAGCCATATACGACGGCTACCTGAATATTACGGGAGTCTCGCAGCTGCCATGCGCGTAATCTGGATGACAGGCTGGCTGGCTGGCTGGCTGTATCGTACCGAATACCAAAAGGCTCAAGAGGTATTTGTGCTCCAGTACCCAAGAGCGCAGCTCCTTCGACATTGCGTTGAGCCGCTTTATGCCAGATTATATTCCAACTCTAGGTACTAAAATGGTTACTCCGCTTAAGAAGTCAGAACGGCATCTTTTCAGCAACAGATTTCGGGCAGCCCGACCTTCACCAAACCTATACTCCCGAGCCACTATTCCACTGTCACTGACTTCGCCAGATTGCGCGGCTGGTCCACATCCGTACCCTTCGCCACGGCCACATGATAGGCGAGCAATTGCACCGGAATGGCGTAGATCAGCGGCGCAATCAGCGGATGCACCTGCGGCATTTCGATGGTGGCAATGGTATCCTGACCTGCAGCAGCTATACCCGGCGCGTCGGAGATCAGGATCACCTTGCCGCCGCGCGCCTGCACTTCCTGCATGTTGGACACGGTCTTTTCAAACAATGGTCCCGACGGCGCGAGCACGATCACCGGCACATGCTCGTCTATCAGCGCGATCGGTCCATGTTTCATTTCACCCGCCGCATAACCCTCGGCGTGGATGTAGCTGATTTCCTTCAGTTTGAGTGCGCCCTCCAGCGCCATCGGATAATCAGGCCCGCGTCCCAGATACAATACATCGCGCGCAGGGGCCACCATGGGTGCAATGGCAGCGATGGCTTCATCATGATCCAAAGCTGCGTTCATCGCCGCCGGAGCTTCGGCCAGATGGGTGACGATGGCGCGTTCTTCTTCGGCGGATAACTGACCGCGTGCGCGCGCCAGGTTGGCTGCCAGCGCCGCCAGCGCCGCCAGCTGGCAGGTGAAAGCCTTGGTGGAGGCGACACCGATTTCCGTGCCGGCGTGCGTTGGCAACAGCAGATCAGCTTCGCGGGCCATCGAACTGGTCGGCACGTTGACAACGGCGGCAATGCGCTGCCCCTCGGCGCGGGCATGGCGCAGTGCGGCCAGCGTATCGGCGGTCTCGCCGGATTGGCTGATGAATAACGCCAGGCCGCCGTTCGCGAGCACGGGTCGACGATAGCGAAACTCGGATGCGACATCGATATCGACCGGTACACGCGCAAACTGCTCGATCCAGTATTTCGCCACCATGCCGGCGTAGAAACTGGTGCCGCAGGCGACGATGGTGACACGATCTATGGCGGCCAGGTCGAAATCGGGAATGGGTAGCGCCACCCGGCCTTCCAGCGGCTTCAGATAGGACTGCAGCGTCTGCGCCACGACCAAAGGCTGCTCGAAAATCTCTTTCTGCATGAAGTGGCGATAATTGCCCTTCTCCATCAGCGCGCCCGAAACGCCGGATTGGGTTATCGGGCGGGAGACTTCCTTATTATCAACGCTATATATGGTGACATTGTCACGGCGAATGATGGCCCAGTCACCCTCTTCCAGATAGATGATATTCTGGGTGAGCGAAGCCAGCGCCAGCGCATCGGATCCCAGATAATTCTCGCCCTCGCCAAGACCAATGGTAAGGGGCGCGCCGAGCCGCGCGCCGATCATCATATCGGGATGTTCACGGAACAGCAGCGCCAACGCGAATGCGCCATGCAGTTGGGGCAGCACAGCGCGCACCGCCGTAACCGGATCGGCGCCGCCTTCCAGTTCGCGCGCCACCAGATGACCAATCACCTCGGTGTCGGTGTCGGAGGTAAATTTTCGCCCTTCGGCGATCAGCATGTCTCGCAGCGGCTTGAAGTTTTCGATGATGCCATTGTGCACCACGCCAACATCGCCGACGATATGCGGGTGCGCGTTATCCTCGGTCGGTCTGCCGTGTGTGGCCCAGCGCGTATGCGCGATGCCGATATGGCCGGCCAGCGGCTCCGCTTGCAGGCGGTTCGCCAGGTTGATCAGCTTTCCTTCAGCCCGGCGGCGACCGAAACCGCCGTCAACGATGGTGCAGACGCCGGCGGAATCATAGCCGCGATATTCAAGCCGCCGCAGGCCATCCACCAGCCGGTCGCTGACGGATTGCGTGCCGATGATGCCGACAATACCACACATATTGTTACTGCTTCCCTTCGGACATCCGGACGCGGAACCGGCGGGCTCCATCCGGCGTTTCATTCTGCGACCCGCGCGCGACGGCCAAGGCGTCGTCCGCGACATCGCGGGTGATCGTGCTTCCCGCGCCCACCATGGCGTTCGCGCCAATATTGACCGGCGCAACCAGCGAACTGTTCGATCCGATGAAGGCTCCCGCGCCGATCTCTGTGCGATATTTGCGGAAACCGTCGTAATTGCAGGTGATGGTGCCGGCGCCAATATTGGCCCCTGCACCGACATGGGCATCACCGATGTAACTCAGGTGATTGGCCTTGGCGCCAGCGCCCAGCGTCGTATTCTTCGTCTCGACGAAATTGCCGACCCGCGCTTTCGCTTCCAAAACCGAGCCTGGTCGCAATCGTGCGAACGGGCCCACTTCACAATCATCGGCGATGTCTGCGCCTTCCAGATGTGAATGCGCCCGGATCTTCACCCGCTCTCCTGCGCGCACACCCGGCCCGAACACCACATGCGGCTCCACGATGGTGTCCCGGCCCAAATCTGTGTCTGCGGCAAGAAAAATGGTTTCGGGCGCAATCAGGGTCACGCCCGCTTCCATTAATTCCCTGCGCTTCGCCTGTTGAAAGGCTGCCTCCGCCGCCGCCAGATCGACGCGGCTGTTCACGCCCAGCAGTTCGCTCTCCGGCGCTTCGATCACAACGCTGCGCAAACCATCCTCGCGCGCAAGCATCACGATATCCGGCAGATAATATTCACCGGCGGCGTTGGCGTTACCTACACGTTCCAGCAACGCAAACAGCAGATCGCCGCGCACCGCCATCAGCCCCGAATTGCACAATGGCACCTGCAATTCTTCAGCACTCGCATCTTTTGCTTCGACCATACGCGTAATGACATTTTCGCCGTCCGCCAGAATGCGGCCATAGCTGCCCGGGACGGCAGGACGGAAACCCAGTACGGCGATGGCCGGCGCTTGCGGACCATCGAGCGCCGCTACCAGTCGCGCAAGCGTGGCCGCCGGGATCAAGGGCACATCGCCGTAAAGAATCAGCGCATTACCCCCAAAACCCGCCAGCGCCGCCTTTGCCTGCAGCACGGCGTGGCCAGTGCCCAGTTGCGGATGCTGCACCACGGTTTCGGCCTTGCCGGCAACGGCTTTTTCAATCTGTTCCGCCCGGTCCCCCACGACAATCACCGTGCGTTCGGGCTCAAGCGCCTGCAGCGTATGCAGCAGATGCATCAGCATCGGCCTGCCGCCAACCGGGTGCAAAACCTTGTGCGTATCGGAACGCATACGCGTGCCTTTGCCCGCCGCCAGGATAATGGCGGCCAGCGGAGAGGGGGAGGCTGTCATGGTGGTTGTCTCTGCCATGGCGGCCCCCTACAGGACAAGCCATATGAACGCCATCCGTCAACCATGACAGACAGGCCATCGCAGTTGTCGGGAGTTTATGCATGACCAGTTCCGCCTTCGACCTTGTCGTCTTCGATTTTGACGGCACGCTGGTCGACAGTTCCGGCGATATCACCGCCAGCCTCAACCATGCGCTGAAGAAACTGGATCGGCCAATGGTCGATCCCGAAGAAGTCCGCGCAATGGTCGGACATGGTGGCCGCGCGCTGCTGGAGCGTGCATTGGGGGAAAGCGGTGGTTTTACGCCCGAGCTTGTGAAACAGGGTTTGCGCCTGTTTCTCGATTATTATGGCGCGAATATCGCAGTGCACACCCGGCCATTTCCGGGTCTGGAGCCTCTTCTGGACCGGTTGACGGCCCGCGATGTGCGGCTCGCCATTTGCACCAACAAGATGGAGGGATTGAGCCACCAGTTGGTAAAGGCCCTGGGATGGGAGCAACGGTTTTCGGCGATTCTGGGTGCCGATTCGCGCCCGTTTCGCAAGCCCGATCCGCGTCACCTGACGGAAACTATTGCCGCCGCCGGCGGCGGACGCGCCTTGTTCGTCGGTGACAGCCGCACCGATGCCGATACTGCCATCGCCGCGCAAATCCCGCTGATCCTCGTCAGCTTTGGTTTTTCGACCGATCCAGTGGAGGAATTGGGAGCAAATCAACTGATCGACCATTACGACGCCTTCGAAGACGCGATGATGGCAATTCAAGCACAGTTAAGTGCAGATACGGCATCGACATCGGCATGAGAATATTTCCGATCCTCACAGCCCTTGCGCTGATCGTCACGCCCGCCGCC
Organism: Sphingomonadaceae bacterium; assembly: GCA_041675905.1. Taxonomy (GTDB): domain Bacteria; phylum Pseudomonadota; class Alphaproteobacteria; order Sphingomonadales; family Sphingomonadaceae; genus Sandaracinobacteroides. Next base: position 22,754 of record JBAYSX010000012.1, on the reverse strand, counting down.
GCGCAACCGCGCCAGGCGGTGTCTCTGGCGGAGGTCCAGCGCGCGTTTGCCGCCACCTCGACCATGACCGCCGATTTCACACAAACGGCGGGCGATGGCGGCGTTGCTTCCGGCAAGATGCTGTTGAAACGTCCTGGCAAGGTGCGGTTCGACTATGCCGGAAAGACCCCCTATCTGGTGGTGGCGGACGGGCGGACCCTGTCATTCGTCGATTATCAGGTGTCGCAGGTCTCGCAATGGCCGATTCGGTCCACGGCGTTGGGCGTATTGCTGGATCCGCACGCCGATCTGGCGTCGGTGGCGCGGGTATTGCCCGAAGATCAATCTCCTGTGCCCGGCATGGTTGCCGTGCATGCCGAAGACCGGGCGAAGCCGGAGGCCGGATCGATCCTCTTCTTTCTGGCGAGGGATGCCGCCGCCCCGGGCGGACTGCGGCTTTCGGGCTGGCGGGTAACGGACGCGCAGGGCAATCTGACGAACGTAACGCTGTCCAATCCGCGCTTTAACGCCGACATCGCAGATTCGCGGTTTCGCTTTCAGGATCCACGCCAGCGCGGGCGCGTTCCGGGGCGGCCGGGATAATGCCGGCGTAGATGGCCTGTTCGCCACGCCTTGTCGCACCCTTACCGGCGTTTTACGGTCTGTTATTGACATTGGATGACATCGCCCCAACATTCGCGTTCATTCAGGCAGGCGCAAGGAATCCCTTGTTATGGTCTGAATAGTGGCGAGGTTCACCGGCGGGATTTGCCCCCTGTTGCCCGTCTGGTTCGATCCGCCATTTGCGTGACGAACGCAACCGGCCCCCGCTCCATGCCCCCGGAGCGGGGGCCAACCTTTTTCCAGGGTTATCCAGGACTGTGGCGTTTTTCGCGCGTGACGATACCGCCGTGGCGCACTATGCGATGCACATTATGACCGTTTCAATCGTCAGCTGGAATATCAACAGCATCCGCGCCCGGCCTCATCTGATCAAGCGTTTACTGTCCGAGCATCAGGTGGACATCATCTGCCTGCAGGAAACCAAATGCGAGGACGGCGTTTTCCCGATGGCCCCATTCGAGGCGGCGGGTTTCGTGCACAATCATATTGCCGGCCAGCGTATGCATCATGGGGTGGCCATTCTCTCCCGTATCCCGGTAACACTGGATTGCAGGAACGACTGGCAAGCCAATGGCGAAGCGCGGCACATCGCGGTGCGCCTGCCGTCGGGCATTGCGCTGCATAATGTCTATGTGCCCGCCGGCGGCGATATTCCCGACCGCACCGTCAATCCCAAGTTCGGGCAAAAACTCGATTTTCTGGCGAGGATGACCGACTGGTCCGGCGCCCTGCCGGGGCAGACGATTATCGTGGGCGATTTCAACGTCGCCCCGCATCCCGAAGATGTCTGGAGCCACAAGGCTTTGCTGGATGTGGTCAGCCATACGCCGATAGAGGTGGAGGCGCTGGACATGTTGCAACGCAGCCACGGCTGGGTGGATCTGGGTCGCCGCTTCGTGCCACTGCCGGAAAAACTGTTCACCTGGTGGAGCTATCGCGCCCGCGACTGGGAAGCCTCCAACCGTGGTCGCCGGCTGGATCATGTGTGGGCCTCTCCCGACATCGCCCATACCGCGCAAGAGTTGCAAACCCTGGTGCATACGCGCGGCTGGGAACGTCCTTCGGATCATGTGCCCCTGCTCGCACGCTTCGCGCTGTGAACCCGCGCATTGATCCGGCCAGCGATCTGGCGCTGGCCCGCGCCGTGGACGATCTCCGGCGCGGCGAGGCGGTGCGGATCGTCGACGGAGATGTGGCCCTCACGATCATTTCCGCTGAACTGGCGACCGCTGAATCGCTTTCGGGGCTGGAACAGCATCGCCATGCCGACCTTCTGATTACACCGGAGCGGGCAGCAACTCTGAACCTGCTGAACCAGCGCGCCGCCGCCGACAGCCATGGCGCGGTGGCCATTGCACGCATGCCATGGCTGGATCTGGTGACAAGCATCGCCGCCGCCGATCCGGTCAGCGACCTGGCCATGCCCTTCAAGGGGCCCTTCCCTACCCGCCCGCTGGAACGTCATGCCCGGGCGGCCACGGCCGCGCTGGCCCTGGCGAAACGCGCGGGTCTGCTACCTGCCGCACTGTTTGCCGTGGCCGATACGCCGCGCCCGCCAGATATGCTGGAAGCCGATGCACAGGCCATTCTGGCATGGCGCCGTGCACCGCGTTTAAACATTGTCAGCCGCGCCCGCCTGCCACTCGAAGGCGCGGAGGATACGCAGGTGGTTGCCTTCCGCCCGCAGGATGGCGGACCGGAGCATCTGGCGCTGCTGATCGCCAAAAGCGGCGCAACGGGGCATCCGCATGTTCCGCTGGTCCGTCTGCACAGCGCCTGCCTCACCGGCGACGTGCTGGGTAGCCTGAAATGCGATTGTGGGCCGCAATTGCGTTCTGCTGTCAGCCGTATTGGCGAGGAAGGCGGAATTCTGCTGTATCTGCAGCAAGAAGGGCGCGGTATCGGCCTGATGAACAAATTGCGCGCCTATCAATTACAGGATCAGGGCTTCGATACGGTGGACGCCAACTTGCACCTCGGCTTTCAGGACGACGAACGCGACTTCGACATCGCAGCCGCCATGCTGAAAATGCTTGGAGTTATGGAAATCCGGCTTTTGACGAATAATCCACTAAAAGCCGAAATGCTGGCTGCGGAGGGCATCAAAATCGCGGAACGCGTGAGCCACAAACTGCCGCCAAATCCGCACAACGCCCATTATCTTGTGACAAAGCGGGATCGGCAACGGCATATTTTATAATGGAAAAGTTACGGGTCGATTGCACCGCGCGCACGCTGACAGCCTTCGGCGAAACCGTCCCTTGCGCCATCGGGCGCAGCGGTGCGATCGCCGCCGGAGCAAAACGCGAAGGCGATGGCGCTACACCGATCGGTGAGTGGCCTATCCTCGGCGCTTTACTTCGCCCTGACCGCGTAGCTCCACCCCGCACGGCACTTCCCTGGCGCTGGCTCCGCCCTGATGACGGCTGGAGCGATGATCCCGCCGACCCCGCTTATAACCGCCCCGTCCGCCATCCCCATAAATTTTCCGCCGAGAAGCTTTGGCGGGACGACCATGTCTACAACATCATTATCACATTAGCCCACAATCAGCCTCCGGTCCGGGGCGCTGGCAGCGCCATATTCTGGCACGCCACCTCTCCGGATTTCAGCCCTACCGAAGGCTGCATCGCGATCCCCCTCACCCGCCTGATCGACCTCGTTCCCCGTCTGACCGTCGGGGACTTACTGATAATCCGTCCTTGACTTTCCCCCTCCCGCCGCGCATGGACCGACCCTCCAGGCACCCGTAGCTCAGCTGGATAGAGCGTTGCCCTCCGAAGGCGGAAGTCAAGCTGTCTTCCGGGCGAGATGGTGGCAAAAAAGGATTGAAGTAACAAGAGGTTAGGTCGATAATGGTGGAAGCGGTGATTTGAGGCAAAAGCCTCGCGGAAGCACCACGGAAGCAGTCGGCAGATTGACGATTTTTATGCCCCCAACTACGGGGGTCGGTAAGCACTCGTAGCTCAGCTGGATAGAGCGCTGCCCTCCGAAGGCAGAGGCCACAGGTTCGAATCCTGTCGAGTGCGCCAAATTTCTTCAAAAAAATCAGCTACTTAGGCGAAGGCCAGCATCCGGTATTTTCTCCTGTTTCGCTCACGGAAGCAGCCACGGAAGCAGCGATTTTTGAGAAAATCCTTTAAATTCAATGTGTAGCCGGTGCGGCGATTCTCGCCGGAGGCGGAGTGCTCCGTGGCCCCTGGCTCAGTGGAAGTTTCGCGACTTCAAACGGAGACTGGGGGCGACCGATCGGCCAGTGGAATCTGCTTTGGATTCGCGCTCGCCAAGGCCCGCCAGAATCGGCGTCAGATCGAACAGCCGCGCGCAGATGAGGTGGATCACTTCGCCCTCACGCTGCATCACCCCTTGCAGGCCCAGCATCGTCGCGGTGAGCACGATCCTACGCTGCTTCTCATAGAGATCCGGCCACATAATGAGATTGGCGATACCGGTCTCGTCCTCGATGGTGATGAAGGTGACGTTCTTTGCGCTGCCCGGCCGCTGGCGGACAAGCACCAGCCCGGCGGTGCGGACCGACCGACCATCCTTCAGCCCGTTCGCCTCGGCGCAGGAGAGGAAGCGTTCGCGCGTGAGATCGGCGCGCAAGAATGAAACCGGATGCTGGCGCAGTGTCAGACCGACATGGGCATAGTCTTCCACCACCTCGCGCCCCGCCGTCATCGCCTTCAGACTGACCGCCTCCTCGACGATCTCGGCAGGCGGACGGCCATCGTTATTGGCCGTCGCGGCAAACAGCGGCAGCGGCTCATCGCGCAGGGCCTTGATCGCCCATAGCGCCTCCCGTCTCGCCTGCCCGAAGGCCGGGCGGAACGCATCGGCTTCAGCGAGCTTCACCAGCGCGGAAGACGGAACGCCAGCCCGGCGCCAGAGATCGTCGATGTCGGCAAAGGGCTGACCGGCACGCGCCGCAACGATCGCGGCAGCGTCGGCATTGGCGAGACCCGACACGAGGGTAAAGCCGAGCCGGACCGCAAAGCGATTGTCATGGGTCGGTTCCAGCGTGCAGTCCCAGCGCGAGGCGTTGATGCACACCGGGCGGACCTCGACGCCGTGACTCTGCGCGTCGCGCACGATCTGCGCGGGCGCGTAAAAGCCCATCGGCTGACTGTTGAGCAGTGCGGCGCAAAATACATCCGGGTGCCAGCATTTAAGCCAGGCGCTGGCGTAGGCGATCAGCGCGAAGCTCGCCGCATGGGATTCGGGGAAACCGTAGCTGCCGAACCCTTCGAGCTGGCCGATGATCTTCTCGGCGAACTCCTCCGTGTATCCGCGCTCGACCATACCGCTCATCAACCGCTCACGGAAATTGACGACGCCTCCCGTGTGCTTGAACGTCGCCATCGCGCGGCGAAGCTGGTCGGCCTCGGCGGCGCTGAAGCCGGCGCAGACCATCGCCACCTGCATCGCCTGTTCCTGGAAGAGCGGCACACCAAGCGTCTTGCCCAGCGCCCTCTCCAGTTCGGGCGTCGGGAAATCGACCTTCTCCTGCCCTTCACGTCGCCGGAGGTATGGGTGAACCATATCGCCCTGGATCGGGCCCGGACGCACGATCGCGACCTGGATGACCAGATCATAATAGGTGCGCGGCTTGATCCGCGGCAGCATCGCCATCTGGGCCCGGCTCTCGATCTGGAAGGTGCCGAGCGTGTCGGCCTTGCGGATCATCGCATAGGTGCGCGGATCTTCGGCCGGGATGGACGCCAGATCGAGGTCGATGCCCTTATGCTCGCGCAGCAGGTCGAACCCGCGCCGCATGGCCGAGAGCATTCCCAGCGCCAGCACGTCGACCTTCATCATCTTCAGCGCATCGACGTCATCCTTGTCCCATTCGATGACCTGGCGGTCTTCCATCGCCGCCGGTTCGATCGGGACCAGTTCGTCGAGGCGATCTTCGGTCAGCACGAAACCGCCGGGATGCTGCGAGAGGTGGCGCGGGGTGCCGATAAGCTGGCGGGCGAGATCGAGGGTGAGCCGCAGCCGGCGATCGTCGAGGTTGAGGTTCAGTTCCTCGGCATGTTTTGGCTCGGCGCCCTCCGTCGACCAGCCCCATATCTGCGAGGACAGGAGCGCTATCATATCCTCAGGCAGGCCCATCGCCTTGCCGACGTCGCGCAGCGCGCCCTTGGCGCGGTAGCGGATGACGGTCGAACACAGCGCCGCGCGGTGACGGCCATAGGTCTCATAGACCCACTGGATCACCTCTTCGCGGCGTTGGTGCTCGAAATCGACATCGATGTCGGGCGGCTCGCGCCGTTCGGCCGAGACGAAGCGCTCGAACAACAGACTGTTGCGCGAAGGATCGATCGAGGTGATGCCGAGTACATAGCAGACCGCGCTGTTGGCGGCCGAGCCGCGCCCCTGGCACAAGATGCCCTGCGACCGGGCGAAGCGAACGATCGCATCGACCGTCAGGAAATAGGGCGCATAATCGAGCGTCTCGATCAGCCGCAGCTCGTGGCGCAGCGTATCGACCACTTCATCAGGAAGGCCTTCGGGATAGCGGTCGGCAGCGCCCGCCCAGGTGCGCTTCGCCAGCGTCGCCTGCGCTGTCAGGCCATCGTCGACCACTTCATGCGGATATTGATAGGCCAGTTCGTCGAGGCTGAACCGACAGCGCTGGGCCAGTTCAACCGATCGCGCGACCGCCTCGGGCCAGAGCCGGAACAGCCGGGCCATTTCTTGCGGTGGCTTCAGGTAGCGATCGGCATGGCGGTTCTTGGCGAAGCCGACATCGTCGATGGATCGCCCCTCGCGGATGCAGGTCATCACATCCTGAAGCATCCGGCGATCGGGGGCATGGAACAGGACATCGTTGGTGGCGACAGTCGGTACACCGGCCTGCGCCGCCATGTTCACCAGATCATGCAGGCGCAGGAAATCGCGCGGTCTCCGGCGCAGGGTCAGCGCCATATAGCAGCGGTCCGGAAAGAGGCCGGCAAGACGGCGCAGGCGCAGCGCGGTCAGATCGTCGGCCGCATCGGGCGCGAGCATGGCGATCAGCCCTTCGCCCCAATCGGCCAGATCGTCCCAGTGCAATTCGCACTTCGCCTTGCCGGCGCGGGCCTTGCCGACCGAGAGCAGCCGGGAGAGCCGGGCATAGGCCGGGCGATCGGTCGGATAGACGGTCATGTCCGTGCCGTCGGCGAGGACCAGCCGGCAGCCGACGATGAGGCGTACGCCGGTTTCCTTGGCGGCGACATGGGCGCGCACGATCCCGGCCAGGCTGTTGCGGTCGGTGATTGCCAAGGCCTCGATGCCGAGGATGGCGGCGGTGGCGAACAGTTCCTCGGCCGAGGATGCCCCGCGCAGGAACGAGAAATGCGACGCGCATTGCAGTTCCGCATAGCCGCTCATGCGAAGATGCCGTGCAGATACCAGCGATGGTCGCCGGTGTTCGGATCTTCGCCGTCCCCCCTGCGGAACAGCCAGAAGCGTTCGCCCGCTTCATCTTCGACCTGGAAATAATCGCGCACGGCCGCCAGCTCGCCGTCGCGTACCCACCACTCCCCGAAGATGCGCTCCGGCCCGTCGGCGCGCTTCACCCGGCGGCGCACGCCGCCCCAGGTGAAGCTGGCAGGCGGATGATCCGGCAGCAGCGCCATCGCTTCGACCGGCGCGGGCGGATCGAGCAGGCGCGAGGGACGCGGCCAGTCGGCGGGCCAGGACACGCCCACGGGCGGGGCGAGCGGCTCGATCTGCCGGACACCCCGCTCGGGCACTTCGCTCTGGGTCGGCGCACAGCGGTAGAGCCGCCCATGCGCCATGCGGTTGGCGAGCGTATCGACCAGATCGGACAGATCGGGCGCGGCGGGCTCGATCAGGCTCGTGGCCGTGCTGCGATAGTCGAGCGGCTCGGCCACGCTGGCGGTGAGCGTCATCAGCTCAATGCCGAACCCCGGCGCGACGGTCTCGATCTTGTCGCAGAGCAGCCTGGTCATGCGTTTTGCATCGCGCAGCGGCTTTGCTGTGCCGGCGCGGATCGCCTCGATCCGATTATCGACGCGGTGAAACAGCAGGTCGAGCCGCCGCACGCCGAGGCCCTGGCGTTCCAATTCCTCACACAGCGCCGTCACCAGCTTGTTGGTATAACGGGCCAGCGTCTCGGGCGCCGCGATCGGCTCGGCAAAGGCGCGGCGCACGCGGACCAACTCCGGCGCCTCGACCAGTTCGAACGGCTCGGCCGCGCGGCCAAAGGCCTGGTCCAGCCTGCGGCCGACCTCGGGACCGAAACGCAGGGTGAGTGGCGCACGCGGCATGGCCGCCAGCTCACCGATGCTCTCGACGCCGAGACGGCGCAGGCCATCGATCGCGGCGGGATCGAGCCGCAGCGCCGCGATCGGCAGCGGTGCGAGGGAAGCGGCCAGACCGGCATCATGGATGATGGCGGATGGCGCCTTGCCGAACCGGGCGAGCGCATGGGCCGCGCCATAGGTCGGCGCGATGGCGATACGAGACGTCAGCCCGCTATCGGCAAGTCGCCTGGCGAAATCAGCGACGAACCCTTCTTCGCCGCCCAGCAGGTGCGAGGCGCCGGCCATGTCGAGCCGCAGTCCGTCGGGTGGGTCGGCGGCGACGATCGGCGAATAACGCCTGAGCGCCCAGATCGCGAGGCGTTCGAGCGCGGCATCGTCGCCCGCCGGATCGGCATCGCGCACGTCGAGGCCGGCAACCAGGGCCTGCGCCTTCGCCACCGCCATCCCCGGCGCGATCCCTTCGGCGCGGGCGGCGGGGTTGCAGGCAAGAATCAGCCGCTTGCGGCCGTCACGACCGACCAGCACCAGCGGGGTGTCAGGCGGCGGCGCCGATGCGCCGAGTGTCCGTATCAGCCGGTCCGTGGGCCAGTTCGGCAGGGTGAGCGAGACGGCCCGCGTCATCGCAGGCCTCCAGCTCGAAATCCGCGCAATCGCCGGCGCGTGCCCGGATCAGCTCGACCAGCCAGCGTGCCCGGCTGATGCCGGGCACCGGCAAAGGCGCGGACGGGAGGGCGGAGACGCGCCAGCGGGTCATGCTCGCGGTCGGTTGCCCGAAGTCGGCGGCTTCGGTCATGCGCCGCCAGCGCCGGATCGCGAGCGCGATCGTGCCGGATTCCTCGGCGCAGAGCTGCAAGCGGCGCGAGGCCACCATCGGCAGGCGGGCCAGTTCGCCGACCACGGCCGACAGACCGCCATGGCGCAGACCTTCCTCCATGCAGGCGAGCACCGCCTTCTCGTCGCCCACCTCGGCATAGATCACCCGGTCGGGATGAAGGCCCGCCTGCGCCAGCGCCGGGGCGAAAAGATCGCGCCGGGTCACACACCACAGCACCTGTCCCGATGTGCGCGCCGCAATGCCGGCAGCGAACAGGGCCGCGGCCGCGCCATGAACCGCGCCATTGCCGCCGCCAGCCACCTCGTGCAGCGCGCCCAAGGCCAAGCCGCCACCGGGCACCTTACGGTCCACCGTCTCGATCCCGAACGGCAGGACGCCGCACGCGCGCTTACCGCCCGATTCGATACGGGCGATCTGGTCGCGGAGGACGGAAAGCTGAACTTCTGAGGGCATAAGGGTCGAGTCGATAACATCTGAAATGGTCCAAATGTTCTCTAATTGTTCTCATCAACGGCGAGAGTCAATCTGATCGCCCCATGTCCGCCGAACCCTCGTCCCGCACCCGATCATTTGTTTTTGTCGCAACGGGAAAGAAACGCCTGTCCGCTATCGCCGGAACCGAAAGGGAGAGAAATGTCGGACGAACTCGCTGATGCCCAAGCCTGGTATGATCGCGCGCAGCACCACATCGCTGAGTATCGCGCGCTCGCCTATGGGGAGGATGACCGGACATGGCAGCTTCGCCAGGACAGAGGCGACGATGGCCGCCACCGCTACGCGCTGCACTTCAATCGCGAGCTGTTTCCAAGGCTAAAGCCTATTGCCTGCGAGGCGGCGAACGCCCTGTTCCAGTCGCTCGACAACATCATCGGCACGGCGGCACGGCAGGCCGGCGTGCCGCGCTCCTTTCAGATTGCCTGGCCCTGGGTGCTTCAGCCTGACACAGACTCTCCGCTGCCGGGCGCGGTCAAACCCGCGATCGACGGCCGCCTGCAGGACATGCGCAAACGCGGAATGCCCGAACCCTGGTTGGATCTGATCGCAGCGACATTCGCCGCGCACGCTGCCGGTCTTGTCCACATTGACGTGGTCAAGGAAGTATCTCTTAGCGGCAAGCATTGGGAACTGGTTCCAACGAAGGCAAACGCGGTCGCGATCGGTTGGCATCTACCAGGTAGCGCCGCCCAGAGCTTCGCCGACATCCCGCCAGATTATTTCGAGACCGAAGATGTTTTCGTCTTTCACGAGGGCGAACCCATCGAGGTGAGCCACTTCCAGATCATCGCCGGGACGAAGCTCATGGCGCCGGGAAAGGCGCACGAGCCCGAACCGATTTCTGCCTTTGACTATACCCGGCGCTTTGTTGAAACGGCCCTCCACAATGCAAGGGCGCTGCTGGCGAGGTGATCTTTGCTCGCACGGGTCACACCGATGCTCGCTCCTCTGGCGTGATCAGAAAACTGGACATCCACTGCCGTTCTTCCGGCGACGGATCGAATGTCACGCCTTCGCCCGCCGGCTTCCAGTAGCGGCAATTGCCGATCTCATCGTGGAACACCAGCTCAGCCGTCAGGAACAACATCCAGACATTGCCGCGCATCGAACTCACGATGAAGCCGAGGGCTTCATCCTCCGGCTTGTAGAGTTGGATCGGCTCGAAGGCGGCATGGTTGGGCCCGATATGAACGAACTGATTGCTCAACATGCCATAATAGAGGCCAAGCGGCTCCAGCACCTCTTTTGCCCATCCGATGCATTTTGTGGATTGCAGAGTTCCGGCGTGAAACTGTTCGAGCGCCGTGGGCCGGATCGCGATCGCGATCACGGTGGCGATCGTCTCGATCAACGACCGGGCGAGCATTCCATATTGGCGCCGATAGCCATGCCGAGCGACCTCGATGCTCGCCAGATAGGTACTCATCGCACTCGACAGCAGCCGGGACACCGTCGCCTTGTAACCATTGTCGTCGAAGCGCGGCAGATGCCGAAAACACAGCCCCGCCGCCAATCCGAAAACCGCGCTGCACGCCGCTATATCGTCCCTGGCCACCAGATCGAACGATCGACGGATCTTGGGACCGTCCCGCCGCAGTTGGTTCTGGATCATGTCCTTGGTGGTGAAAACGAACCGCTCGTTATCGGTGTCGATATGAAGCGTGGCGAGTTTATCGGGACGCGGGAATTTCGGTCTTCCGCATTGCGTGCCGCGTTTGAATCGTTTGCTCATAGAAGCCCACTGCTTCCGTCAGACTTGTCGCCCTTAGCTACGATAGTCAGCGCATGATCGGGCAATGGGCGCTGGAGCATAGCAACTTCATCCCATGGCGCGTTGAGCCAATGGTCCCACTCATTCTTCTCGGTCAGGATCACCGGCATGGCCTTGGGATGATAGCGGCCGACCTCGGCATTGGCCTCCGTGGTCAGGAAGCCGAACAGGTCGCAGCTTATCTCCCCCTCGGCCTTCTTCCGCACGCATGTCCAATGGGTCCAGACGCCGGCGAAGAATGCCAGTGGTCGGTCTTCATTGAGTGCGAACCATACGGGCTTGCGATCTCCGCCATGCGATTGATCCGGCTCGCTGAACGAGGTGAACGGAACGAGACATCGAGATTGCGGACCAAGCCAGCGCCGCCAATGCGGGCTTTTCGTATTGCGGATGTTGGTGACGCCCTTGTCGACCGATTTGCCTTCGAGCGCGAAGGCTGGCGACGGCATTCCCCACCGCGCCATGACCAGCTCGCGGCCACCTTCGGAATTGCAAACGATGGGCGCCGGATAGTCGGGATATATCCCGGCCATCTCGGGGAGATTACCCGTATGATCGGTCATGACCTCGGCAAGTTGGCGAATCGCCGCTTGACCTTTCACGAGTGAGTAGAGGTTGCACATCGGGGCAATCATTGCCGCCGATACCGCGCAGGGCAATTGTTCATCGCATCGCCAAGTGACCGGAAGGGATTGTGGGGAAAGGCTTCCCCTGACCGCAAGCCCGCTTCGCGGTCTTGCGCTACCCCTTCGAGCTGGGGCCTGCCGCCCCCGCAACGCCCCCGCTGAGAGTGAGAGGGAAGCCGGGATTTTCGTGACGGGTTGAGCGTCCCGAGAGAGGCTTGGGGCCGATCCGTCGCGGAGACATGCGATGGCACGCAAGTTCAAGGCCCGGCACGCGAGCAGCGACCGGCCGACCCTCTATCAGGATATCACAGACAAGATCATCGCCGAGCTGGAAGCCGGCCGTGTGCCCTGGGTCCAGCCCTGGGCGTCGGCCAAGGCCCCGCTTCAGATGCCGCACAATGCGTCGAGCAGCCGCTGCTATTCAGGGATCAACATCCTGATCCTGTGGCACGCCGTCGTCTCACGCGGCTTTTCCAGCAACGCCTTTCTTACCTTCCGCCAGGCGCTCGAGCTGGGCGGCAATGTCTGCAAGGGCGCGACCGGCACCACCGTCGTCTATGCCCATCGCTTCACACCGGGCGATGAACGGCGCCAGGCAGCCGAGGAAGGCCGCGCGCCGGGGACTATCCCGTTCCTGAAGCGCTTCACGGTGTTCAACATCGACCAGTGCGAGGGCTTGCCCGACACCAATACGGCTGAAATTCCGCAGCCCGATCCGGCGCAGATTCTGCCCGAGGCCGAAGCCCTCATCACCGCGATCGGCGCGGATTTCCGTATCGGCGGAGATCAGGCTTACTACGATGTGGCGAACGACCGGGTCTGCGTCCCGCCGCCCTCGCGCTATTTCGATCCGATCAACTGGAACCGGACTGCTTTTCACGAACTCGGCCACTGGACCGGCAGCCGAACCCGCCTTGATCGCGACCAGACCGGCGCCTTCGGTTCAGAGAAATACGGGCGCGAGGAGCTGGTCGCTGAGATTGCTGGCGCTTTCGTCTGCGCAGCGCTCGGCATCGAGCCGACCGTCCGCCATTCCGACTATATCGGGGCCTGGCTCGACATCATGCGCGCGGATGACCGGGCAATCGTGCGCGCTGCGAGTGCCGCCTCCAAGGCTGCCGATTATCTGCTCGCCTTTCGCGATACAGCCCAGACGACGATCGGCGCGGCACTCGACGAACGGAGGGCGGCATGATCCTCCTGACCGCGGAGCTGCGCGCGCGGCTCGTCGCCAATGCGGCCGACCCCATGGCAGACCATGTCCCGGTCGCCAAATTCTTCAATCCCCTTGGGCCGGGGGTATGGCTCGTCACCATGCTCGATCCCGATGGCGTCACCCTGCACGGCATCGTCGATCTCGACATGGACTGCGTCGAATATGGGACGTTCAGCCTGACCGAACTGCAAGGCGTCGACGCCGGCCTCGGGCTGGGCATTGAGCGCGACATCCTGTTCGAGACCTCCGCGCCGATCTCGGTCTGGCTCGACATAGCCGACGAGGCCGGAAGCATCAGGGCGGCCGAGCGCATCATCGCCCGGTTCGAGCGGGAGTGCTGACCCATGCGCTTTCGCAAATGGCCCAGGCCCACCCAGTATGAGGAAACGTCGCGCAAACGCGCGGCGTTTCTCACCAAGCAACGCCGGGAGCGCGAGGCGCTGCCGCTGTTCGCCGACATGATCGCGAGCGGCCAGCACAGCGTTGACGAGGAAATGGCCCGTCGCGCCGACTGGTGGCCGCGCCAGCAGCAGGATCGCCGCGATGAACGCGCTGCGGTCTGGCGGAGGGCGCGAGCGCGCCTGTTCGCCTTGCCCGCTGACCGGCGCCGGGCGATCCGCGCGCTATGGCGTGAGTGTCCCTATCCGGCGGACCCTCACAGTTTCGCGGACTTCCTGCACCACATCGAGATCGGCAGGCTCGATGTGGCGCGGCCGGGCTGGCGCTATCATGCCCGCGCCAAGCCGCGCGTCACGGCGGAGCCTGCGACCTTCGCCGAGGCGTTCCGTCAGATCGGGCGGCGCAAGGTCAATGCAAGCGGCATGCCGTCCGATGCCGATACGCTGCTGTTCTGCGGCAATCTCGGCAAGGGCATCCTGTTCCTCGACCGCCATGCCCGCCCCGGCGAGCCAGACGTCTTCGACATCGAGGTGCGGGGCGTCTGTTCGGACGCGGATCTTGCCCTGATCGAACGGCTCGCCCAGGCGGCCGATCCCCGGCCCGTCGTGGTCCACCGGATCGAACGGCCGACAGCGCGGGACGGCGGCGCGCCCGAACCGCATCGGCTGCTCATCCTCGGTTGCTCGGCGACGAAGCGCCGCGATCCGGGCTGGATCGACGCGATCGATCGCTATGACGGACCGCTCTGGCAGACGGTGCGCGCCGTCAATCCCGATCGGCGTCTGGTCAAGGTCGCGGTGCTGTCGGCACGTTATGGGTTCCGCGATTCCCGCTCGCCGACCGAGGACTATGACGCGCGGCTCACGCCGGAGCTGGCCCGGCGGATGATCGCGGGCGGCATGACGACACGCTGGCCGCGCCCGCCCTCGGCCCGCAAGCCCGACACCTATGGGGAAGACCCCGGCTGTCAGATCGCCTCGCTGTCCAATCATGGCACCCGGCCGTTCACCGACGTCGCACTCGCGGGCGGGCAGCTCTACCTCACGGTCATGCGCGCCTTCCTTGGCGGCTTCCGCGACCTGCGCTGCGTCGCCCCCGACGCCCGCATCACCGAGATCAATGCGCCTATCGGCATCATGCGCCAGCAGGTCCGGGGCTGGCTCGAGGAGCGCTGGCCGTGAGCGGGGTGCCGCCCGGCGCCGGCCACAACGGCGGGCCGCCGCTCCCCGATGAACCCGCTGCGCCCATTCGGACCTGTCGGTGGTGCCGGCATTGGTCACCGCCGTCCGAATGGGAGGAACGCGCCTATGAGCATTTCCGGCTCGGCTTGTCGCGTCGCCGGGCGAAGCGGCCGAGCGGCGCCTGCGACCGGGTGCTCATGGCGCCTGGCAAACCGCTCGCCTTCTCGGCCACGGTGGCGGAGTTCTCATGCCTCAATTTCGCGGCCAGGCCACTGCCGCCAGTGGAAATCCCCCGGCGCGGCGGGTTCGTGCGCGTTTACGAGGGCGACGAGATCGTCTGGCAGGGCGTCGAGGAAGATTTGCCCGACGAATATCACTGAAGCCCGGCCCGCGCGGCCCGGCTCCCTCATATTTCAACCAAAAGGAGTCGAAAATGGACATCACCCCATGCAGGGGCATCGTCATCAATGCCCCGGAATTTTTCGCAGACCCGGCGTTTCGCCAGTGGCTCACCAATGGCCAGCGCAAGTTCACATGGCATGACGGCGGCGCGATCGACGAATGGTCCGACGTCATCGTGGGGGTCGATCCCGGCCTCACCGGCGACGGCACGGATTGCGATATGCCGCCGCGCATTTGGGAGCTTATCGTCCAAGCCTGCCGCGATCATCTCGGTTGCGGCCCCCATTCCGGCAATCACTATCTTGTGCGGCTTACCAACCTGCTCGATCAATGAGGTGCCGGACCGGTCTTATCCGCGCCGTCTATGGCCCCACGGTTCGTCCAGATTCTCCTGATAGATTCGCCTTTCCGAATAGGGACGGTTCGCGAGCGGCGACGCGCGATCGAACCGACCGCCAAGCCACAGATCATACTCATCCGGGTCGAGGATGACCGGCATCGACGGGCCCGGCACGACATTGTTCGCGGCCGCCAGCGGGCCGCAAAACCGCTTCTCATCCTCGACCTGAGCCCAGACGCCGGCCCAGGCGAAGATCGGCCGATCTTCGTGGCCGAACCAGGTCCGCGTCCGTTTGCCGGGCGGTCCTGAGGGATAGGCAAAGGAATCCAGCACGATCAGGCAGCGCCAGGGGTTCTCGAACCGCACCGATTCCGCGACCGTCCTGCGATCAAACCACATCGTCGTCGAAACCGGGCGGCGATTGCGGACCCCGTCGAGAATGGTCCGCGGGATCCCCCAGCGCATCGGCGCTGCGATGCGCCTGCCGTCCTTCCGGTAAACCACAAGGCCGATGCGTTCGGGCCAGACCTCAGCCGACCAGTCCGCCTGCGCCGGCGTTAGCGAATTGAACTGGTCCCGAACCTCGCTGAGCGCGGTCCGGCAGCGATAGAGCGTCTTGAACTGGTCCCGAACCTCGCTGAGCGCGGTCCGGCAGCGATAGAGCGTCGTCACCCACGTCTCTCCCGGCCGTATTCGCGTAATTGCGGCGATACGGATTGCAGCAATTCATGATGATCGCATGACCTGGCCATGGCGCATGATGTCGTGCGCAGCCGCCAGCACCCCGAGCAACAGCGAAGAGAGTGAGAGGGTGGCCTGATTTTTCGTGACGGGTTGGAGGTTGGGAGAGAGTCTTCCGACCGCCCGTCGCGGAGACGTGTCATGGCGAAAGCCCTTCCCAAAATCAGCCTCAACCAGTCGCGGGACATTCCCTTCGACAAGCTGGTGCTGTCCCAGTCCAACGTGCGCCGCGTGAAGAATGGCGTGACGATTGAGGATCTGGCCAATGATATCGAACGGCGCGGCCTGCTCACCGGCCTCAATGTCCGCCCCCAGCTCGACGAGCATGGCGATGAGACCGGCCTGTTCGAAATCCCGGCCGGGGGCCGCCGCTATCTCGCCATCGCGAGCCTCGTGAAGCGCAAGCGGGCGCTGAAGACCGTGCCTGTGCCCTGCGTCGTCAAGGCGGCCGATGACGCAGTTCTCGCAGAGGAGGACTCGCTCGCCGAGAACACCTTCCGCGAACCGCTCCACCCGCTCGACGAGTTCCGGGCGATGCAGCGCCTCAGCGACAAGGGCGAAGGCGACGAGGCGATCGCCGCGCATTTCCGGGTCACCCCGGCCGTGGTGCGCCAGCGTCTGAAGCTGGCGTCGGTCTCGGCCAGGCTGCACGAGATCTATGCCGAGGGCGAGATGACGCTCGATCAGCTCATGGCCTTCACCGTCACCGACGATCATCGGCGACAGGAGGATCTGTGGGACCAGCTTGCCCATAGCAGCAACAGGACGCCTTGGTTCATCAAGTCGAAGCTGCTGGAGGACAAGGTCGAGGTCACAGACAAGCGCGTCCTGTTCATCGGGATCGACGCTTATCTCGCTGCGGGCGGTTCCGCGCCGATCCGCGACCTGTTCGAACCCGATGACGGCGGCTGGCTCTCGGACCCGGCGCTGCTCGATCGGCTGGTCGACGAGAAGCTGCGCGCCGAGTCCGAGACTATCCTGGCCGAGGGCTGGAAGTGGGTCGAGGCGCTGGTCGATCTGCCCTATGGCTATGACGAGGACTGCCGCGCGATCGACGCCACGCAGGAACCGCCGACCGAGGAGCAGGAAGCGCGGATCGGCGCCTTGCGCACCGAAGCCGATGCGCTCGAAGCCGAATGGGACGGCCGCGGCGACATTCCCGCCGAGGTTGAGGCGCGGGTCAAAGCGATCAACGTCGAACTGGGTGTGCTGACCCAGGGCCGCAGGGTCTATGATCCGACCGACGTCGCGATCTCCGGCGTGTTCGTCGGGCTGGAGGATGACGGCACCCTCTATATCGACCGTGGCTATGTCCGCGCCGAGGATGAAGCGGCGGACGCCGAGCAGGTCGAGGACGGAGATATCGCCTCGACGGTCACTGGTTCGGACGAGGATGGCCCCGTGTCGGTCAAAGCGGAACCTGACAACGCTCCGGCGGGTCAGCCGGTCACGGCCGTCGCCGGGGACGATGAGGATGAGGACCTCATCAAGCCGCTTCCCGACCGGCTCGTCGCTGAACTGACGGCCGCGCGCACGCTCGCCTTGCAGGACGCCTTCGCGCAGAATCCGTCGGTGGCCTTCGCCGCCGTGCTGCACGCCATGGTGCTCTCCGCCTTCTACACGGTGAGCAGCGAGACCTGCATGGAGCTGTCGCTGAACCGCGTCTATATGCCGTTCCAGTCGTCGGACCTGCGTAGCAGCGCCTCGGCCGCCTCGATCCAGGACCGTCATGCCGCCTGGAAGGACCGGCTGCCCAAGTCCGAAAAGGATGCCTGGGACGCGATCCAGCAGTTCGACGGCGGCGATCAGGCGGCCCTGTTCGCGCATTGCGCCGCATATGCGGTGAACGCGCAATGGGAGCCGGTCCCCAAGCATGGCGGCGGCCGGGTCTCGGCGCACGGCGTTGCACGGCGGATCGACCATGCCGATGTCCTGGCGCGCGCGGTGGGTCTCGACATGATCGGCGCAGGCTGGCGGCCGACGTTCGACAACTACCTCAACCGGGTCACCAAGCCGCGTATCCTTGAAGCGGTGGCCGAGGCCAAGGGGCCGCAGACCGCTGGCTTGATCGATCATCTGAAGAAGGGCGACATGGCCCGCGAGGCCGAACGGCTGCTCTCCGACAGCGACTGGCTCCCCGAACCGCTGCGGACGCCGGTGATCGACGAACCTCTGCCGCTGGCCGCTGGAGCCGAGGCGCTGCCAGCCTTCCTCGACGGCGATGATGCCCAGTCTGGGTCCACTGAACCTGACGCGGACAATGATCAGGACGGCGACGATCTCGCCATCGCGGCCTGACTTCCGGGCGGCGGGGCGGTCCAGCGCCGTTCCGCCGTCCCCTTTTTTCACCCTTGATTGCCCGGCCACGCGCCGGGCTTTTCATTTTCTGGAGACCATCCATGTCCACCAATCCCGATTTCGCCGCCGTCCAGGAAAGCTGGCAGGAGCGCGAGACGGCGCGAAAGCGCCTCGCCGAAAAGATCTTCCCGCTCAACAAGGCGGTGTTGTTCAGCGCGCTTCGCGATGCCCGAATCACCGAACTCACGGTCGGTTACGACGGATCTGGCGATGAAGGGCGCATCGACAACATCGTCGCCTGTGCAGGCTCCGAGATCGTCGACGTGCCCGGCATAATTGTCGATCTCAGCTATGCTGACGAAACGGGCGGTGGCGCCAAGTCCCGCCGTACCGACTTAAACGGGGCGATCGGCGATTTCGCCGAGGAGCTGATCTACCGCCTCTATCCCTGGTGGGAAGACAATGACGGCGCCTATGGCGAGGTGACGTTCGATGTCGCGGCCGAGACCGTCACGCTCGACCACAATGCGCGCTTCACCGCCGTCAACTCCTTCCAGCACGACTTCTGAGGAGGATGCGATGGGACATTGCTATCATCACGCCCTGTCGTCGGTGCGCAAATGGGGCGGCGAACCCGAAGACTATTTGCGGCTCCACCAATGGTTCGACGAGCCCTCCAAGGAAATCACCGCGGATTTCCGGCACCGCGCGCTGCGTCACCACGCCCAAGGTGTGTTCGAATTAGAGCACGTCTTTGGGACGACGATCACCATCTCGACCGGCCGCGTCGTCCCGGTTCGTCTCATCGGCGAGCAGCATATTCTGGAAGATCTCGGCTTTATCCCGAGTTTCGCTGACTGGGTGCGCTGCATCCGGCCCGAGCGCTGGATGAGCCGGGCGCAGCCGCTCGGCAGAATCGTGGATCCATTCGCCGTCCAGTCGCCGCCGGAATCCTGATCCCCGAATTTCCATCCTTCCCGAAAGCCCGGCCTCGCGCCGGGCTTTCGCGTTTTACGGAGACTTTCCATGGCTGATTATTTCTCACCCACGGTAGTTCAGCCCAGTATTCCGCTGGCCGCCATGACACCTCTCGAGCGCCTGATCCTCTCGCGGATATTCACCAGCGAACCCGATGGCGATGGCCTCTATTTCTACGCCGAGCAGGGCATCAACGACATGCCCGCCTATCCTGCCGACGAGGTCCGCGCCGCACTCGCCGCGTCCGGGGACAGCGAGAGCCGGGCGGCCGACATCGTCCGCGCCGAACTCGCCAAGCTCGATGCGGATGCCGCCTACCTTCAGCTCGACATGACCGACACAAGTTGGGAAGCGATTTTCCAGGGCATCGTCCAGCGCGCGCCGCTACTCGCCTATGTTTCGGTGGTCTCGTCCTGGACCTGTACCAGGATGCGGCCCGACGGGTTCGGCGGAATGGCGGTGCTGATCACGGCCGACGACATCATGGTCCGTTCGACCGAATCCATGCTCGATGAGATGCTCGGCATTGCCGAATATGGCCCGCTCGGCGTCGAACCGGGCATCGGCACCCATGTTCTCCTGCGCCTGGGCGAAGAGCATGTCCGCTCGACGCTCGACGTGATCGCAGAGACCGAGGCGCCCGAAGGCGTTACCGCCGGCGATGTGACGGATGAGGACATTCGCGAGGCTGCGCTGGGCGTCGTAGCCGCCTTCGATCCCCAACCCGGCGAAGCCGAGGCCTCCTTCAATGCGGCGCTGGCCGCGCTGCGTATCGCCTCGAACCGCAAGCAGACTGCCCGCTGAACGGCGCAGGCCGGCGGCATGTCGGTCGCCGGCAATCCCGGTCTGGGCGCCTCTCGCCCAGCCTTTTCCCACCATGAGCAATGGAGACTGACCCATGAAGATTTCTGACATCAGCACCGCGAACCCTGAGGCTCTGGCGCCGGTGCTGCTCGCAGCCATGCAACGCCTCGGCCAGCTCGGTCGCAACGGCGCGTTGGCGCTCGCCGCCATCCTGGACGATGACGATGGAGATTTTGATGAGGCGAGCCAGTGGCTTGCTGACGTGGCCAGCGGCGGCCTCAAGGGCTGAATCGCCTGCCGCCGGTCCCGAATGGGCCGGCGGCCAGAGCGAGAGGGCGGCGGGAAGCGGGCGAGTTGCCCGGCTTGAGAGAGAGCGGTCGGCGGCTCGCCTCTTCCTGCTCTCCCGGAGATGCTCCATGTCACCTGTCCCTACCGCCGCCCGCCCGATGAACGGCGCGGCCGCCGTGCTCGATGCCGACGCGGTCCTCGCGGTCGTTTCGCTCGGCACAGTGCTTCGTTACTTTGACGACACCCCGCAGCCGCCGGCCCGGCACACCAGAAAGCTGCGCGCCTGGCAAAGCCGCAACAGCAGCGGCCGTCTGGTCAAGAAATTGCCGGGCGCCCCATCCTATCCCGCGGGTTTCGTGCTGCATGAAGGCACCTATACGTCCGATGGCACGCCCATCATCATCGTGCGTCGCCATTATCTCGTGACCACGGATTTGCGTTTCGAGGTCCTCGAACGTCCACAACCCGGCATGGTGCGCGTGCTCACCCGCTGGAACGGCAAGGACGAACTTCGGCATCTGGCTCCCGATATGGCGGCAGCCGAAGCCTGGGCCGCGAGCAACCGCTATTCCAATCTCGTTCTGGAAACGGTCGAGGACGACGAGGTCCCGGTCCAGCTCGGGAGGGCGGCATGAACCAGGCGCCATCCATCCCGGCCACCTACGGCCGGACCGCCGAAGGTGATCCGGCCGCGCTCATCTGCGACATCGCCTATGCCGCAATCCCCGGCAGAAGCGGATTGCGGAGCGCCAATGCGTGGCGGCTGCGCCGACCGATGCACCAATGGACACGCGAAGATTTCCATGGCGCCGTCGCTGTGGTCGCCGACGAGGCCGCCTTCCATGATCACATCGCGGAGCAGGTTCAGCATCGCACGGAATTGCTTGGCCTTGAGCGCAAGCGCGGTGACAAGCGTGTCTCGACGCCCTGGGGCATGTCCCAGAGCAGCGAGATCTATGCTGAAGGCGTGGTCTTCCATTCAACGGCGAGCCACGGCGGCTTCAAACTCGACCGCGCGCGAAACGCGGAGATGCCAAGGGCACTGCGCGTTGCTGGCGGTTGGTTCGAAGAGGACGCGGAATGGTCGAAGGTCGCCTTCGGCTATCCCGACCTCTTCACCGCCCTGGAGCGCCGACATGCGGAAAAGGCGTTGCGTGACACCTATCCCGACTGTTGGGAAGCCGTGCATGGTCGCCCGCTCAATCCCGGCGAATCCTTCACCCATGACCAGCGCCTGTTCGCGCAGGCGCATGGGCAGGATTGGATCGTGATCGCCGCCCTGCGCTCCGACACCTGGCCGGGCATGACGGAGTGTATCGCCACGCTTGGCGGGCGACGCGGGGACAGCGTCGAACGGCGCTACCTCGTCCCGGCCGATGAATATTCTCCCGGCCGCTTCGGCTTTGTGATCGACACGGCGCGGCATCGGCAATTCTGAGCATGAGGGGCGGTCCCGGACGGGATCGCCCCTTTTTTTGCCTGCCTGCCAGAGCGGGTTGGTGTCGTGGGCCTACAGCAACCGGGTCGCCGCGCCGAGGGCTATACCCCCTTCGGCGAGGCGGCGGTCCAGCGTGCATAGCGTCGCGCCTCGTTCAGCAGCGATCGCCAGATGCAGCGCATCACCGGCGCGCAAATTCAGCGTAAACTGATCCGCGAACAGCGCTGCGCTTCGGAAATTGACGGGAACGACCGGCACGATTGTCAGGCTCTCGCTGCAAAGCTGATGAACATGGCTCAGCACTTCGGCTCGCTGCGGCGCATCGATCTGTCCGGTCCGTAGCTTGATCGAGAGCGCGGAGGACATTTCCGTCACCACCCAGTCACTGATGATCAACTCTTCCGGGTTTTGCCCTGCGAGCCACTCCTGCACGTCAATGGTGCGCACCTCGTTCGTCAGCGCCGCAATCAGCAATGACGTGTCGAGATACAGCATCAGAACCGATCGCCATCGCGCATCGCGCGGGTGAACTCGCCTGCGCTTTCGGTCTGTACCGGCAGGGAATCGGTCAGCTTGCGCAGCTTCGCGATGTCGATCGCTTTGCGGGGGCGTTTGGCTCCCTCAAGACGTGCCACGGGCTTGCCGCGGCGGAGAATGTCGATCGTATCGCCAGCGGCAACCCGATCGACCAGTTCGCTCAAATGGGCCTTGGCGTCAGCAAGGTTGATACCGTCCATGACTCGCTCCTGACCATGTAGTTGGTCATGTATAAAGGCATGCAATCAACATCGCAATGGCGGCGAGACGGCCGGCGCAAGTCGACGCCCTGCAAGCAGTACGCGGCTCTTGAGAGCGAGAGGAAGGCCGGAACGGGGTGAGCCTGGCGGGTTGAGAGAGAGCGTCCGCTGGCTTGCCACCCTTCGCCTCTCCCGGAGATTCCCCGATGACGATCACCCGTTCGACGGCACTCGCCGCCGTGCCGCCTGCCGCTGCGCGCCGTTTCGCCGACACCGCCGAGAAATTGCTGACCGCAGCCCAGACCATTCTTCCCCATCTCGAAACCGG
>JBAYSX010000011.1:0-81843 GCA_041675905.1 Sphingomonadaceae bacterium | reverse complement strand
TCCGGATCGCTCGCGCTTTCCACATCAGCGCCAATCAATTTGCGAAGTTCGTCCGGGTCGGTAACCTTCTCGCGCGGCGCGCCTTTTCGGGCGGCGGCGATTTCGGCGGCATCGATCACCTGCCAGTCGCTGAAGCCGGAGGGTACGATGCCGCGCGCGGCCAGCATATCGACAAGCCCTGTGTAGCCAGCACGCTCGATTGTGCCAGGGGCGGAAATCCCGGCCATGCGCTCGATAATATGAAACCCATCGGGCCGGTTGCTGCCGATTGTGCCGGATGCCCCCCGACGCGCCCAGCCGACGCACCAAAGGCCTGGCGCGATACTTCCGTCAGCGTTGACGAAACGGCCACTATCCCGGTCCCACGGCACTCCGGGCACCGGTTCCCCCACATGGCCGATAGCGGTGATGACGAGACTCGCGGGGATCGTTTCGATGTCGCCGGTATCACTTGGCGCGCCATCCGGCCCGACGCGGGTACGGACAAGTTCCACTGCCTCCACCCGATCCGCGCCCAGGATCCGGCGAACCCGGCGGAAAAAGTCGAAATGCAATTGTACCGGACGCTTCCCCGATCCGGCCTCCCCACCGAAGCGGCGCAGGGCTGCCATCGCCATGCGCTGGCTGGCGGATAACGCCCTGACATCTTCCGGCGGTGGAAAATCCGCAGGATCTACCACAAAATGGACATCGCGCAGCGATGCCAGTTCTTCCACCTGACGCGGGCTGAATTTCGTTTCAACCGGCCCCCGACGACCAACAATGTGAATATCGGCAAAGCGGGCGGCGGCCAGCGCCTCCAGCGCTTCGCGCGTGATGTCCGATCCGGCCAGACGTTCCGGCCGGCGCGATAGCACCCTGGCGCAATCCAGTGCGACATTCCCGTGGCCGACGATGACCGCCGATCCACCTGCCAGCAGCGGAGCCTTGTGCGCATAATCGGGATGACCGTTATACCAGCCGACAAAGGCAGTCGATCCGGTCACGCCCGGCAAATCCTTGCCCGGCACATCCAGTTCGCGATCCACCGGCGCGCCGGTGGCCAGCACCACATCATCGTACAGGGATTGCAGCTCAGCGATAGAAATATCTTGCCCGGTCAAGACATTACCAGCGAAATGCACACGCGGATCGCGCACAATGCCGGCATAGCGCGCCGTCACAGCCTTCACCGCCTGGTGATCGGGCGCGACGCCGGTACGGATCAGACCAAATGGCGTGGGAAGCCGATCCAGCAACGTGATCGCCACCTCGTCGCCAAATTGCTGCAGCGCCGCTTCCGCCGTATAAAATCCTGCCGGCCCGGAGCCGACAATCGCCAGATGCCGTTTTGTCATCCACAGCGTCCCTCTTCCTTAAGGACAAAGGTGGACGTGATGGACGCCTGATGCAAGCCCCCGGCGTTATTGTCCGGGCAGGTTGAGCATCGCGTTCAGGCACGCGGCCATGGCGTTCGCGGCTTCGTCCGACAGCGTTATAAAAGCACGCCGGGCGTCCTGGGGATCGGAATGGCGGACGAACAGCCCTCGATCCACCATCTGCTTGATCCAGCGCAGCCCCGTGGTCGTCGGCACCGTCGCGGCGATGCACAGGCTGGACACGGCAACCTGCCGCCCTTCCAGCCGTGCCGCCGCGAGATCGAGGAGCATGTCCCATGCCGGGTCGGCAAAGAGATCCGCGGGGAAAAATTTTTCCCGCAAGCGGCGCGCCTTGATATGATTGCGGATGCGGGGAGCATCGACAAGGCGCGCCTGCGGCTCCCGGCTTCCCGCAGTCAGTTCGGCCAGGGCCGCCTTTATGCGATCGACGTTGCGCCAGATTTCGTCCACGGCAGGCCCCTGGGGGTCGAAATATGCGCCCTGCTCGTGCACTTCGCCCGTGCCGGGGGTCATCCGCGCAATTTCCGTCACCAGCGCACCTGACGGCGGGTCTGCGGGCAGAAATGCGGCAATACCGAACCCGAGCAACGCCCCGGCCGCGTCCATGTCGTTCTCCGCATCGCCGGCGACGAGAATGATTGGCAATTTGTCAAAGATCGGCTGGGCAAGGGCCGATGTGAGGCCGGCGTCTATCGTGTTGGTATCCAGAACCAGCACGTCCGGCTGATGGCTGTAAAGCGCCTCCGGCCATGGACCCTCGGCACGCAGAATCCGATGGCTGACCAGTTCGCCCGGATCGAACCGACCCGATGAAACTAAAATACGTCTAGAAAGATTTCCCATCCGATCTGAATCGGCACTAACGTAATTGACCATCTACGCACCCCCAACCCGTTGCACAAACGCACGAAACCCCGTGGTGGACAGAGTGCCGCCACCTTTAAATCATCCAAAGCGGTCGCAACTCTCCACCCGCGTCCGCCACCATGCGCTAACCATGTTCCAGACCCGGGGCTTTCGATGCGCGACCGTTAACAAAAGGTCAACGGTCGTACATGGGGATGCCAGGGTTTTGCAGCGTTCTACAGGCTGAAATCAGGGGGGACGCCGGAACTATGAACGACACAGGGATCGCCGCGGGAGGTGCCACAACCGGCGCGGGCCTGGGAAGCGGCCGCGATGCGCGACGCACATCTGATCTGCTGGTGGGCACATCCGCCGCCATGCAGGAGTTACGTGCCGAGGTCGCCCGGATCGGTCCGACGGACGCCACGATCCTGCTTGGCGGGCCAACCGGCGCGGGCAAGGATAATGTCGCACGCGCCATACATACCGCCAGCCCCCGTGCCGCGCAACGGCTGGAAGCAGTGAACTGCGGCGCGATCCCGCGCGAACTCGCTGAAGCGGAACTTTTCGGGGCCGAGGCCGGAGCCTACACGGGCGCGACGCGCAGCCGCACAGGCCGGATCGAGGCAGCGCATGGGGGCACGCTGTTTCTGGATGAAATTGGTGAACTGCCCCTGGAACTACAGGTAAAATTGCTGCGCGTGCTGGAAACACGAGAGATCGAGCGCCTGGGCGGTGGCCGGCCCGTTCCGGTCGATGTGCGTATTATCGCCGCCACAAATATGGACGTGGAAGCTGCTGTTGCCGAAGGGCGGTTTCGTGCGGATCTCTATTGGCGGCTGGCGGTGGTCTGGATCGATGTCCCGCCGCTTCACGCGCGGCGCGAGGACATTCCGGCGCTGCTCGACTGCTTCGCCAGACAGAGGCGGCAATCGCTGGCGCTGACCCCTTGCGGTGCGGAAGCCCTGAAACGCCATGCATGGCCCGGCAATGTGCGCGAACTGCGCAATTTCGTCGAACGGGCGCTGGCGCACGGCGAACGCTGCATCAACGCCGACACGGTCACCCGCCTGTTAACGCCGCGCCGCCGCCCCATGACACAGTGGCTACAGGAGCCGGCAGACCCCACCCGGCCCTTGCGCGAAACCCCGCCCCATCTGGTCGCCACCGGGGAGCCTGCGCCCTTTCACCTGAAATCCTTGCTGGCCGAGGCGGAAGCGGCGCTGGTCGCCCAGGCGCTGGAGGCAAGCGGGGGAACAATCGCCGCGTCCGCCCGCTTGCTTGGCCTGAAACGTACGACGCTGATCGAGAAAATGCGTCGTATGGGATTGAAACCGCCCGCCAATGAGGCGGCCTGAAACACTCCCGGAGTTATCAGCTCCAGGGAGCGACGCGCTCAATATGGGCTCAATATTGGTACGATTGCCCGCCATCAATCGTAATAACCGCCCCGTTGATGAAGTTGGCCTCACCCGAAAGCAGGAAAGCCGCAAGCGCCGCTACTTCCTCGGTGCGTCCAAAACGGCGCATGGGGTTATTCGACACAAATTTCTTGCCCGCTTCTTCCCAATCATCGCCTCCCATTTGCCGTAGGGAGTTCTCGACCATGGCGGTCATAACTGCTCCGGGTGCGATGGCGTTAATCTGTATTCCATACTGCCCATATTCGACGGCGCTGTTACGCGTAAGGCCGACGACACCATGTTTACTGGCGGCATAGCCGGACTGATTGCCGACACCTCTGATACCTCCCACCGACGCGGTATTCACAATCGAGCCGTGGCCCTGCTGCCGCATAATCTTCAGAACTTCAGCCAACCCAAAGAATACACCATCGAGATTTATGGAAACGACGCGATGGAATTCGTCCGCGCCGAAATTTTCGGTCGTATTTTGCTTTCCTTCGACTCCGGCGTTGTTAAAGAAACCGTCGATGCGGCCATAGGCGTCCATCGTTTTCTTGACATAGGCCCTTACGTCGGCCTCCCGTGCCACGTCGGCCGTCACCAGCAGGGGCTTGACCGGTGCGGACAGTTTTTCAGCCGCCCGACCGAGCGCCGCTTCCTGCACATCGACGAGAACCAGCGTCGCGCCCTCGTGCGCCAGCCGTTCCGCTGTCGCGAGACCCAGCCCGGATGCGCCGCCTGTAATGATAACAACCTTGTCTGCAAAACGCTTCATTTCCTGTACCTCCTGATATTTTGAAAATGGCCTGACTGGCAAAATCGATCAGATATTCTGCTTCGGAAGTTCTTGAGATTCCCGGATCGGGGCGGAAGACCCGTCCCATGCATCATGGGCGTCCTTCCATCCCTGAAACAGGGCGAGCACCTCGGGCGATGTGCCATGGATTTCTACGAACATGCCAAACTGCGGCCTGGCGTCGAAATAGCAGACGTCCGCGCCCGACCACATTTCATTGGCCAGATCCAGGCCCTGGTCCAGCAAATGCTGTCTGTCGGCCGGGAAATCATGCCCCAGGATGGCGACATGGTGAAAGCCCTCCTGTCCGCGCGGAAACATCTCGTGAAAGATGGACGGCGTGTCATCGTGTAACTGGATCAGTTGAATCTGCACGGGTCCGCAATAGCCGAAGGCATAGCTCAGATCGCACTCCTCCGTCGTTGCGCGATAACGATAATAGCCTTCCGCCTTGTGATGGCGGGCAGTGAAGAAAGGGCCTGCTCCAAAAGCGGCGGTCCAGCGCGCGGCAGCGGCATCCAGGTCATTAACGACCCAGGCATATTGGAAGATCGGTCGCTTCATGAAGCTGGTCAACATCGGCATTCCTCTCTCTGTTATTCCGCATCTTCCTGGATTCGAACCAGTTTTCTCCCTTTCGCGCCACCGTGAAACTGGCCAATGGCCACATCAGGCACCTTCTCGAATCCGTTGGCCACGTCCAGCGTTTCGCGGATCTTGCCGCAACGCAGCCATCGCAAAAGCCGCGCCCGGCCTTCCGGCCACCGGTGCGTCAGGTTGAAATAGAAAAACCCCTCCATAGAGAGACTGCGAACGGCCAACAGCATATGATTGAAAACCGGTGTCGGTTCCGCACCATAATGAGCGGTTGCACCACAGATCACCACACGCCCGGACGGGTTCATATTCATCAGCGCCGCATCCAGTAACTGGCCGCCAACATTATCGAAAAACACATCGACGCCGTCCGGACATGCCGCCGCGATCTGACCTGCCAGATCTGGCGCCCGATAATCGACCATGGCATCAAAGCCGAAGGAGGCCGCCACCGCACATTTCTCCGGCCCGCCTGCGATCCCCACCGTGCGGGTGCCATACAGCCTGGCGATCTGGCCCGCCATCGAACCGATCCCGCCAGACGCCCCGGATACGAGCACTGTATCGCCGGCGCGCGGGCGGCCAATGTCGGCAAGGCCAATCCACGCGCACAATCCCGTCATCCCCAGGGCGGACAATCCGCTGCCCAGATGTACATCCGGGGGAATACGCACCAGTGGCGCGCCCATATGATCCAGCCCGGACGACACGGAATAATCTGCCCAGTCCAGAAAACCGGCAACGCCCTCGCCAACGGACCATTGCGGATGCCGCGATTCGACCACACGACCCGCAACACCGCCACGATGAACAGCGCCAGGGGGCAGTGCCGCAAACTTGCCCGGCATCCCGCGAACCCAGGCATGATTCATCGGGTCCGGCGACAGGTAAACGGCGCGTATCAGCACTTCCCCATCGCCGGGCTTCGGTTTCTCGCTTGCGGACTGCACAAAATGGCCGTGAGTCAGGCACATCCCGCCCGGATCATGATCCGGTTTCCCTACGGTCCAAAGTCTGTTCACGGCGCGCGCCCCTTTTCACGGAAGTGTATGCATGCCGCCTTCAAGCATGAATGTAGAGCCGGTTATGTAATCGGAACCGGGGCTTGCCAGAAAGACCGCAAGGGGTCCGGCATCCCGTTCCGGATCGCCCAGCCGCCGCATCGGAATTTTCTGTTTCAGCGCCTCGACGAAATCCGGGCGTGCCGTTTTCCAGGCATCAAATGCGCGCGTTTCGAGCGCCGGATTGATGATGTTCACGTTGATGCCATATTGCCCCCACTCGCGCGCGGCGGTGCGGCTGAGCGCCCGGATGCCCTCCTTTGCGACGTTGTAGCACGTATTGCCTTCGAACCCGATTTGACCGGAACTGGATGCGAAGTTGATAATCTTGCCATAACCTTGCGCCTTCATGTGTGGAAACGCCGCTTTCATGAACCACAGGGACGCCTGCGGGCCGGTGCGCAGCGTATATTCCCATTCTTCGTCATCGGTATCCTCGCAGGCGACGAAAACCGTTGACGGTTGCGGGCTTGATTCCGTGCCGAACCCCTGGGCGTTGTTTACAAGAATATGCACGGTGCCAAACGCTTCCACCGTCTTTTCCACGCAGTTGAAGACATCCTTCCGATTGCCGACATCACAGGCGATACCGATAGCTTCACCGCCTGCATCCCGGATTTCCGCGGCAACGGCGTCCACGGTCGCCGGCGTGCGGGAAGCCACGACAACCTTCGCGCCCTCCCGCCCATAGGCGCGGGCAATCGCCCGCCCGATTCCGCGGCCTGCGCCCGTTACGATGGCGACTTTTCCGCCAAGCGCACCTGATTCCATCGTTCCCTCCCCGATGCCGTCGCCGAACCTGCCGCACCCGATGGATGATGCACACCTGCAAATCGTTACAGGTTCATTTTTCCTGAAAATGGGACAGCCTCCCCGCTGCGGGATGCGCGCGGAACGCTGTTGTATTATTGCGTGACCAGAGGGAGAATTGTCGATGAAGTTACTGGAGCCGATTTCGCTTGGACCGATCGCCCTGAAGAATCGCGTGGTGTCCACGGCGCATGCGGCGTTTACGGACTTTTATCGGCCGGATTCCGATGGTGAACGCTATATGGCCTATCAGGAACGTCGTGCGCGCGGCGGTACGGGCCTGATCATCACCACCGCAATGCATGTGCATCGGGCCAGCCAGATGCTCAATCACTGGGTCTTCGACGCCGATCGCATGACGCCCCGCTTTCGCGAACTCAGCGACCGGGTGCATCGTCATGGCGGCCGGACTTTCGCGCAACTTTTCCATTTCGGCGTGCAGGGAAAATCCGACAGCCACGATGACATGACGCCGCTCTGGGGCTTTTCGCAGCTCGACAGCCTGGACGGCGAAGCGTGTCATGTGATGACAGACGCGGAGATCGAGGAAGTGATCACCGCATTCGTCGATGCGGCTGTCTGCGCCGTCGCCAACGGGATGGATGGAATCGAATTGCACGCCACCCATGGCTATCTGATCCAGCAATCCTTCAGCCCGTTCGCCAACCGCCGCACCGACAAATGGGGTGAGCGGCTTTATTTCGCCACGACGGTTGCGCAACGGGTCCGCGAGGCCATTGGTCCGGACAAGGCGCTGGGCTTTCGTTTTTCGCTCGACGATTATCGGGGGCGGGAGCGCGGCGGACTCGATCCGGATGACAATATCGAAATCGCTGCCGATCTCTGCGCCACCGGCCTGTTCGACTATGTGAATACATCGGAGGGTAGCGGCAACCTCGATTACGCGCGCGTAATCGGCTCCTATCGCCATCCTTTCGGCAAGACCCTGCCGCAGACGAAGAAACTGCGCGACCGGATCGGCGCGTCCATTCCCGTGATCGGCGTGAACAAGATTCCGACGGTCGATCTGGCAGAACGGGCGCTGGAAGAAGGGGCATGCGATCTTGTCGGCATGACCCGCGCACAAATTTCCGACCCGGATCTGGTGTACAAGCTGGAGCATGGCCAGGCGCCGCGCATCCGCACCTGCACCGGCGCGAACCAGGGCTGCATCGATCGGGTCGGATTCTATCCGATCACCTGCATCCAGAATCCCGAGGTTGGCGAAGAAAACCGTTTCGCCGAAATGGACGCACAGCCGGTCACGCCGAAGCGGCTGCTGGTCATTGGGGGTGGCCCCGGCGGCATGAAGGCCGCAGAAATCGCGGCGCGGCGCGGCCATCAGGTGACCCTGGTGGAGGCATCCCACCGCCTTGGCGGCCGGTTGAATCTCGTAGAAAAACTGGGCGCCGCCGCCAATCTGCTATCGTCAACCGCCTGGCTCGAACAGGAACTGCAACTGCTGCAGGTAAAAATCCTCCTGCAGACCGTCGCCGACCGCGCATTCCTGGCATCTGCCGGCGCGGACGCCATTATTCTGGCCACCGGGGCGCTCGCTGCCGACGACCCGGGCGTGCCCACAGACGGAAGCATTCCCGCGATCAGCACCGATGCCGCTGTACAAGGCGAGTTCGACGGGCAAAGCTTTGACATGAAGGGGACCCGTGCGCTGCTTGTTGACCGAAAGGCCAGTTACGAAACCGCACTTGCTGTCGAGGCCTTGGTGCAACATGGCGCAAAGGTAACCGTCGCCACGCCTTTCCTGCATTTCGGCGCCAATATGGGGTTCACGCATCTGTCCGATTATCTCGGGCTGTTGCCGAAATGGGGCGTCCGGGTGATGCCGTTAACGAGTTGCGTCGGGATCAAGGACAACATCATCACCCTGAGCGATGGCGCAACGGGCCAAACGTTGACGGAAAGCTTCGATTTCATCGTGGCCGGTGTGTCGCCGCGTCCGAACAACGCACTCGCGGCCATCTGCGAGGAATTCGCGCCCACTTCGATCATTGGCGACGCACTTGCGCCGCGCTCCGCGCTGGAAGCCTTCCGCGAAGGCGACCGCATTGCGCGCACGCTGTAAGCGCATGCTTTCGGATAGCCGGCATGCGCGTAATACCACCGGTCAGCGAACGAGGGTGTGATGCAATTGTCGGCGGAAGCAAGACTCTGGTGGGAAGAGGATCAGGCCCGCGCGGTGGGCCAATGGTTCGAGACGTTGAGCAACGTCCCACCTGGCGGTGCCTGTCTGTCGGGCGAAATTGACCCCACCGAACCGCGCCATGACGTCTATGTGCGCGGTCTCGGCGCGGAACTGGGCATCAAGGCGCGGTCCGCCGGCACGGAAAACGCGAAGACGGAAATAAAATCCCTCGTCGCATCCTGCGGCGACGCACCTCCATGCGGTCCGGTCACCATCTGGACCAAAGTCGCTGCGCCCTCCCTGACATTGGATCAGATGCCGTCTATCCGAACGACCAAATACCGCAGGTTGCGAAAATTTGGCTGGAGCGAGAGCCGGCTGGAAGAAATCGCCCTGGACGAACAGGAAAATCCCCGCAACGGTTACAGGCCGCACGCCGGCTGCAATGTCGAACTGACGCGCGTGCGGGTAGAGAATTTGGCTACTGTCTGGTGGACGCTGGGATATGAGGCTTTCGGAAACCTCAACGAGATAGAGCGCATTCTGCCCATGTGCCTGCTGGAAACTTTGGGGCGCTCCCCCCTTCCGGCAAGAGATAGCGCAACACCCGGAAGCTATCCGCAATGGCTGATTCGGGAAGGTTTGAGTGACTGAGGCGTATCGGCCAGGCAGCCGTCAATTTCCCCCTGCACCATCTTTGGCGACAGCCTATGGAAAAAGATTAACTCTGTTGCAACCGCATGACGAAGCTTGCAATGCCTAACCTGCTATCAACGCCAAGCTTCTTCAATATGTTGACCACATGAACTTTCACTGTTGCTATACTGATACCCAGTATTTCTGAAATATCCGCATTGGATTTTCCCTGTGTAATCAATCTCACAACTTCACGTTCCCGGGGGTGAAGCCGATATCGTCCCGCCAAAGCACATTCGACCTCATCAGCGCGGACGCGCCAATGCAGTCGCAGCGAACTATGCACATAGGAATGCAAGGCCGCCCAATCGAACTCTCCTGAAGTAAATGGGCGGTCGCGCGCTCCCCGGAACATAGCAAGGCAGGCGTACGGCCGATTGTTTCGCCAAAACACGAAATCAATTTCATCTCCGACATCAATAGACCGGAGATGGTCGTGATACCCGCAAAAATCAGACCCGGTTAAATAACCATCCGCATGCATCATGGCTATCTGACGGCTATCTTCCTTCAGTCTGCTAATGTGCAAGGGATCATACTGTTTCAGATCAGAAGTATAGTCTGCCAGCAATGCTTCTTGTATATTACGTGTCTTTGGATCTACAATTTCGCAGTTTGGCCCAACCCAGAAAAATATCCCGGATCGGGATCCGGATACTTTTTTTACAAACTCGATCGTATTGTCGACCAGATCATCTGCACTCAAAGACATAATTCCCGGAACGTTCCCTATATATATTCATAATTCCTTCGCAGTCCTGATTTCTTCATCTCTGACATTAAAGATGAAAAAATAACACCATTTCCAATTATATTGGATATTCTCTTGGGAAAGTAAATTATTCTCCACTTCATTTACCATCTTCGCCAAATATTTCTCATATTCTCTTGCCGGAACAGGCCTCCCTCGTCGGCATCCGGTGGGTTTTTCTTACTCCAGAGATGCCTATCGGTCAAATGTGCGCAAGCGTCACCACGCGTATCCCCGCCATCCCGATGAGAGGACAAGCCCCTGCTTTCCCTATATTTTTACCTCTGATCCATCAAAAGGCTTATTGATCTGTCTCCAAAATAAATCAAACCTGATTTGAACACCAATCCAGATCGCAGAGGCCGGCGACGTGGCCCCGGATCATATCCCGGGTGCCCGGCTGGCGAAGGAGGAGATTAATCCATGTACGAAAAAAATGTTCAGAGACTCATCGATCTTGAAGACATCCGGAAACTTCAACTCGACTATGCAACTTATAACGAAACGCTCGATCTCGACGGATTGATGTCCTTGTTCACTGAGGATGCTGTCCTGACATATCCGAAGGCGTATGGAGGTGAATGGACCGGGCGGGATGTCCTGCGGGAAAATTTCTCTTACTGGATGAAAGAAGAAAAGGCGCCGTTTAATGCGCTTTATGTTGTTACAAATCCAAACATAACCATTACCGGCCCGGATACGGCCCATGGCCGCTGGACTTTCACCAACTATCTGACCCAACAGGAAGAAGGCAGCCAGCTTGTAACCCCAGGTGGCCAAAACCAGCCTCTTTTTATTCTGGGGATGTACGAGGGGGACTATCGCAAGGTTGATGGTCAGTGGAAGATTTCTCTCCTGAAGCTGACCATATTCTGGCCGGAACGAGAGTTCGACAAACTGAGACATCCAGACGCTTGAATCTTTGTAGGAAGATCCACGCAGCTACACTACTGCCATTGCTGAAAAACAGAATTATAATTCAAGTGGGGAAATAAATGCCACGTCATTCACTACGTCTTGCAGGACTCGTTTCTGCCGCCGCCCTTGCTCAGGGCGCGTTAGCCCAGGATATAGAAAGGTCGAGCGGGATCGATGAAATCATCGTTACCGCACAAAAACGCTCCGAAAGCGTTCAGGATGTTCCTATTGCCATTACAGCGCTTTCGGCGGACCAGCTGGCGAAGCAGCAGATACGCCGCGCTGAAGACCTGATAACCAGCGTGCCCAGTTTTCAGGTTAACTCCGTGCTTGGTGACGGCATACCGATTTTTTCGTTGCGCGGCATCTCCATGTCGGACTTCAGCCTGGCGCAGAACGGTCCGATCGCGGTGTATTATGATGAAGTGTACAAGGGAAATGCAGCAATCCTTGGCCTTGGCTTATTCGACCTCGAGCGGGTCGAGGTACTCAAAGGCCCCCAGGGCACTTTATACGGGCGAAACACTACAGGTGGCGCGGTTAACTTTATTTCGCGCAAACCGGGCTTTGAAACGGGCGGCAATCTGACGCTCGGCTACGGCAGATTCAATCAATTCACCGCCGATGGAGCGGCCCAGACGCCGCTGACCGAAAATATCGCGATGCGACTCGCCTTCACGTTCGACCGCGCCCAGGGATGGCAGAAAAACAATTTTCCTGGCGGGCATGACGCAAGCCAGGTACGGCAATATGGCATTCGGGGTAGTGTAAGATTCCAGAATGACACCATAGATCTGACGGTCAGAGGATCGACATCCCTGCAGAATCCATGGAATTACGGAAGTATAGCGATACCAGGCCCGGAAGGTGTTGGCGGTCCGGTTTACAACGCTTTCGGGCTTCCGGGAGCTTTCAGAACCGGTCTCGACAAACGAGAGGTGAATACGCCGGACATTTACCGGCGGAATATTCGCACCTATGCGCTCGCTGCAAACGCCGATATCGAACTTTCAGATGTGTTAACCCTGACGTCCATCACCTCATGGGACAGGGGAACGGTTCTTAATCCCGAAGATGGAGACGGTACACCCCTCAAGATAACAGGCGCCACCTATTACGGAAGAACGAAGCAAATTACCCAGGATCTTCGCCTCACAAGCGATTTCAATGGAGATTTTGACTTCATACTCGGGGGGTATTTCAGCAACGAGAAAATTCACAATTCCACGGATACGAATTTTTTCACAGACATTGATGTGAATGGAGACGGCAACATTGATGCCGCCGACTGCATTGATGGAGGCGGTTTTATCAGCTGCAACATTTTGAACCGCTTCAACCAGAAGAAGACGAGCCTGGCAGTATATTCCGACGCCACCTACGACTTTCTGGAGACGTTTACACTCAGAGCGGGACTGCGGTACACACATGACAGGGGAAAACTGCGCGATTTCATCGCACAGACCCGTGCCGTCGACCTCACCCCGATCTGGAACAATATTCCAGGAAGCGATACCGATCTTTTCGCTACGACTTCACGCGACTTCAAAAACGATAACGTATCAGGCCGGATCGGGATCGATTACAAACCCGTGGACAAGGTGTTGCTATACGCAAACTATAGTCGTGGCTATCGTAGTGCCGCATTCAGCGGACAGGCTTTTTTCAGCCCTGGCGAATTAACGGTGGCGAAGCCGGAAAAGCTGGAGGCGCTGGAAGGCGGATTCAAGACCGAGTTCTTTGACCGAAGGGTCCGGCTTAATGGCTCGGTTTACCGATATAATTATAAAAACCAGCAATTTATAGATGTGGATCCTGCTACAACAGAAGCAGCCCTTATCAATTTGCCAAAGGCCCGGATAACCGGCGCGGAGCTGGACCTCAATGTTGTCCCGGTCCAGAACCTTACCCTGACCACGGCTGTCGGCCTGCTCGATACAAAGGTGCTGGAGGGTTCGGCGCAGGGCGTTGATGTGAAAGGCAACCGCCTGATCAGCGCACCAAAGTTCACCTTGTCCGCATCCGCCGAATGGTCGGCCCCACTGGGCACATGGGGGCGCGCGGACACCCGCATCGACCTCGCCCACGCATCCGGGCAATATTTCGACATTCTTAACCGGCGCAACACGTTCGACGATGGATACACGCTGTTAAACGGGCGTATCCGGATTTATCCTGAGCATGATCGTTTTGGCCTGGCGTTCTGGGTCAAGAACCTCACCAACGCGTACTATTATACCAACATGATTGACGCCTCCGTCCTCGGTTACACCTATACCCACATCAACCCGCCACGCACCTTCGGCGTAACCGTCGATATGAGCTTCTAGAAAACATATCTGGCCGCCGGGCCGGACCGCAGTTCCAGCCCGGCGCGCGCCTCTTGCATTCCAGGCGATGAGAACAATGCACGTAAGAACCACATTCTCGCGCAGGCGCCGCGGCGCGGCCATTTATGCAGCGGTCGCCAGTATCATGCTGGCGCTCGCCACAACGGGTTGCAGCAAGTCGCTGGATGACGATAAAACTCCCCCGGTCGATCAGGCGGCATCCACCGCCCATGCGAAGCTGCTGGACGGCAGCGACGGGGCGGACTGGCCAGCCTTCGGACGCACCTACGGAGAGCAGCATTACAGCCCGTTGCGGCAAATCAACGCCGAAAATGTCAACCGCCTGGGGCTCGCCTGGTTCCACGATCTGGGCGTCGGACATTCCACGACGGGGCCGATAGCCGTAGATGGTGTTATTTATTTCGCAAACCGCTTCAGCGTTGTAAATGCGATCGATGCTGTAACGGGCCGCGAGCTTTGGGTTCACGACACCATGGCCGCCGAAAAAGCCGGCCTTCGCCTTCGCCAGGCCTATGGCACGCGAGGTATCGCGTGGTGGAATGGCAACATCTACACCGGGACTACAGACGGTCGCCTGGTTGCGCTCGACGCGAAAACCGGTAACGAGCGCTGGTCTGTACTCACGGTTCCAGATGACGGCGTACGCTTTATTTCGGGCGCGCCCCGCGTGTTCAATGGCAAGATTATTGTTGGCCATGGTGGCGCCGACGCCGGTCCAACCCGTGGATATGTGACGGCTTATGACGCCACGACAGGCAAGGCACTTTGGCGTTTCTATACTGTACCTGGCAATCCGGCCGTCGATACGGATGAAACCACCCGTATCGCGGCGGAAACCTGGTCTGGCGACTGGTGGAAGTTCGGCGGCGGCGGGACGGTGTGGAACGCCATAACCTATGACGACGAGACGGACACCGTTTTTATCGGAACCGGTAACGGCTACCCCTGGAACCACCGGATTCGCAGCCAGGGCAAGGGCGACAATCTTTTTCTTTCGTCAATTGTGGCCCTCGATGGCAATACAGGCGCCTATAAATGGCACTACCAGACAAATCCTGGTGAAACCTGGGATTATAACGCCGCAATGGACATGCAACTGGCGGAACTGGCCATTGGTGGCAAGGCGCGCAAGGTCTTGATGACCGCGCCGAAGAATGGTTTTTTCTATGTCATCGACCGGCTCACCGGAAAGCTGATCTCCGCCGAACCGTTCGCCAGGCAGAATTGGGCGTCACATATCGATCCGGATACCGGTCGTCCGGTTGAAAATCCGCAAGCCCGCTTCCCGGATGGCCAGAGCTTCACAATGTGGCCAGGCACGGTCGGCGCACACAACTGGTTGCCAATGGCGTACAGTCCGGACACAAGGCTGGTCTATCTCCCCACGATCGAAATGGCGAACACCTACAGCGACAAGGGGGTAGATATAAAAGGATGGACCCCGCCAGAACGCAATCTGGCGGACGGTGGTATAAATGTAGATGTACCC
The DNA here is from genome assembly GCA_041675905.1 of Sphingomonadaceae bacterium. Classification (GTDB taxonomy): domain Bacteria; phylum Pseudomonadota; class Alphaproteobacteria; order Sphingomonadales; family Sphingomonadaceae; genus Sandaracinobacteroides. The sequence goes on along the minus strand of JBAYSX010000011.1, from coordinate 66,600 downwards.
GAAGACGCCGGAGCGGCTCAGGGCACAAGCCGCCTGCAAGCCTGGGATCCCGTTACACAGAAAAGCGTGTGGAATGTTCCCACCCCCGGCGTAACAGGCGGCGGTGTTGCTGCGACAGCCGGCGGCCTCGTTTTTCAGGGCCATGCGGATGGCACATTCAATGCTTATTCAGCCGCCGATGGAAAACGCCTGTGGTCCTTCGATGCGGGCGCTCCGGTGATTGCGCCGCCGATTACATTCATGGCGAATGGCAGGCAGTATGTGACAGTCATCTCCGGAATGGGGACAAGCTTCGGGATTTTTGGAAAATTATCGCCTCATTCTGCCGACTACCGAACGCAGGCCCGACGTGTTCTGACATTTGTTCTGGATGGCGATGCGCCCCTCCCGCAATCGCAGGCAGCCGCCGCGTCCGCGCCGCTGCGGAACTTTTCAGTGGACGCAGCAAGCGCGGAACGCGGACTTCCCCTCTTCGAACAGGCATGCGGGGTATGCCATGGGATTCAGGCCGTAGCCGGCGGTACAGCACCCGATCTGCGCACTTCGTTCGCGGCCAGTGACCCGAATACATTCCGGGCTATCGTAAAGGATGGCGCCTTGGCTGCGAACGGAATGCCGCAATTTGAAGAACTGGACGACAAGCGTCTGAATGATCTCCGGCACTATATCGCGTCGAGAGCACAATTAATGGATGATTGACGTTGTGGCGCTTGTGTATGCGCCCGGCAACCGTCGGCAACGGATCAACAGGGCGAATATAAACATCCACAGTTTTCACAACCCCGGCAGATCAATCGCCAGGGCCGCATGGTCGCTCGCGTGCGGGCGGCGCTGGCCGACGCCGGCAAAACGCGGGCCGGCATAGCGTTCCGCATGTCCGCCGAGACCGGTGCGCACCAGAAACGGGCGCGCATCCGGCCATCTCGCTGCCAGCGCTGGCGATGCCAGCATTGCATCCGGCCGGGAATAACGGCCGGAATCCGGCTCGTGGAACGACCAGCGGTCACTTTCCGGTATGCGCGCCACCAGATCGATAGCGAAATCCTGCACCAGCGGCGCGATCGCCCGTGCAGCACCGCGACCGGCATCCCCCGGCTCGTTCAGATCCCCCACAACCATCCATAGCGCGGCCTCAGGCGAGGCGTATCGCCGCTCGATGAGCCAGCGTACTGCTGCCGCTTCGTGGCGGCGAACGCCCCATGCGGCCTCGGCATCCGGATAAGGCGCCTTGAAATGGCAGACGAACAGTGTCAGTTCGCCTGCGCGCACCAACAGGCAATCACGCCGGAAAATCCTCTCATCGGCACCTGGCGCATCTGCCACCGCCAGTCCGGCTTCCATCAATGTCAGCGCCGCATGGCTGACCACCTCTTCCAGCGGACGGCGACTGATAACCGCGACATCGAGCCCACGCCCGTCGTTACCGTCAATACAAATGCGGTGCGGATAAGGGCGCACGCCACCGGACGTCAGCACCACATCATGAAAATGATCCAGTGTCTCCTGGTCGAAAACCTCCTGCAACGCCACGATGTCAGCGTCCAGTTCACGCAGAACGGCGGCGGTAAGCACCCGGTCCATCCGGTCGACGGCGGGGCTGTCGAACGCCAGATCCTCCGGCATGTCGCCATCGCGCGCGCCATCCAGCCGAGCGCCGCTTTCGCTGCGACGCAGACGCAGGCTCTGGACATTGAATGTAGCGATGCGCATGCCCTGGCCACTCCCAAATCCACGAAAATGGACCTTTTCTCCGTTTCGACAGTTGCTTGCTGTGTAGCCTGAAAGGAGTGCGGAATGAACGGCAATGTCTACAAGATCGTCGAACTGGTCGGAAGTTCACCGGACAGTATCGAGGCGGCGGTCCAAAACGCCGTCAGCCGGGCGAATGAGTCGCTACGCCACATCCGCTGGTTCGAGGTGATCGAAACCCGCGGACACGTCGATAACGGTCAGGTGGCGCATTTTCAGGTGCATCTCAAGGTCGGCTTCACCATCGACGGCTGAAGGCTGTCGAAACTGTGAAGGCAGACCGGAGAACGTCGGGGCCGGTCGTTGCAGAATGTCCCCTTCTCTTGGGGAATATGTTTCCCCAAGAGTGGCTACCGCCCCCGGCGCTGGCCCGTTGCCGCATTTAATCCTTATGCAGAAGATGATAGATCCGTTTGGTGAACAACCATTTGCCGTCGATCCGTGCCAGTTCATCGTCATAGCGGCCCCGGATGCGGCTGTAGGTGTCGCTGCCGGGAAACTTGTAGATTTCCGACGTATAGGCGCGCGCGACGGCCCGGTCACCGTCCACCACGATTTCGCCTGGCGTCGAGACATAGATCATCACCGGCCGTCCGCCAGCTTCCTTGACTTCGCCGTAATTGTCCATTGACCATTGCCAACCCGCAACAATAGCTTCGCGGCCAATAAACTCTTCGTGACCCGGAAATTCCGGCAACGCCCAATAGGCGTCTTCCGCCCAGACTTTCGCCCAATCGTTGGCATCGCCGCGCATCACGGCGTCCCCATAGGCTTCAATCAGTTCGCGGATTTCCAGCCTGTCCTGTATGGGACCTGAGTATGCCATTGTCTGTCCTTTCGTCGGAATAAAGAGTCGTGCGCTTTGGCATCAGTTCGCCCGGCGCTGACCGGAATGCCGCCCCGCGAGATAGCCGAATACCATGCCAGGACCCAGGGTGCCGCCGCCGCCGCCATAGGTCATGCCCATCGGCGAGGCCATGACATTGCCCGCCGCATAAAGGCCGGGAATGGGATCCAGATCGAGATCGAGAACACGCCCTTGCGTGTCGGTGCGCGGGCCGCCCTTCGTCCCGATCGTGCCGCTTTTCACCTCGACCGCGTAATAGGGGCCATGTTCGAGTTTGCCGAGCGTCGCCTCGACGCGACCCTTGCAATTTGGATCGCCCCACCAACGGTCGTACCAGCTTTCGCCGCGTCGGAAATCCGGATCATGACCAGCCTCGACATGCGTGTTCCAGCGCGCCACCGTCGCCTCCAGCGCGTCGCCCGGCACCCCGATCCGGTCGGCAAGTCCCTTCAGCGTGTCAGCCCCGGTGATCCAGGCGGGCGGGCGACGATCGTTCTCGCGCGTGCCGCCATAGCCGCCGGCAAATCCCCATTTTTCATAGAAGTCCTGCGTGAACACGATCCATGATGGCAGGTTGACATAAGAACAACTGTTGGTGTCCTGCTCGTGGAAAGCCGCGCCAAAAGCATTGTAGTTCGCCGCTTCGTTGGTAAAACGCCTGCCGTGGCGATTGACCATGATCGATCCGGGCAGCGTTCGTTCGGCGGTGAACAATTGTTTGCCCGCTTCGTTCATCGGTCCTTCGACAACCGGCATCCACCAAGCCTCACGCATATTACCGAGCATTGCGCCCGCGCGCATCGCCATTTTCAGACCATCGCCGGTATTGGTCGGCACCGCGACGCTGGTGTCGAGCGGGCCGCGCAGGAACGCGTTGGTAAGATCGCTGTTCCAGTCGAAGCCACCCGTCGCCAGAATCACATTTTTCGCGCGCACGGTGAAAAGACCGTCTGGCCCCTCGATCACCACGCCCGCAACGACCCCGCCGTCCATCACCAGCTCGACGGCACGGCGGCGGGTTTCGGGGACGATGCCGCGGTCAAGGCAGCCGCGCAGCAAGCGACCGATCAGCGCCTGCCCCAGGCCGCGTTCGTCATTGTCGATGCGGCGCCGGGCGACCTCCGCGGGCAGTTCCTCGGGCACCGCCTGGCACAGGGTCGTCTCGCCCACCATGATATGATAGTTCGGCCAGTAGGGCGACACTTCGATCCGGTCGCGCCAGTCACCCAGTTCGCCAAAGGGATAGACCGGGCATTCCAGCGTCCGTCCACCGCCCGGCATGCCGCCCGGTTGTTCGGGATGATAATCGGGAAAGTCCGGCACACAGACAAACTTCACTGGCGAATGTGCCTCGATGAACGCGATCATCTCCAGCCCGCCGTCGACAAGGGCCTCGGCCAGGTCGTGCGAAATCAGCCCGTTTGACATCGACATGATGTAGGTCAGGGCATCGTCCCGGCTATCGGTCTTGCCGAGCGCGGCCATCTGCGGATTGTTTGGAATCCACACCTGTCCGCCCGACCACGCGGTCGTGCCGCCCACCTTGTCACCTTTCTCGAAGACCGCTACGCGTGCACCCTGCGCATGCGCTGTAATCGCCGCGGTCAGGCCTGCAGCGCCAGTGCCCAGAACAACGACATCATATTCGGCCATCAATTCGCACTCCCCAAAAACCTGCATTCTGTCAGAGCGAAAATGTCGCAAAGTCGGCGTAAATTTTCAGATAATCGGGATCGGCGATAGTATTCAGTCCCGCAACTGACTGGAAACGCCAGCCAGCCGGCGTCCGAACGTAGCTGTCGGTGTAGATGATCGACAGCCAGATGGGCCGGGCGTTATCATAGGTTGTGAACGCGAACAGGCCAGTACAGGTGCCACGCCCGTGATCGCCCTTCACTTCGATCAGCGGGTTGATCATGTAGTGCATGGCTGTGCGCCACCTGGCTGTCAGTTGCCGCATCACGGCCTCGACTTCTAAAGGACCGGTCGCGATGCCCAGCCCCACATCCCACTTGCCGTCTTCAGCAAACAGTTCGCCAAACGCTTTCAGATCACCACATTGACCTTCGACCACATTAGCGCCGTACGCATATTTCGCCCGCAAACGCCGGATTTCTTCGATATCTTTCAGCATGCGGATGTCTGCCAAAACGTCAGCGTCCATCTTTACCTCCCCAAATCGGATACGCGTTGGTGTCCTTGAAGCCTTCCACCTGAGGCATTCTCCCTCTCCAGTTTATCTTGAAGGTCACGCCATCTTCGCGCGGCGGTTTGTAAGCAGCCCGACGCATTGAAACCGGGCGGGTCGTAAACACTGGCTATATATATATCGATTGTCTGGCAATTTACGGTTCCCCCCGGACCATTCACACCAACTGAATGTTTGTTCGTTGAACACTTGTTCAGTTAGCTATACCGCCATCTCATTTTGGTCAATATGTTGACCGACCTCATAACGGACGGCAGGACTCGACCTGTTGAGACTGGTATTTTACGGACACGCCCCAGTGCGTGTTTTCAATGTTATCTAATAAAATGAGCACGTTAAGGAAAGTTTGTGATCAAGACCCCTCTCAAACCGCCTACCCGGCGGGAGCTTGATGCCGCTGTATCACGACAAAAAATTCTCGATGCTGCCGAAGCGGCCTTCGCCGATCGCGGCTATACCGCCGCCACGATTCGTGACATCACCTGTAGTGCCAATGTGCCGTTGGGGCTGGTCAATCATCATTTTGGCAGCAAGGAAGAGTTATTTCGAGAAGTCATTACCCGGCGCGCCACAATCCATGTTGATGAAATGATGCAGGCGCTGGACGAAGCCTTGCGAAAGGACGGTGGCGACCTGCGCGTCGAAGATCTGATCGTGGCCTATCTGGCACCGCTGATTATGCGATCGGCCAGCGGAGATCCTGGATGGAAAAACTATTCGCGCCTCCTGGGACTAGCCCTAAATAATCACCATTATCACGCATTTATGGAGCCAGTAATTGCCTTTTACGATCCAGTTTACAAGAAATTCTCCGGCGCATTGCGCAGGCTTTACCCCAATACCAGCGCTGAACGGCTCTATCTCGCCATCTATTTTCTGCAATCATCTTTGATGCATACTTTGGTCGAGGCAGGCATGCTCGATCGCCAATCGGAAGGGACGCTCAAATCCAACGATGTCATGACCATCTTTTTGGAAATGGTGCCGTTTTTCGCTTTTGCCTTTGAAGGGCGTCTTGGATCCTGTTGACAACTGGGCGTAGCGATTGCGCGGGATGATCTTACAGACGCGGCATAAGAAGTAATCAAGGATCTGCGCGTCTTGCAACCAAACCAGATCGCGTATGGCTACGCCCCCTCGCGCTGCCCTTGAATCAGACATTCAACCTGTCGTGGTGACCACAACATAAGAAGTTAACCCGTTGAAAAATATGGCGCGCCCGGAACGATTCGAACGTCCGACCCTCAGATTCGTAGTCTGATGCTCTATCCAGCTGAGCTACGGGCGCGCAGGAAGGGGCGCTTTAGGCGGCAGCGGGGAATATTGCAAGAGGAGAAATGCTGTTCTACCACCTTTGCCCATGCGCATTGTCGTTTTTATCCCGTTGATCCTGCTTGCCGCCTGCAAGGCGCCCGGTGGGGAGTTTCCTTCTCTCCTCCCTCGCCCCAACGAGGCGCCAAGGGAGATTCCGCCGGCGGACACCGGCCCGGTGCAATTATCGGATGAGGAGCGGCGGAGCCTGCTGAGCGATATTGCGCGAGAGGAATCCGCGCTGGCCAGAGCGCAGACAGATATTGCAGCAGCGCGGAATAGCCTGGCGGCCGCGCTTGCGCTGGCGAGGGGTTCGGCGGCGGGTAGCGAGCCCTGGGTGGAGGCACAATTGGCCCTGTCCCGATTCGATACCGAGCGCGTGATATTGGGCGACATCGACAATCGGCTGGTTCCCGCAGACGCGGTTGCAACCAGTCTGCCGGTGGACGATCCGGACCGCAAGCGACTGGAAATACTGCGGCGGGCGCTGACAAAGGCGATGGAAGACAGCGCGCGAACGGCTGCTTCGGCGAAAACCGTTCTCAGCGACGCATAAGGTGGATCGTAAAACCGGTCTATTCGCCCTGGCCGTTCCCTGCCACCGTCATACCCTCCACGCGCAACGTGGGCGCATTGCTGGCGTTGCGGAACTCCAGATCATTGGCCGGGATTAATTGCCGGAACATGTCCAGCAAATTTCCGGCGATGGTGGCCTCCTTTACCGGCTCGGCCAACACGCCATCGCGGATAAGGAAGCCGCCGGCGCCACGGCTGTAATCGCCCGTCAGTCCATTGACGCCCATGCCGATCAGTTCGGTAACATAAAGCCCCAGTTTGACGTCAGCCATCAGCCCGGCAGGCGTTTGGGCGCCCGGCTCCAGCCATAAGTTGCTGGCTGATACCGACGGCGGGCCGGATGTGCCGCGCGCCGCATGGCCTGTGGGGGGAAGATTGAGCTGCCGCCCCGTCGCCGCGTCGATCAACCAGCCGGACAATATGCCGTCAGCCACCAGTTCGCGGCGGGCTGTAGGCAGCCCTTCCCCGTCAAATGCGCGAGAGCGCAAGCCACGGACGCGGTGAGGATCGTCGATGATCGTGATGCCGGGCGCAAAAATGGCCGTGCCTTCGCGGCCCAGCAGGAAGCTGGTCCGGCGGGCGATGGCCTGACCGTTCATTGCGCCCAGCAAATGCCCCAGCAGGCTGGTGGCGACACGTGGATCAAAAAACACCGGCAGCGGCCCGGTCGGCACTTTCACAGGATTGAGGCGGCGGACGGCGCGTTCCCCGGCACGACGACCGACGCTTTCGGCGGCTTCCAGATCGCTCAAGTGGCGGGCGCTGTGCCAGTCATAGTCGCGCTGCATCGCCGCACCTTCCCCGGCGACCACCGACGCAGAAACGGATACGGAACTGCCCTGTGTCGCCCCGCGAAAGCCATGCGATGTGGCGAGCGCCACGCGGCTCATGCCGGCACTGGCGGAGCCACCCTCGCTGTTGGTGACGCCGGATACACCACGCGCCGCGTTTTCGGCGGCAAGCGCCATCTCGCGCAGCTTTTCCGGCGCAAGCCCGACGGCTTCGGGATCGAAAATATCGAAATCAGCGAACGGACCGGGGGCGAGCAGCTCCTGCGCCGCGAGACCGGCATAGGGATCTTCGGGTGCACCTTCCGCCATCAGCCTGGCCCGATCCACCACTTCCGCAAGCGCGGCGGGCGTCAGATCGGACGTGGAAACCTGGGCAGAGCAGCGGCCAAGAAACAGCCGCAGGCCGATTTCCTCGTCCTCGCTGCGGCCAATATCTTCCAGTTCGCCGAGGCGAACGCCAATGCCGCTGGATTCCTGGCCCGCGTAAATCGCGTCTGCGGCGTCAGCCCCGGCAGCGCGGGCGAGGGACAGGAGATGATCGAGGCGGTCCAGCGCCTGTTCGTTCGTAAGCATGTCTCTGTGCTTAGGAAGGTTGCACGCCTTCGTAAAGCAGGGCCGCACCGGCGTATGCCAGTGCAACGAGCGCGCCGACGAAAAAATTCGAGCGGAAACGCCGCAAGGCATTGGCGTTGTCGTCGGGGTTAAAGGTTGTCGCCTGCCAGAGGAAATGCAGCGCCACCGGCGCAAGCAGCCACGCCGCCGACCATTCGCCCGTCCAGCGCACCAGCGACAGCGTCAGCAACAACCAGGCCAGGCCGAGGAATCCCGTAACGCCGGTTTTCACATGGCGGCCCAATGCACGCGCCGAGGATTTTACGCCCGCCAGCACATCGTCCTCACGATCCTGCACGGCGTAAATCGTGTCATACCCCAGAGTCCATGCGACGCCGGCGGCATAGGCCAGCGCCATCACCGGCCAGTCGGCGCGCAAATTCGGCAGCGCCGCCGCCCAGCCAACCGGTATGCCCCAGTTGAAAGTCAGGCCAAGCCAGGCCTGCGGCCACCAGGTGATTCGCTTCATGAACGGATAGGCAGCGACCAGCAGCAGGGACGCCAGCGCCATGATTTGCGCCTGGCGCGGCAAGGCCAGCAACACACCCAGCCCGATCAGCGATAATAGAATCAGCGATGCCCATGCACCGGAAAGCGAAATCTGTCCGCTGGCCAGGGGCCGGGCAGCAGTACGCGCTACCTGACGGTCCATATCGCGGTCGGCGATATCGTTGAAGATGCAGCCAGCGGACCGCATGACAAAGGAACCGACAAGAAACAGCGGCCACCAGCGCCACCAGCCTTCTGCCGGGGCCATGAACGTGCCCCACAGACAGGGCCAGAACAAAAGCCACATACCCGCGGGGCGATCGAAGCGGGCCAGTCTGGCCCAGGGTTGCAACCCTGCCGGCAGGCGATCGACCCAATTGACGACGGCGTCAGGCGTAACGGCGGACATTTAAATCAACCCGTCAGGCCGCCACTTCAAACGGGACGATCTCGCCCGACAGATAAAGCTGGCGCGCCTTGACCCGGCTGAGCTTGCCCGAAGAGGTGCGCGGCAGGGTACGCGGCGGCACCAGTTCGACAACGCAATTCATGCCGGTAATCGCCCGCACCTTCGCGCGGATGGATTCCTTCAGCGCCGCGCGCTCATTCGGGTCGGATGTGCGGCATTGCACGAGCACCGCCGGAGCTTCCTCGCCCGATGAAGTGGTGATGGCGAAAGCAGCGATATCTCCCGCCTTGAAGCCCTGCAATTGCTCGATCGCCCATTCGATATCCTGCGGCCAGTGGTTCTTGCCATTCAGGATGATCATGTCCTTGGCGCGTCCGACGATGAAGATATGGCCGTCAATCAGATAGCCCATGTCGCCGGTATCCAGCCAGCCCTCGGTCAGGCAGGCGGCTGTCGCCTCCGGATCCTGATAATAGCCCTGCATGATGCCTTCGCCCTTCACCGTCACCCGCCCGATCTGGCGGTCGGGGAGTGGCTGGCCGTCTTCGTCGCGAATAACGACGGTGAGGCCCTGCAGCGGTACGCCACAATCGACGATGGCGCGATAGCGCACCGGCTGCGACGGATCGGCGGGCGTATCGGCGGCGCCCGCGCCAGCCAGTTGCCGCTCCTCCACCAGATCGCAAACGATCCCCTGTCCCATCGGCGCGACAGAAACGGCCAGAGTCGCTTCAGCAAGGCCGTAGCTGGGGGTGAAGGCGGACGCCTGGAACCCCGCTGGCGCAAAGGCATCGACGAACGCCTGGCACACCTCCGGCCGAATCATATCCGCGCCATTACCGGCGATCCGCCAGCGCGACAGGTCGAACTGTCCGGCCACATCGGTTTGCGTCGATACGCGACGCGCGCAGATATCGTACCCAAAGCTGGGTGAATAAGACAGGGTGTTGCCCGGATTGCGGCTGATCAGCGTCAGCCAGGACAATGGCCGGCGGGCGAAATCGTCGGTGGCGAGGAAATCGACCGACATCTGCGCCGCCATCGTGGACAGCATCGTGCCGACAAGGCCCATGTCGTGATACCAGGGCAGCCAGGATACGCCACGATCGCCCTTGCCCATCTCCATCGCCAGCGCATGGCCGGAAAGATTGGCCATCACGGCGCGGTGGGTTACGGCAACGCCATGCGGAAAGCGGGTGGAACCACTGGAATATTGCAGATAGGCGATGGCGTCCGGATCGGCGGCGGGCAGCGGTGCGCCGGTATCGGGAAAGGCGGCAAACGTCTCCCACCCCATCGCTTCCGCCAGACCATCGGCAGCGGCGGCGAACATCGGCAACAGCCCTTCCGGCCCCAGCACCAGCGCCGGATCACAACTGCGCAACTGGTTGCGCAACTGGTCGATATAGGTGTCGCGCCCGCCAAACGAGGTTGGCAATGGCAGCGGAACAGGCAGCACGCCCGCATAAAGCGCCGCAAAGAAAGCGGCGGCAAAATCCGCACCGGTTTCCGCGATCAGCGCCACCCGTTCCCCTGGCCGGACGCCGCAGGCGATGAATTTTCCGGCCCAACGCCGCGCGTCCGCCGCAAGTTCCGCGTATGGATAGGCACGGACCAACGTGGCGCGGGCGTCATGGAAATTGAAACCCGATGCTCCGGTTGCGGCATAATCGAGCGCATCGGTCAGTGTGTGATAACGCCCGGTAACGAAGGGGATGCCCGAATCCAGCGGCGTTGGCTGTGGCGCGGATTTCGCGATTTCCGGCCTTGTATCGCCCACCGTTCCGGCGGCGGCCATCCTGCCCTGAATATTCACCGGCCTGTCATCCTCTGTCTGTAACATAAGCACTGATTCCCGAATCACATGTCGTCCGTGCGGCGCACGGTGTCAGTCGGGCTCTGCCCATCAGAACGCACGAAACATGCCAACCCGCCCTTTCAACATTCAAAAAGCGCCGAAACTATGGCAGGATAGTGGCAAATGCCGCCAAAACAGCATCCCGGCCGCCCTCCTGTGGCCCCGAAGCCACTGGATCGCGCCGCTCTGGAGGCGATTGCGCTTCGTTATGTGGAGCGTTTCCAGACCAGCGAAGTCCGAGTCGTCCGGCATTTGAAGCAGAAAGTGCGCCAGCGCGGCTGGGCAGAAGAAGACGAACCGGACCCGGAAGGAATCGCCCACCGGCTTTCAGAACTGGGCTATATCAACGACAGCAGCTTCGCCGAAGCGCGGGCGCGGGGCGCGCAGCGCAAAGGGCTCGGCCCGGCCCGTTTGCGGCAGCATCTGGCGGCTTATGGCGTGGAGAAAAATCTGGCGGCAGAAGTGGCGGAAACAATCGACCCTGTAGCCGCCGCCCTCGCCTTCGCCCGCCGCCGCCGCCTTGGCCCGTTCGGCTCTCCGGCGGACGATCCGCGCATCCGTCAGCGCCAGATGGCGGCCATGCTGCGCGCCGGACACGCCCTCGATCTGTCGCGGAAACTATTGCAGGCGGAGAGTGTGGAGGCGGCGGAGGAGCTTGCGACGGATTAATCCGCGCCTGCGGCCCGTAGCGCTGCCCGACCCCGGGCGGTAAAAGCGTCGGCGGAAAAATATTCCGCCACATAGCCTTGACCAGCCTCTCCCATAGCGCCGGCACCGGCGCGGTCCGTGATCAACTGGCGGATTGCTGCGGCCAAAGCCGGCACATCGGCCCAGCCGGCCAGCAGCCCGCCACCCGATGTGCGGATGCTGTTGGCCATTTCTCCCACCGGGCTGGCGATAATGGGAAGCCTGGCGAGCATGGCTTCATGCGCGGCAATGCACAGGCCCTCATGGTGCGATGGCTGGATATAGCCGTCGAGCGTCGCCAGAAACGCGGCGGGATCGGCAGTGAAGCCATCGAAATGCACATTATGCACGTTGAGCGATTTGCATAATGCTTGCAGCGACGGCAGTTCCGCGCCCTCCCCCGCGATATGCACGGATAATTGCGCGGCGATTTCCGGCGTCTCGCGTTGCAGCACATGAACGGCGCGAATGAGCTGGTCATAGCCCTTGTTGCGGTGCAATCGACCGAGACTGCCGAGGCGGAATTGCGGGCCAGCCGTACGTGTAACGACAGCCGTTTCTCTCGCGATGAACAGCGGCCAGATGCTGATATTTGCCGGATCAATGCCAAGGCTCTCCGCGCCGAAATCGGCGACCGTGCGTGAATCCGCTACCCAATGGCGCGTGAAGCGCGCGGTCTGACGCAGGATGCGGCGGTTTATCGGCTTCAGCCACGCATTATGCAGCCAGCTCGTCACCGGGATGCCGCGCATCAGACCGGCAATTTCGCCGGTAATGGTGGCGTGGGTCAGGGACGTCCACAGCATGTCGGGACGCCATTCCCAAATTAATTTGTCGAGACGGATCGCCGTCGAAGCGAAACGGCGTTTCGCACCGCCGATCACCACATATGGAATACCGGCGGCGGAAAGCAACGGGCGAGCGCGACCGTCGCGCTCCATCAGGCTGACGACGAGCACCGCATGGCCGGCGTCGCGCATCACGTCGATCACGTCAGGCAGCGGCAGCGCCCCGCCGCCACCATCCAGAGAATTGATAATATACAGGATTTTCACCCGAAACGCTCCAGAATGGCGTCCGCCGCGCGTTCGGCGGATGGCCGGCCATCCAGATCGAAACTATAGGCGAAAATCCGCCGCTGCGCATCCCGGAAGGCCCGGGGTCTGGCCATGGCGTCGTGCAGAGCCGTGTCCAGGCTGGCGATGTCGTGCACGACTGGCCCCGCCTCCCAATGGGCGAAATCCGGGTTGCCCTGCCAGGCCGTCCGGCGTGGATCGACAAAGACGCAGGGACGCGGGTGGCTGAGGAATTCATACACCTGGCTGCTGGCATCACCCAGGTAAATATCCGCGGCGCGGGTGTAGGTCATGTCGATGCTGGCGCGACTGCCTTCATCAATCAGCATATGCGGAAGATCGCGGTGGCGTCGCTCCACCCGCCCCACCCGTCCCAGAGACAGCGGCGACAGCGCGATGTTGAAGCGTTTGGCGAACAGCATCACATGCGGCGCGAAGATCAGGTTGAAGTCTTTGCTGCGGGCAAAATAATCGAGGATCGCCGGCCCCATTTGATACCAGGAGGAAAGGCCAGGCGCCGGATGCGGATTATATAGCACGGTGGGCCGGCCATTATCGAACAATGATGCGGGCGGAGTGTCGTCCGCAAGATCGAACTTCGGATAGCCGACCATGGCATATCCATCCGGCTTCAGCAGCCCGGCGGCATCCAGCCGGTCGCGGATTTTCGGGCCGGATAACAGCACGAGATCGAAATGCCCGCTGGCCTTGTCGAAGCCGACGGCGCGATCTCCTGCGCCATGACGCGTATGCACCATGCGCAAGTCCTTCAACCCAAACCTTGATTTCAGCATCAGGGAAGTTTTTTCCGGCACCACCAGCACATCGAGCGCGGCAAAGGCGTCGCGGTTGCGCGCAAGCCGGGAAATCCGATCCAGGGGAATACTGCCGCCCGAAAGCCTCGTACCCCATGCCGCTGCCGGGCTTTCCGGGCGTAGCGGTACGATGCTCAACCCGCCGCCAAGGCGATGCGCTTCGGCTTCCGCCACCCCTCTGGCCACAAAAATCGGCAAGTCGATATCCGGGCGGCGGCGCGCGATCGCCCGGGCGATGGGCAGGCCATGCGCTATCTGGTGCGCGGCCTCATGGTTGAACAGAAAACCGATGCGCACACCGTCACCTTGCCCGCCAGTCGACCGCCGGCCAGCCGCGTTCCCGCGCGATGGCGTAAAGCCGGCGCGACGGATTGACCGCGACCGGCTCGTCAACCCACTCGAATGTCGGCAGGTCGGATGCGTGGTCGGAATAAAAGCGCATATGGCAGGTTTCCCGCGACAGGCCGTTCCCGGCAAGCCAGGTGGCCAGCATGGCCTGTTTTGCCGCGCCATAGCAATTCAAACCGTCAATCGCCGGAGTCAGGCATCCGGCCCGCCATGTGCCGGCGGTGGCAATAACATCCTCCACTCCCAGCCGTTCCGCCAGCGAGCGAACATATAGTTCGGGCGCGGCCGTCGCCAGAACGATCCGGCGGCCAGCGGCGCGTTCGCGCGCAATCAATGCCTGGCCTTCACGATAAAGCCCATTCTCCACCAACTGATCCACAAAAGCGGTCGCAATGGCGCGGGCACGGGCGCAAGGCAGGCGACGGCCCAGCATCAGCCGGTGCATCGTCTCTTTCATCTGCCGCCGGTCCACCAGCTTCAGCGCATAGCCCGCCGCCGTGGGCGCAAGTACCGGAAGCAGCGCCAGCCGCCACGGGGCCAGCCGTCGCGCAGCAAATAACAGAAAGGCGCTATAGGTCGGCAACCGCGTCAGGGTGCGGTCCACATCGAATATCGAAAGGGGGATCATGCCGTGGCGCGACGCCGCAATATCGCTTCCGCCAACTGATAATCTCCGGCCTTGTCCACATCGATCCCGGCTTCGGCGAAGGGCAGCAGCACGGGCCGCGCCAGCACGCCCATGCGCCAGCCGACTTCCGCCACAGCCTGCTGGATCGACATGCGGCGCAGCAAGGTGCGCAACAATAACCACGGCCCGAAGCGCCGGGCGATCCGCCACAATTTCTTGCGATCCTGTTCGACCGAGGCCCAGATTTTCAGCACACCCCGTGTCGCCGGTGAATGCAGCGCAAACAGATTCGCGCCGGTGTAGGCGCCACCCTTGAAGCGCAGCCAGGTACGGCGATTGTCCGGATAGGCGGCAAGCAACGTTTCGCGGTCGACCAGGCCCACCGCCAGATCGCAATTTTCCGCATGATCCGTAAACGCGCGGACGACTTCCGGCGTCAGCAACGCATGGTCGGCAGTGGTGACGAGTACCGGCCAGCCGGTATCCGGATGAGCCAGCACCGCATCGATGGAGCGGGAAATGCCATCCGCCGAGCGGCGCGGCTCCACGCGACCATCATAGCGAGCCCAGGCCATAGCCGGCGATTGCAACAGGTCCTCAGCTTCCTGCGCCAGAATGATGACGCGGCGGACGCTGCCGGACGCCAGCAGACTGCGCGTAACGCGGCTCAGCATCGCCTCGCCATCGACGGGGATCAATGCCTTGCTGATCACACCGAAGGACGAGGCCAGCGGACACGGACCGGGCCGGCGACCGGCGAGCACAATCGCCGTCCAGGTGGCGGCTATCGGTCCGGGCGCGAAACCGCGTGAAGCGGGCAAGGCGGCGCGGAAAGTGAACAGGGATGGATGAAGGGCAACGTCCATCGCCATTATCTGGAACCCGGACCTTTGCGTCACATTGTTGAAACATTTGATTTTCGCAATGTTCGCCGGATTTCGTCGCATCTGCCGACCAGCAGGTGGAAAAGCGGGTCGTCCCGGTTCACAGCCGGTGTGAAAGGGAGACTCATGCGGCTGATCATGATGGCGGCGGCCCTTTGGTGCGCGACGGGCGCGCTCTCGGCGGGGCCACGCGGGACGCTCGATGTGGTGGACGCCGTGGCGCTGGCGGAAAAGCGACTGCACGGCACGGTTCTGGAGGTGGAATCCGATCACCATAAAGGCGAACCCGTCTATGAAATCGAGATGATCCGGGGTGACACCATCCACAATATCGTCCTGCACCGGATGTCGGGTGAATTGCTGTCCGACACGCGCCCGCGGTTACGGCGCTTGCGGCTGCGCTGGTTTCGCGGCGACGAGTTTCGCCGCCTCGCCAGCATCAGGCTTGCCCCGCGCCTGATGGAAATTGGCCGGCGCATCCGTGGCCGCGTCACCGCCATTGATTATACACGGCATGATGGCGAACCCTGGTATGATATCCGGATCGAATCGGCGGCGGGGGTGGCCGAAGTGCGCCTCGATCCCTTCTCGTCCCGCCAGTTCGCCCTTTCCGCCAGTGAGTAGCCGGTGCAGATTTTATTGATCGAAGATGATGCGCGCGTCGCCGCCCATGTCAGCAAGGGACTGGGCGAAGTCGGCCATATCGTCGAGCACAAGGCAGATGGCCGCGCCGGACTGTTGCAGGCGGCAGCCGAATATTATGACGTCATCATCCTCGATCGGATGCTGCCGCATGTGGACGGCCTCACTATCCTGCAAACCTTGCGCGCCACCGGCGACGCGACGCCGGTGCTGATCCTGTCAGCGCTGAACGATGTCGATGAACGGGTGCGGGGCTTGCGCGCTGGCGGCGACGATTATCTTTCCAAACCTTTCGCTCTGGCGGAATTGCTCGCACGGGTAGAGGCGCTGGGCCGCCGCCCGCAAACCGCCCCCGAACCCACCCGCATCACCGTCGCCGATCTGGAAGTGGATGTGGTGGGGCGGACGGTGAAACGGGGCGGCCAGCGGATCGAATTGACCAGCCGTGAATTCCGCATCCTCGATTATCTGATCCGCAATGCCGGACGAGTGGTGACCCGCGCCATGCTGCTCGAAAACGTCTGGGATTACAGTTTCGACCCGCAGACCAATATCATCGACCAGCATGTGAGCCGCCTGCGCCAGAAAATGGACCGCGATTATCCCGTACAACTGATCCATACGGTGCGCGGTACCGGCTATGTATTGCGGGAGGCACAGTGAGGTTGCTTGGCAGCCTGTCGTTCCGGCTGGCGCTGATTTATGCCTTCCTGTTCGCGATCTCCACCGCACTCACGGTGGGTGGCTATTATTTGCTGAATATTCGCAATCCGATGGGAAAAGTCCGTTCCGGTGTTCAGGTGGAGGCGGCGATGCTCGCCGGCACCTATGTTACCGAGGGACAGGAGGCGCTGGTGCGTGAGCTGCAAGAGCGACAGCGGAGCGATGCGGAGCGCAAGCCGTTTCATGCCTTTATCGCACCCGATGGCAAGACCATCATACATAATCTCCCCGGCTGGCCAGAATACCATGGGGCAGGCTGGCAGATGATCGAGGCGGACCTTTATGTGGGAAGTGGCGAAAGCGATCATTTTTCCCTGACATGGGATCGGAAATTCAACGATGGCGCGCGCCTGCTGGTGGGTCGCGATGTGGAGGATCTGCTTGAACGTCAGGAATTCGCCGGCGAGGCTGCAGCCTGGATGCTCGTATCCGCATTGTTGCTCGGCATCCCGGGCGGCGCACTTCTGAGTCTCGCCATTGGTCGCCGGATCGACACCATCAGCGCCACAGCCCGGCGGGTGATGGCGGGCGATTTGTCGGGACGGATACCGCTGCAGGGCAGTAACGACGATTTCGACCGTCTTGCCGAAACGCTCAATCTGATGCTGGCGCGGATCGAGGAATTGCTGGTGTCGATCCGCCGCCTTTCCGATAGCGTTGCGCATGAATTGCGTACGCCCCTGGCGCGGCTCAGCGCCGATCTTTCCGAACTTGAGACCGCCGATGCCGACACAAGGCCACAGCTTACGCGCGCCGCGCTCGACGAGGCTGATAAACTGATCCGGCTGTTCGATATGGTCTTGCGGATCGCCCGCATTGAAGGCCTGCGCCATGCGACAAGCTTTGGCGAAGTGGATTTGTCCGCCCTTGCGACCGACGCCATCGAATTCTACCAACCGGCTATCGAGGAACGCGAATTACGTCTGGATGTGCGCATCGAGCCGGGCCGGATAATTGTGGGCGACGGTCATATGCTGGCGCAGGCGATTGGAAACCTTCTCGATAATGCCATCAAATATACGCCGCCGGGCGGGCGTATCGCGCTGCATGTGCTGGCGGTGGCCGACGCGATCGAACTGCATATCGTCGACAGCGGACCGGGCATCCCGCCGGACCAGCGCGAACGCGTGTGGGGGCGGTTCATCCGGCTGGCCGAAACCGCGCACGAACCGGGAACCGGGCTCGGCTTGCCCTTCGTGAAGGCCGTAGCGGATGTGCATGAAACCGCGATCAACCTCTATGATGCCGGTCCCGGCCTGCATGTGGTGTGGAAATTCCCCCAGCCGAAATAGTTTTACAGACGCGACAGTGCAGGGTTATGCGCCATCCCCGGTTGCTGCTATAGCTATGGCCCGGCGAGGCTTTTGTGCGTGAGGTAATATGACGACCCAGATTCTGCTCCCCCTCCATACCTGGCCCGATGGCAATGCCGAAAACCTTTCGCGCCATGCAGTGACCGTAGCGAAGTATCTGGGCGGTACGCTGCATACGTTGACTCTCCTTCCCGAGTTCCCGCGGAACACCGGGCCATTCGGCAATGTCCTTGTCGACACACCGGCGATTGTCGCCGAGGCGCGCAGCAAATGCCGCGCGCACGGCGAGGCGCTGGCCAAAACGCTTGCCACCGTGGCGGAGACCGCCGGTGTAACGGTGAAATCAGATGTGCGGGAAGCCCTGCCAGCGACCATGGGTGATGTCATCGCGGAACGCGCGCGCTACTATGATCTCACGCTGATGGGCCTCGGCCGCGACGACCCGTATTTGCGCGGATCGGCGGAACTGGCAATTTTCGGTTCGGGTCGCCCTGTTTTGCTGTTGCCGGAAGATGTGCCGGCGCTGACGACGCCGTCCCATGTGATGGTCGCATGGGACGGCAGCCGCGTCGCCTCCCGCGCCGTGGCCGATGCCATGCCGATGCTGAAACGTGCCACCAAAGTGACGGTCGCCATCGTCGTGGATGAAAAGATCTTGCCGGAGACCCAGCCGGGTGAAACGCTGCTGCTGTATCTGGCTGCCCACGGAATTGTCGCGAACATCAGCCGCATCCAGGGCAAAAACACCCCCATTGCCGACACGCTGCAAAATCATGCCGTGGGCAATAGCGCCGGCCTGCTGGTGATGGGCGGCTTCGGCCATTCCCGCATGCGCGATTTCGTGCTGGGCGGTGCGACGCGCGGCATCCTGCGCGATCTGAAGGTGCCGACGCAAGTTTCACACTGATCGAACGAAAGTGGCCGCGTGATCCGGCCCAAAAAGGGGATCACGCGGCCATAATGAAGTTTGTTACGCCGCCTTCACCCGCGCGCGGAACTTGTGCAGCAGCGGTTCGGTATAGCCGTTCGGTTGCTCCAGCCCTTCAAAAATCAGTGCCCGCGCTGCCTTGAAAGCGAGGCTGGTGGCTTCGTTCCCGGCCATTGGCTGATAGGCCGGATCGCCGGCATTTTGCGCGTCCACCCGCGCCGCCATGCGTTTCAGCGCCGCGTCCACATCTTCCGGCTTGCAAATGCCGTGCAGCAGCCAGTTGGCGATATGTTGCGAGGAAATACGCAAGGTAGCCCGGTCTTCCATCAGACCGATGTCGTGAATATCCGGCACCTTCGAACAACCGACGCCCTGATCCACCCAGCGGACGACATAGCCCAGAATGCCCTGGGCATTATTATCCAGTTCCTCGGTTATTTCGGTTGTCGAAAAATTGGTGCCGGTCGCCAGCGGCAGCGTCAGCAACGCATCCAGCCCTGGCGTTGGCGCGTTCTTCAGTTCGGCCTGACGGGCGAACACATCGACCTGATGATAATGGATGGCGTGGATTGTCGCGGCGGTCGGGCTGGGTACCCAGGCGGTGTTCGCGCCAGCCTTCGGGTGCACATGTTTTTGCGCCAGCATGTCGGCCATCTGATCCGGCATTGCCCACATGCCCTTGCCGATCTGCGCCTTGCCGGAAAGCCCGCAGGCAAGGCCGATCTGCACATTGCGGCGTTCATAGGCCGCAATCCATGTGCTGGATTTCATCGCGCCCTTGCGCACCATCGGCCCGGCGTACATGGACGTGTGAATCTCGTCGCCGGTGCGATCGAGAAAGCCGGTGTTGATGAAGGCGATACGATCCTTCACCGCATGGATGGTGGCCGCAAGATTGGCGGAGGTGCGGCGCTCTTCATCCATCACCCCAACCTTCAGCGTATTACGGTTGAGGCCAAGCAAATCCTCGATGGCGTCGAACAGCCGGTTGGTGAAAGCGGCTTCGTCCGGGCCGTGCATCTTCGGCTTCACGATATAAATCGCGCCGGTGCGGCTGTTGCGGTAGCGGCCCCGGCCCAACAGATCATGCATGCCGATCAGGCTGGTGACGATGCCATCAAGGATGCCTTCCGGCGCGTCCGTGCCGTCGGCAAGGCGGACGGCGGGGTTCGTCATCAGATGGCCGACATTGCGCACGAACAGCAGGCTGCGGCCATGCAGGGTAAAGCTGCTGCCATCCGGCGCGGCCCATTCCCGGTCCGGCGCCATCGCGCGGGTAACCGTTCTGCCGCCCTTCTCGAACTGCGCCTCCATATCGCCGAGCATCAGGCCAAGCCAATTGGCATAAGCCGCAACCTTGTCCTCCGCATCGACAGCGGCGATGGAATCTTCGAGATCGACGATGGTGGTCAGCGCCGATTCCAGAATCACGTCGGCGATGCCAGCCTTGTCATCCTTGCCGATTGCGTGCGCGCGGTCGAAGCGGATTTCGATGTGCACCCCATTATGCCGTAGCAATATGGCATCGGGGCTGGCGGCATCGCCGCGATAGCCGACATAAGCGGACGGGTCGGCCAGCACCGGAACGCCGCCGGCGAAATCCACCCAGCTTCCAGATTTTAACGGCACGCTTTCATCAAGGAAGTTGCGCACCCAGCGGATCACTTCCGCACCGCGCGCCTTGTCGTAACCACCAGGTGCGGCCACGCCGGGCAGCGCGTCGGTGCCATATAATGCGTCATACAGGCTGCCCCAGCGGGCGTTGGCGGCATTCAGCGCGAAACGGTCGTTCAGCACCGGAACCACCAGTTGCGCGCCGCCCATGCGGGCTACTTCATCGTCGACATTGGCGGTGGAGATGGTGAAAGGCGCAGGTTCGGGAACGAGATAGCCGATTTCCCGCAGGAACGTCTGATAGGCGGCGGGGTCGATTGGCTGACCGGCACGCTCCTTGTGCCAGGCGTCGATTTGCGCCTGCAATTCATCCCGCTTCGCCAGCAGCTTGCGGTTTTCCGGCGCAAAGGTGGCGAAAATATCCGCCACGCCTTTCCAGAAATGCTCCGGTACAACGCCAGTGCCGGGCAGCGCCTTGTTTTCGATAAAATTCACCAGCGAGCTTGCGATTTCCAGCCCGGCGCGTCGGAGCATGTCGGTCATGTGTGTCATCCTTTTTCCGGTTTCATTATGGTTGTAGCCACAATCTGATTTCATCGGTAGATGAACAATATTGAAAGCAGTTATTCCTGACAGGATCGAATATAGACCCGGATTACGCCCTGTTCGCCGAGATCGTCGCTGCCGGAAGCCTGTCCGCCGCTGCGCGCCGTTTGCGGGTTTCACCGGCAATGGTGTCCAAACGACTGGCGCGGCTGGAAGCACGGCTCGGCGTGCAACTCGCCCACCGCACGACCCGCCGCCTGGTGACGACAGCGGCAGGCGCGCAATTCCATCGCGACATTGTTGGCATTCTGGCCGATGTGCGCGCCGCCGAGGCGCGGGTGGCGGGTGTCCGCGAACCGGCGGGCCGGCTGCGAATCTCCGCGCCAACGTCTTTCGGGCGGCTGCATGTCGCGCCGCATCTGCATGATTTTCTGCGGGCCTGGCCGCGTGTGGGCGTCGAAATCAATTTGACGGATGCGTTTGTTGACCTGCCGGGCGAACGGATCGATGTAGCCATCCGCATCGCCGCCGACATTCCGCCGGAACTGACGGCGCATCGCCTCGCCGCCAACCGGCGATTCTTATGCGCCGCGCCGACATATCTCGACCGCCATGGCGAACCAAAGACCCTTTCGGCACTGGCAAACTATCCGCTGCTGGCGGCGACCGCACAATTGCCGTGGCGGCTGCAGGGACCGGACGGGCTGACGCTGTTTCCCGGCGAAAGCGCCGTCATTACCAATTCCAGCGAAGTGGTGCGCGAACTGGCGCTTTCAGGCGCGGGCGTGGCGCTGCGGTCGGCCTGGGATGTCGCGGATGATCTGCGCGCCGGACGACTACGACGCATCCTTCCCGAATGGGAGGGTGCAACCGATGTCGCGATCCATGCCGTACACCCACGCGCCGAACTTGTACCCACGGCGGTGGCGGCCTTCATCGCGCATCTGCGCCAATGCTATGGCGCAACGCCGCCCTGGGAAGCCGGATAGTGCCAGTCCTGCTCGATCCGGCGCGCGGCCAGCGCCAGAAAACCTGCGGCCAGCACATAAAAGCCAAGGCCGGTAATGATCGCGTAGCGCAAGGAATCGATACCGAAACGATCCCCGTAAAGATCTGAAACCACGCCGAAAAACAGCGTGCCGGCCCCAATCCCCAACAGATTGTTGATGAACAGGAAGGCAGCGGAGGCTGTCGCCCGCATTGTCGGCGGCACCAGCCCCTGAATCGCGGCGAGCACCGGCCCGAGCCACATCAGTGCCAGTGCCTGGGGCAACAGAAACAACAGGAAAGCCACCGGCAGCGATTCCGTCAGGATGCCGGCGGCGTAGAATGGCACGGCGACGATAAAGGCGACCGCCGGTACGCCGACATAGGCCCGCTTGTCACCCTTGCCCAGGCGATCCCCCAGCCAGCCGCCCGCCCAGACGCCGGCAATGCCGCCAACAAACAGGATCGCCCCCATGAACAGGCTGATCTGCACCAGATCGAGGCCGAGGCTGCGATTGAAATAGGATGGTAGCCAGAACATCAGCCCATAACCGCACATCGAACTGCACGACGCGCCAAAGGAAATGAGCCAAAAGGTCGGCTTGCCCGTGACGGTGCGCAAAACTTCACCCACAGAAGCGCGCGGACCGGGCGCAACCGGCGGATCATAAAGCCCGCGCGGCGGTTCGGGCACGCCGAGGCGGAAAATCGGCACGATCAGAAAGCCCGCCACCCCCACGGCCACGAACGCAAAGCGCCAGTCCACCGCCGTCGCCACCCAGCCACCCAGCATTACGCCCAGCGCCGAACCCAACGGGATGCCAAAGGAAAACACCGCCAGCGCCCGCGCCCGCTGTTCAGGCGGGAAATAATCGGCAATCAGCGCATAGGAAGGCGCAACCCCACCGGCCTCCCCGACGCCGACACCCAAACGGGCAAAAAACAACTGCCAGAAATTATTCGCAAAACCGCACAGGGCGGTGAAGAAACTCCACAGGGCGAGCGCTATGGCGATGATCGTGCTGCGGCTCCAGCGGTCGGCGGCGATGGCGACGGGTATGCCCAGCGCCGTATAAAATAGCGCAAACGCCAGCCCGCCCATCAGGCCCAGTTCGGTATCCGAAAGGCCGAGGTCCGCCTTGATCGGCGCGGCGAGGATGCCAATGATCTGCCGGTCGATGAAGTTGAATGTATAAACGAGCAACAACAGCCCCAGCACACGCGCGCGTGTGCCGGGACTGTGGACGACGCGGGATGCGGGCGCGTTCAGAACCGGTATCCGATGGTGGCGAACACCTGGCGCGGATTGCCATAATAGGCCGTCAGCACCCCTTCCGCGCCCAGTGTCGGGATCAGCGAACCGGCGGCATTGCGGATATAAGCGCCACTATCGGGATCTTGCGAGATGAAATTATATCCTGACACAATATATTGCTTATCCAGCAAATTCTTGCCGTGGATGCCAATAGAGAGCCGCTCGTCGCCGGAAGTCCAGACGATGCTGGCGTCCCATAGTGCATAGCCGGACTGATCCAGGCCTTCCGCTGGCACCTCGAACTGATAGGTCTTGCTGCGATAGGATAAGGTGGTGCTGGCGTAGAGATCGCCCGCCGCCAGCGGAATTTCATAGCCAAGCGTGCCACTCGCCGTCCATTTCGGCGTATTCTGGAATTTGCGGCGGTCGGCTACGTCGATGCCACGCGCGTCGATGAACTGTTTGTATTTGGCGTCGATATAGCCCAGCGCCCAGTTGAAACGGATCGCGTCTTGGGCATTGGCCAGCCCTTCGGCGACGCGGGCATTGCCCTCGAACTCTACCCCGCGAATGCGTGCCTTCCCGGCATTGGTGGTCACGCCGATGAAGGTCTGCTGGCCGTCGATCATCGCGCCGACGGAGCCGGGCACCTGCACATCCTTGTAATCCGCGTGGAAGGCGGCAAGGCCCAGATTGACGCGCCGGTCGAACAGCGACGCCTTCCAGCCCAGTTCGAAACTGTCGACCTTTTCCGGCTGGAACGAGATGAAATCGAAAATTTCGTCATAGCTGACCTGGCCGTCGCCATCGAGATCAGGGGCCGCCGTGCTGACCCCGCGCGGATCAAAACCACCGCCCTTGAAGCCTTTGGAATAACTTCCGTAAAGCGTGTGATCCGGGGTCGGCTTGAAGCTGAGCGAGGCGCGTGGCGTGAATTCCTTGAAGGTTTCCTTGCCACTGAAATCGGAAGTCGTCGCGAAAAGCGTACCGCTACCGGCAAAGAAGGGTGAACCACCGCCCAGGAACACCTGCCGCAAGATGGTCGACTCGCGCTTGTCCCAAGTGTAGCGCGCGCCGACCGACAGGCTCCATTGTTCGGTGAAATCATAGGTGGCGTCACCGAACAATGCGAACGTTTTGGTGTCGACATCGCCAAATGTCAGTGCGGTTACGCCACCGGGCAGGCGCACATCGAAGGCCGTTTCAGCATTGGCATCGAGAAAATAGGCCCCTACCATGCCGCTGAAGCTGTCCTGATCGTAAAGCAATTGCAATTCCTGCGAGAATTGCCTGTTGTTGTAGATTGCCGGCACATCGACATCGACGGCGGGCAAGGCGTCGAAATCTATGGGCGTTCCGCTGTCGTCCTTGCGGTACGAAGTAATGCTGCGCATCGTGAATGCGTCGCTCGGCGTCGCTTCGATAAACAATGCCCCGCCCCAGGCTTCCACTTCCTGCTTCGGATCATCCAGCCCGCCCCGGCTGTCATAGACATCATCCAGCACCGGGATTCCCGACACCAGGCCAGGGATCAGCCGATGGCCGCCGCGCGGGTTACTTTTGTCCTTCGTGTAATCGCCGGACAGGCGGACAAAGAAATCATCGGCATGGACTTCGGCGGAAAGCCGGCCCGCCCACACGTCCTTGTTATAATTATCGTCACCGGTGGTCAGATTTTTGCCAAAACCACCACGGCTGAGCCGCGCGATGGAGCCGCCAAACCGCAAGGTCCCGTCGCCAACCGGCGCACTGGCCGTGGCAACAAATTCCGCCTGTTCATCGGTGCCGAGGGTGCCGCGCAGGCGCAGCATCGGGTCGGCATCCAGCTTTCTGGTCACATATTTCACCGCGCCGCCAATGGTGTTGCGGCCATAAAGCGTGCCTTGCGGACCGCGCAGCACCTCGATGCGCTCCACGTCGTAAATATCGAGCACGGCGGCTTGCGGGCGATTGAGATACACATCATCCAGATACAGGCCGACGCCCGCCTCAAAACCGGCCACAGGGTCTTGCTGGCCGACACCCCGGATAAAGGCTGTCAGCGTCGTGTTTGTCCCGCGCGAGACTTCCAGCGTGACGTTCGGCGCGGTTTCGCTGATCGACGTGATATCGAGTGCGCCCGTACGCTCCAGCATCTCGCCGCTGATCGCTGTTATTGCGATCGGCACATCGAGCAGGCTTTCCTCCCGTCGGCGGGCGGTGACGACGATGGTGCCCGAAAGGTCATCCTGAACTGCTGTCGCTTGCCCCATCGCTGGAAGCGGAGCGAGCGCCGTGGATGCCGCAAGGGCTGCGTATATCCCTGATAAATAACGCATAATTTCCTCCCTCAGGCCCCGTGGCCCTGTTGGAATCAACAATAGTGAAACTTGAACCATGTTTCAACTTGAATTACACAAGCATAGAACCAGGGAGGAAAAGATGCAGAAATCCGATGCCGGAAAAACACAGGGCGACCGCGAACCCCGCACACCGCGCGGCCAGCGCACCCGGCGCGCGCTGCTGGATGCCGCCGCGCTGGAATTCGGCGAGAAAGGCTTTCACGACGGTTCGATCAGTTCCATCACCCGTCGGGCCGGCGTGTCGCTGGGAACTTTTTACACCTATTTCGCTGCCAAGGATGAAATCTTCCGGGCGCTCGTGCGCGATATGTCCGCCCGGGTCGGCCAGCACGCGGGAGAAGCCGTGGCGCTTGCGGATGGGGCCGTCGCCGCCGAGGGCGCCGCGCTTGCCGCCTTCCTCGCCTTCGCCCGCGAGCACAAGGAAGTCTATCGCATTATCGACGAGGCGGAATTCACCGACCGCGAAAGCTATTTGCGCCACTATGAGGGCACTGCCGCCCGCATCCTGGATCGCCTGCGCGCCGGAGCGGAACGTGGCGAAATCCGCGAGGATATCGATGAGATTCATGCCTGGGCCATCATGGGCATGAACGTGTTTCTGGGCCTGCGCTATTGCGTCCTCGACGACCGCGTTGATTCCGAACATGTGGCCCGGATTGCCAACAAGCTGGTGGCTGACGGCATACGCAAAAGATAACCGTCAATACTTTGACGCTTTGCCGTCAAAGTATTGACGGTTTCCCCGGTTTTCCGGGAAAATCTGTCAATCCTCCTTCTATACGGCCATTTGGCACGCACCTTGCTTCCCTGTTGTGGTGAATATTTTTCAACCCATCGGATGAAGGAGGCCAGCGCGGCATGGTTGCAAATTCGGGGGCAGATTCGACCGCACCGTTAGGAGCTATTTTCGCCGGCTGGACCAGGCGCTTCGGTATCGGAGACGCCGGCCCGGTGGCGGCAGATGCGGACAGCGTTGCGCTGTATGAACTTGCCCGGCGTGTGGCTGCCAGTCAATCCACGGTGCTGATCGGCGGGCCGTCCGGCTCCGGCAAGGAGGTCCTCGCCCGCTATCTGCACGACCATAGCCCACGCGCTGCCCAGCCCTTTGTGGCAGTGAATTGTGCAGCACTTCCCGAAGCCATGCTGGAAGCCTTGCTGTTTGGCCATGAACGCGGCGCCTTCACCGGCGCGCAAGGGGCGGCCCCCGGCCTGTTCCGCGCCGCATGTGGCGGAACCCTGTTTCTGGACGAGGTGGGCGAATTGCCGCTGGGCCTGCAGGCGAAATTGCTCCGCGCCGTGCAGGAACGGGAGGTCTTGCCGCTGGGCGCCACCCGGCCCCAGGCCATAGACGTGCGGATATTGGCAGCATCGAACCGCGATCTGTTCGCGATGGCCGCAGCCGGTGATTTCCGCGAGGATTTGCTGTGGCGGCTGGCGGTATTCCCGCTGACCCTCAAGCCGCTGGCGCAGCGGCCGGATGATGTCGTTCCGCTCGCCGCTGCCCTGCTCTCCCGCCATGCCACCGCAGAGGGGAAAACCGACATGGCCCCACCGTCCGAAGCGGCTCTGCGGCTGCTGGTGCGACATGACTGGCCAGGCAATGTGCGCGAACTGGATAATGTGCTGCAGCGCGCTGCGATTCTGGCGGGCGACGGTCGCATTGACGCCGACTGTATTCGCATCGACGCGCAACCGGACACAATCGAACCCGACGACCGCGACGGATTGGCGGTAGCAGTAAAAACCCGCGAGGCCGAAGCCATCCGCACGGCGCTGGCCGAAGTGGGCGGGCGGCGCAATCTTGCCGCACGCCGGCTGGGCATCAGCGAACGGACTTTGCGCTATAAACTCGCAGCCCTTGCGGGCCGCCCGCGTGCCAGCGCCGCCCATACCGAAGGAGCGCGGCTGCAATGAGCGGAATCGACGCCATCGGTTCGATTGGTCATGTCGCCGGCATTGGCCGGGTGCTCGCGTTGCGCGCCCGCATCCTCGAACAAAGCGCAAGCTTAAGCCAGGTCGCCGCCACAACGGGCGGTGCAATTCCGGCCACCAAAACAGGTGGATTTGGCGCGGCGATGGAAACGGCATTGCGGGCAGTAAACGGCCTGCAAACGGAAAGCAGCGCCGCCGCCGGCCAGTGGGAGCGCGGCGAAACGCAGGACATCGCGAGCGTGATGATGGCGCGCCAGAAGGCCTCCATCGCGTTCGAGGCGACGTTGCAGGCACGAAACCGTCTGCTCGCCGCCTATCGCGACATCATGAACATGCCGGTCTGAGGGGCAAGATATGGCCACGGATACTTTGACGGCACCCCCACGCACATCGCTGCTGCCGTCTGCTGTCAGCGAAAGGCTCGCCGCGTTGCGCGCCAACCCGCTGGCCAAACGCGCTTTCTGGCCGACGACCCTTGCGGTGGCGACAGCGCTGGCGCTTTTGGCGTGGGCGGCATTTGTGCCGCCAGATCGCACGCCGCTCTATTCCTCGCTTGCCGATGGCGACAAGGCAGCCGTTGTCGCGACGCTGGAAAAAGCCGGTATGCAGGTGAAGCTCGATTCGCGCACCGGCGCGGTATTGCTGCCGCCGGAGGACCATGCCCGGGCGCGGATGCTGCTGGCAGCGGATGGTCTGCCGCGCGCCGCACCCGATGGCTATGATCTGCTTTCCGACATGCCGCTCGGCACGTCGCGCGCGATCGAAGGCGCACGGCTGAAGGGTGCGCAGGAACGCGAACTCGCCCGCTCCATCGAATCGCTGCAAGGGGTGGAAGCAGCGCGCGTCCTGATCGCCCGTCCCGATGCGACCCCCTTCGTGCGGGACAAGGCCCCCGTCACCGCGTCCGTCACTGTCACGCTTGCGCCTGGCCGCACCCTGTCCGACTCCCAGGCACGCGCCATCGTTTATCTGGTCGCTGGCGCGGTCCCTGGCCTTTCGACCGATCATGTCGCCATCGCCGACCAGACCGGGCGACTGATCGCCGGCGAGCCAGGAAACCATTTGGAAGATGCCGCCAACCGCCGCCTGGCGATGCAGGCCCGCATGGAAGCCCGAACCCGCGACGCCATCCTCACCCTGCTGGGGCCAATCGTCGGGCCGGAAAATGTATCGGCGCAAGTCGCCATTGATCTGGATTTCACCGCTACCGAAGCAGCGAGCGAGAAGTTCGACCCGGAAGGCGCGTTGCGGTCCGAAGCGGTTGACCGTCGCAACGCATCCGAACCGCGCGCCATCGGCATCCCCGGCGCCACCACCAACACCGTCCCGGCCGCCACCGCCGTCACCGCCGAAGCGCCACCACCCGCCGAACCGACGACGACCGATAACAGCGAAGAATCCGCCACCCGCAATTATGAACTGAGCCGCGCCGTCGAAGTCTCCAGTCGTTCCGGCGGTCAGGTTCGGAGGTTGACGGCAGCGGTGGCGATCGATGCCGCGGCCCTTGGGCCGGCGCAGGATCACGCACGGCTGTTGCAGGAAATGCAGGCACTGGTCGAAGGCGCGGTCGGCTATGACGCCGCACGCGGAGACAAGATCGCGGTCGCGGCGCGTTCGTTCGTAGCCCCGGCGGATACGACACTGCCGATCTGGAAAGAGCCGGTGGTTGTCGAAAGCTCGAAATGGCTGGCAGCGGCCCTCGTCGCCATCGCCATTCTCGCTTTCCTCGTCCGGCCGATGATGAAAAATCTCCGCAAAGAGAATACGGCGCCGCTGCTCGCCAGCCCCGACACCCGCGAGACGCCCGCGCTGCTGGACGCCACGGTCGACGAAGCGCCGCTTCCCGTCGATTATGCGGACAAATTGCAACAGGCCCGCCTGATCGCATCCACCGATGCAGCCCGCGCCACTGCTGTCGCCCGCAGACTGCTTTCCGCCCCTGAACCCCAACCCGCGCAACAGGAATCCTGATGATGGACGGCAATCTTACAGGTGCTGAAAAAACCGCCCTGCTGCTGTTGCTGCTGGAGGAACCGGAAGCAGCCGTCCTGCTCGCCCGCCTCGAACCGGGGGAAGTGGAACTGGTTGGCCGCGCGATGCTGTCGGTGGCCGAAGCCAGTCCCGCCACCATTGACCGGTTGCTGGATGAAGTCTTGTCCATCGCTGACGAGACGGTGGCGGTAAGCGATGGCCCCGCCACGGTGCGCGGCCTCTTTGGCCGGGCGCTGGGCGAAGATCGCGCCAGCGGCATGATCGAACGCCTGGGCGAAACCGCGCAACCGCCCCGGTTCGAGCGACTGCGCTGGCTGGAACCCTATGCCATCGCCAGTCTGCTGGATGGCGAGCATCCCCAGGCCCAGGCGCTGGTGCTGGCGCATCTCGGCGGCGAGCGCGCCGCCCAGGTGCTGGCGAAATTGCCGGTGAACAGCCAGCCCGATCTGGTGCGCCGGGTGGCCATGCTGGGGCCGGTCACGCAAACCGCGCTCGACGGACTGGACCGGGCGCTGACGGCACGCATTACGGAAGTAAAACCGCGCCAGCCGATCACCGATCTCGGCGGCATGAAACGCGCCGCCGATCTGATCAATATGGCTGGCCTGGACGAGAATATCGCACTGGAAGCGCTTTCAGCGGCGGACCCGAACGCCGCCGCCATCCTGGCCGAGACGCTGTTTACATTCAGCGATCTGCAAACGCTGAACGATCGCGAACTGCAAACCCTGATCCGTACCATCGATGCCGACTTGCTGATTCCGGCGTTGCGCGCCGCTCCTGAAAACTTGCGGCAACGGCTGCTGGCGTCGATGCCGCAACGGGCGGCGCAATCGCTGGAAGATGAAATGCGCACGCGCGGACCCGTAAAGATCGACGAGGCCGAAGAAGCGCAAAAAGCCATCGCCGCCGCCACCCGCCGCCTCGCGTCCGAAGGCGTCATCAGCCTGCCTGGCAAGGGACCAGCCTTTGTCTGACATCCGACCCGTCAATTTGAGCGAATTGTTCGGTCGCGCGCCTGCGGAAACCCCGCCCCCGCCCGCCGAACCTGCCCTGCCCGATCTGCTCGCCACCGAGCGCGCCATCGGTCGCGCCGAAGGGGAAGCGGCGGCGCAAGCAATGCTTGCGGCGGAACTCGAATCCGCCGCCGCCAGCCATGCAGCGCGGTTACAGATGGCGATGGCTACGGCCCAGGCTGCGCAAGATGAGCTGGCGACAGTACTGGCGAATTCACTGGCGCAATTGCTGATCGCCGGGTGGCAAGCGCTGTTGGCCACGATGCCGGAACTGCCGCAAGCGACGGTGCGCGATCTTGTGGCGGAAGTTCTGGCGGCGGCGCCTGCCGAAGGTGGCGGGCGGCTGCTCGTCCATCCGGATATGCTGGCAGCAGCACGCGACGGCGTTCCCGCTGGCTGGCAACTCGATGCCGATATCACGCTGGCAATGGGGGGCGTGCGCGCCGAGGTCGAAGCTTCCGTTTATGCCACGTCGCTGGCGCGTCGGCTGGAGCGGCTGGCGGCAATCTTGACGGGCGATCTGGAATGAGCGCGGAACTGGTGCAGGAACGCGCTGCCCTTTTGGGTGACCGCATCTCCCGCTGGTCGCCGGAGGCAGAGCGTTCGGGCCGGGTCATGGCGTTCGACGGAAATCTTTTGACGGTCGAAGGGTTGAAAGCAGCGGTCGGCGCGCTGGTGCGCGTGGATACGGGCAGTGGAGACATCCCCGCCGAAGCGGTTGGTTTCCGCGATTCCAGCCTGTTGCTGATGGCGCTGGAACGCGGCGCGGTAGCCCCTGGCGCGCGGGCATGGCTGGATGGCCGGGCGGACACGATAGCGACAGGGCTGGCATTGCTGGGCCGCATCGTCGACGGCATGGGCGCGGCGCTGGACGGAGCCGGCCCCATCAAATCCGGTTTGCGATGGCCGCTGGATGGCCGGCCCCTTGCCCCGCTCGACCGTTCGGAAGTGACCGAACCACTGACAACCGGTGTGCGCGCCATCGACGCCTTGCTGACCCTGGGCAAGGGGCAGCGCATCGGGCTGATCGCCGGGTCCGGCGTCGGCAAATCCGTGCTGATGCAACAGCTTGTGCGCGGTGCTGCGGCGGATGCAGTGGTCGTCGGCCTTATCGGCGAGCGCGGGCGCGAGATTGCCGGTTTTGTCGGGGATATGGATGAACAGGCGCGCGCGCGCACCCATGTAGTGGCGGTTCCGGCGGATCATGCCGCACCTTTGCGCGTACGCGGCGCGGCGCGGGCCTTCGCCATCGCCGAGGCGCTGCGCCACGAAGGCAAGCATGTGCTGCTGTTGCTCGACAGCCTGACGCGGGTGGCTCACGCCCAGCGCGAAACAGGGCTGGCGGTGGGTGAGCCGGCGGGCATGAAGGGCTATCCGGCCTCGGCGCTGGCGCTGATTTCGCGGCTGGTGGAGCGCGCCGGCAACGACCGCCGCACCGGTGGCGCGATCACGGCGGTGCTCACCGTGCTGGCCGATGGCGATGACGTGGTCGCCGACCCGGTCGTGGATACGGCGCGCGGGGTGCTGGATGGACATATTGTGCTCGATCGCGGCATCGCCGGGCGGGGGCGTTTCCCGGCCATCGACATCGCCAGCAGCCTCAGCCGCACCATGCCGGCGTGTGTCGCCCCCACGGTAGTGACCGCCGCTGCCCATTTGCGCCGCGATTATGCGCAACTGGAGGCCAACCGCGATCTGGTGGCGATGGGCGCTTATGTGCCGGGGCAGAATCCGGCGCTCGACCTCGCCCTGTCCCGCGAAGCGCGAATGGAGGCGTTTCTGGCGCAGCCGCGCGCCGAAATCGCTGCTTTCGAGGCGAGCATCGCGGCCTTGCAGGAAGGATGGAAGGAATGAGCGGGCGCCAACGGGTACAACGCCTCAGCCGGTTGCTGGCTATGGGCGAACATCGCGCCCGCGCCAGCGCGCGCGAATTCGCCGTGGCGGTGGCGCGCTCGGCGGAAGCGGCGGACCGGCTGTCGCAGATAGAGGGGCTGCTTCTGACGGCGGGGCCGGTGGCGGCGCGCCAGGGCGTAGCGGGCCTTGCGGCGGCGGCGCAATTGCGCACCCTTTTGATGCCAGCCGCCACCGTCGCCAGCGAACGGCTGACGGCTGCCCATGCCGACCGACGCGCCGCCGAATTGCGGCTGGAAACCAGCCGGGCGCGGGTTCGCCGCCTGTCCGATCTGCATGACGACGCAAGACGGGCGATGACGGGCCATGCACTGGCCCGGGAGGCGGAGAGTCGCCCCGCCGCATCCCGCCGCAAGATCTGAAAGGAACGGGAGCAATGCCCGAACTGGCCCAATTATTGACCGCGCCGCCCGCCCGCGCAGCAGGGATGAAATCCCCTGCCCCGGTCCCGCCGGATGGGGCAGTGGACGGCGTCGATCCCGCAGGATTTTCGGCGATGCTGACTGCGGCAACGCAGGATCTGGATACTGCTGCGGAGACGACACCTGATTCAGGGCCGGACGACCGGATCGAGTCAGCGCCGGCGGTGGCCGTTTCCCTTCCGCTGATCCCGCCGTTGATTCCTTCCACGGTGACGCTTCCATCGGCAGCTACAGCCCCGCAGTTCCCTTCGCCTGAGGCAGCAATACCTCCGACGCCTGTGACAGACGCTGTGACGACGGCTGTGCCCATGAAAACGCCAACGGCAGAGCCTTCGTCCATTGCGGACCCGGTCCCCGCCACTCTCTCCATGTCATCCGGCGCGAGCAAGCATCCGGCGCCGGCAGCGCCGCCACCCGCCGTTCCTTCTCGTCCAGGCGCAACGATACAGGCGACCGAAACCCTGGTCACGCCCGCCGCAACTGTGCCGGGCCGCCCTGCCGCGCCGGCGATCCAATCGACATCCACAACGCCCGTCACACCCGCTATGGCCATGGCTCCGGGTGATTCGCCCGACGCCAATGCCGGGGAAGGTTCAAAGGGCGATACACCCCGCCAACCCGCGCCCGGCATCGCGATTTCACAAAAGTTTAACCTTGCGCCGGTTGAGCAAGGTCCATTCCGGCTGGAAACCATAAGCATCGCGTCCACCGTGCCCGAACATTTGGCGGAGGTAGCGGAAATGCCCCTGCCAGCCGCCGCTGCGCCGCTGACGCCCACAGGCGAAGTGCAAATGCCCGTCGAAATTTCCGTTGCGGATATCAGCATCGAACCGGGTGAAGGCCAGCGACTGGATGTGACGCTTGCCGCCGCCACTCCGGACGCGGCCGCCCGGTTACGGGCCGAATCCACCACCCTGGAAGCGGACCTCGCCGCCCTTGGCGCCGAAGTGGAGGCAATTCGCGTGGAACTGCGCACCGTGCGTGGGCCAGATAGCGGCGTCGGGGGCGGCAGCGGATCGTCCACGCAAACATGGAACGCCACGCAGCACGGTCAGGCGGATGCACAGGGCCAGCAAGGCGGGGCTTACCGGCAACAGGGCGCGGCAGCTTCGGCGGCGCGGGTGCTGTTGGCGGGCACCAGTGAACAGGATGCCACGGCGCGCGTCGCGCCAACGGGCGGAGGAAAGGTCGATCGCTATGCGTGACGACGAACTGACAAGTGCCAAAGGACGGACCCATGGCTGAAGCTCCGCTTGCACCCGGGCTACCAACGTCGGAAACGACCGACGTTTCACCGAAAAAAGGACGTATTGGCAAGATCCTGATACCGCTGTTGCTGGTTGCGGGCGGAGCGGTTGCGGGTATTGCTGCCGCCATTTTCGTGCCGCCCTATCTACCCGCTTCTGTTTCCCCGATCGGCACTGCGGACGCCGCGCTGCCGAAAAAACCGCCGGTGGTCGCGCCCTTGCAATATGTCGAGATCGACAATGTATTCACGGCCAATCTGCGCGACAGCGGTCGCTATGTGCAGTTGAAAGTCGCCATCTCCACCCATGGTGGCGCGCCGGTCGTGGAAGCGGTGGAGCGCCATAAAATAGCGATCATCGCGGCGGTATTGTCCGTGCTGGCGGATGCCAGCGGAGCCGACCTTGACGCACCCGGCGGTCGCGACGGGCTGGCGCGCGAAATGCGCCTCGCCATCAACGATCTGCTGCAACGCAAGAGCGGGCTGGCGGGCGTCGACGACGTTTTCCTCACCAGTTTCATCGTACAATAGGGCTGCTGGCGGTGGTGACTCCCTTTGTCTGGCCCCAGGTAAAGCGCCCGCCAGCGCCGGAGACCGGGGAACTCCCGCCCGATCCGCCGCCGCCGCTCGGCTTTGGCGCGGCAGCGTTCGGCGCGTCGCTCGGCCCGGAACTGTCGCGGGTAGCGGGGATACGTATCACCGTGCGGTTATGGGAAGATCCGATGCCGGAGGCGCTTTCGCCGATGTTCGTTATCGGTCGGCTTCCGGTGGCGGACGGCACGCTGATTTTTACCATCGACGGGCACGGCGGCTCAGCGCTGCTCGACCGGATATTTGGGGCGCGCCCCGGAGACACCATCTGCAGGCTGGAGGATCTGCCGCCCGCCAGTGGCAGCTGGATGGCGTTCGCGCGATTGCTCGCCGGCGCATGCCAGCAGGCGGCAGCTACCGGCCATTGCCCGGCCACCGGCATTTTTGCCACTCCCGCACGCCCGATGATGCCGGATGGGGACGATAATCCGACGGACACGCCGTCCTTCGTTTTTGCGCTCGATATCGACGGCGTCGCCGGACAGATACAGGTGCAGCCGCTGGTTTCCACACCCGGACGACTGACGGACCGCGACGCAAACCTTACACCGCCACAACTGGCTGACTGGCGGGACCGGGCTCGTGGCCTGGCCCTGATGCTGGATTTGCCGGTCGCCATGCGCCTCGCTGATGCCCGTATGCCGATGGCCAAAGTGGCGGCGCTGCGCCCTGGCGACGTCATTCCCATCGACCCGCCGCGCAGCGTTGACCTGATGGTTGGCGGCCGTCGCTTTGCAACCCTGCCGGTGGACGGTTTCCCCCGCACCCCAACCTCCCCCTCCTCCCAAACTCCAGACCGCAAGGACCGGCGATGAACGCAATTCCGCCCAAGGGGCTGGACCCGAAAACCGCAGCCTGTTCTGTCGATGCAACGAACATGGACGGAATCGACTTCGCCATCCCGGAATCGCCAGTCAGCGATGACGTCGCGTCGGCTTCAACGCCGCCTGAGCAGCCTGGCTGGGCACGCGGATCAGGCGTCGTCGTTCCGGCGCATTTATCGGCGATTGAAGTCACGCTTTCAGTGGAGGTTGGATCGCGCAAACTGCCGTTACGCGATCTGCTCGCTGTGGAACCGGGCGAACTATTCTCGCTCGACCGGATGACGGCGGAGCCGGTTGATATCCTCGTCAATGGCCGCAGCTTCGCCCGTGGCGAGGTCGTGGCGATTGGTGAACGTTATGGCGTGCGCCTGACCGCGCTCGTCGACCCGCAGGGCTGAGGACGATGCTCGCCGAGTTTCTGGTCCGGCTCGCCATCACCCTGCCGCTGGTCTGCGGACTGGCGGCGCTGTTGCTGATGGCGGTGAAGCGCGGCTGGTTGCCGCTGCCCGGCTTCATGCGGGACGGGCTGAAACCGGCCCACACCGGCCCGGCGACGATGGAACCGCTGGAACTGCTTTCGACGAAAATGCTGGCGCCGGGAACGCGCGTTGCCGTCGTGCGCTTTGGCGGGCGGCAATTGCTGCTGGGAATTGGCGCGCAAGGGCCGGTGTTGCTGGCCGATTCCGGCCCGACGGTCACTGACGGGGAGAAGGTTGATGGATGACCCGCAAAAACCGTTCCTGACCGCCACCGGGCGACCGGTGCGAACGAAGCCCTTGCTGCATCGCTCCATGACAACCACGGTTGGCCGCTGGCTGCTACGACGGGGCGCAAAGACACATTGGCTGATGCTGCTGGGTGGCTTGCTGGCGCTGCTCGCCGCAGGGCCGGTTTTCGCGGCGGACGCTCCGCGCACGGCGTTGGGGGGGCTGCTCGAACTGGCCGGCGGCGATACCGGCCAGCCGCTGTCCCTGTCCTTGCAGGTATTGCTGCTGATGTCGCTGCTGACGCTGTTGCCGTCGGTGTTGCTGATGATGACGGCCTTTGTCCGCATCATCATCGTGCTGGCGATCCTGCGCCAGGCCATCGGTCTGCAACAGGCGCCGCCAAACCAGTTGCTGGTGGGGCTGGCTCTATTCATGACCTTTTTCGTCATGCAACCGGCGCTGGACCGCATCAATCAGCATGCGCTGCAACCCTTTGTGGCGGATACCCTTCCCGCTGAACAGGCAATCGGTCGCGCCGGGAATGAATTGCATGGTTTCATGCTGGCGAACACCCGCACCGCCGATCTGGGCATGTTCAGCGAACTGGCTGGCGAAGGGCCTTATGCCAGCAATGCCGACGTGCCGATGCGCGTTTTGATGCCGGCCTATGCGACTTCCGAACTGAAAACCGCCTTCCAGATCGGTGTGCTGTTGTTTCTGCCATTTCTGGTGATCGATCTGGTGGTGGCGTCGGTGCTGATGGCGCTGGGGATGATGATGGTGTCGCCGGTGATGATCGCGTTGCCGTTCAAATTGCTGCTGTTCGTGGCCGTGGATGGCTGGGCGCTGATCATGGCCTCGCTCGCCCAAAGTTTCGCGGGCTGAGCGATGGGCAATGACCTCCTCTATGATTCCGCCCGCCAGGCGTTGTGGGTCTTGTCGCTGGCCGTGATGCCGGCCTTGTTGCCAGCGCTGCTGATCGGGCTGATCATCGGGCTGATTCAGGCGGCGACATCCATCAACGAAATGACGCTGACCTTCGTGCCCAAATTGATCGGCGTGTTTCTGGCGCTGGCGCTGTTCGGCGGCATTACCGGAGGGCTGTTACTGGATTTCACGCGCGATATGATGGCTGCTATTCCACAGATGGCGCGCTGATCCGGTCATGGAAGCCGCCATCGCGCTCCAGCCAGAGCGGATGGCGCTGTTGCTGCTGTTCGCATCCTTGCGGACGGGTGCGGCGCTGATGCTGCTGCCGGCGCTGGGTGGGCAATTAATCCCGCTGCGGGTGCGGATCGGGCTTTCCGGCTGTGTCGGCTGGCTGGTGATGACAACCAACAGCGGCGTGCTGCCGCCCGACGATCTGTTGAGCCTTGCGGGTCTGGCGGCCATTGGCGGCGAACTGCTGATCGGCGCGGTGGCAGCACTGGCGCTGCATGCAGCCTTTGCGGTGGCGATGGTGGCTGGTGAATGGCTGGCGCAAACCATGGGGCTGGGCTTCGCGACTATGGTAAGTCCTGGCAGCGCGCCCGCACCGGTGCTGTCGGGCCTGTTCGCGCTGCTGATGTGGGCGCTGTTCCTGACTTCGGGTGGCCATCTGATCCTGCTGCGGCTGATCTATGAAAGCTATCAGGCGATGCCGGTGGCCGGGCCGCTGTTCGAGCCGGACCGGCTCGCCGCCATCATCGAATGGGGCAGTTTTGCGCTGGCGACAGGCGTTATCGCGGCGCTGCCTCTGGGTGCGGCCATGCTGCTGGTAAACCTGGCGCTGGCGGTGGCGGCGCGGTCCGCCCCGCAACTCAATCTGTTTTCCATCGGGTTTCCACTGATGCTGCTGGCCGGGCTGGTCGGCTTGCCGCTTGCCTTGCCGGGGATGGCCGAAAGCCTGTCGGGCGCACTGATATCAATGCAGGAACGTGCGGCGGAGGTGCTGCTTGGCTGAACAGGGCGGCGAAAAGACCGAGGCGCCTACCCAACGCCGACGCGAACAGGCGCGCGAAAAGGGCGATCTGCTCACCTCACGCGAACTGGCGACGGCGCTGGTGGGCGTATCTGGCGCGTTGTGGTTGTGGTTGTATGGCGGCGATCTGGCGGAGGCGACGCGGCTGGCAGCCATCGCCTCGCTGAGTATCCGGCGCGACGACATTCTGGTTTTCGAACCTGCGGACGCCCTGTTCGCCATGCTCCGCCCTCTCGCCGGGCCCTTGCTGGCGCTGGGCGTAATGGCGATGGTGGCCGCAGTGCTGGGGCGGGTTCTGACCGGCGGCTTCGGGTTCAACATATCCTTATGGACACCCAAGGCCAGCCGGATGAATCCGCTGGCCGGCCTGAAGCGGATTTTCGGCACCAAAGGCCTGATCGAATTGGTGAAAGCACTGGGAAAATCGCTGCTGCTGATTGGCCTGTCGGCGTGGATCCTGTATGGGCAGCTTCCGGTGTTCGCCGGCCTTTCCGCCATGCAGTTCGATGCGGCCCTGTCCACGATGGGCACGCTGGCGATCCGGCTCATCCTGATCCTGTCGTGCGGATTATTGCTGATCGCCGGCAGCGATTTGCCCGTGCAATTCATCCAGTGGCTGAAACGGCTGCGGATGACGAAACAGGAAGTGAAAGACGAGTTCAGGCAACAGGAAGGTTCGCCGGAAGTAAAACATGCGATCCGTCGCATGGCGCGGGAGAATCTGAAACGCGCCAACCGCGGCGCCATGGCGGACGCGACCGTCGTCTTGACCAATCCCACCCATTTTGCGGTAGCCTTGCGTTACCGTCCCGAACAGGATGCGGCACCCGTTATCGTCGCACGCGGACGCGGATTGATGGCGGAAGTCATCCGTGATCTCGCCGCCGAACGACAGATCGCGATACTATCCTATCCTTCGGTCGCGCGGGCGGTTTATTTCACCGGCAAGGTTGGAATGATGATCCGCCCGGATCTGTATATGGCAGTAGCCACGATCCTCGCCTTTGTTCTGCGCGTGGGTGCGGAAATGAATGGAGAGGAACCGCCGGAAGTTGAAGCGCCTGAAAGCGCCAGTTTCGATGCGGATGGCCGTATGATGGCGGGTTAGTGGCCAGAGCGTATGCCGCTCTGACCACTTTATTTCGCTTACGACGCGTGTACGGATACGCGGTTGCGACGATGGCGAATACCCACGCCGACGAGACCAAAGCCGGCGATCATCATCATCCAGCTCGCCGGTTCGGGCACCAGGGTCGCGTCGAACGTGCCAGTGACGTTGGACTTGAAATCCTGACCCAGGGCAAATGGCTTGTCGAAGCCGGTGAAGCCCAGAGAGAATGTGATGCCGGACACCTGGCTCAGGTCAAAATAATCCGACGAAAAGGTCACCGGACCGAGGGAGGAAAAACTGCCGTTCGTTTGACCCAAAACCGCCATAAAAACAGCGTCCGTAAAGTTCAGGGTCAGGTAGTTGACGCCACCGTCCACGAGGCTCAGCGTTCCGTTAAAGCTGTTCTGGCCCACGATGGGCAGGTTCGGCATTTTCGTGGGTGTGTCGAAGGTCGAGGCGTCGAGCTGGAAAGTCGCGCCGACGGTTTCAGGCGCATGCAGGGCAAAAGCCGTCAGATCCACGGCGACCGGGCCGGTCAGGACCGTGTAGGACAGATCTGCCTGTTGCTTATATTCCAGGGTCCTCGCCATGGTGTTCTGCTCGTTGAACTGGGCGAAGGTGATGGCTGCAGTTGCCGGAACGGCGAAAGCGCCCGCGGCAGCCGCCACCACGAGGGCGCGGAGGGGGGAAATCGTCATGGGAATTCAATCCTTGCGAAAGATTGGCGAACTCCGCCCGCAAGAGGCAGACGAAGACCCGAACCAGCCTGGCCGGGCAACATTAGAGCAGCAATTTATGTGCCAATCAGCCCTGACGATTTTTCATGATGAATTGCCGATCGGCAATCAAGACCGATGCCAGGGATTGTTGCGTTGCAACAACAACTTCCGGAAATATCCTGTTTTAATCATATCCGGGGCGATCCATGGCCACCGCATCAACGGAAACCTTGTAGTCATCAAGGTTAATTTATGTATATATTACCAAATACTAACGTGTAATATTTATTTACAATTCTTCCAACACAATTCTACATCGTTAATTCTTGTTAATTAGAAGAATATATTAACTATTGTTAACATAAGATAACATTGATTAAATATCAGCGTCGCCCCAATACTTTGCGGGCCAGCGCAGCGGTGCGCTCACGGTCAGCCGGAAGCCCGGCGGCCAGCCAGCAATTCTCGATTTCAGCCAGAAGTTTCGATACCTCCGGGCCGGGCGGCACGCCCATCGCGATAATATCCTTGCCCGTTAATGGCATGCGCGGTCGCTGCCAGTTGGCGAACGGACCACGCCATTGCCCGGCACGAGAATCGCCGGAAATCAGCATCCGGTCGAATGCCGCAGGCGCGCCGATGCGATACGCCAGCACACGCATGTCGTCCGGGCGCTCGCCCGGGCCGGTCGCCGCAACCAGGCGGGCGCGATCGGCATTGGATAATTTCAGCCGCACGGCGATGGCGTCGGCGCTTTCACCAGGGACAAGCGCGGCCAACCGGCGCAATGCATCGCCACGCGCCCCGGCGGCGGCTTCGGCGGCAATGGTCGCCGCCATGCGATCGACGCCTTCCAACGTGATTTCGGGCAAAACAGGGCGCAAAATCCCATATTCCACCATAGCGCGGACCGTGGCCACAGGAGCAGGCAGCGCCAGCAACCGCCGCAATTCCTCGCGAATACGCTCCCGCGACAGCGCCATCAGATCGGCGGCGCGCGCCACACATGCGGCAAATCCTTCCGGCTCCAGCCCCGTACCGAAACGGGCGGAGAAGCGGAAAAACCGTAATATACGCAAATGATCTTCAGCAATGCGTTGCAACGGCTCCCCAATGAAACGGACGGTGCGGGTCGCCAGATCTTCGTGACCGCCAAACCAGTCATAGAGTTCGCCTGTCAGTGGATCAGCATACAGGGCATTGATGGTGAAATCACGGCGGGCGGCATCCGCGCGCCAATCGTTGGTGAACGCCACATTCGCATGGCGGCCAAAGGTTTCGACATCGTGGCGCAATGTCGTTATTTCATAGGGTGCGCCATGGGTAACGGCGGTAATGGTGCCATGGCGAATGCCCGTCGGGATAGCCTTGATGCGGGCTTTCTCCAGCCGCTCCAGCACCTCTTCGGGAGCCAGCCTCGTCGCGAAATCGACGTCCGCCACATCCAGACCGAGCAGCCAGTCCCGCACCGCGCCGCCGACAAGACGCGTTGCGCCATCTTCCGCATCCAGCGTCGACAACAATGCCGGGACGCCCGGTCGCGCCATCCAGTGATCCACCGACAGGGTGCGGGGGGGATTCATGCCAGCCGATGCGCCAGGTTGACCAGCATCCCGGCGGTCGCGCCCCAGATGTGGTGACCGTCGAAGTCCATTTCATAATAGTGGCGCTTTCGACCCTGCCACATCATTTCCCGCAAACGGTAATTGGCC
The DNA here is from genome assembly GCA_041675905.1 of Sphingomonadaceae bacterium. Taxonomy (GTDB): domain Bacteria; phylum Pseudomonadota; class Alphaproteobacteria; order Sphingomonadales; family Sphingomonadaceae; genus Sandaracinobacteroides. Next base: position 24,818 of record JBAYSX010000011.1, on the reverse strand, counting down.
GGATCGAGCAGGAAATCCATCGGCACCTCGAAGATGTTGGCGACTTCGTGCGGAGAAGGAACCAGTGGTAAATCCGGGGGAATCAATCCGACCACGGGCGCAATCCGGAAGCCGGTGCCGGTGCGATAGGAATCGGTCTGCCCGATGATTTCGACATCGCTGGTGGCGAGGCCGATTTCTTCCTCCGCTTCCCGTAGTGCCGCAGCGGCGGCGTCTGCATCGGTCGGATCAATACGCCCGCCCGGGAACGCTACCTGCCCCGCATGATTACGCAAATGCGCCGTGCGGGTTGTCAACAGTACCGCCGGATCCGGGCGGCGGACGATGGGAATCAGCACCGCTGCCGGAATGGTGGGGCCGCTTTCCAGGTGTGTGGGCACGCCAACGGTAATGTCGCCCGCATGAATGTGTGCAGGCGCCGGCGCACGCAAACATGCGCGCAACTGCTCAGTCAGCGAAGGCAAAGAAAGCGCCTCCGCTCCACAGGCCAGGCCGGTCATCGGGTGGGGTTTCGGCCAGCGCCAGCTCCGCAAGTTCGTAGAAAACCGGGCGGTTGAGCAGCGCTTCCAGGCCATTGCCCACCTTTCCGCGCACATGGAGGTAAGGGCGCGGATTGCCATCGGGGGCGGTTTCGACGCGCAACGGATGGTCGGGACCGGCAATCACCACTTCATCGGTGTTCAGGCGAAAGGCGAGATTACGCGCCTTCCCTGCCCCCTCCGAGGTCAGTTCCACCGCAACGAACGGTGCATCCTCCACCATGATGTTGAGCTTCTCAACCGGCGTCACCAGCACATAGGAGCCATCGGGCTCGCGCCGCAAAATGGTGGAAAACAGCCGCACCATTGCCGGGCGGCCAATGGGCGACCCCGCATGAAACCAGGTGCCATCGGCGGCAATCCGCATATCGATATCGCCGCAATGCTCCGGATTCCATTGCTCTACCGGCGGCAGCCGCTTCGCCGCGACCGCCGCGGCAATTTCCGCCAGCGACGCATGTGCAATATCTATGGGGGGCGGGACAATGGGTTCGGCCATGCCCCTGGATGTAGGGCCATTTGCCGATCCGCTCAAGCGGCGCGGCAATCCGTCAGCGGATCGCGAAAATGGGCCGCCGCCTGCCAGCTTCGCGGATGTTGCGCGCGCAGCAGCAGCCGCGCCCGATCCACCGGGCCGGGAAGTTGCCACTGGCCGGTGGCCTCCGCCGAAAAGCCCCAGCGGCCATAATAGGACAAATCGCCAACCAGCATGACCGGCAAGCCGGCGGCATCAATCGCGGCCAGCGCCCGGTTCATCAGGCCACCACCAATACCGCAATCCCGCCAGTCCGGATGGCTGACCAGCGGCCCCAGCAACACCATATCCCGCGCCAGCCCGTCTGCCCGCCGCCACAGGAGCATATGGCATTGCACAGCCCCGATCAGTTGACCTTCGCGCCGCACAATGAAGCTGGCGCTCTCCAGCCTTTGTGCGCCCTGCCGCAGTATGGATGCAGTGCGCTGGTGCCGGGCGGGGCCGAAGCACATGTCGCACAGCGCATCGACTTCCGGGTCGTCGGCGGGGGCAAGGGGCAGAAATTCCATTCATCATCTCCGGCAGCAGGCGGCAATATCGCATCTGGTTTTGGGTGGTTCTGGGGGTCAAACCCGTTGGATGGCCGCCAGCCACCCGCCCGCCGCGATGCGCGAAGCGCCCGCGGCGGTCAGCCGCGTCGATAAGCCGGAAGAGAGAGAATCACGTGCATTTCAACGCGCTATATAAGGGACATGCCGGGCGTTGAAAAGGGGTCGGGGGAAAAGGCCCGCTATTCGGGTGTGCCGGGAACGCGCCGGGCGCCTTGTGCTTCGGCGAGATTCGCCACATCTTCGGCGTCAGAAATATGTTCGAAGCGGATGCAATCCGGTCCCTGATCGCGCAACCGCCAATCCAGCCAGACATTGGATGCCGCGAACTCCACCGTATCTTCCACGACCCGCACACGGCTGCCAAACAGGATCGCTTCGCCGACAACGCGATTGCCCAGCCAGATCAGCGCGCGGCGATTGGTGAGCATATAGGCGGCGCGACCGCGCGCGCTGGCACGCAGCCACACCGGCAAGGCGATAATCAGCAACATGCCGAGCGTCATGCCCAAAATCATCGGCACGGCGCTGGGGGCATCGGGCGTGCCGGCGAACTCCGACCCGCCAAGATGCGGACCGACCAGCGCAAGCGCCAGCCAGCTCAACAGTCCAAGCAGCAGGGCGAAGCTGACAAACTCCAGCAGGCGCAGCCGCGCGGATCGGGCGACACCCTGCCACAGAATCGTTTCGCCCTCGCCCGGATGCTGCGGGCGCAGGCGGGAAGCGGCCGCGTGACCGATTCCCGCCGAAGTTGCTTCGCCTGCCGTCATTTGTGGCGGGCTGCCCTTAACGCTCAACCGTCAGGGCAATACCCATGCCACCGCCGATGCACAGGGTGGCCAGACCCTTCTTCGCATCGCGGCGGACCATTTCATGCAGCAGCGTCGCCAGCACACGACCGCCCGATGCCCCGATGGGATGACCGAGGGCGATGGCCCCGCCGTTGACGTTGAGCTTTTCCGGATCGAAACCCAGTTCCTGACCGACGGCAAGCGACTGGGCGGCAAAGGCTTCATTCGCCTCGATCAGGTCGAGATCGGCGACAGTCCAGCCGGCGCGCTCCAGCGCCTTTTGCGATGCCGGGATCGGGCCAATACCCATATAGGCCGGATCGACGCCGACCGTCGCCCAGCTCTTGATCGTGGCCAAAACCGGCGCATTGCGGCGTGCCGCCTCTTCCGCCGACATCAGCACGATGGCCGCCGCGCCGTCATTGATACCCGATGCGTTGCCCGCGGTAACGGTGCCGTCCTTTTTGAAGGCGGGGCGCAAACCGGCCATCGCTTCCAGCGTTGCGCCGTTACGGATATATTCATCCGTATCCACGACCGTTTCGCCCTTGCGGGTTTTCAGCGTAACGGCGGCAATTTCCGCCTTGAAACGCCCTGCGTCGCGCGCGGCCTCTGCCTTGTTTTGCGACGTGACGGCGAACCGGTCCTGCGCCTCGCGGGTGAGTTGATAACGCTCGGCGACATTCTCGGCGGTGACGCCCATATGATAACCGTGGAAAATGTCCGTCAGGCCATCCTTCAGCATGGTGTCCACCAGTTCGAAGGAGCCCATTTTCACGCCCGAACGTAAATATTGCGCGTGCGGAGCAAGCGACATGCTTTCCTGGCCGCCGGCGACGATGATTTGCGCGTCACCATTACGAATGGCCTGGAAGCCGAGCGCCACGCTCCGCAGTCCGGAACCGCACAACTGGTTGACGCCAAAGGCGGTGATTTCATCGGGAATGCCGGCAGCCTTCGACGCCTGGCGCGCCGGATTTTGCCCCTGGGCGGCGGTCAGCACCTGACCAAGGATTACTTCGCCCACCTCTTCCGGCGCAACGCCGGAATCCTCCAGCGCCGCCTTGATGGCGACCGCGCCAAGTTCGTGGGCGGGGGTATTGACGAAGCTGCCGAGGAAGCTGCCGACAGGGGTACGGCGGGCCGCGGTGATTACGACATCGGGCATTGCGAACGTCTCCTCTTGTGTTTCAATAATCCGGCTTTCCCTGACCCCTACCTGCTGGCGAACCAGTTGGAAAGCGGCTGCCACAGGGTTTGCGGCGCGTCCCGGCCAACGATCATGCCGACATGGCCCGATCCGACCTCGAACTTGTCGGCTGAAGCAAGGCGGATACGGGCCGAAGGTGGCACGATCCGATCGTTGCGGGCAACAAAATCGGCGACCGGGCAGGAAAGATCTTCCGGGCGGATGAGGGTGCCGCCAACTTTCCAGCGCCCCTGGCCGAACAAATCCGCGCCATAACCACGCAGGAACAGATCCCGCGCGCTGGCCCGGCTCAACGGCGCACCGCTGTTCGTCCAGTCCTCAACCGCGGCGAACCAGCCAATATGCGGATCGTCCGCCGGATACGCCGCCAGTTTTTCGAATTTGTTGACGACCGCGTCTTCACCGAGACTCCAGAACAGCGGATTAAGTAATGATACTGGCATGGCCCCCAGGCGTTCCGCCACGGGGCGGATCATGCCCCATACGCCCAGCGCGTGGGTGCGAACCTCGCTGCTATAGCCGGAAAAATGCCATGGCGCGGCGAGGAGCGCAAGCGACCGCGCCCTCTTCCCCAAACACTGTGCCGCAGCAAGCGTCAGCGTACCCCCCAGGCAATAACCCAGTAAATGCGCCGGACGATCAAGCGTCCGGATCAGCGGCACAAGACGTTGCGTCACCAGTCCGGCAAACCCGAGTCGCCGTTCGCCGGGGCCCAGCGGTCCCCAGTCGATCATGAGCACGCGATTGCCCTGCTCCGCCAGGTAACGGACGAGCGAACGCCCCGGCGCGAGATCGAGTACGACCGCCGCGTTGATAAGCGAGGGAACGACCACCACAACCGGCCCATCTTCCGGCCCGGCAACCCGCCTCAAATGGACCGTTCCGCGACGCGCCACAACGGGCGATTCCGGCATGGCCGCTGGCAGCGGCGCTTCCTGATAGCGCCGCACGCCCTGCAGTACGGCTTTCAGTCGATCCCGATCACCGGCGGTGCGGCGGATCGCCATGGCCAGAAACAGACCGAGCGGATGCGGACCCCGGCCGCGCTGCGCGGACAACAAGGACTCTCCGCGTGGCCCGCCCGTCTGGAGACTGCTCTCAGCCATGGCCGCCAATTCTTGTGCGCTGCATCAAATTACGCCCCTGCTATGCAGGCTCCCGAATTGCTCCAGCGTGATGCGCATGCTAGGAACTTCCTTCTATGCCTTGTTCGCACTTGCGTTATTGATAGAGGGAAGTTTCCGTATGTCTACCAGGGCTTCCGCTGAGAATGGCAAAAAATCCATGGTGATAATCAAGAAATACGCCAATCGACGCCTGTATGACACGGAAAGCTCTTCCTATATCACCCTTGATCATCTGTCCGCGATGACGCGCGCCGGGCGCGAATTCCAGGTGATCGACGCGAAATCCGGCGAAGATATCACGCATAGCGTACTCACCCAGATCATCATGGAAGAGGAAACACGCGGTACGACCTTGTTGCCCGTCAGTTTCCTGCGGCAGATTATCTCCATGTATGGCGATCAGATGCAGGCGATGGTGCCGCATTATCTCGAAGCCTCGATGGAGGCGTTCCGCCGCAATCAGGAACAGGTCCGGGCGGCGCTGCAAGGCATTATCCCCGGCGGCAGCGACAGCCCGTTCGAGGCGCTGGCACGGCAAAATATGGCGATGATGAAGGCGGCGGCGGAAATCTGGGCCAAATCCAGCCCGCTGGCTGCGATGCGCCCCGCCGAACCGCAGCCGGAACCGGAAAAGCCAGCCGAAAGCAGCGAAGAACTGAAGGCGCTGAAAGCGCAACTCGACGCATTGCAGGCGCAAATCAACAATATCAGCAAAGGGTAGCGCGATGGCCCCGTCGGCAATCGCGGCGCTTCAGGCAGCGCTGCCATCCGGCGTCTGCATCACCCACGCGGATGCGATTGCGCCACATCTGGTGGATTGGCGCGGGCAGATTTCCGGTCATGCGGACATATTGTTAAAACCACGCGATACCGCCACGGTGCAGCAGATCGTCCGGCTGGCCCGGCAACATGCCATTGCACTGGTGCCGCAGGGCGGAAATACCGGCCTTGTTGGTGGCGGCATCCCGTCAGCATCCCGGGACCGGCCTGTCGCACTGCTGTCCCTGCAAGCCATGACGCGCATCCGGTCAATCGATCCCGACGGGCTATCGATGGTAACGGAAGCGGGCGCGATATTGGAAGCCGTGCATATGGCTGCGGAATCCAGGGATTGCGTCTTTCCGCTATCGCTGGCGTCCAAAGGCAGTGCAACCATTGGCGGCCTGGTTTCGACCAATGCCGGCGGCGTGCAGGTGTTGCGGCATGGCAGCATGCGGGCGCTGGTGCTGGGGCTGGAAGCGGTCCTCCCCGATGGCAACCGGCTCGATCAGCTATCCCCTTTGCGCAAGGACAATAGCGGCTACGATATCAAGCAGTTGCTGATTGGTGCAGAAGGAACATTGGGGGTCGTGACCGCGGTGGCGCTGAAGCTCGCGCCCCGCCCCGCCACGCTGACGACGGCGTGGGCAGGTGTCGCCAGCGCCGACGCAGCGCTGGCACTCCTCGGCCGTCTGCGACTGGCGCTGGGCGAAGTCATCGAGAGTTTCGAATTGCTGGAACAGGCGGCGCTCGATCTGGTCGGCGAGTTTATCCCCGGAGTACAAATGCCGCTTGCCGGGTCCCACACCTTCCATGTGCTGGTGGAAGCCGCAGCCCCTCAGCATAGGTTGGAAGCCGTGCTGGCGACCGCGCTGGAAGCCGGCGAGGTGCAGGATGTGGTGGTCGCCAATAGCCTCGCCCAACGGGAAGCCTTGTGGAAGTTACGCGAATCGGTGCCGGAAGCGGAGCGGCTCGAAGGCCCGGCGATCAAGAATGACATCGCCGTGCCGGTGGAAGGCGTGCCGGCTTTCCTGCGCGCGGCGCTGGCCATGTTCGCAGCGGAATTTCCCGGCAGCCGGCCCATCGCGTTCGGCCATCTGGGAGATGGCAATCTCCACCTTAATCTGCGCCCGCCCGCGGGCGCGGACGCGCACATATGGCTCGCCGCCGAACAGCCGCGCGCACGCCTGGCGACTGATGATCTGGTTGTCGCCCACCATGGCTCGATCTCGGCGGAACATGGCATTGGCACACTGAAGGCGCGGGAACTGGCGCGACTCGGGGATCCGGGGAAGCTCGCAGCCATGCGCGCGATCAAGGCAGCGCTCGACCCGGATAACATCATGAACCCCGGCAAGCTGTTCGGCTGAGCTTTTCGACGGCCACGTCACCAGAGGTTGTCGTCGGCGCGACGCCGCGCTAGAGCGTGGCCCCGAAGCGCCATCCGGCGCGCAGAATTTCGACAGGATGAGTAGCGCATGGCCAGCCAGCCCCAGTTCCCGCTTTTTTATCGCAATATCGTGCCGGTTTCGTCGGAACTGCATCTTTCCCATGGCGTCATGCAACGCACCGATCTCGGCTTTGCCCGCGATACCCATGCCGTGCCGATTACCGTCGATGAATTCGTCCTGGCGCAACGCCATTATCCGATCGTCTTTTCCGAAGGCGCGGATGGCGTGCCGCTTGCCCTCGTTGGCTTGCAGGAAGGCAAGAATCTGTTCATTGATGCCGACGGCAAATGGCAGGAGGGCGCTTATATTCCCGCCTATATCCGTCGCCACCCGTTCATGCTGGCAAGGCTGCAGCCCGACGCCGATCAACTGAGCCTCGTCTTTGACGACAGCTGGGGGCTGGTCACGGAAGAAGCCGAAGAAAAATTGTTCGATGCCGAAAAGCAGCCGACCGAAATCACCAAAAACATCCTGTCCTTTTGCGAACAGTTCGAGCAGGCGATCGGGCGCACCAAGAGCTTCATGGACGAAATCGGCAAGCTGGGCCTGCTGATGGAAGGCCAGGCGCAAATCCAGAATCCTGGCATGGAACAGCCGGCGACTTTTGCCGGTTTCCGCATGATCGACGAAAAGAAATTGCAGAATATTCGTGGCGATCAGGCACGAAAGATGGTGCAAAACGGCATGATGGGGCTGATTTACGCACATCTGTTCTCGCTTTCACAAATGCGCGAGCTGTTCGCGGATCTGCAACAGCAACAGACGGCTGCCTGACTGCAACTTTGCTTGCAGCATCGCTGAAGCGCGGTTACGCTCTGTCCGCAATAACAGCGGAGGAGAGTTTCATGACAGTTTCAGCGAAATGGATGGCCCTTGGATTGATCGTGGCGTTGCCGGCGGCAATGCCACTGATGGCGCAAGAAAGCGCGCCGGAAACACCGGCGCCCGCCACCGCCGCCCAGCCAGCGCCAGCGCCAGCGCCAGCGCCAGCGGCGTCAACCCCCGTGGCACCGGCGTCAACCCCCGTGGCACCGGCGTCAACCCCCGTGGCACCGGCGTCAACCCCCGCGGCACCGGCGTCAACCCCCGCCAGGACAACAACGTCTGAAGCCGCCCCTGCGGGACAGGCTGCACCGCTGACCATCGCCGCCGGCGATTATGTCCTGGATAAAACCCACGCCAGCCTCACCTGGAAGATCAAGCACCTGGGGCTTTCCTGGTACACGGCACGCTTCACCTCGTTCGACGCGAACGTCCGGCTCGACCCGCAGACCGTCACCAATTCTTCGGTTTCGGTCACCATCGATCCGAAATCGGTACGTACCGATTACCCGTTCCCGGAAAAGGAAGATTTCGACAAGGTCATCTCGGAAAAATTCCTGAAATCGGGTGAATTCCCGACGATCACGTTCCAGTCGACATCGCTTGTCGCAACCGATACCAGCGAAGGCAAACTGCACGGCAATCTGACGCTGCTGGGCGTCACAAAACCGGTCACGCTTGATGTCAAACTGGTTGGTGCAACAGACAAGCATCCGATGAATGAAAAGTCAGCGTTTGGCATCCATGCAAAGGGCGAGATCAAGCGATCCGATTTCGGCCAGACGGAACTGCAAGGTGTGCTCGGCGATGAAATCAAACTGGAAATCAACGGCGAATTCATCGCCAAATAACCTTGCTGACAGCCGCCCGGTTAACGGGCGGCTGTCACGCTTTACGTTTGAAACGTTTTGCCGGAAGTTGCACGGCAATGCCCTATGAACATCCCGTAGCCGCCGACACCGTTTTTACGCCGCGCTGGCTGCCCGATTTGCTGTTCGATGCCGCCGCACGCACGCCCCACGCCATCGCTATCGACTTCCTCGGCAAACAGATCAACTATGCAGAGCTCGCGAAAGCGGTACGCCGGGCGGCAACCGGCTTCCGCGAACTTGGCGCGGGGCCGGGCGTCACCGTCGGGCTGTTCCTGCCGAATTGCCCGCAATATGTGATCGCCTATTTCGGGGCGCTGGCGGCGGGTGCGCGCGTTGCCAATTTCTCGCCGCTTTATACCGCCGACGAACTGCGCGCCCAGGTAGCGGATAGCGAGGCCGACATCATGGTGTCGCTGGATGTTAAGGCGCTGTTCCCCACGATCGAGGCGGTATTCCAGACCAGCCGGCTGAAAACCCTCGTCATTGGCAATATCGCCGCCGTGCTGCCCCCGCCAAAGGCCATGCTCTACCGGCTGTTCCGTCGCAACGAACGTTCGCCGGTGCCGCATAATCCGGGCCATGTCAGGTTCGCGAAGCTCCTTTCCGGCCCCGAAATGGACCTGAGCAATGCGTCGCGTGACCCGCATCGCGTGGCGCTGCTGCAATATACCGGTGGCACGACTGGTACGCCCAAGGGCGCGATGCTGACTCATGCGAGCCTTGGCATCAACGCCATGCAATCGCTGGCGATAGAGGATCCGGCATGGGTCGGTGATCGTGTGCTGGCGGTGCTGCCGTTGTTTCATATTTTTGCCAACACCTGCATCATGAACCGCACCATCCTGAACAGCGGCACCATCGTGATGCTGCCGAAATTCGATGTGCGGCAGGTGCTTGCCGCCATAGCCCGTACCAGACCCACCGCCTTCCCGGCCGTCCCGACGATGTTTCGCGCCCTGCTCAATCACCCGAATATCGAAAAACATGATTTTTCCAGCCTCCGCATCTGCGTAACCGGCGGCGCGCCCATGCCGCTGCCGATGCTGGAGGAAGTCCGGACAAAACTGGGGATTCGCGTCGTCGAAGGCTATGGACTGACGGAATCGTCCGGTGTCGTCACGGTGAACCCCTATATGACACCCGGTAAACCCGGTACGGTCGGCCAGCCACTGCCGGGCACGGAAATCCGTCTGCTGGACAAGGACGATCCGCACAAACTGACCGCTCCCGGCGAATCGGGCGAACTGGCGTTTCGCGGGCCGCAGGCGATGCTCGGCTACTGGAAGCGCGACAACAGCACCACGATCATCGACGGTTTCATACGCACCGGCGACATCGCCACCGTGGACGACGACGGCTATTACACCATCGTCGACCGGCTGAAGGATATGGTGATCGTCGGCGGCTTCAAGGTATTCCCCGGCATGCTGGAAGAAGTTCTCTATCGCCATCGCGCCGTTGCCGAAGCCGTCGTCGTCGGCGTGCCGGATGCTTATCTGGGCGAACGCCCGAAAGCATTTGTCGCGCTGCATGCCGAGTGGCCGGCGACGGAAGCTGAATTGTTGCAGTGGCTGAATGCGCGGGTCGGCAAGCATGAGCAGGCGGTCGCGGTGGAAATCCGCCCGTCATTACCCAAAACCATGGTCGGCAAACTTTCCCGGAAAGAGTTGGCGGCAGAAGCGCGCGCGGCGGCAGGGGCAGCAGGTCAGCCCTGATGACTTGACCGCGGCGGCCTGGACAGCCAAAGGGCGCATATCAGGGAGTGATGATGTCGGATACGGATGAAATCGCCGCACTGGACTTTGAAACCGCATTGCAGCGGCTGGAGAGCATCGTGCGCCAACTGGAATCCGGCGATGCTCCGCTGGAACAGGCTATCGACCTCTATGCAGAGGCGCAGAAGCTGAAAGCACATTGCGCCGGTAAATTATCCGCCGCCGAAGCGCGGATCGCGCAATTGCAACTGGATTCCGAAGGACGCCCCACGGGCGAGGCGCCTTTCCAGCAATGACTGCCGCCAGATTGGCAACAAGCCGGTGACTCCTGCCGGCCCCGGATTGAAACCCGCGCTCGACGCCATTGGCGCGGCGGTGGATGCGCGTTTTGATCATCTGCTGACCATCCCCGATGATGGCCGGCAGAGGTTATATGCCGCGATGCGCCATGCCGTGATCGGTGGCGGCAAGCGCATGCGACCCCTGCTGGTGGTGGCCGCATGCGACCTGTTCCATGTCGACCGCGAACGGGCGATGCGCGTGGCGCTCGCCATCGAAGCCGTGCATTGTTACAGCCTCGTCCACGACGATTTGCCGAGCATGGACAATGACGATATGCGGCGCGGCAAGCCGACCGTCCACAAACAGTTCGATGAAGCGACCGCCATCCTGACCGGCGACGCGCTGTTTGCGCTGGCGTTCGAGATTCTGGCCGATCCCGCCACCCATGAAGATCCTTTCGTGCGCGCAGAACTGGCGCTGGAACTGGCGCGCGCGTCCGGACCATCAGGCATGGCGGGCGGCCAGATGATGGATCTGATGGCAGAAACAAACTCTTTCGATCTCGCTGCCACGACCCGGCTGCAGCAACTGAAAACCGGCGCCCTGATCGGTTTTTGCCTCGAAGCCGGCAGCATCATGGGCAAGGTGGGCCATCAGACGCGGCTGAAATTGCGGGGCTATGCCCATGATCTCGGCCTCGCATTCCAGATTGCAGACGATCTGCTGGATGTGGAAGGCAATGAGGCCGAAGCCGGCAAGGCGCTTCGCAAGGACGCAAACAGCGGAAAGTCGACGTTCGTGTCGCTGTTGGGGATCGAGCGGGCACGAACCCAGGCCACCATGCTGATCGATCAGGCTATTCACCATCTGCATGGCTTTGGACCGGAAGCGGATCTGCTTCGGGCAATCGCCCGCTTCGCCATCGAGAGGGACCATTGATGACCGAGCGCGTCGCCGTATATCCGGGCACCTTCGACCCGATCACGCTCGGCCATATGGACGTCATCCGGCGCGCGGCGCGGCTGGTGGACCGGCTGGTGATCGGCGTCGCCACCAATCCGTCGAAATCCCCGCTGTTCACGCTGGACGAACGGCTGGAGCAGGTACGGCGGGAAGTCGAGCATGTCACCAACGCGGAAGTCGTTGCTTTCGATGCGCTCTTGATGCATTTCGCCGAACAGCAGGGGGCGTCGATGATCGTGCGCGGGCTGCGTGCCGTCAGTGATTTTGACTATGAATTTCAGATGACGGGCATGAACCAGCAACTGAACCCGCGCATCGAAACCGTGTTTCTGATGGCGGACGTGGCGCTACAGCCGATTGCATCCAGGCTGGTGAAGGAAATTGCCAGCTATGGCGGCAAGATCGACCGTTTCGTTACCCCGACGATCGCGCGCGAAATCGAGGCGCGAATAGCGGAAAGAGGCCGTTCATGATTCGGCAAGCCCATAAACGTCATGGGGCGGCATGATGCGTGTCTTATTCACGATGCTGTTTGCGCTGTTCGCCGCCCCGGTTGCGGCGCAGGAGACGCCGGTGGAACCGTCGGCGCTGGCCCCCGGTCTTGAAAATATTCTCTATCTCGATCTGTCAACGGGCGGTCGCGTCACCATCGCCCTGCGCCCGGATCGCGCGCCGAACCATATCGAACGCATCAAGACGCTGGTCCGGCAAGGTTTTTACGACGGTATTGTCTTTCACCGCGTGATCGACGGCTTCATGGCGCAAACCGGCGATCCGAAGGGTACCGGCGAGGGAGGCTCGGACCTTCCCGATCTGAAAGCTGAATTCAACGACCTGCCGCATGTGCGCGGCGCGGTTTCCATGGCGCGCACCGGCGACCCGGATTCAGCCAACAGCCAGTTTTTCATCATGTTCCAGCCGCTGCTGCGTCTCGACCGCGATTACACCGTCTTTGGACGGGTGGTCGATGGCATGCAGTGGGTGGACAAGATTGCGCGCGGCGAACCGCCCGCCAATCCGTCGCGTATCTTGCAAGCTTCTATCGGCGTAGACCAGAAAGCACCGCCGGAGTTCCCGCAGCCGGTTGAGGCCGTGCCAGACCCGCTGGCCGCTGAAGCCGCAAAGCTGCTGGAAGGGGCAGCACCGGCCCAATAGCCGCATGCGCGTAAGTGATTTCGATTTTGCGCTTCCCGAAGAGCGGATAGCGCTGCGGCCCGCCGTTCCGCGTGATGCAGCACGACTCTTGACCGTGGATGCCGAGGGTTTAAGCGATCGTGCGATGCGCGATTTGCCTGGGTTGCTGCGGCCCGGCGACGTGCTGGTTTTCAACGATACGCGCGTGATCCCGGCGCAATTGTCCGGCCGGCGGGGAGAGGCCCGCATTGATGTAACCCTGCATCAACGGCTCGGGCCTTATGAATGGCTGTCTTTCGTGCGCAATGCCCGCCGGCTGACGCCAGGCGATCGGGTGGTGTTTGGCGCGGAGCTTTCCGGCGAAGTCGTGGAAAAGCGCGGTGATGGCGAAGTGCATTGGCGCTTTCACAGCGACCTCCCGCTGGAGGCTGCCCTGGAATCCGCCGGCGTCATGCCGCTTCCACCCTATATTGCCCGCCGCCGCGCCGTGGATGCATCGGACGCGGAAGATTATCAGACAATGTTCGCGCGCGATCCGGGCGCGGTTGCAGCTCCGACGGCGGCGCTGCATTTCACCCCGGAACTGATGGCGGCGCTGGCGGCGCGCGGGATCGGCCACGAAATGCTGACGCTGCATGTGGGTGCGGGCACCTTTCTGCCGGTGAAAGTGGAAGACACTACCGACCATCGCATGCACAGCGAATGGGGCCAGGTGAGCGCCGGAACACAAGCGCGGCTGGCGGCAGCGCGTGCGGCAGGCGGGCGGGTGATCGCTGTCGGCACAACATCCCTGCGGTTACTCGAAGCAGCGCAAGGTGAGCCCTTCGCCGGACCGACGGATATTTTCATCACGCCCGGCTATCGTTTCCAGGCGATTGATGGTCTGCTGACCAACTTCCACCTGCCGCGCTCAACCTTGTTCATGCTGGTGTCGGCACTGATGGGACTGGAACGGATGCAGGCGGCTTACGCGCACGCCATCGCGCATGAGTATCGCTTTTACTCCTATGGCGATGCATCCCTGTTGCTGCCCGCATGAACGACCGTTTCAGATTCTCCATCCACGCCACAGATGGCCGCGCCCGCCAGGGCGAAATCCATATGCGGCGTGGCACCATCCGCACCCCTGCCTTCATGCCCGTGGGAACCGCCGCCACGGTGAAAGCCATGCATCCGGAAGCGGTGCGCGCCACCGGGGCGGACATTATTCTCGGCAATACCTATCATCTGATGTTGCGACCAGGCGCGGAACGCATCGCGCGGCTGGGGGGCCTGCACCGCTTCATGAACTGGCCGCACCCCATCCTTACCGACAGCGGCGGCTTTCAGGTGATGAGCCTGGGCACGCTCGCCAAATTATCCGAAGAAGGGGTATCGTTTCGCAGTCATATCGACGGCTCGAAGCATATGGTCAGCCCGGAACGTTCCATCGACATCCAGCGGTTGCTCGGTTCGGACATTGTGATGGCGTTCGACGAGTGCACCCCATATCCGGCGCCGCGCGAGCGGGCGGAACGCTCGATGCTGCTGTCCATGCGCTGGGCCAGGCGATCCCGTGAGCAATTTCTGCGCGAGGAGCATGGCGCGCTCTTCGGTATCCAGCAAGGTTCGGTTTTTCGCGAACTGCGCGCAGAGTCGGCGGACCGGCTGATCGACATTGGCTTCGAAGGCTATGCTATCGGCGGCCTCGCCGTGGGCGAGGGGCAGGAAGCGATGTTCGCCGTGCTGGATGATGCGCCGGGAATGTTGCCCGGGCATGCCCCGCGCTACCTGATGGGTGTCGGCAAGCCCGACGATATCCTGGGCGCGGTCGAACGTGGCGTCGACATGTTCGATTGCGTGCTCCCCACCCGTTCCGGGCGCACGGCGCAAGCCTTCACCTCGCGAGGGCCGCTGAACCTGCGCAACGCCCGCCACGGCGAGGACATGAACCCGCTCGACCCGGCCTGCCCCTGCCCTGTGTGCAACCATTACGGCCGCGCCTATCTCCATCATCTGGTACGTGCGGGCGAGATTCTGGGCGCGATGCTGCTGACACAGCATAATATGCATTATTATCAGGATTTGATGGCAGGCATCCGCGCGGCGATTGGCGCCGGCACGTTGCAGACATTTGCCAGAGAAACGCGCGAGGCCTGGCTGAACGGCGATTCGGCAGGATGAAATGGAATCAGGCCGAGTGGATATTATTAAAAATTTCAGCTGCCCCGGATCGTGATATTTATGACTCGCCAAAATGGAGGGTTATATGCGAAAATTACACATTGCTTCGGCGCTGGCTATGGCAATGCTGGCCACACCCACCCTGGCCGATGTTCGGGTCCTGAACCACGGGCCGGGTCCCGCTACCGATTTCCATATGCAGATGCTCCGTCCCGGACTGACAGTTCCCAAATCCGCGCCCTGGGGCGATGGCAGTTTCGGTGAGGATCGCGTCTGGCAGTGGAGCGGCGCGGCCATCGCCAAGGGCAGTTCGCTGACGCTGCTGGGCGTGCGACTGACAGATAAGACGACACTTGGAACCAATCTGATCCTCGATGCCTATTGGACAGACGCCACCGGGCGGATCAGCAATAAGTACACTTTAACCAACGTGCCGGAACCTGCCACATGGGCGCTTCTCATTGCCGGGTTCGGAATTACAGGCGTTGCACTGCGACGCCGGAGAATGTCTGTCGCACGAAGCTGCTCATGATCGAATAAAGAAATGCCGCCGTTTCAAGGGCGGCATTTCGGACATCCCTGCGGCGGGACCCGCATAAAGGGGGTGCAGGGGCTTCAGGCCGCCGCCTTCTGCAACCGCGCCCGTTCCGCCGCGAGTTCTTCGGCCAGCAGGAACGCCAGTTCCAGAGACTGGCTGGCGTTCAGGCGCGGGTCGCAATGGGTGTGGTAGCGATCCGCCAAGGCGTCGTCCGTCAGTGCGATGGCGCCGCCGGTGCATTCCGTCACATTGCTGCCGGTCATTTCGATATGGATGCCGCCGGCATAGCTGCCTTCGGCGCGGTGCACATCGAATACCTGGCGCACTTCGGCCAGAATCCGGTCGAACGGGCGGGTCTTGAAGCCGGAGCTGGCCTTGATGGTGTTGCCGTGCATCGGGTCGCACGACCACACGACTTGGCGACCTTCCTTCTGCACGGCGCGGATCAGCGCGGGCAGATGCGCTTCAACCTTGTCCGCGCCGAAACGGCTGATCAGCGTCAGGCGACCGGGGATATTGTTGGGGTTCAGCACGTCGATCAGCCGCAGCAGATCGTCCGAAGCGAGCGACGGCCCGCATTTCACGCCGATCGGATTGATCACGCCGCGCAGAAACTCGACATGGGCCGAGCCGGGGAAACGCGTGCGGTCGCCGATCCACAGCATATGGGCGGACGTGTCCACCCAGTCGCCGGTCAGCGAATCCTGCCGCGTCATCGCCGATTCATAGCCCAGCAGCAACGCTTCGTGGCTGGTGTAGAATTCGGTGCCCGTCAGTTGCGGGGCGGTTTCCGGCGATACGCCACAGGCTTCCATGAAGGCCAGCGCCTCGCCGATGCGGTTGGCGATTTCGGCATAGCGATCCGCCCACGGAGAGCGCGCGACGAAATCGAGATTCCATTTATGCACCTGGTGCAGATTGGCATAGCCGCCTTGCGCGAAGGCGCGCAGCAGGTTCAACGTCGCCGCTGCCTGCATATAGGCGCGTTTCTGCCGTTCCGGCTCCGGCAGGCGGGCGGAGGCATCGAAGTTGATGTCGTTGACGATATCGCCGCGATAACTCGGCAACGACACGCCATTGATTTCCTCGACATCGGCGCTGCGCGGCTTGGCGAATTGCCCGGCCATGCGGCCCACTTTCACCACCGGCATATGGCTGGCAAAGGTGAGGGTTACGGCCATTTGCAGCAACACGCGGAAAGTATCGCGGATATTATCGGGGTGGAATTCGGCGAAGCTTTCGGCGCAATCGCCGCCCTGGAGCAGAAAAGCCTTACCGGCGGCAACCTGCCCCAGGCGGTTGGTCAGATCGCGCGCTTCCCCGGCGAAGACGAGCGGGGGAAACCGGCGCAGTTCCGCTTCCACAGCGGTTGCGGCGGCGGCATCGGGCCAGGTGGGCATTTGCCGCGCTTCGGATTGCTTCCAGCTATCGGGACTCCACGTCGTCATTTCATCAATACCAGTTCTTCAGCCATCGTCGGGTGCAGGGCGACGGTTTGATCGACCTGCGCTTTGGTCAGCCCGGCTTTCACAGCGATTGCCAGCGCCTGCAGGATTTCGGGTGCTTCGGGGCCGATCATGTGTGCGCCCAGAATGCGATCCGTCGCCTCGTCGACGACAAGCCGATAATGCGCCCGTTCCTGCCGGCCCGATAGCACATGTTGCATCGGTCGGAAATCCGCTGTGTAGACGCGAACCTTTTCGTAAGTGGTGCGCGCCTGTTGCTCCGTCAAGCCGATGCTGGCGAGCGGCGGATCGCTGAACACCGCCGAAGGCACCAGATCATGATCGACCGTCCACGGCTTGCCGCCGAACAGCGTATCGGCCAGCGCATGGCCTTCGCGAATGGCGATGGGGGTGAGCTGGATACGATCCGTCACATCGCCAACCGCGTGCAACCACGGCAGGGACGTGTGGCTGGCGGCATCCACCGGAATTGCACCATTTTCCTTCAGCTTCACACCCAGTGCTTCCAGCCCGAGGCCGGCGCTGTTCGGCACGCGGCCGGTTGCCCACAGCACAAGATCGGTCTCAAGGCTTTTTCCGTCGCTCATCGACACGCGCAAGCAGCCATTCGCCTGACGGGCGAGGGACGTTGGTGACTGGCCAAAGCAAAAGCGCATGCCATTCTGGATGGAGATCGCCTGAAGCCGGTCCGCGAGGATTTCCTCCCAGCCACGCAGCAAGCGGGGGCCGCGCACCAGCATGGTAACTTCAACGCCCAGTTTATTGAAGATACCGGCGAATTCATTAGCGATATAACCGCCGCCAACCACGACCGCGCGCCGGGGCAATTCTTCCAGGTGAAAAACCTCGTTCGAGGTAATGCCAAGCTCCGCGCCCGGCACATTGGGCACATGCGGGCGCGCCCCGCTGGCCACCAGAATATGCCTTGCGTGGATATCGCGGCCATTGAGGAATATGCGATTGGGGCCAGTGACGATGGCCCGGCCCGGCATTAATTCCACCTTCGCTGACGAAAGCGTGGTGCGGTAGGCGTTTTCCAGCCGGTCCACATCATTCAGCACGGCATCGCGCAAAACCGGCCAGCTGAACTGTGGCTCGCCCAGTTGCCAGCCATAACGCGGCGCATCGGCAAGGTTGGCGGCGTAATGCGCGCCGAGCACCAGCAGTTTCTTCGGCACACACCCGCGAATCACGCAGGTGCCGCCGACGCGAAATTCTTCCGCTATGGCCACTTTTGCGCCATGACCGGCCGCGATACGCGACGACCGGACCCCGCCGGAACCTGCGCCAATAACGAAATAATCAAAATCATGCCTGCTCATCCTTTGAGGCTTACAGGCATGATGGGCTATCGCAAAGCCCGAACCGGCGGCTATGGATAGTCGCAAGGATTGTCGGCTGGAGGAGATTGTCGCCCATGTTTCTGTTGGACCGGTTGTTGAGCAACGCGATTCAGGAAGGTGCGCTGGAAGTCATCGACCCGAAAGGCCGGGTCCGGCGCTATGGCGAGGCGGGTGTGGCGGCTCTTCGGGTGCGGATCGCCGACAGCCAAACCGCATATCGTATCGGCACAAATCCGCCGCTGGGTGCGGGCGAAGCATGGATGGATGGCCGGCTGACGATCGAAAATGGCGAGTTGATCGACCTCCTCGATCTCGTTACCGGCAATTTGCGCTGGGACCGCACCAACAAACTGCGTGTGGCGCTATGGACGCAAGCGAAGATCGCGGCCTGGTTCGATGAAAAGAACGAGCGTCGGCGGGCCCGGCGCAACGTCGCCCACCATTATGATCTGGATGACCGGCTTTACGATCTGTTTCTGGATAAGGAACGTCAGTACAGCTGTGCCTATTTCGTGCCCGGAAACGACGGCCCGGATTCCGATCTCGATCAGGCGCAACAGGATAAACTGGCCCATATTTCTGCGAAACTGGCGCTGGAACCGGGCATGCGGGTGCTGGACATCGGCTGCGGCTGGGGCGGCATGGCCCGCCATATCCACAAGGTATCAGGCGCGGAAGTGCTGGGCGTAACCCTTTCCGCAGAGCAACTGGCCTACGCGCGGCAACGAGCGGAAGAACTGGGCATCGCCGACAAGGTGCGTTACGAACTGATCGACTATCGCGATGTGACGGGCAAGTTCGACCGCATTGTTTCGGTCGGCATGTTCGAACATGTCGGGCGACCGAATTACCGAACCTTTTTCAACAAGGTGGCCGATCTGCTCTCCCCCGATGGCGTGGCCTTGCTCCACACCATCGGGCGCGTCAGCGGGCCGGGCGCAACCGACCCGTGGACGGCCAAATATATCTTCCCCGGCGGTTATACGCCGGCGCTGTCGGAGATTACGCCGGCCATCGAACATGCGTGGTTGTGGACGACCGATATCGAGGTTCTGCGGCTGCATTATATGAAAACGCTGGAGCACTGGTTGCGGCGCTGTGCTGCCCGCCGCGCCGACATCGAGGCGATTTACGACGCACGTTTTTACCGCATGTGGGAATTTTACCTGGTCGGTGCGATCATGGCCTTCCGCCATGACGACCACGCCGTATTCCAGATCCAGATATCGCCGCGCCGCGATTCCCTGCCATTAACGCGGGATTATATTCACGATACCGAGCAACAGGTCAGACAGTTGAAGTCCGCTGAAAACCCGGCCACAAATGCCGAAGCCATATTTCCTGAAAGGGCAATTTCATGAGCGATTCGAGCAAGAAGTTTCCGGCGTCGACGATGAGCACGGGCGCTCCGGCGGTAAGTGATCGTAATTCGCTGACGATTGGCCCGGACGGCCCCGTTCTGCTGCATGATGTGCATTTTCTGGAGCAAATGGCGCATTTCAACCGCGAGAAGGTGCCGGAACGTCTGCCGCATGCAAAGGGCTCCGGGGCTTTCGGCGTGTTCGAGACGACGGAAGATGTGTCCCGCTATACCAGGGCCGCGCTGTTCCAGAAGGGCGCATCCACGGAAATGCTGGCGCGCTTCTCGACCGTCGCCGGAGAACAGGGCAGCCCGGATACCTGGCGGGATGTGCGTGGCTTTGCACTGAAATTCTATACCAGCGAAGGCAATTACGACCTCGTCGGCAATAATACACCGGTCTTTTTCGTGCGCGATGCGATGAAATTCCCACACTTTATCCGCAGCCAGCGGCGATTGCCGGATTCGGGTTTGCGTGACAATCACATGCAATGGGATTTCTGGACCAATAATCCGGAAACCGCGCACCAGGTCACCTATCTGATGGGCGAGCGCGGTCTGCCCCGCACCTGGCGGAACATGAACGGCTATGGTTCGCACACCTATATGTGGATCAATGCCGAAGGCGAGAAATTCTGGGTCAAATATCATTTCCACACCCGTCAGGGCATGAAATTCTTCAGTAACGACGAAGCCCGCGACATGGCCGGTTCTGACGCGGATTTCCACCGCCGTGATCTGTTCGACGCCATTGCGCGTGGCGAATTCCCGGTATGGGATCTGTCGGTGCAGATCATGCCCTATGCAGACGCGAAGACGTACCGCTTCAACCCGTTCGACCTGACGAAAATCTGGCCGCACAAGGATTATCCGCTGATCAGGGTCGGCACGATGACGCTGAACCGGAATCCCGAAAATTTCTTCGCCCAGATCGAACAGGCGGCTTTTTCGCCTGGCAATACCGTGCCGGGCATTGGTCTTTCGCCGGACAAGATGCTGCAGGGCCGAGCCTTTGCCTACAACGACGCACAGCGCCACCGTATCGGCACCAATTTCAACCATTTGCCGGTGAACCAGCCGAAAGTGCCGGTCAACACCTATCAGTTCGACGGCTTTATGGCCTATCATCATAGCGGCAATGCGCCGGTCTATGTGCCCAACAGCGACGGTCGCCCCTGGGCCGACGAAGAAGGGCCGGTGAACGATGGCTGGGAAGCCGACGGCACGATGGTGCGCAGCGCCTACACGTTACGCGCGGATGATGACGATTTCGGCCAGCCCGGCACGCTGGTGCGCGAGGTTATGAACGACGACCAGCGTCAGAAACTAGTGGATCAGGTCGCGGGCAGTCTGCTGGGCGGCGTGCGCGAACCGGTGCTGGGCCGGGCCTTCCAATATTGGAAGAATGTCGATGCCGACCTGGGCCGTCGTATCGAGGAAAAGGTGAAGGCGGGCGCAGCACCACAGCCCGCAGAAGGCATGGGCGAAGCGTAAGCGCGCGCTACCCCAGCTTTTTGCGGTAAAAGATACGTGTATGGCCGGCTGGATAATCC
The DNA here is from genome assembly GCA_041675905.1 of Sphingomonadaceae bacterium. Lineage (GTDB taxonomy): Bacteria > Pseudomonadota > Alphaproteobacteria > Sphingomonadales > Sphingomonadaceae > Sandaracinobacteroides. The sequence continues at coordinate 3,647 of JBAYSX010000011.1, read as the reverse complement.
TCCAGCCGGCCAAATGCTTCATAGCCCTGCTGCTCGTAGAAGGCGGGAGCCTGGAAACTGTAGGCATCGAGATGCGCATGGGTACAGCCCCGCCGCCTCGCCTCTTCTTCTGCATCCTGCAGCAGCGCCGTACCCAGACCCTGACGGCGCAATTCTTCCGGTAACCAGAAGAGTTCCACATAAAGCCAGCCGCCCTGGGTGAAGCCTACCAGCCCGCCCAGCACCCCGCCCTCTTCATCCCGCGCCAACGAGGCCAGTGGATCGCCCGTGAGCCCGGCTTTGGCGCGATTATGCGCCAGCAGACCCTGCAGCACGACATCCCAGTCTTCCGGGCGACCGGCACCGGTGTCGATATAGATCGTACGGCTGCCGGAATCGCTCATCTTGCGGTCCAGCCGCCGTCAATCTGCAACGCCGACCCGGTGACGCTGCTGCCGGCATCGGACGCCAGGAACAATACAGCATCGCCGACGTGGGAAGGTTCGACAAAGCGTTTCGTCGGCTGCGATGCGAGGATAATGTCGCGCACCACCTTTTCCACCGACATATGATTCGCCTTCGCCTGATCGGCGATTTGCCCGTCCACCAGCGGTGTTTTGACGAATCCCGGACAAATTGCATTCACCGTAACCGGTGTTTCCGCCAGTTCCAGCGCAACCGTTTTCGTCAGGCCCAGCACCCCATGTTTGGCCGCGACATAGGCGGACTTGAAAGGGGAAGCCACGAGGCCATGCGCCGAGGCGATATTGATAACCCGCCCCCAGCCTTTCGCCCGCATCGCCGGAACCGCTGCTTTAATCGTATGGAAATTGGAAGTGAGGTTGATGGCGAGAATTTGATCCCACTTTTCCTCGGGAAATTCCTCGATCGGGGACACATGCTGAATCCCGGCGTTATTGACCAGAATATCCAGACTTCCCAAGGCTTTTTGCACATCGCGCACCCATTGTGCGGCCTCGGCGCCCTTCGACAGATCAGCGCCGACGAACGTCACTTTCGTGCCATGTGCCGACACCTGGTCGATAGCCGGTTGCGCGTCGCCAAAACCGTTCAGCGCCACATCCGCGCCGGCCCGCGCGAGTGCTTCTGCAATGGCCAGACCAATGCCGCTGGTCGAGCCGGTGACGGCTGCCGTGCGACCTTTCAGGAAGTTGATGGACATGGATTTCCCCCTTCGACAATCAGCATTCCGGTACGGTCAAGACCAGCCCACGTGGAACATTAGCTGTTTATAAGCAAGCGATTCATCCTCTATTTATGCTTGCAGGCGGATATTAAAAGGAACATGAATAGGGTCCGGGCGTTTTCCCTGCTAGATTGTCAGGCGGTTGCCCGGACAGGAGAGGAGGGGCACAAAGATGCTCTATGAAGCTTATGAAATGACGCGTGGCTGGTTTACCGGCGCCAGCATGGCGGCGCAAGCCAGTGCGCAATGGTGGTCCAGCCCGGTCAATCCTTTGGCCTACACTGGCGCGGGTGAAGTAGCGCGGGCGGCGCTCGACGTGTTCGCCCATGCGGCGGCTCCACGCGGAAAACCGGAGTTTGACCTTCCCACGACGCGCATTGACGGACGCGAAGTGAAGATCACCGAGGTCATCGTCGACCGCAAACCATTCGGCCAGTTGTTGCGATTCGAGCGGGAGGGCGCAGGTGAAGACGATCCGAAACTGCTGATCGTCGCCCCCATGTCCGGCCACTATGCAACGCTTTTACGCGGCACGGTGGAGCGTATGCTGCCGCGCCACGATGTCTATATTACCGACTGGCGCGATGCGCGACTGGTGCCGCTGTCGTCGGGCACTTTCGACTTCGAAGACTATGTCGAATATCTGGTGGAGTGGCTTTCGCTGATCTCGCCGGGCGACAGCCCGAGGCCACATATGCTGGCTGTGTGTCAGCCATCCGTGCCGTCCTATGTGGCGACGGCGCTGATGGCGGCGGACAAACACCCTGCCCGCCCGTGCACCCTGACGATGATGGGTGGCCCGATCGATACGCGGGAAGCCCCGACATCGGTGAATATGATGGCGATGGAGCGCCCGCTTGCCTGGTTCGATCAGAATGTGATCGCCACCGTGCCCAACCTGTATCCCGGCGCCGGTCGACAGGTTTACCCGGGATTTGTGCAACTCGCGGGATTCATGTCGATGAATCTGGGCAATCATCTGAACTCTCATTGGGATATGTTCAAACATCTCGTGCAGGGTGATGATGAATCGGCAGAAGCGAGCAAGAAATTCTACGAGGAATATCGCTCGGTCTGTGACATGACGGCGGAATTCTATTTGCAGACAGTGGATTCCGTATTTCAACGCCATTTGCTTCCGAAAGGGGAAATGCACCATCGCGGTGTACGCGTCGACCCGGCTAAAATCACCGACGTCGGCCTGTTCGCTGTCGAGGGCGAGCGGGACGATATTTCCGGCCTCGGCCAGACACGGGCCGCGCTTGATCTCGCGGTCAATCTGCCTGATAGCTACAAGCGCTATTATATGGTGCCGGGCGTCGGCCATTACGGGATTTTCAACGGCGGTCGCTGGCGTAACGCCATCGCGCCAAAGGTGGAAACCTTCATTCACACCGCCGAATGCAGCAAGGGCATTTGCGCCCTCGCCGCATAAGCCAGACCGGGGTCAGCCGCCACGCAGCCAGCTGGAAGCACGCGGATTGGCCCCCGACTGGTTCGGGTCGAGCAAACTATAGACCACAGCATTCTCGATCACGCGCTGCACATAGTTGCGCGTTTCGCTGAACGGGATCATCTCCACCCAGTCCACCGGGTCCACCGTGGTGCGCGGATCGCCGTTCATTGCCAGCCATTTGCGGACATTTCCGGCCCCGCCATTATAGGCGGCAATCGCCAGCATCGCGCTGGAAAAGCCGTCGCGGCGCATGCCAAGGTAATAGCTGCCGAGCCGCAAATTATAGGCCGGATCGGAAAACAGCCGGTTCACATCATAAGACACGCCCAGCCGGCGCGCCACGTCGCTGGCGGTGGCCGGCATCAACTGCATCAATCCGCGCGCGCCGGCCGGAGAGAGGGCGGTGCGGTCGAAGCTCGATTCCTGCCGCGCAATCGCGTGGCTCAATACCCGTTCCCGTGACGGGATGGTGGCGATGCCCGCTGCGGGCAAACGCGGATACGCCAGTTCGATGCCGGAAAATTCCTGCTGGTCGCGCGCGGCCTTCCATGTCCACACGCCCACATCGGGACGGTCGATGGTCAGCCCATATTCCGCCGTCAGCCGCGCCTTTTCCGGCGTGTCGGCGGCATTGGCCAGCGCCCGCACAAATTGTGTCTCATGCTGGCGATGGTCGATGGCGGCCAGCAGATTCAGCGCCTGCACCAGCGCGGACTGATTGAATGCCTGCCGGGCCGCCGGGGATATTTCCGGTTTGGCCATCGTTGCCGGCAGTTGCGGCAGCCGGCCCAATTCCTCGGCGGCCAGTTGTCCGTAGAAGTAATCAAAATAGCTGGCGGCGCGCTCGAATGCAGCAGTCGCCGCTTTCTGGTCGCCCTTCGCCTTTTCTGCGCGCCCGAGCCAATATTCCCCGCGCGACATGCTGATCGGCGTGTTTACGGCCGCCCGGAAATGGTTGAAATGTTTTACCGCCTCTGACGGTCGATTGAGCCGGCGCAATGCGAT
>JBAYSX010000010.1:0-83725 GCA_041675905.1 Sphingomonadaceae bacterium | reverse complement strand
TCGTCCACCTCGCCGAAGATTGCGCGTGCCGCCGGACTGGCCTCCGATAGCGCCCGGCCCATGCCGACGGCCTGACTGCCCTGCCCGGGAAAGATAAATGCTGTTGTCATAGCGGCGCTGCCTATACGAGGAGCGCGCTGTTTCGCAACCTTTGGCTACCATTAACCACAGGTCGCGATGAAAATAGCCGGTTTTTACAGACATGTCTTTTCGGCCCTCCCAATCCTCGCTATGTGCGACACATCGATTCGATGCACGCCACGAATCAATTTGGGAGTTACATTTTTGTCACAGTTTCGACGAAAATGTCATGATTGGGCAGTGAACACGGCGTTCAGCGAGGGGCCAGCCATGCTGATTTCTAATGGGTCGCAGGTTCCTGCCCGGATGAATCCGTTACGGATCGAAAGGAAGAGAATGAAGCTGGTTTCCCGCATTGCACTCGCCGTGGCTATTGCTGCATTGCCTGTTTCGGGTGCGATTATGACTGCGACCCCCGCACTTGCACAGGCATTGGCGCCAGCCGTCGGCAAGCCGCTGCAACAGGCGTCAGCGGCCGCAAAAGCCGGCAATATGGCCGCCGCGCAAAACGCCGTCAATCAGGCTCGCGCTGCCGCCAAAACCCCCGCCGAGCGCACGAAGGTCGCCCAGATGGCCGCCTATGTGCATACGCGCAGCGGAAATTACGCCAAGGCCGCCGCCGAACTGGAATCCATTGGCGCGCCAGCGAGCCAGTTGGCGCCGCTCTATTATCAGGCCCGCCAGTATGACAAGGCAATCGCGGCCGCGCAAAAGTCCGGCCAGACGACCATTATCGCGCAATCCTACGTTATGCAGGGCAAACCCGCCGAGGCCGCGAAGATCTATGAACAGATCGTCGCGAAAAACCCCAACAATCCGTCGGCACTGCAGAATCTGGCCGGCGCCCAATACAAGCTGGGCGATCGCGCGGCCTATCTGGAAACGACGCGCAAGCTGATCCGACTCGACCCGACCCCGAACCGTTGGCGTGCCCTCCTGCTCGATCTCAAGGCCGAGCCGATGTCCCGCGACGCCAAATTGGGCCTGTTTCACCTGATGCGGGAGACGGGTACGCTGACGTCCGCTGCTGATGTGCAGGAATTTGCGAAAACAGCCATCGTCTCCGGTCAGCCCGGTATTGCCGCTGATGTCATGAAAAACGCTGGCGACATTATTCCGGCGGATGATGCGCAATCGCAGCGCGTGGTGGAAGCCGCCGCGAAACGTCAGTCTGCCGCGATCGCCGCCGCCGCCGCCAGGGCAAAAGCGCCGGATACGGCCTATGAAGCCGGGAATGCCTATCTGGGCGCCGGCCAGTATCCGCAGGCCGTTGCTGCCTATGATACGGCGCTCAAGGGTTCCAACCCTGGCGATTCGGCGCTGTTCAAAGGCATCGCCCAGGTTCGCAACGGCGATCTCGCTGCCGCCAAAACAACTTTCGATGCGATCAAATCCGGTTCGACCGCCGATGTCGCTGCACTGTGGAGCCTTTACACCTCCACCAAACGCTAACTATCCAGAAAAAGGCCGGGCGGGATGCCATCTGCCCGGCCTTTTATATCAGCTTTGATCGAGCGCAATCAGGCTCATCTGCCGACCATAGTCCGCTTCGCCTGCCAACGTCGTACGGCGGTAACTAAAAAAACGTTCGGGGTCGTTGCGGGTATCAACACCCAATGCATCCACCCTGCGCACCCCGGCTTCGGCCAGGCGATGGGCGCAGAAACCTTCCAGATCAAAATGCGGTCGGCCCCCGGCGGAAACGGGGATGAAAAAGGCCTCCCAGGCCGGATCAACTGCACATACGGTTGACCGGAATTCGGGCCCGACCTCATAAGAGCGCCGGGAAATACACGGGCCGATGGCTGCCGCGATACGTTCGCGCCGGGCGCCCAGCCGCTCCATTTCGACGAGCGTCGCCTCCAGAATGCCGTGGAGCGCCCCCTTCCAGCCGGCATGGGCCGCGCCAATTACCCCGGCTTCGCGGTCCGCCAGCAACACCGGCGCGCAATCGGCGGTGAGAATGGCGAGCGCAATGCCCGGTTTGGCGGTGACGAGCGCATCAGCTTCCGGACGATCGGCATCCATCCAGTCTCCAGCCGGAATCGCTATTGCCGAATGTATCTGCCGGCAGGAAACCAGTCGTGCCCCCGGCGCCACAACCCCCAGTCGGGCACGATTCTCCGATACAAGCACGGGATCATCGCCAGACCCAAGGCCGACATTCAGGCTGGCATACAGCCCCGAAGATACGCCGCCCGTCCGCCCGAGGAATCCATGGCGGATACCGGCAAGCAACGGCGAGGCAAGACAGCTAATCATGGGATGATTCACTTTCCTGGTTCCGCTATGGCCTGTCCATGCCAATTTTTCAGCCACCCGTCACATGGGAATCCCTCGGCCTCGATCCGGTCGCCCTCTCCGTAGGCCCACTTGATTTCCGTTGGTACAGCCTCGCCTATATCGTCGGTATCCTCGGCGGCTGGTGGCTGCTGAGCCGGATGATTCGCCGGTCCGGCGCGCCGATGGAAAAGCGTCATCTGGATGATCTGATTACCTGGTGCACGATCGGCGTGATTGCCGGCGGAAGACTGGCATATGTGATTTTTTACGATCCGGCGACCTATCTGGCCGATCCACTCGCCATATTACGCCTCTGGGAAGGCGGCATGTCTTTCCATGGCGGGCTGGCCGGCGTCATTCTCGCGATCTTCGTTTATGCGCGCAGGCATCAACTCAATGCGTTACGGATACTCGACTATGCCGCCGTCATCACGCCCCTGGGCCTGTTGCTCGGGCGGATGGCCAATTTTATCAATGGCGAACTTTGGGGCCGGCCGACTGACGGCAGTTGGGGTTTGATCTTCCCGAATGCCGGGCCATTCCCACGCCATCCCAGCCAATTATATGAAGCGGCGCTCGAAGGTCTGGTACTGCTGGTATTGCTGAATCTGCTGTTCTGGAAGACCGATGCGCGGCTGAAACCCGGGTTTCTCGGCGGCCTGTTCATTTTGCTTTATGGCGTTTTTCGTTTTATCGTCGAATGGTTCCGTGAACCGGATGCGGGCCTTGGTACATTATCGTTCGGACTCACCATGGGCCAGACATTGTGCATTCCGATGATATTGTTCGGTCTCTGGCTGATCGGCACCGTCAACCGGCGGCACGCATGATCAAGGAAATAGCCGAGACCATCGAACGCGATGGCCCCTTGCCGCTCGCGCGCGCCATGGCCTTGGCCGCAAACCACTATTACGCGACGCGGGAGCCATTTGGCACGACGGGAGATTTCGTCACTTCCCCGGAAATATCGCAAATTTTCGGGGAACTGGTCGGCCTGTTCTTCGCTGACCTGTGGGCGCGCGCAGGTAGCCCTTCGCCTTTCCTGCTGGTGGAAGCAGGGCCGGGACGCGGCACATTGATGGCGGATATGTTGCGCGCCTGCCGCCACGCCTTGCCCGCTTTCGCCGAAGCCGCACAACTGCATCTGATCGAACAATCGCCGCGTCTGCGCGCCATCCAGCAGCGGGCGTTTCCCTCGGCAATATTTCACGAACGTCTGGATACCCTCCCGACGGACGCGCCATTGCTGTTCGTCGCCAACGAATTTCTCGACGCCCTGCCCCTCACCCAGTTCGAGCGCACCGACCTCGGCTGGGCATTGCGGGCGGTGACAGCAGACGGCTGGGATTTGTCCACACCGGCCAATATTCAGCTTGTGCCCGAAGAAATCCGCGATGCGGTGCCCGGTTCGGTTTACGAGCGCAATTTCGCCGCCGAGACACTGGTGGCTGGCGTTGCGCGGCGGATCGCCGCCCAAGGCGGCGCGGCGCTGATCATCGACTATGGCTACAGCGGCCCGGCATTGGGCGATACGTTGCAGTCCATTCACCATGGGCAGTTCGCCGATGTGCTGCAAACGCTTGGGGAAGCTGATATTTCCGCCCATGTCGATTTTACCGCGATGGCCCGTGCGGCAAGACCCCATGCCACGGTTTACGGCCCGATCGATCAGGGCGTGCTATTGCTGGCGCTTGGTATCCGGGCGCGCGCAGACCGCTTGCGGGCGGCGGCTTCCATCGAAACCCGCGCGGAGATCGAGGCAGCCGTGGCTCGGCTCACATCGCCCGGCTCCATGGGCAGGCTGTTTCAGGCGCTGGCGTTTACCGCTCCCGGCTGGCCTCAGCCTTCCGGCTTCCCTACATCCACAAGATGACCATCGCATCCCACCGCCTCGCCGCCCTGCGCGCCGAACTCGCCGAACGCACGCTCGACGGCTTTGTCGTGCCGCTGACCGACGAGCATATGAGCGAATATGTCGGTCTGTATGCCCGCCGGCTGGAGTGGCTGACCGGATTTTCCGGATCAGCCGGCACAGCCGTGGTGCTGGCGGACAAGGCCGCCATCTTTGTCGATGGCCGCTATACGCTGCAGGTCCGTCAGCAGGTGGAGGGCAATTTATACTCCTTTCACGGCATCCCCGCTGAATCGATCGCCGAATGGCTTGGGGCCAATGCGCCCGACGGCGCCCGCATCGGCTATGATCCGTGGCTAACCACCCGCACCTTCCTGTCCGCCGCTGCAAATGTTGGCGTAAATATGGAGCCCGTGCCGGACAATCCCGTCGACGCCGTCTGGCCCGATCAGCCCGTCCCGTCGGATGCGCCTGCAGAAATCCAACCCCTGGAATATTCAGGCCGGGAATCAGCGGACAAGCGCGCCGAGGTCGTCCAGGCCCTGGAGAAGTGGCGCGCGGATGCGTTGATTCTGACCCAACTCGACGAGATCGCCTGGCTGTTCAACATTCGCGGGAAAGATGTTCCGCGCACACCCGTCGTTCGTGCTTTTGCCATCCTCAATGCCGACGCCACGGCAACGCTGTTTCTCGATCCGGCAAAATCTACGCCCGAACTGACACGGTATCTCGGGCCGGATGTCACCGTACGCCCCTATACGGACTTCGCCGGTGCAATCCCGACACTTTCCGGGAAAATATGGCTGGACCCTGCCACCGCCGTTTCCGCCATTCCCGACGCGCTGGACAAGGCCGGGGCCGAATGCATCACTGCGCCCAGCCCCGTTCTGCTGCCAAAGGCGATCAAAAATCCGGCGGAGATCGCGGGCGCGCGGGCCGCTCATCTGCGTGATGGCGTTGCCGTTACCCGCTTCCTGCAATGGGTAGATGAGCAGGCGCCGACGGGCACGCTCGATGAACTGAAGGCTGAAATTCGCCTCGAGGCATTTCGCCGCGAATCCGGCATGTTGCAGGATCTGTCGTTCGACAGCATTTCCAGCTTCGGACCCAATGGCGCAGTCGTCCATTATCGCGCCACGCCTGAAACCAACCGGCCATTCTCAGGCGGCAGCCTTTATCTGATCGACAGCGGCGGACAGTATCGGGATGGCACCACCGACATCACACGCACCATCGCCATCGGCACACCGACGCCGGAGATGCGGGAATGTTTCACCCGCGTGCTGAAGGGCCATATCGCGCTGGCCACAATCCGCTTTCCGAAGGGCACATCTGGCGGGCAACTCGATGTGCTCGCACGGCAATTTCTATGGGCAGCGGGCATGGATTACGCCCATGGCACCGGCCACGGCGTTGGCAGCTATCTTTCCGTCCACGAAGGTCCGCAGCGCATCGCCACGATGCGCTCCGACGAAGTGCTGCAACCGGGCATGATCATTTCCAACGAGCCCGGCTATTATGCGGCAGACGCCTGGGGCATCCGCATCGAAAACCTGATCCTCGTCCGCAAAGACTCACTTCCGGGGGATCAGCGCCCGATGCTGGCCTTCGATACGCTGACGCTCGCGCCCATCGATCGACGGTTGATCGAAACGGCAATGCTGACCCCCGCCGAAATCACCTGGATCGACGCGTACCATGCCGCCGTACGCACGGCGCTGACACCGCACCTCGACGACCTGGCGCGCGGGAGGCTGGCGGCACAGACCGCACCGCTGGGCGAAGCGTAACTTACCTTTCCAGCCGCCCGCCGCTCAGCGCGCCGGCAAGCGTATCGGGTAAACGCCGGATCAGGCTGGCGAGTAGCAGGGTCGCGCCCGCCAGCAAGGCAGGCTGGACGATCAGATAGACCGGATAGCCCGGCGAACCGAGCGGCCCGGTAATCTGTCCCAGCAAAGGTCCGAACAGCCATGTAAAAATCAGGTGAGAGCAAAACATCAGGAAGGCATAGGGTTCGAACCGCCTCAGCCACGCACCCGCCGGCGTGGCCGTCAGCCGCCAGATGAATTGCCACATACAAAGCGCCACGAACATGCGGAACGGGATGTCCCCCAGCGCGGCCAGACGCGATGCGCCAAGTGCTCCGGGCGGCATGCGAAACTCAAGCCAGACCTTGGCGGAAATCAGCACGACGAAGCCGACCGCCATCCACCCACCGGGCAAGGCCGCCAGACGGGGAGCGAGATCATGCCGGCGCACGAGGATGCCTGCGATGAAGAATAACAGAATCGCCGGCCGCAACAGGATCGGTACCTGCCAGCCCCCGCCGATCCAGCCAGCGATCAGCACCGCCCCCGCCAGCAGCGCCATGGTGGGCAGACGCACCAGCAATGGCGCCAGCAACATGCAGATGAACAGATCACGCAGGAACGGCGTCTGTACATTGATGTGATTGGGCGTCACCAGGACGAACAGTTCATCCGCCAGCCACCACATATTTTCCGGCACCGGCGCACGGATCAGCCCCATCGCCGCCAGCCCCGAAACCAGCAGGATCGCCAGCGCATTCCACAAAAACATCGGCAGTAAAATGGTGCGCGCCTTGCCCGCGATAAACGCCGGATAGCTTCGCCGCGCAACCGACCCGGCCACCAACCAGCCGGAAATCATCCCCAGCAATGGTACGGCACTGCGCCCGAAGCTTTCCATCAACACCCAGCGCCACAGCGCCTGGCCCGCCGGTGCAACCGCCAGCTCTTCCGCCGTCAGCCCCGTCCAGGCATGAACATAAACGATACCAAGAATGGAGACGACACGGGCAAGCTGGATAACCTCCGCCATGCGCGGCTGGGCTACCGGGGCCGCACTGGTAGCTGAAGACATAATTTCAGCGTCGGGATTGGACATCGTAATCAGGGTTTCCGGAATAATGCAGAAGCACACTCATCGGGGAGGAAGATGAACAGAAGTTTGCCGGATGCGGCGAATCGCTGCCTGACGGGCCAGGGGTGCGCTGAAATGTTTATCCGCCCATATAACGACGCACCTTGCCGACCTCCGCTATACCGAGGCGTAAGCCCAGTTTTGTACGCCGCCACAAAATATCGTCTGTCGTCCGCGCCCATTCGTGGGTACGCATATGATCGAGTTCCGCCGCGAAAATTCCACCCAGATTTTCTCCCAGGCCCGCTTCCAGCAAGGCGGCGGCATGGGTGCCGTAAAGTCGCGCCATGCGGGCAACGATGGCGGGGTCATAATGAGCATGGGCGGCTTGCAGATTGGCCATCCAGTGCAGGAAATCCTCCTGTGCCGTCGTTCCGCGCCGGCGCGGAATATCGCCGCCGGGCAGCGGCGCATTCCGGGTCCACCCTTCGGTTTTGGGTGCGATTTGCTCCAGCACATCTTCCGCCAGACGACGGCAGGTGGTGATCTTGCCCCCGACAACCGACAGCGCCGGCACATCTGCATGCCGGACCAACCGCCAGTCCCGCGTCGTTTCACGCGCGCCCTTCCCCTCCTCGAGGATCAGTGGGCGGATACCGGCGAACCGGTGGACAATATCTGCGAGTGTCAATGGCCGGGCAAGGCTGCGGTTGACCGCCCCCAGCAGATATTCTTCCTCCGCCGCTGTGGGCGTTACCATCGCAGGTTCGGCGATGGGCGTTTCCGTCGTGCCGATCAGCGAAAAATCCTGCTCCCAGGGAATAACGAAGATGATGCGCCCGTCCGGCTGTTGCAGGGTCCAGGCGTCGTCTCCGCGATTCACCCGGCGGGTAACGATATGCGCCCCCTGCACCAGCGCAACGGGCGGCGCACCCGGCAGGCCCAATACATCAGCCGCCACCCGTTCCACCCAGGGTCCGGTGGCGTTCACCAGAAAGCGTGCAGCCGCTTGCCGGCCCGAAGCCATGGTTGCCGACCATAATCCATCAGCAAACCGCGCCGAAACCAGCGCATCGCGCGGCCAGATCGCCGCCCCCCGATCCGCCGCATCGCGCGCCGTCAGGATGACAAGGCGTGCATCGTCGATCCAGCCGTCCCAATACCGGAAAGCGTCCTGCAAGTGCGGCGCAAACGCCGGCCCTGCCCGCACCTTTTGCAAGGCCACGCGTTCCGATCCGGGCACTTCGTGATGACGGGCCAGATGATCGTAAAGAAACAATCCGGCGCGCAACAGATTCGCCCCGCGCCCGGGCGTCACCGGCAACAGAAACGGCAGAGGCCAGGATATATGCGGCGCATTGCGCAAGATAATCTCGCGTTCCTGCAGCGCCTTGCGCACAAGCCCAAAGGCATGAAACTCCAGATAGCGCAGACCGCCATGGACCAGTTTCGACGAGGCGGACGAGGTCGCCCCGCCGAGATCACCTGCCTCCACCAGCACCACTTTCAGCCCGCGTCCGGCGGCGTCCCGTGCAATCGCCACGCCGTTGATCCCGCCGCCAACCACCAGCAGGTCGAATATGCCCTTATCTTCCATGGGTGCTCCTTTGGCAGTAACGCCCTTCGCCGTCACCTCCAAACGTGCTAACCACTCGCAATAACACTCTGCATTCAGGGCATGGCTTGTGCCGCCTGAATTGTGTTCCTAAAAGCGATATACCTGTTTCTGGAGGAGTTTCCTGATGTCCGCCCCATTCAAGCTCGATCCGTTGCCCTTCGCCTACGATGCGCTGGAGCCTGTACTCACCACCGAAGCCATGGAACTGCACCATGGCAAACACCATCAGGCGTATGTCGATAATCTGAACAAGGCCGTCGCCGGCACCGAATTCGAAGGCAAGTCGCTCGAAGAATTGTTCGCGCAAGCCTCGAAACTTCCCGCCGCGATCCGCAACAATGGCGGCGGCCACTGGAATCACCGCTTTTTCTGGGACCTGCACACCACGCCCGGCAACAACAGCCAGCCGTCCGCAGCCCTGAAAACGGCCCTCGACTCCACCTTCGGCTCGGTCGACAATTTCAAGGCCGAGTTTGAAAAGGCGGGCGTCGGCCAGTTCGGTTCGGGCTGGGCATGGCTGGTAAAGAAGGCCGATGGCAGCCTCGTCATTACCGGGCTTCCCAACCAGGAAAACCCGCTAATGGACACGTCGCCGGTGCAGGGCAAGCCAATCCTCGTCAACGATGTGTGGGAACATGCCTATTACCTCACCTATCGCAACCGTCGTCCGGAATATCTGTCCAAATGGTGGCAGGTGCTGAACTGGAACAAGGTAAACGAGCTGTTCGAAGGCTAGGTCAGATATGGCCCCGGAGTAAAACTGCGCCGGGGCCAACATCTTATATGCCGATATCCTTACGCGCTTCGGGCGAATCCCATTCCCGGTCTCCGGCATAGCGCCATTTTTCCTTGCCATCCGGGCCATATAAAATGGTCACAGGCAATCCGGTCGCTTTCGTCTGAAAGCCATATTGCATCTTGTTTTCCAGCCGTACCGCCAGATTGGGCAATGGATTGGCCTGAAGCCACGGCGTCACCTTTTGCCACCCCTCCATATCCTGACTGATCGCCACGACCATCAGATCATCGCCCGATTCTGCCGCCAGCCGATCAAGGCCCGGCAGTTCGCGCAGGCACGGCGCGCACCAGGTGGCCCACAAATTCACCAGCAACGGCTTGCCGGGATTTGCGGCCAATAAACCCGCAATTGTATCGGTCTTGCCATCGGGCGCGATTTCCAGCGCCACATCGGGCGCAGCCAGGCCGGCATATTCCGTCGAAACGCCACGCAGCGTCGGCGCTCCGGCTTGCGGGGCGGCCTCGTCCTTTGTAGAGGTCTCGTCAGAATTCGAACACCCGGCCATCGCGGCAAGGATCAGAGGCAGAAGGATCAGGGCTGGCCGCATGACAGACTCCGAAAAGCAGAACGACGCCGCCAACGCATTGTGGGGTGGCAGATTCGCCGGCGGCCCATCCGCCGTCATGGCCGAGATAAATGCCTCCATCCCCTTCGACAAGCGCCTGTGGCGGCAAGACATCGCTGGCTCCATCGCGCATGCCATGATGCTGGGCCAGCAGGATATCATCGACGAAGACGCCGCCGAACGCATCATCACGGGCCTTGAAACCATCGCCGCCGAATATGAGGCGAATGGCGTGCCCGTAGATCCGGCCCTCGAGGATATTCACATGACGGTCGAAACCCGTCTGGCCGAACTGATCGGGCCGGATGCCGGGCGGCTGCATACGGCGCGCAGCCGCAACGATCAGGTGGCAACAGATTTTCGCCTGTGGGTACGCGATGCCATCGACGGTCATCTGAATGCTATCGCAGCACTGGTGCGGATTCTCGCGACGCGCGCGCTCGAACATGCCGAAACGGTGATGCCCGGTTTCACCCACCTGCAAGTGGCGCAACCGGTCACGCTTGGGCATCATTTGCTGGCCTATGCCGAAATGTTGAAACGGGATTTCGGGCGTTTTGCCGACGCGCGGGATCGTCTGAATGAATCGCCGCTGGGCGCGGCGGCGCTGGCGGGCACGGGTTTTCCCACGGACCGCGATTTCACCGCCCAGGCGCTGGGGTTCGATCGTCCGACCGCCAATTCGCTCGATTCCGTATCGGACCGCGATTTCGCCATCGAATATCTGACGTCCGCCGCACAGCTGGCGTTGCATCTGTCACGCCTGGCGGAAGAAGTGATTCTGTGGGCCAGCCAGCCCTTCGGCTGGGTGAAATTGCCGGATCAATGGTCCACTGGCTCCTCTATCATGCCGCAAAAGCGCAATCCGGACGCCGCCGAACTGGTACGCGGCCATTCGGGCCGTATCATCGGCCTGATGACAGGCCTGATGGTCACCATGAAGGGTCTGCCGCTCGCCTATTCCAAGGACATGCAGGACGACAAGGAACCGCTGTTCGAAGCGCACGACCTCATCGAACTGTCACTGGCGGCGATGGCCGGAATGATGGAGACGCTCACCTTCCAGCCGGAGCGCATGCGTGCCGCCGCTGCGTCCGGTTTCTCCACCGCAACCGATCTGGCGGACTGGCTGGTACGGGTGCCTGGCGTGCCTTTCCGCGAAGCCCATCACATCACCGGGCGCGCCGTGCGCGCCGCCGAAGAGAGCGGCCTGCTGCTCGCTGACCTGCCGCTGGAAACACTACAGACAATTGATTCCCGTATCGACGCGCGCGTATTGGATGTGCTTTCGGTGGAAGCCTCGGTTCGCAGCCGCACATCATGGGGTGGTACAGCGCCGGATCGGGTGCGCGCCGCCGCCGAAACCCTGCTGGACGAGCTCGACCAATGGTAAGGAGCCTGTGCGTAGCCGCCGCGATGCTGATGTTGGCAGCGTGCGGTTATAAGGGGGAACCGACGCGGCTCGACCTCGACCGCAGCGATCTGTCCAAAGAAGAAAAACGCACCTTGCGCGAAGCAGATGCCGAGAAAGTCCGCGCCGGGCTGACGCCACCGCCGGAGGCGCAACCTTTACGGGTGGATGAAATTCTGAAAAAACCCGCAGAACGCACCGACGACCCCTTTAACTTGCCACCGGAATAATGGACCATTTCAATTATATAGACGGCGTTCTTCACGCCGAGGATGTGCCGCTGCCGGCGATAGCTGAAGCCGTGGGAACTCCCTTTTACTGCTATTCCACCGCCACCTTGCAGCGCCATGCGCGCGTCTTCCGCGACGCCGTCGCGGGAACGCCAGATCCGCTGGTCGCGTTCGCCGTCAAGGCCAATCCCAACATCGCCGTACTGGCCGTGCTGGCGCGGGAGGGCCTGGGCGCGGACGTCGTATCGGGTGGCGAACTGCATCGCGCGCTGATGGCAGGCATTCCCCCTTCCCGGATCGTATTTTCCGGTGTCGGCAAGACGGACGACGAACTGATCGCCGCGCTCGATGCCGGCATCTATCAGATCAACGTGGAAGGCGAACCGGAACTGGACCGGCTTTCGGAAATCGCCACTCGCAGAGGACAGCAAGCGCCTGTCGCCCTGAGGGCCAATCCTGATGTCGATGCCGGCACCATCGCCAAAATCTCGACAGGCAAGGCCGAGAATAAATTCGGCATTCCCTGGGATCGCATTCCGGGCCTTTATGCCCGCGCCACCGCCCTGCCGGGCATAAGGCCCGTCGGTATCGCCGCTCATATCGGCAGCCAGTTGCGAGATCTCGCCCCGCTGGAAACCGCATGGACGCGCCTTGGTGAACTGGCCGGCGATCTACGCGCCAATGGCCTCCCCGTCAGCCGCATCGACCTGGGCGGAGGCCTTGGGATTCCCTATGATCCTGATTTACCTGCACCTCCGCCACCTTCGGCCTATGGCGCGCTGGCCGAACGGGTTATCGCGGGGTGGCCCGATGGCGGTCGCGGCATGTCGGTCATTTTCGAGCCTGGCAGGCTGATCGCAGGTAACGCCGGTATTCTGGTATCTACGGTAATCACGATCAAAGACGGCGGCCAACGGCGTTTCGTCGTGCTGGATGCGGCGATGAACGATCTCATTCGCCCTACACTCTACGAAGCCTGGCACGATATTCTGGCCGTTGCACCGCGCCCCGGCCGGGAAACCGTTACCGTGGTCGGCCCGGTATGCGAGACAGGAGACCAGTTCGCCGAAGACCGGGGCGTTACACCGATGCAGGCGGGCGATCTGGTCGCCCTGATGACGGCGGGAGCCTATGGCGCGACCATGGCTTCCACCTACAACAGCCGGTCCTTGATACCGGAAGTGCTGGTCGATGGCGGCCGTTTCGCGATCGTCCGCGAACGGCAAACCATCGACATGATGCTGAAGCAGGAACATCTTCCCCCCTGGATGGAGAGCAAGGCATGACGAAACTCGAAATCGCAGTATTCCCGGTCGGTGGCATGGGCACAAGGTTTTTGCCTGCTACCAAGGCTGTGCCGAAGGAAATGCTGCCAGTGGTGGATCGCCCGCTGTTGCAATATGCCGTAGATGAAGCGCTGGAAGCGGGCATCGAGCAATTTGTTTTCGTCACCGCGCGCGGCAAGAACAGTCTGGAAGATTATTTCGACGTTGCCGGCGAACTGGTTGCAACGCTGAAAGAACGTGGCAAGGTAAAGGAACTCGATCTTCTCGCGACAACGCAACGACCCGCCGGCGACATCGCCTATGTGCGCCAGCAGGAGCCGGCCGGTCTGGGCCATGCTGTCTGGTGCGCGCGACATATCGTAGGCAACCGGCCCTTTGCCGTAATTTTGCCGGACGATCTGGTGCAAGGCACACCCGGTTGCCTGAAACAAATGGTCGATGCGTATACAAAAGTTGGTGGAAACCTCATAGCCGCTGAAAGAGTCGCTCCCGAACGCACTGGAAGTTATGGGATTATTACGCCCGGTGAAACACAGGGCAATTTGACCCAAGTGATCGGGCTGGTTGAAAAGCCGAAGCCTGCGGATGCGCCATCCAATCTGGCGGTGATCGGCCGTTATATTCTGCAACCGGAAGTCATGGATATATTATCCGAAGGCAAGCGCGGCGCGGGTAATGAAATCCAGCTGACCGACGCCATGGCGCAATTGATCGGCAAACAGCCATTCCATGGTATCGCCTTCGAAGGCGTCCGCCACGATTGCGGTGACAAGGCCGGCCACATCATCGCCAATATTGCGTATGCGCTCGAACGGGAAGATGTCGGCCCGGCGGTCAAAGCCTGGCTCGAAACCGTGAAATGAGGAGCCTGCCGCTGTTCCACCGCATTGCCGGAAAACCGGTTCTTGTGATCGGCGACGGCGACGCGGCGGAAGCGCGGCGGCGGTTGGTTGCGGAAGCAGGCGGCAGGGTGGTCAACGCCATTGGCTCCGACGTGCGTCTCGCGTTTGTCGCGGTGGAGAGAGGTGCCCAGCAAATTTCTGCCGATCTTCGCGCCCAAGGGTTGCTGGTGCATGTCGCCGACCAGCCGGACCTGTGCGACTTTTTCCTGCCTGCCATATTGGACCGCGCGCCCGTGACGGTGGCCATTAGTACTGATGGCACGTCAGCAAGTCTGGCCAAGGCACTGAAGGAACGCCTTAACCTGATACTCCCGACGAACCTCGGCGGACTGGCCCAGGCAATCCGCGCGGCGCGCAATGCCGTACGGGCACGTTATCCGGATATACCAGCACGCCGACAATTTTGGGCACAGGCACTGGCGCCTGGCGGGCCGCTCGATCCGCTGACAACCCATGCCAATCCCGCATCCGCTATTCTGACAGCCCTTGAGGGAAACTCTTCACACGCCACTGATATAATTGAACAAATAGATGTCCCCAAACAAGGCGCTGAAGCCTTGACGCTAAAGCAGTTACGACTATTGGCTGCCGCTGATCTCGTCATCCACCCGGCAGAAATGGATCACGAGGTTCTGGCGCTGGTCCGCCGCGACGCTGCACGGCAGATTGGCGAAAGGCCTCCCGCTGAAGCCCGGGGGCGGGTGCTGGTTTTACGACAAGACGCCTAACCGCGCAAAACCGCTCCCAATTTCCCTGCCGCCGCGACGACCTTGCCGGCAAGCGCTTCCAGATCCGTCTCGGTAAAAGTTTTATCCCGCGGTTGCAACGTCACGGTTACCGCAAGACTGGCCTGACCTTCAGGAACGCCCGGACCGGTGAAGCGGTCGAACAGTCGTGCGCCGGTAATCAGTGCCTTGTCCGCGCCCTGTATGGCGCGGAGCAACTGTTCGGCTGACACATTGTCTGGAACAAGGAAGGCAAAGTCCCGCGTGACGGCTTGCAACACAGGCGGCGTGAAGGCCGGACGTGCGCGTTTCGTCCGCCGCACGGGAATAGCGTCGAGGAATATTTCTCCGGCGACGGTCGGCAAATCCAGATCGAGCGAACGCAATACTTCGGGATGCAGTTCGCCAAATTCAGCCAGCACGGTCTTGCCCAGCGTAAGCCGCGCCGAACGTCCGGGATGATAATGCCCCGCTGCCGGCTGGATCGTTTGCAATCGCTCAACCGGAGCGCCAGCGGCCGCAAGGGCCGCGAGAATATCGGCTTTTACGTCAAAAACATCGAAAGTCCCCGCCTTGCCAAAGCGCCAGTCGCGTGGTCGCGCTTCGCCGGCCAGTAAAATGGCCAGCGTCGGATGTTCGCCGTCTGCCAGATAGCGTTTGCCCGTCTGGAATAGCGGCACCGTTGTTGCTCCACGGGCGACATTGCGCGCCGCTGCGGCCACCATGCCTGGCAGCAGCGACGGACGCATGACGGCCAATTCAGCGGAAAGCGGATTTTCCAGCGTCCAGGCATGGCCACCGAACCATGCCGCTTGTTCGCTGGAAATAAAACTCCAGGCAATCGCCTCGTCCAGACCACGCGCCGCCATCAGCCGGCGTAACCGCCGTTCCTGCAATTGACTGGCCGTCGCGGTCGGGCGGGCGACGCCTTCCGCACGCGGCAATGCCACGCTTTCCACCTTGTCCAGGCCGATCAGCCGAACAATTTCCTCAACCAGATCGGCGGGGCCATCCACATCCCGACGCCAGCCCGGAACAGCCACCCGACCGTCCGGTTCCAGCATAAATCCAAGCCGTTCCAGTAGCTTATGTTGAGTATCTACGGACACATCGATACCCGCCAAGGCCTTCGTGCGATCAGGCGGGAAGCTGATGCGACGCTCCCATACGGGCAGCGCGCCGACCTCAATGGGCTCAGAAATTTCACCGCCGCACAATTGTTGGATCATCGCCGCCGCCAGATCCAGCCCTGGCCGGACGAACGACGGATCGACGCCCCGCTCGAACCGCTGCCGTGCGTCCGATGTCAAACCCAGCGCCCGACCAGTCGCGCCAATGCGTGCCGGGTCGAAATATGCGGCTTCGATCAGGATTTCCGTGGTCTCTCCTGACACACCGGAATCGCTGCCGCCCATGATGCCAGCGATATCGTGGACCGCAACATCGTCGGCGATTACCGTCATGCTTTCGTCCAGCGCGTATGTCTTGCCGTTCAGCGCCAGCACCGTCTCCCCGGCACGGGCGCGACGTGCGGTCAGCCCGCCCGAAAGTTTTTCGATATCATAGACATGCAGAGGCCGGCCAAGACCGATGCTAAAATAGTTGGTAATATCAACCAGCGCCGAAACAGGCCTCAACCCCGCCGCGGTCAGCAGTTTTTGCAGCCAGTCAGGTGAAGGGCCGTTGCGAACGCCTCGCATTTTCCGGGCAAAAAATGCCGGGCATCCCTCGTCGTCTTCTATTTCGATACGAAAATCTGGCTGGAACTCCTTGGAAAATTTGGTTTCCGGCAACGGTTCGAGCGTACCGATTTCCGCCGCCGCCAGATCGCGGGCTATGCCATATACGCCCATGCAATCCTGTCGGTTAGGCGTAATGGAGACATCAAACACAGGATCATCCAGCCCGGCCCAGCTGGCGTAACCCTGCCCCACCGGCGCATCTTCGGGTAACTCGATGATGCCGTCATGATCCTCGCCCAGCAGTAATTCGCGTGCTGAACACATCATGCCGTTGGACTCTACACCTCGAATGGCCGCGACCTTCAGCGTCATGTCACTTCCCGGCACATAAGCGCCAGCCGGTCCGAACACGCCCACCAACCCGGCGCGGGCATTCGGCGCCCCGCAGACCACCTGCAGTGGCTGGCCCTCGCCGGAATCCACTTCCAGTACCTGCAATTTATCGGCCTGCGGGTGCGGCTTTGCGGTCAGTACGCGGGCAATGATGAACGGCGCGAGCTCTTCCGCCGGATTTTCCACCGACTCAACTTCGAGGCCGAGATTCGTCATCGCTTCGGCGATGCGCGTGGCATCGGCATCGGCATCCGTACTCAGATAGCGACGGAGCCAGGAAAGGGAGAACTTCATGCGCCTACTCCGCCCGACAAAGTCGGCACGTCAAGGCTGGAGAAACCGAAGTGCCGCAGCCAGCGCAAATCAGCATCGAAAAAGGCGCGCAAGTCCGTCATGCCATATTTGAGCATCGCCAGGCGGTCGATGCCGCAGCCAAAGGCGAAACCCTGCCATTCGTCCGGATCGAGATTGCAATTTCGCAGGACTTTTGGATGCACCATGCCTGCGCCCAGGATTTCCAGCCAGGAAGATGTGCCACCCACTTTCAGCGTGCCGCCTTCCCAGGAACAGCCAACGTCCACTTCCACAGAAGGCTCGGTGAACGGGAAGAAGCTGGGCCGCAGCCGCAGTGTCACATCGTCCACCTCAAAATAAGCTTTTACAAAGGTTTCCAGCGTCCACTTCAGATGGCCCATGTGAATATTCTTGTCGATCACCAGTCCTTCGACCTGGTGGAACATCGGCGTATGCGTCGCATCCGAATCCGAGCGATAGACACGCCCCGGCGCAATGATGCGGATCGGTGGTTTCTCATTCGTCATCGTACGAATCTGCACCGGCGACGTATGCGTGCGCAGCACCATGCGCTCGCCCTCGCCACTGGCGGCGCGCGCATAGAAAGTATCGTGCATGGCCCGTGCGGGATGTTCGGGCGGAATATTCAGCGCCGTGAAATTGTGCCAGTCGTCCTCGATCTCCGGCCCTTCGGCGACGGCAAATCCAAGATCGGCGAAAATTTCGGAAAGCTCGTCCATCACCTGGCTGATCGGGTGGACGGTGCCGGGATTTTGCGAGATCGCCGGCAGGCTCATGTCGATGCGCTCGGACACCAGGCGCGCCGTCAGCGCGGCATGAGCCAGTTCGGCCTTTTTCGCATCGATCGCGGCTGTCACCTGCTCCCGCAGCGCCTGATAGCCAGGCGCCACCGCCAGCCGCTCATCCGGGGAAAGTCGGCCAAGGCTTTTCAGGAGGGCGGTAACAGCGCCACTTTTGCCAAGCGCCGCAATCCGGACGGCTTCAACTGCTTCCAGCGTATCGGACGCAGCCACATCATCCACGAATCGCTGGCCGAGTGCCGCGACTTCCGGCGTCATCATTGAAACTCCGTTCAGGAAAAAGGGCCGCCACATGGGCGGCCCTCAAAGCGTTTAAGCCTGCGCGACCTCTGCCGGCAAGGCCGCTTTTACCTGGTCAAGAATAGCCTGGAAGCTTTCCGGCTCGTTCATCGCCAGATCGGCCAGCGTCTTGCGATCGAGTTCAAGGCCGGTTTGCTTCAGACCATGAATGAACACACCATAAGTAAGGCCTTGTTCACGCACGGCGGCGTTGATGCGCTGAATCCACAAGGCGCGGAAGCTGCGCTTTTTTACCTTGCGGTCGCGATATGCGTATTGGCCGGCCTTTTCGACGGCCTGCCGCGCAACGCGGATGGTATTCTTGCGACGGCCATAATAGCCCTTCGCCTGTTCAAGAACGCGCTTGTGACGCGCATGGGACGTAACGCCCCGTTTTACCCGTGCCATCTACCGCTTCTCCTATTTCAGGCCGTAAGGGGCCCATTGCATGACCCGGGGCGTATCCGCCTCGGAAAGCACGCTGGTGCCGCGGTTGGTACGGATATATTTGCTGTTGTGGCTGATCAGGCGGTGACGCTTGCCGGCGACGCCGTGCTTCACCTTCCCTGTCGCGGTGATCTTGAATCGCTTCTTGACCCCGCTTTTGGTCTTCAACTTGGGCATTTCCGGCTCCTGTCTGTAGCCGGGATTTCGCCCGGCAGGATGCGCGAGATCGGAGCGGCCACGGCAGCCCATACGGCCGGGCAGCTCATCCTTGTTCTCGCCAATGAAGGGGTCGCCCATACAGGGGAGGCGCGCTGCTGGCAAGCCCTCCGTGCGGTCAGGCGCGACCGGCCGCTGCGGACAAAATCGTCACATCCACACCTTCGGCGGCGAAACCTGCTCGCCAGCGATCTTCCGTCGGCGTGTCCCACAATAAAGCGGTAGTGGCGGGGGTGGTGAACCAGCCGTTCAGGGACAATTCCGCGTCGAGCTGGCCATCCTCCCAGCCGGCATAGCCTAACGCCGCCAGCCAGTGTGCCGGCCCCTTGCCCTGCGCAATGGCTTCCAGCACATCGCGCGTGCCGGTCAGGGCCCAGCGACCGGCCACCTGACGCGTATCCTGACCGGAAAAATCGGGGGAATGCAGGATAAAGCCGCGCTGCGGCTCCACCGGCCCGCCGATCAGCACCGGAATGTCCGGCGTTTCGCCGGGGTCTATCTCCAGCTGGCGCATCAATTCCGGCACGCTGAGGTCTGCCAGCGCCATGTTCACACAAAGTCCGAACGCGCCGCCATGATCATGCGCGCACAGCGCAATAACCGCACGTTCAAAGCGGATATCGCCGATTCCCGGCATCGCAAGCAGGAACTGGCCGGCAAGATGGGATGTTTTATACACAGGGTGCTTCTAGGGCTTTTCGCCGCCGATGAACAGACCATCGACCGCATCCTGCACGGCGCTTGTGCCGAAGTGTTGAGGACGCTACCCTCCAACGCCAGTATAAACCCAGGAGAAACGGGATGACGATCAAGGTCGGAGACAGGATTCCGCAGGCGACACTTGCTACCCTCACGGCCGATGGCCCCGTTCGGGTGGGAACGGACACGTTGTTTGCCGGTCGCACCGTGGCCGTCTTTGCCGTGCCGGGCGCGTTTACACCAACCTGCTCGGCGAAACATTTGCCGGGCTTTATTGAAAACGCGGAAGAAATCAAAAAACGTGGCGTCGACGAAATAATGTGCGTTGCCGTTAATGATGCCTTTGTCATGGGAGCGTGGGGCGAATCGGCTGGCGCCAATGACAAGGTAACGATGGTGGCCGATGGCAACGGCGATTTTGCAGCCGCGCTCGGTTTGTCGATGGATGCCAGCAATTACGGTCTTGGCACCCGATCGCAACGCTATTCGATGCTGGTGAAAGATGGCGTGGTGACTGCCCTGAACATCGAAGATCCAGGCGCATTTAACGTTTCGTCGGCCGAGCATTTGCTGACCCAGATCTGAGCTCGCGCATCGCAAGCAGACGCTCACCGGATCACAAGTACGGAGGACAGGATGGAACTGGTTTATCAGGATGGCGGCACACGGCTGATCGGGGAACTCGTGCTGCCTGATCCGGCGAAATTCGGCCCCGGCCCTTATCCGGGCGTAGTGGCCGTGCACGAGGCATGGGGCCTTGGCGACGAGGTCAAAAGACGCATCCGGATGCTGGCAGATCTGGGATATGTGGCGCTCGCCGCCGATATTTTCGGTGAGCGGCATATTCCGCCAACGGTCCCTGAGGCTTTTGAGATGATCGGCAAGTTTCTCGATGACCGCGAAGGCCTGCGCCGTCGCGCCGGTGCCGCCGTCAGTGCGCTGAAGGCCCACGCCGCATGCGACGGACGAATCGCAGCCGTCGGATATTGCTTCGGCGGGTCCACCGTTCTGGAACTGGCGCGGGGCGGCAATCCGGATGTTCTGGGGGTGATCAGTTTTCACGGCGGACTGTCCGGCGCGGGCCCACACGCACCTGGCGGCGTAAAGGCCAAAATCCTTGTATTGCATGGAGCGGAAGATCCGCTGGTTCCACATGAAGATCTCGTGGCGTTTCTGCAGGAAATGAAGGACGCCGACTGCCAGACGCTCGCCTATTCGGGATCGGTTCACGCGTTCAGCAACCCGGAAGCGGATGGCTCGATCAATCCGGGCATCCATTATCATGCGCGGTCGGACCGTCGTTCGTGGGAACAGTTGAAGTTGTTTCTGAAAGCTGAGGTTTTCGCCTGAGGAAACCTCTCAGATAATATTCCGCACATGCACCGGCCAGCGCCACGGCGCGATGGCGATCATATCGATGCGGACGCTGGCCGGGCGTCCGCGTGCGGCGGTTTCGGCGGCAATCTGGCGTGCGGCTTCCCGCAGACGACCGGCTGCCTCGGGGCGGACCGCAAGCAAGCCCAGATCGGTCGAGCGGCGGTATTTTACTTCCACCAACGCGATGATATCGCCACGACGGGCGATCAGGTCCACCTCGATCATGCGCATCCGCCGGCGACGCGCAAGGATCGTCCATCCTTGCGCGAAAAGCCACAGCGCCGCCATCGTTTCAGCGCGCCGGCCCCGGCGTTCGGCGGCAACCTTCACCGAGGTCATTTTTTAAGCTCCAGCGCCCGGGCATAGACCTGCCCACGTGGCAGGCCAAGCGCCGCCGCGACACTCGCCGCCGCCTTCCCCGCCGGCATCGTGGCAAGTGCCGCCGTCAATGCCGCGTCCAGCGCATCTTCATCTCCGGGCGCTGATTCGGCGGGCGGGCCGATCAGCAATACAATCTCTCCACGGGCGGGCGCCTCCGCGTAGCGATCCGCCAGTTCGACAAGGCTGCCCGTGACAACCTCCTCAAAGCGTTTGGTCAACTCACGCGCTACTGCGGCAGGACGATCCCCCATTGCGGCGGCAAGATCGGCGAGACAATCAGCCAGCCGGGGGCCGGTTTCGTAGAAGATCAACGTCGCGGGAATGCCCTGCAGGTTGGCAATTTCGCGCCGGCGGGCGGCCTGTTTGGGTGGGAGAAATCCGGCGAACATGAACCGGTCCGATGGCAGACCCGAGATGGACAAGGCAGCGATCGCCGCACAAGGACCGGGAGCGGTCGTCACCGTAATGCCCCGCGCCCGCGCGGCGCGAACGAGCGTAAACCCAGGGTCCGAGATCAGCGGCGTCCCCGCATCCGATACCAGCGCCACCGCCCCGGATGCCATTCGGTCCAGCAGCGCCTGTTCCACGGCGGGCCCACTATATTCATGATAGCTTTGCATCGGACGCCTACTGCCGGCGGCACGCAGTAATTTTGCCGTTACCCGTGTATCCTCGCAGGCGATCAGATCGGCGCGACGCAACCAGTCCGCAGCTCGGGGGGATAAATCCTGGAGGTTGCCGATCGGGCCAGCCACGATATAGAGTCCGGGCGCAAGCGGCGCGTCGCCCGCTTCTTCTTCGGGCGCAGAGACAGGAGAAACGGGGACCATGAACGTTCTTATTCCGTATGAACCGCACCGGGCAAGCGGTGCCTTACGCAATGGTCTGGCCCTGCTGTCTGGCGCGACACTGGCAGTGCTGGCTGCCTGCGCGCCGCGTACAGCGCCACCTGCCCCGCCGCCACCTCCGCCCGTCACCGAAGCAAAGCCCGAACCTGAGAAACTCGCTCCTGTCCACCGCGTCGCCGTGCTCGTGCCCTTGAGTGGCGCGAATGCGCCCGTCGGCACCAGTCTCGCCAATGCCGCTACGCTTGCGCTGGCCGATACCGGCAAGGCGGGTTTGCAGGTGACAAATTACGACACAGCCGCTTTGGGCGCCGCCGTCGCCGCACAACGCGCCATGGCAGAGGGGGCGGAACTGATTCTTGGGCCTTTGCTGGCGTCTGAGATTCCTGCCGTGCGTTCGGTCGCCGCACCGCGCAACATCACAATGCTGAGTTTTTCCAACGACGTCGCCGCGGCGGGCGGCAATGTTTACATCCTCGGCTTTCAGCCGGCACAGTCGGTTTCACGGGTCGTCGATTATGCCAGCGAGCGTGGTTTTACACGGTTTGCAGGGCTGATCCCAGGCGGTGTCTACGGCCAGAGAGCCTCGGTCGCCTTCACGCGTGCGGTGAATGCAAATAACGGGCGTATCGTCGCGCTGACCGAATTTTCACGTAACCGCTCATCGCTTCCCGCCGCGGCCCGCAAGGTGACGGATTATGACGCAAGGCTGAAAACTGCCGGCGGCGCGGTGAAACGCCCTGACGGCACCATCGCACCGGTCACAACCAAGCTCGATCCCGTAGAATTCGACGCGCTGCTCGTTGCCGATTCGGGCGTCGTGGCTGGCGGCTTTGCGCCGCTACTGGAACGTTATGGCGCGCCGGCGGGCAGCTTTCTGATGATGGGTACGGAATTATGGGGCACGGAGCCCAATTTGCGTAGCGTACCGTCTTTGCATGGGGCGGTTTTTGCCGCCGTGCCCGACCAGCGTTTCCGGGCCATGGCTTCCCGTTATCGCGAACGATTCGGCGGCACGCCGTCCCGGCTTGCCAGCCTGTCCTATGATGCGATGCTGCTGGCGGCGTCGGTCGCCGGGGGTGGCTGGAAAGTGGAACAGCCCTTCCCCGCCGCCGTGCTGCAGGATCGTCAGGGTTTTGCGGGAATAGACGGCATCTTCCGGTTCGATGGCAATATCGCCACGCGCGGCCTGGAAGTGCGCCAGGTGGGTTCGGGGGGATTTACCACGGTATCCCCCGCGCCGACTTCCTTTGGTCATTAGGATTCAGGGGAAGCGGATATTCGGGTCGCAGTCGGCTGTTGCGGCGTCGGTTACTTGCACGCCGCGTTCCGTCGGACCTTGCCGCCAGTCCCGGATGCAGCAAACGCGATCGGCATCGCGCTGGCCGGCGGCGCGATGCGCTTCCATCGTCGGGCGGGAGAATTCAAAGGTCCGCGCCAACCCGGCATAGGCCTTGTCACGGTAGATGATCTGGACAATCTCCACCCGGGGTTCGGCGGCGAATTTCTGCAGCAACGTCAACTCCTCCGGGGTCAGGGCTGAAAAATTACTGTCGCAGCGCTCCACCAGATGACGCACCATGCGGCGTACCGGCGTCAGTTCGGCGTTCAGGCTGGTGCCAAGACGCGTGCGGCTGGAAAATCGGATGTCCTGCTGCCGCATCTCCGCCTCATACAGGTTTTTTGGATAGTCCCCTTCGGCGGGAAACAGGTCGACCTGGAAAATATTCTTGTCGGTAAAGGGGAGCTCGTCCAGCACATGTTGCAGCGGCGCGTTGGAGGCGACGCTGCCGTCCCAATAGGAATCCGCGCCAATCTGCACCGGCGGGAAAGATGGCGGCAAGGCGCTGGACGCCAGCACATGATCGACGGTGAGGCGGCAATGATCCGGGCCGCCACGATTGTCGAAAAAATGAATACGTCCCGTGGTAACGCTGACCGCGCCGACCGACAGTCGGACCGGGCCATCGTTCAGATAATCGAAGTCGATCAACTCCAGCAACGTTTCGCGCAACGGCTCCGGATCGTAAAGGCTGGTAGCACCCGGGCTGCCAGGCGGCACCAGCCAGGGAATCCGCGGCCGGAACATGCCCGATACGCCGGTCATTGCCGCCCACCCCGCCGCTGCTTCTGTCCAGAGGTCGCGTAGCGGACCAGCTTTCGGCAGGGGGAACAGCGGCACCAGATCGCCGGAAACAATTTCCCAGAAACGCCGCAGCGCCTTCACCCGTTCACGCGGGCGATTACCCGCAATCAATGCCGCATTCACAGCACCGATGGAAATGCCGGCCACCCAATCGGGCGGCAGGCCGATATGATCAAGTTCCTCCATCACGCCAAGGTGATAGGCTCCGAGTGCGCCACCCCCCTGCAAAACGAGAATATTCAGATGCTCGCCGGTATTTTCCGGGATTTCGACTTTTACCTCAGGCCGGGTTGCCCGGACTGCGCGCGGCTTCGTGGCAGCCGGCGCGCGGCGGCGACGAACAGGCTTGGTGGGCGATTCGGCCTTTTCCGTAGTCGCCATCAGCCGGCCTGCCCTTGCTGCAATTGCTGCATCGCTCCCAGTACCGGGCCGAGATCATAACCCTGCGCGGCGGCGGCGGCGGCCAGCGCGGATGGCTCCGCCCCCGTCGACGCTTTCGCCAGTCCCCACAGCAGAGCCGAACGATTTCCCGAGCGGCAAAAGGCGAGCACGCGTTCCGACTGCCTCTCCAGCACCTCCGCCAGCGATTTCACCTGCTCCAGAGACATCCCGCCAGGCGACACGGGGATGAAACTGTATCCAAGGCCAGCAGCCCTGGCAGCGTCGGCTATGGTTGCGCTATCCGGCTGTCCGGGTTGCTCGCCGTCCGGGCGGTTATTCACGATGTGGGTATAGCCTTCTGCCGCAGCGCGCGCGACATCGGCGATTTCAATTTGCGCGGCGACAGAAAAATCCGGCCCCAGCGGTTTGAATTGCGTCATGATTTTCCCCTCAGATCGGGTGGAACTGCTTCGGAAGCCAGTGCAGCAATAGCCTCGTCGATCGGCAGAAACTGCTGTCTTTCCTGGCCAAGCCTGCGCATGGCGACGGTGCCCTCCTCAGCTTCCCGCCGACCAACGACCAGCAACACCGGAACCTTGGCGACGGAATGTTCGCGCACCTTGTAGTTGATTTTTTCGTTACGCAGATCCGTTTCGACACGCAATCCTGCCGCTTTCAGCCGGTCTGTCAGCTGCTGCGCATAATCATCGGCATCCGATACGATGGTCGCCACCACGACCTGGCATGGCGCGAGCCAGAGGGGCAGGTTTCCGGCGTAATTTTCGATCAATATGGCGAGGAAGCGCTCCATCGAACCGACGATGGCGCGATGCAGCATCACCGGACGATGCTTGCCGCCGTCCTCGCCGATATAATGGATATCGAAGCGTTCCGGCAGGACGAAATCGAGTTGCAGCGTGCCGCACTGCCAGGATCGGCCAATAGCGTCTTTCAGGTGGAATTCGATCTTGGGTCCGTAAAATGCGCCTTCTCCCGGCGCCCATTCAAAGGCCAGCCCGCTATCGTTCAGCGCCTGCTCCAGCCCTTGTTCCGCCTTGTCCCAAACCTCATCGCTGCCGGCGCGCGATTCAGGGCGGGTTGCCAGGCGCACAAACCAGTCATCGAAGCCCAGATCAGCGTAAACCCGCTGCAGCAAGGCGATAAAGGCACGCGATTCATCCAGAACCTGATCTTCCCGGCAGAAGATATGGGCATCATCCTGCACAAACTGCCGTACCCGCATCAGGCCGTGCAAGGCGCCATGCGGTTCATTGCGGTGACAGCAGCCGAATTCCGCCATTCGCACCGGCAGATCACGCCAGGATTTAATGCCATGGTCGAAAATCTGGATATGCGCCGGGCAGTTCATCGGTTTCAGCGCCAGAAATACCGGGTCCGGTGAAATTAACGGACCTTCGTCTTCCGTTGAAGGGCGCTCATCCGGAATCACAAACATATTCTCCCGGAATTTGCCCCAGTGGCCCGACGTCACCCAGAAATCATTGCGGAACACCTGGGGCGTGCGCACTTCGCTATATCCGGCTTCATTCTGCCGCCGACGCATATATTGTTCGAGGGCCTGATACAAAGTCCAGCCATTGGCATGCCAGAAGATCGAACCGGCGGCTTCTTCCTGAAAATGGAACAGGTCCATCTGCTGCCCCAGCTTGCGGTGATCGCGCTTCGCCGCTTCTTCCAGCCGCACAAGATGCTGATCCAGCTGTTTTTTCGTCAGCCAGCCGGTGCCATAGATCCGGGACAATTGCGGATTGCGCTGGTCGCCGCGCCAATAGGCGCCGGAAACCCGCATCAGTTTAAAGGCTTGCGGATCGAGTTTGCCGGTAGAAGTCAGGTGTGGGCCCCGGCACATATCGAACCATCCATCGCCCGACCAATAAACCGACAGCGGCTCATCATCAGGCAGTTCGGCGGCCCATTCAGCCTTGAAAGTCTCACCCTGTTCGCGCCAGCGGGCAATCAGCGCGTCCCGTTCCCACACTTCCCGGCGCAAGGGCTTGTCGGCCCGGACGATGCGCCGCATTTCTTCCTCGATGGCGGGTAAATCTTCATCGGTGAAGGGGCGCTCTACGGGCGCGAAATCATAGTAAAAACCATCGTCCGTCGCCGGGCCAAAGGTAATCTGCGTACCCGGAAACAGATTTTGCACCGCCTCGGCCAGAATGTGCGCATAATCGTGCCGCACCAGTTCCAACGCCGCCGCTTCATCTTTCGCGGTGATAATTTCCAGCTGCGCGTCCGTTTCGATCGGCATTTCCAGATCGACGATTTTCTGGTTCACCCGCGCTGCCAACGCCGCTTTCGCCAGTCCTGCGCCAATGTCGCGCGCCACATCACCAGCGGTAGTGCCGACCGCAACCGAGCGGACGGAACCATCGGGCAAGGTGAGATTGACGGACACGGACACAGGCAGACTCGCTTTCGAATATAATGAATTGCTGCACTAGCGGTCCGGACGGGGGTGCGACAAGCTTTGATAGCCTCCTGAACAGTGCGAAGCGATGATCCTGTTTGCGAACCGGGCTGATTCCGCCTATGCGCCAGCGATGATCGTCACGCGTTTTGCTCCCTCCCCCACTGGCCGGCTGCATGTCGGTAATGTTCGCACCGCGCTGCTGAACTGGCTGCTCGCCCGAAAACTGGGCGGTCGCTTCCTGTTGCGAATGGACGATACGGATGTCGCCCGTTCCACCGAAGCCCATGCGCAATCGATCCGCGACGATCTGGGCTGGCTAGGCATGACGCCGGACGCCGAAGAAAAACAGTCTTCCCGCATGGATCGCTATGAGGAAGTGCTGACGCAACTGGCGGCGACCGGGATCGTTTATCGCGCCTATGAAACGCCCGAAGAACTGGAACTGAAACGGAAAGTTCAATTGGGCCGGGGCTTGCCGCCCGTATATGATCGCGCTGCGCTGGCGCTGACGGACGCCGATCATGCGCGCATGGCCGGGGAAGGTGTGCGCCCGCACTGGCGGTTCAAACTGTCACCTGATGCGCCGCACGCCTGGGAAGATCTGATTCGCGGCCCGGCGCACATCGATCCGGCGTCGCTGTCCGATCCGGTGATTCGCCGTGCCGATGGCAGCTGGCTCTACATGCTGCCGTCGGTGATCGACGATATCGACATGGGCATCACGCATGTCATTCGCGGCGAGGACCATGTGACCAACACCGGCGTACAGTTGCAGATGTTTGCGGCGCTGGGCGCGACCGCACCGCAGTTCGGCCATGCGCCGCTGCTGACGGGCACCGAAGGCAAATTGTCAAAGCGGTTGGGGTCATTGGGAGTGGAGGAATTTCGCGCCGCGGGCATCGAACCTATCACTGTAAAGGCCTTGCTGGCGCGTCTTGGCACCTCGCTGCCAGTCGAGCCGGTCCTGTCCGACCAGCTGCTGATCGACAGTTTCGATCTCGGGCAACTGGGGCGGGCGACGCCGCGCTTCGATGAGGCGGAATTGCAGGCGCTCAACAGCCGCATCATTCACCAGACACCTTATGCGGAAGTCGCCGCGCGGATCAGCGTTGGCGAAGCCGCATGGGAAGCGGTGAAGGGCAATATCGCCAGTGTCGCCGAGGCCGATGCGTGGAAGTCGGTATTCGACGGGACCTTACCACCGGTTGAGGACATCGATCGGGAATATCTTGCAATTGCAGCGGAAATTCTGGCTGATTTGCCGTTCGACGAAAATGTCTGGGCGGAGCTTACCGCCGGCCTGAAAGAGCGCACCGGGCGCAAGGGCAAGGCGCTGTTCCAGCCGCTGCGCCTTGCGCTCACGGGCCGTGAACATGGGCCGGATATGGCGGCGCTGCTGCCGCTGATCGGCAAGGCGCGGGCGCTGGAACGACTGCGCCAGTAGCGCCTACAGGTCCTTTTCGTAGATCCGGTAGGTTTTGGTAATCTCGCTCTCGATCACTTCGGCGATCGAGATCATCGGACCGTTATCGTCGAGAATCCAGCCGATTTCGCCATATTTCGCGCCATAGCGGCTGGACGCATCGCGGCGAATATATTCGATCATCATGAAGGCCAGCAGCGACGCCATGCGTGTTCCCTGCAGGGACTTGCGCACGCCCATCAAGGGCACACGCATACGGGCGGCTTTCAGATGGCGCAGATGCCAAAGCAATTTTACCCAACCGAATGGGAACAGCTTGCCGTTGAGTTCCCGCAACAGCGGGTTGATGTCGGGAACGGTCAGCATGAAGGCAACCGGTTCGCCATCATATTCCGCGATCCGTACCAGTTCGGAGAAGATCATCGGTTTCAGCTTCTTGCCAAAGTGCGCCACTTCGGCATCGGTCAGCGGAACGAAACCCCAGTTTTCAGACCAGGCTTCGTTCAATATGCCAAGGATAATAGCCGCTTCCGATTCAAAGCGGTTTTTGTTCACCTGGCGGACGTGAATGCGGCGGTTCTTTTCGCCGGCGGCCACGATGCGGTTCACGCGGTCCGGAAACGGCCCATCGACGCGCAATTCCCAGCTATGCAGATCTTTTACGCCAGCATAACCCGCCGCCAGGATATGGCGTTCATACCAGGGCCGATGGTGGCCCATCATGATCGACGGCGGCGTATCGAACCCGGATACCAAGAGGCCGGGTTCATCCCAGATGGACAGGCTCATCGGTCCCTGCGCCCGCGTCATTCCCTGACCACGCAGCCAGGCTTCGGCAATGCCGATCAGCTCGGCCGCGACTTCGTCATCGTCGATCGTTTCGAACATACCCCACTGGCCAAGACCGGGATGGCGTTCCTGCACCAGCCGGTCGATCTGGGCCGAAATGCGGCCCACCGTCTGGCCGTTGCGCCGGGCGACGAAAAACGCCGCCCCCGCATGTTCGAACCAGGGATTGGTTTTCGGCCCGCCAATCAGCGCCGCCACTTCCGACTTCAGCGGCGGGATCCAGTTGGGATCATCCGCATAAAGCGTCCACGGCAGTTCGATGAACGCGCGACGATCCGCACGGCCGATGACGGGGTTGATATCGACGGCCATGCGGCGTGCCTTTTGTCAGAAATCAGGCGACGTTATCGAAAGAGGCCTGCGCGTCCTTATCTGCCTCTTGTTGTCTTTTCAGTCGTTCGCGCGGGTGGCCCGTCGCAACACCGCCGGATGCGCGCGCAACCCATGGAAACTTTCTCGCAACCAGATCTGTATAACCAAGGTTGAACACCGTCGGCGAGCGCTCGGTACGTTCTTTCCGGTGATAATAGCTGCCAAAAAGCTTGTCTGGCCAGAAGCTGGTGATGCCATAATTGCCATCTTCGTCGTGAAAATGATGCTCCATATGGCGCTGTTTCATTTCCATCAGCCATTTTGCCTTCGGCTTGTACGACAAATGCTGGATACAATGGAAAAATTCATACACGCAGGTGGTGATCAGACCGGCGGCGAAAGCGACTGCGCCCGCGCCCGGCCCGCCGATCAGCCAGCCGACCGGAATGGTGACAATCGCGATTGTCGGCAATGTCGTGTAAAGCGCCCCGAACAAGATCTCCAGATGGTTCGGATCCTGATGATGGTCGTAGTGAATACGCTTCCACACCTTCGCCGTCAGCGGAGATTTATACAGCAGTTGGCCATGCAGCACCCAGCGGTGCAACGCATACCAGACGAGAGGATAGAGAATTACCGCCGCCAGCGCCGCAGCGATCCCCTGCCATAATCCCGGCGGATTGAACCAGACGAACACCGCGCACAGCAAGGTCATCAGAATATAGCCCTGGATGGCGTAATATTGGAAAAACGCCACCGCCAGCTCGCGCAAGGTCATGCGATCGAGATAATGGGCGCGACCCCAGATGCCTGGTCGCTTTGCATGTTCCACTTTTAACGCCACTTTCCAGAAATCTCCGTAGGGGGTCTGCTCTATTGCCGGTCGATTGCGGCAAATTTAGGGAGAAATCATGACGATGGAAGAAGGACGCATTACTCCTCGGAGCGAACCAATACCGCCTCACCCACCAGAAAGAAAAGCAAAAACGGTGCAAATGCAGCCGCCCAGGGCGGATATGCGCCGAAATCAGCCATCGCCATGGCAAAATTGTCGGCGACAAAAAAGGCGAAGCCCAAAGAGAGGCCAATTACCGCGCGCAGGAATAATTTGCCGGAGCGCGCCTGGCCAAAAGCCGCCACCGCGCCCAGCAACGGCATCAGAATCGCGGACAATGGTCCGGAAATCTTGTGGAAGGCATGCGCTACCAGCACATCGGTCGGCTTGCCGGCCTCATCCAGCGCACGGATCGCCGGAACCAGTTCCCAAAGCGGCAGATGCTCCGGGTTCACCCCCTGGGTGGTGAATTGTGGCGGCGTGGCAGACGTCTGAACATGCAGCTCGGCAGCTTCCACCTGACGCCCGCTGGCCACCTCGAAATCGCGCGCACTGCTCAATACCCAGCCGCCTTCAACCGGCCGCGCGGATGTTCCCTGCACAATCCGCACCAGCCGATCCTGTTCGCGCTTGTAAATGGTGATGTCGGAAAGCCGGGTCGATGCCCCCTGCCCCGTCACATTTGTCGCATAAATCAGATCGTTGCCGGCTCGCACCCATACTTCGCGGCTGTTGCGCGCCTCGGGCGGGATTGGATGATAATCATATTTCTTCCATTGATCGAGTTCCGCATTGGCCTTCATCAGTATCCGCTCGTTGAAAGCGAAATTGACCACCGCCACTCCCAGTGCCGCGAAAACCAGGGGCGCCAGTATCTGGTGCGCACTGATACCGACACCCTTGAATATCACGATCTCGCTATTCTGATTGAGCGTCATGAACGTCAATATTGTGCCAAGCAGCACGGAAAAGGGCAAAAACAGCGCAATTAATTGTGGCAAGCGCAACGATACATAATACCATAGTTGCTTTTCGCCATTACCGGACACGGCCAGAATTTTCCCGGATTCCCCCAGCAGGTCGAGCGTTTGCAATATGACCGCCAGCCCGATCAGGAAGGCAAAGGTGCGCACAAGGAACATCCGCGACGTGTAAAGCGCCAGCGTCCGAGACGGAAAAATGCGGGACAGGGCCATCAGGCAGCTTTCATCCGGGATTTCCGCAACCGGCCAAACTGGGCCATCAGCCAGGAAACCCCACGATCGAGCCCTGCAATCGGTTGCCCGCCCGGTTTATGCGCCAGAATATGATAAAACCATACGGCAATGGCGAAAAATCCGAAAAACGGCACCCATTGCGCCAATGCCGGGTCCACCCTGTCGATGGCCCCCATCCGTTGACCATATTCCGAAACCTTGTGGTAGGTAACGAGCATGACGATGGATAAAAAGACACCGGTTGCCGAGGTTGAGCGTTTGGGCGGAACCGCCAGCGCTGCCGCCAGCAAGGGCAATATGCCCATCACCGCGACCATCACCAGCCGGCGATGAAACGCAGCGCGCGCACCCGACAAAAGCTCAGGTTCAATTTCGGGATCCTGTATCGTCTGCCATAATTCAGGCAAGGTCATCTCAAGATCCGCGCTCCCGCGCGCCCGGAATCTTTCTATGGCCGGCAAATCGATGGGCAGATCATGTTGTCTGAAGGTCAGCACACGTGGCGCTTGCAGACCGGGCTCATCCTGAATCAGCGTACCATTTTTCAACCGCAAGATGATGACATCAGTATCATCGGTAGTGAGGAATTGCCCCGATGCCGCCGATACCGCCAGCGATCCGCCATCCGGCTGCCCGGCACGCACAAACACACCGCGCAAATCGCTGCCACGTTCGTGGCTTTCCTCTACCCGCAACGTCGTACGGCTGGCAATGGATGCGAACTCACCTACCCTGATCGATGCCCCCAGTGCGCCGGAACGAAGTTCAAAGCGCAACCCTTCATAATTATAGCGTGAATAGGGCTGCAGATAGCCAACGATAAAGAAGTTGGCGACAGCACATAGAAGCGCAAAAAAATAGGGCACACGCAGCAAACGGGTGTAGCCGACACCTACCGATCGCAACGCGTCCAGTTCGGAATTGAGCGCCAGCCGGCGAAACGCCAGCAAGATTCCAAGCGTCAATCCAATGGGGATGCCAAGCGACAGATATTCCGGTATAAGATTGCCCAGCATTCGCCACACAACCGACACAGGGCCGCCTTCATTTACCACGAAATCAAATAGGCTCAGCATTTTTTCGAGGAGAAGCAACATGGCGGCCACGACGAGCGTGCCCAGCAGCGGCACGGCAATCAGTCGAAACTGGTAGCGATCTATCAGCGTAACAAATGCCATCGCCCGGCGCTTAGCACCCCGCGCGTGGCATGCAAACCTCGGTTGCCGACACACTCCTTCTCCACCATATCCCCCGTGAAAGGCGGAACCTGATGTTGAAACAATCTCTTTTTGCCCTGACAATTGCCGCCGCACCTGTAGCGGCCCATGCCGCAACGGATGCAGCGGTACAGGCTAAATCGACAATTACCTCGCCCGCGCGGGCGGATGATACGGAAATTTTCGGTGATGCCGCTGCCTGCGGCCCCGATGCCCGTGGTCCGGCTGTCCTG
Source organism: Sphingomonadaceae bacterium (assembly GCA_041675905.1). GTDB lineage: Bacteria > Pseudomonadota > Alphaproteobacteria > Sphingomonadales > Sphingomonadaceae > Sandaracinobacteroides. The sequence goes on along the minus strand of JBAYSX010000010.1, from coordinate 50,609 downwards.
GTAACCGTCGACGGTTTTCGGGACCGCACCGGACAGTTGCGCATCTCAATCTATCGGGCGCAGGAAGAAGAATTTCTCGCCAGTGGCAAATATGTCACACGGATTGACACCCCGATGACAGAATCAGGCCCCATGACGGTATGTGCGCCGGTGCCAGAGAATGGTCCCCATGCCATTGTCGCGCTGCATGATCGCAACCAAGACGGCAAACTGAACGTGTGGAGCGACGGCTTCGGCTTTTCCAATAACCCCAGGCTCGGTCATTCCAAACCGAAGGTTGACCTGGTGGAAACTCGGATCGCCGGAATCGTGCCGATGCGCGTCATTCTCAATTATGCGCAAGGTCTGTCGGCACGGCCATGGCGAGGGAAATAAACTCGTCAACCGACAGGGTTTCGGCCCGGCGGGCCGGGTCGATACCGCTCGCTGCCAGCGCAGCAAGGCCGCCAGGCAAGCTTTTCAGCGCCTGACGCAACATTTTGCGCCGCTGGCCAAAAGCCGCCTGCGTTACCTGTGCCAACCGCTCCACCGCCAGGGGTGACGCTGTCGGACGCGGCAGTAATTGCACCACCGCACTGTCCACTTTTGGTGGCGGGGTAAACGCCCGTGCGGGCAGGGTCGTGATCATCTGTACCCGTGCTCGCCACTGCGCCAGTACCGCCAGCCGGCCATAGTCGGAGGTCTGCGTGCGGGCGACGATCCGGTCCGCCACCTCGCGCTGGAACATCAGCGTCGCCGAGCGCCACCATGGCGGCCATACCGTTTCAGACAACCAGCCGACCAGCAGCGGCGTGCCGATATTATAGGGCAGATTCGCGGCGATATGCGCGCCCTCCCCTGCCAGCGCAGCAGCATTTACGCTCATCGCATCGCCTTCGACGATCGCAAGGCGCCCACCACTGGCATCCGCAAGGCGTTCCAGGATGGGAAATGCCCGCCGGTCCCGCTCCACCGCCACGACGCGGGCGCCAGCTTTTAACAGGGCACGGGTCAGCCCGCCAGGGCCAGGGCCCACTTCATAGACGGTATCGCCCGGCGATAACGGGATCGCGCGCACAATGCGGTCCAGCAGATTGAGGTCGAGCAGGAAATTTTGCCCCAGCGATTTCTCGGCGGATAGTCCGGCGGCGGCAATTTCATCACGTAACGGCGGCAATGCCGCAATCCTGGCGGCAACATCCGGCATCAGAACTGTCAGACGCCGGCGCGCGCGCGGGCGCAGTCGCCGGCGAGAGCAATCGCAGCGATCATCGCCCGCGGGCTCGCCGCACCTTTTCCGGCGATACCGAACGCCGTGCCATGGTCGGGCGAGGTGCGCAGGATTGGCAAACCCACCGTCATATTGACACCGCTGTCAAAATACAGCGTTTTCAGGGGAATAAGAGCCTGATCATGATACATGCAAATCGCCGCGTCATACTGGGCGCGGGCTGCCGGATGGAACATGGTGTCCGCTGACAACGGCCCGGTTACATGCAAGCCTTCCGCCTGCAACTGTGCAACCGCCGGCGCGATCACCTCGATTTCCTCCCGCCCCAGCGATCCGCCCTCTCCCGCGTGGGGATTCAGACCAGCGACGGCAAGACGCGGCTGCGGGATCGCAAAATCACGGATGAGGGCGCGGGCAACGGTACGGGCGCGAGACACGATCAGCTCGCTGTTCAGCGTCTGGATCACCTTGCCCAGCGGCTGGTGAATAGTAATTGGCACCGTGCGCAAATCCGGCCCCACGAGCATCATCGCGACATTTTCTGCGGCGACGCCACAACGCTCCGCAACAAATTCCGTTTGACCCGGATGATCGAAACCAATGGCATATAATTGTGATTTGGCGACCGGCCCCGTCACCAGCGCGGATGCGGCACCCGACCGCGCCAGCCCGACGGCCATTTCCACCGAGTCGAGCGCGCAGCGCGCCCCCGCCAGATTTGGTGTTCCCGGTGTGATTTCTCCCGGATCATCCACGCGCAGCAGGGGCAAGGCGGTCTCGAACACTTCCGGCGCTTCGGACGGGTGGGAGATGGTTTCCACCGGTCCGTCCCAGACAGCCGTGATACTACGGCGGTCGCCAATCGCGAAAAAGGGATGCAGTCTGTGCGCACGCCGGATCGCCCATGCCTTTGCAATGACTTCGGGTCCAATTCCAGCCGGATCTCCCAGCGACACAGCAAGGGGCGCCAGAGGCGGGCCGTCCGGATAGTCTGCTTCCCTGATGGCTTCGCCCACCGCCATTTCCATACCTTCCAATGTGCTAGCGATAATCGACCACCGCGTCCCGTCGCAAATCGCGCAAGTAACGCCGCGCGGCGCTGTTCACCCGTTGATCGGTGATTTGCGAATAGACGTCATCAAACGATGGCAGATTACCGCCGGCCGGCGGATCATCCCGTCCGCACAGCACCAGCACACGCAACCCCTCGGCCGCAGAGCCAAAAGCCGGGGTGGAGCCGCCCACCGGCATGGTCTGCATCATCTGCTGCAACGGCGCCGGCAGATCTCCGAGACGCAATTGATCGTTGGTGACAACCGACGCGCCAAGCTTTTTCGCCACGGCGTCCGCACCGCCGCAACCGCCCATATTCTGGGTCTGCGCCTGAATGTCGGTCGCCAGTTTCCGTGCCGCCTGTTCAGTGATGTCGGCAGGTAACGGAATGGTCAACTGTTTCAGGGATAACAGCGCGTCACCCGGATCAGACGCCAGAACCTGACGCGTATCGACCAGCGCGATAATGGCGACACCACCCGGCACCAGGACCGGATCGGACACCGCGCCGCGCTCCAGACTGGTGACAACCGGCTGCAACGCCGGCGATAACTGTTCCGCCCGGACCCAGCCGAGGTCGCCGCCAACCGCCGCCGTTGAAGCTTCGGAGAATTGCCGTGCATAGGCGACGAAACTTGCGCCGGCGCGCACCTGCTCTACGATGCGCCGGGCTTCCTGTTGTACCTGCAATTGCAGTTCCGGCGGGGCTGAAAGGAAAATCTCGCCAACGCGATACTCTTCCTGTCCTTTCGACGCCTCCAGCCGGTTAATGACAGACTGTACCTCTTCGTCACCAACATTGACAAATGGCTCGACCCGCGATCGCAGCAGCCGGCTCCATGCCAGTTCGGCACGAATTTGCTGCCGGATCGACGCCGGAGACGAATTGCCTGCGCGTAACAGTCGCTCAAATTCTTCCGGGGACTGGTTATTCTGGGTCGAAACCCGCGCATAAACCTGATCGACTTCCGCATCGGAAATGACCACATCCTTGCGGGCGGCTTCCTGGATCTGCAATTTTTCGTCGATCAGGTTACGCAAAATCTGCAAACGCAGCATCTCGCGCTCGTTCGCCGGAATCTGCCCCTGGTTGGCGATCAACACCAGCCCCAGGCGCTGATCGACATCCGTATCGGTGATGATATCGCCGTTAACAATAGCGGTCGCCTTGCGGACATTCGGGTCATACGCGCCCATCACAGTGATCTCGGGCAAATCCAGCGCGGATGCCGCCGAACGTTGCTGGGGCGTGATGGCCGCATATTGCGGGGAGGGTTGCTGGGCAGCCGCCGGTGCAAGAGCCAGCAGCATGCTGACTGCCAGAATCGAAGTCGAAACGCTGAAACTGTTCATGCGTGTTGATTATCCCGCGAAAATTCCACATTGCGTCCCGGCCTGGCCGGAACCCTATACGAGTTTGCCGTCATTCTGGCCAGACAATGGTGAACCATCGCTGACGCAACACGGTTCACCGCTGACGGGCCAACTTTGCCCATCTATCCCAAATTCTTCAGAGAGATCGAGAACAGAAACGTATTGCCCCGCCGCGCGTTGGGGTTATCCACATAATTCCGCCGCCATGTGATTGAAAAGTCGAAACATTCATCTGCATACAAGAGCCCCGCCCTGTGGCGGATGGGCTGATAGCCATCCCGATCCGACCCGGGGTTTGCCTTCGCCGAGGTCAAATCAATGACCGCCGAGCCGAATACGGCCCAATATCGCGCAAACGCTATCCGCGCGCCGACGCGCACTTCTTCATGATCGACCAGATCTTCGAGATTGATGTTCCGGTTGAAACGCAAATAGCCAATGCTGGCATAGGTACGCCGGCCACCGAACATGACGTCGGTTTCATGCCGGCGAATGGCGAAACTGTCTTTATCGAGCCGCAGCCGTTGCACCACTTCGAGATGCCGGCCCCATTGCACCGACATCCGGCCAACAAAATCGGACATGCGGGTATTCAGCCCGGTACCGTCCGGAAATACGTCGGTCTGGTCATCGAGCCGATAGCTTTGGCCAAACTGGGCGCTGACGATAAGGCCGGGCTTCGTCCAGCGCCAATCCATACCATAAGTAATGCGCGCCCCGCCTTCCCAGCGATCATAGCCTGGAAAACGGTTAAGTGCGAACAGGTTGGATTCTTCCAGATCGATGGCGCGGCTATCTTCGTTAGGTATGCTTTTATTGGCGGTCGTGGTCGATCCGACAAACTGTACGCGCGGCGTGAGAGTTTGCGTACCATTACCGAGTGGGCCGGCAAATGGCCATTCAATATCTATCGCGGCCAGCGGAATCACCCGGGTTCGCCAGCCATCGCGCCCGGCATACATTATGTTATCGGCCAGATGGCTGTCATCCACCGAATAGACATCGCCACGTATCAGGCCGGTTACAGTGATGCGCTGGCCCATGCCGGTCAGGAAGCTGCGATCCCACTGCGCCGACGCCAGCGCCCGCGCCATGGTCTGGCCATCGCGGCGATACAGCCCCAGGCTATTCGCGGCGACCATCAGGCGACCGCCCAATGGCTCAATCTCCGGGCGCCAGCGGACATCGACGAGCGGTAGCGCCAGAGGGGTTGCGGCGGCGCGATCTCCGGCACGCAGCCCCTGGAAAAACCAGCCGCCGATGTGGATATAGCTGTTGTCCTGGAAGCGTTCGAGCGCGTAGGTGGTGCGGAGCGTGGTATCCAGACTGATCTGGTAACGCCCGGGGAAATTATCGTCTGTCGTCAGCCTCGACGCGAAAGTGGATCGCCAGCCGTCCCCCAGAATTTCCCCATGCTCCAGCTGGCCATTAGCCTCGAAATAGCCACGCAGTTTCGCATTGGAGCGGATGATCTCGCCCGTTTCGATATCGATCACCTCGCCCGGGGCATGTGTCAGCCGCCCACCAACGCGAATCGGACCGCCAGCGAACAACTGCCGATACTCCACCCCCAGCACCGGGTTGACGCCGGTATAAAGATGAGCAGTCGCGGTGAGATCGCGGTCCGGTGCGATGGCCCAGTACCAGGGAATGGTGAGTTCCGCGCCCAGTTCACGCGAATAGCTGACATCGGGCGACAATATGCCCGTCTGGCTATGATCGTAGCTGTCCGGATGCGAGAATCCGGGAAGGTACAGGATCGGCACGCCAAGCGCTTCCAGCCGCACATCGCGATAGGATATGCGGCGGCGCACCGGATCATGGGTGACGCGCACGGCCTTCAACGCCCACAGCGGCGTTTGCGGGCAGCCGGTTTCTTCGTCAACCACGAGGCACGGCGAATAAACGGCGCGATCCAGCGTGGAAATGCCATCGCGACGGGTACCGGTCCGCGCAGCAAGACGACTTCGGTCTGAAAGGATCAGCAGCACATTCTCGATGACGCCGTCCTTCAGGGACTCCGTGACCTCCATCTCATCCGCGATAATACGCGTGCCGTCCGCAGACGTACCCTGCACATTACCGGACGCCATGACCCGCCCATCCTTGCGGTTGTAGACGATCGTATCGGCAATCAGCTGTTCGCCTTCATGGCGAACGACAACATCGCCAGACGCAGTGATCACATCGCTGTTTTCGTCGTAGGTGAGTTGCTCCGCCTCGAAGTTGATCATGTCGGTCGATTCCGCCGGCGCGGGTTCGGGCGGGACAACCGTTTGCGCGGCAGCCGGCGTCGCCAGCGCCAAAAGCGATAATGCGGCGAGAAGAGAAGAGCGACAGGCCATGTCAGCCGGGGCTTTAGGCATGCGTGCGCGATAGCACAAGCACCGCATAGGCGCGCCCCGCCTGACCGTGCGTTTCCATCGTCAAATTACCCCCTTGTCAGCCTGCCGGAATCAGAAGGGGAAGATCGTCCCCTTTCTTGTATATTTCAGATAGCCCATATTGGCGCCCAACCGCCAGCCAGCCCCCAGCCGTACGGGCACAAGGACAATATCACCCTGCTGGTGATAGTTGGCCGCAACGCCGGCGATCAGATAGGCACGCCCCTCAACCGCCGGGAAGCGCTGGAAAATTTCCTCGGTGTCGTACAAATTATAAACCAGCGTGAAACTGCGCGACACATCGCCGCCGACGTCCGGTCCCAGCGACGGGCCGGTCCAATGCACCTGACGCTCGCCCTCGATTTTCGAATGTAGCGTACCCTGGCCGTAACGCAGGCCGAAAATCAGCGCGCCGCCACCTTCCCGGCCCACGATATAGGCGTTGGGCTTGCCGAGATCCGCGAAGACTTTTTCGATTACCTGGGCGACTGCCTGTGAACCCTCGCCCAGCGCATCATCGGCCGCTGCAACGATTTCCGTCATCTCATAGCCTGCATCCCGCACCGGTTGCGAAGTATCTGCCGGCGGGGAGGCCGCCGGATTTACGGTCGGCGTAATGGGTGTTGGCTCGCCCGTTTCCTGCGCCAGCGCCGGGAGACTGACGATCAGGGGAAGTGCCAGAACTGACAGCAGCTTCTTTATCATCGCGTTACTCTTGCCAAATCAGCTGAATCCAGCCTGAATCCTTTCAAAATCGGCTTGTCCAGCCGAATTCGCCCTGCACACGCCAGGGTTTGGAATCGGGCGTGTCCGGCGCATTCTTCTGCACCCGCGCTTCGAACTTCAAATCACCAAATTGCGTTGGCCATTCGACTCCGCCCGTGGCCAGCCCGATCTTCTCATTGCTGTGAGATATACGATAACGCAGAATCGCGTGGAGATTCAGGTCGATATAGCGCAGAGAACCATACCAGCGGCGGTTACGCGTATCGGTGACCGCGCCATGCAGGGTAAAGGCGCGCGTGTCGCCATCCAGCGAATAGCCGAGCGGGCGACGGCGAAATGTCCAGCCATCGCGATAGAGAAAATGGTTGTAGATAGAGCCAGGGTAGGTTTTTCCGCCCTGCAAGTCGCCGAGGAAACGTGCTCCCTGTGTGTCGGTATATTCGATACCGGCCAGATAGCTTGCGCCGCCGCTGCCCGCCGGCCCGGTAAAGCCGACCCCGATCTGCCGGGCGAACTGTTCGATCAGGATGTTATCGGCGTCTTCCGCCACCGTATCGAAGTGCAGCCGCAACGCATGACCGGTTTTCCCGATGGGGCGGCGGTAAGACATGTTGAAACCGCCGAGCTGATTACCCGGTTCGTCAAACGTGCCGGTATTGTCGGCGTCGCCCACACCCACCAGCGCGTCGAATATCGTCCCCGCGCCGCAGGGTCGCCCTTCCCCGCATAGCATCAGCCCCCGATTGAGGCTGATCTCGAAATAAGGCGTCGGCTGGAATGCGAATCGCATGCCGATGATACCCGGGTTCTTATAATCACGCTTTTCGGTCAGCACTCCCACGAACGCATCGGCCGTTACCGGACCGAGCCAGCGCAAGACCGGAAAGTCGATACTATAGGGCCGCAACCGGCGAATACCGACACGCGGGAACGGGCGCGCGCTGGTCGAAAACAGCATGCTGCCATCAATACCCGGCCCCCACCAGGTTTCAGGATAGCCGCCGTATAGCGCCCAATTGCCAAGACGAAGAGCAGCATGGCTGGGCGCGGGGGAGAATTTATTACCCTGCTGCGTTGCGCGCTGCTTGTCTGTCCCGCCGGACAGATAGCTCGCACCCCAGGTGATACTCAAGCTGTCACCCAGATCATGGGATGCCGTCACCGTCATATCCGCCGCGTTGCGGGCGGAGGCCGCAAAACCGCGCACCAGCGCCGGCTCCGTCGTAAAACTGCCATTCACCATGTAGCGGGACGTCTGGCGATTGCGATCGGACAGTGTCTCCAGCCGCGCCAACGCCATCATCAGCGCCGGAGACAATCCGGCGGAGGCCCGCGCCGCATCGATCCCCGCATCGATTTGCGCCCAGGGTAATGGCCAGGCGTCGATTGGCCCTGGAACATAACCGAAGCTTTTCAATAGCTCGACGTCCTGGCGCAGACGCGCGTCTCCGGCTTCAGCCCATGGGCCGGCAACGGCAGGCGCTGTCGTCAGCGACCACGCGCCGATGCAAGTCAGAAAAATTCGCAGGGCGTTCTTCACGGTGGAAGCCGCTAGCGGATTAATCTCCGCCTGTCACCTTCCGCCGCCATTCAGAATGGGCGATGGCGAGCGCGCGCGCATCGTCCACATCCAGCCATGGAGAGGCGCCAATATCGACCGTCGCCGCCGTTTCCAGCGCCATCACGCCTTCGGATAGCGACGGCGCAGAAAGCTGGTCCAGCGCAGCCAGCAGCGCCGGGCCGATCACGAATACGCCGCAATCATACGCATCATAGACCAGCAGATTTTTACCGAGCGCGCGGATATTTCCTGCGCGGTCGGTACGCACCCGCGTCACGTCAGCCTCATCCACCCACGGATGACCAAGGCGGCGATCGACCCCAAGCGTCACGTCCCCGCGTGCGCCGGCAACAAGCCGGCGAATGAGAGATGGAGTCACCAGATGGTCCGCCATCATCAACAGCGTTCCCGGCTGCACCCGCTCACGCGCGGCCAGCAAGGAGACGCCATTGGGCGTGGAATGCCACAGCGGATTCTCGATGGAATCCACGGGGATGGCAGCCGTTCTTGCCACTGCCGCTACGGCATCCCCCTCCCGTCCGACAACCACGGTTGCAGATGCAACGCCCGCTGCCACGAGCGCATCCAGCGCATGGCGCAGCAGCGGCTTGCCCTCGATCGCCACCAGCGGCTTTACGTCCGGCGACGCAGGCGCCAGGCGGGAACCCGCGCCCGCCGCCAGAATCACCGCATGACGGCTCAATGCCGGGTCAGACCGCCATCGCGATTGTCACCGCGCACAAAAGCATCAAGCGCGTCGTGTGCTACGGAATCGGGTCGCTGGACCGGCGGATGCTTGCAAAAAGCGGCAGCCGGAGCTTCGATGACGCCGCCGATCCCCCGCTCCCGCGCCACTGCGGCGCAGCGAATCAGGTCGATGGCGACGCCAGCGGAGTTGGGGCTATCTTCTACCGACAGCCGCAGTTCGATGTTCATCGGCACGCCGCCAAACAAACGCCCTTCCATGCGCAAGAAACAGACCTTGTTGTCGTTCTGCCATGCGACATAATCGGACGGCCCGACATGAATATCGTCGGGGTCCAGCCGGTGATCGGCGACCGATTGCACGGCTTCAGTCTTGCTGATTTTCTTTGATTCCAGCCGTTCTTTCGACTGCATATTCAGGAAATCGGTGTTGCCACCGGTATTCAATTGATAGGTGCGGTCCAGTTGTACCCCGCGGCGGGCGAACAGATCGGTCAGTGTCCGGTGCACAATGGTTGCACCCAACTGCGCCTTGATGTCATCGCCGATCAACGGCACATTCGCATCGGCAAAACGCTTCGCCCATTCCGGGTTGGAAGCGATGAACACCGGGATATTGTTCACAAACGCGACTTTGGCGCGCAGGGCCGCCTCGGCATAAAATTCCGTGGCTTTCTGGCTGCCAACCGGCAGATAGTTCATCAATACATGAGTTTCCGTGCGCTTCAGCGTCTCGATCACCTCGTTGAGGCTGCTTTCCGGCGCATCTGACAGGCGAAAACCGCGATTCTCCGCCGCGTCCAGCATATGCGGGGCCACGCCATCCAGCACAGCTCCCATTTGTACCTTGATGCCGGTCGGCGCGACATGGTCGCAGAAAACGGTCGTGCAGTTGGGTTTGGCGAAAATCGCTTCATTCACATCCTGGCCAACTTTCCGCGCATCGACATCGAAAGCCGCGACCACGCGGATATCTTTCGGACGGTAACCGGCAAGATCCCAGTAAGACAGGCCAATGGCCTCATTCCCCCCGCCGTTGGCATACCAGGACAGACCCTGGACCAGCGACGATGCGCAATTGCCCACTCCAGCAATGGCGATATTGATCGGATTCATGTGTTTTTTAACCTTTAATCGAAACGGCGCACGCGTGAGCGCAGATTATGTCATAATTTTGTCGCGCACGAGCGGCTTTGCCTTTGGCATAAAATCATATGCGGTTTCAGCAAAATTCGCCGCCACCTGCTGGTTGGTTTGCCGGGCATGTTCGAACAATGCCTTGAGGAAACGCCACTCAGCCACGGCAAAGGTCAGCGCGGCATAGCCGAGAATGAATAAAAACCCTTCAAACCACAACCCATAGGCAGCAAAGGGGATCAGCGTCCAGAAAAATGTATTGCGCCGGCCGCCCACCAGCCGAAATCGTCTTTCAAATGGTCCCCAATCATCCAGCTGGCGTTTGGTGAAGCGGCGGAAAAACTCGCCCTTCAGTGCTTCGGACAAGGCGAAGATGATGATACCCGCTGCCGCAAGCCAGGCAGCGACGCCATGGAATTTGGCGAACCAGTAGCCCATGGCGATATACGCGCCATATTCCACGACCTTATCCAGCACATGTTCCAGATCGCCCCAGCGGGAGAATTCGCAACGGGTGCGCGCCAGCTTCCCATCCACGCCATCGAGCGGGCCAATGATCAGCATGAGCACGAGGCCCACCCACAACCAGCCGGCGGCAAAGGCGGCAATCGCGCCAAAGCCGAGGATCGCCGTCAGCAAGGTGATACGGTTGGGCGTGACAGATGTCGGCAGCAGCAGGCGGACCAGCCAGTCTTCCAGCGGCGCGTGAATAAAGCGCGCGGGCCAGTCGAGGCAGCCCTTTTGTGCTGCATCCTGCAGCAGGCCAGTTGCCGAGTCGCAACTTGCGGGTTCGGTGGGACGCGCCCAGACGAAGGGCAGATTGCGCCGCCGGTCGGCCGCGTAGGTGTCGAACGTCGAAGTATCCAGACGTGTCGCGCCCGCTTCTACCGCCGCGCGGACAAGCGTCGCACCCAGTTCCCATTCACCAAGGCCGGCCGCCACCTGCCGGACCATCGCTGCCGGCAACAGCGCCAGACCCGCCCAATGATCCCGCGCGTCCAGCCGTTCGGCTCCCACGGGCGATTCACCCGAGAAGACCATCAGTGCCGGCGCGGATGTTCCGCTGGCCATCTGGCGGATCAGCCGATCATCCAGCAGCGTGCCTGGCGCCATCAGAAGCAAGGGCGCGGTCTTGTCCGTCAGTTGTCGTCCCAAATCCCGCACGGTTGCTACGCGCACGACGCGCCCATCCGCCACCAGCCGGTTTTCTACCGGTTCGGGGAGCGCCGCGGCCAGCAACAGCACCTGTGCGGCACCCGCGCGCAAGGCTTGCCGCACCTGTCTTTCAACAAGCGTGATCCCGCCGACGGCCTGCAGGCCGGGTGGAAGCATACCGGGTTCGGCGTCACCAGAGGACACCAAGGCAACAAATAACATGGTGCCGCTTCCTCTAGAGCTTCGGTGCCGACATTGCCAAGCCTTGCCAGGCGGGGGAGACCGCGCAACCATCGCTGCCCACCAAAAAGTAACAGAATCGACCCCCATGCCCAATCCGCCCGGACGCCCTCCCGAGATAGAACCATGGAGCAATCGACTCGTCGTGCATCGGCTGTCTGCGGCGCTATTGCCGAAGGCCATTCATAGCGGAATCGCCCCCAACGTCGTCAGCGTCTTCGGGCTTGGCCTTGGGCTTGCCGCCGCCCTTGCCTATACGCACTGGTACGAGCCGCTATGGGCGACCGTCGGCTTTCTGCTGATGATCGGCTGGCATGTGATGGACGGGCTGGACGGCGCCCTGGCGCGAGCCACTGGCCGCACTTCTGATTTCGGGCGGCTGGTAGATGGAATTGCCGATTACACCACCTTTGTAGCCGTCAACATCGCGCTGGCGCTAACCTCCCCCTACCCCTGGGCAGCGATGGGGCTGGCGGTGATTTCGGGCTGCGCGCACATTCTGCAGTCCCTGTTTTACGAAGCCGGGCGGGAAACTTATATTCGCCGCATCGCCGGGCGGTTCGATAGCACGCCACGGCGGGATGTCGGCGGGTTCGTTGAGCGCCTGTATAATCGTGGCGAACGCTGGCTCGGCAACCGGACGCGCCCGTTCGACGGGATGCTGGCCAGTGCACCACCCGCTCAGCGCGCGGAGATGCTGGCGCATTGGCGGGAAAAAGCCGCGCCCCGGATGATGATGCTGACGCCTCTTTCCGCCAATGGCCGCACCCTTGCCATCTGGATCGCCTGCCTGATGGGCTCACCCATCTTCTATTGGGCCTGGGAAATTGTGGCCCTGACGCTGCTTGCCCTTGTCGGCGGTCGGTGGCTAAGGCAGGCCGAGCGCGACTTGACGGCAGCCACACAAGCAGGGGGATAAATATGGCGGATGAAGTTCGGGAAATGCGCGCTCCGCGCATTCTTGCAACGATCGCGACTCTCGCCTGGATAGCGTTTGTAGCGGGGCTGTTCCTGCTGCAGCCGATCAGCCTGCTGGACAATCCCGCCAACCTGCTGCTGTGGGTGGCGGGGGCGCTCGCCCCGCCAGCGGCGTTTTTTGCGCTGGCCGAGTCGTTGCGTGGCCGTCGTTCACAGACCAGTTCCGTGATAGCAAGCAGCGAAGATCTGGAACTGGCCGAGTCGCGCATGGCAGGTATCGCCACCCGTATTGACGCACTCCGCACGCACCTTGCTGGCGATATCGATGCTTTGGCATCAGCAGCGACTCAGGTGCAGGAACGCGGTGACACAGCACGAAAAATGCTGGCTGATCTGGTGGCGTCAAGTGAAGCTGCAAATGCCGCCGGAAACCGGCTTGCCAGCCTGATTCCCACCGCCACGGATGCGTCAGCGCGTTTGCCCAAAACGCTGGAGGAGATTGGCGAGGCAGTCGATTCGCATCTCGCGCGGCTCGAGGAATCGCGCAACTCCCTCGAACATGGCGCTGAATCGCTGGGGGCAACCGGTGCTTCGATTACCCACCAGCTGACCGAGTCGCTGAATGCACTGGATGCTCGCGCCGCCCAGACCCGTGCCGCGAGCGAAACGGCGATGCGTACCTTGCGATCCGAAGCCGATTCACTGTTCGAGATCAATGAGAATGCCGCCACCAGCATCCGCCAGCTGGTGCAGGGCCAGGCGGAATCCCTGTCCACCACCATCGCCGAGGCGCGTTCGCGACTGGACCGGCTGGGCGGCGATACGGCGCGTGAAATCAGCCAGCGGCTCGACGCGATGCTGGCCGCCGCCGATGGTTTCGAGCAAAAACTGGCGAATCACGGGCAGCAAACCGAACATCTGGCCGCAACTGCCGAACGCTCGTTCCACCTGATCGACGCCCGTATCCGGCATAGTGAAACCACGAGTATGGCGGCGCTCGAACGGCTTTCAACCCGCATCGCCGAGGTGAATGGCGGTATCGATGGCCTATCCGTTCCCCTCAAGGCCGCGAAGATGCAACTCGAGGAGATGGCGACTTCCACCCATCTGCTGCAGGATTCCGCCGCCGAGGCGGTAATGGCACTGGGCGAACTGCTGCCCGAACGCAGCATCGCCGCCGCCAGTGCCGCGGGCAAAATTACCGGCGAAATCAGCCGCCTGATCGACGCCGTCGATCAGGCGCATGCGCGCGCCGAAGGGTTGCTGACGCCGATAGCAGAAGGGCGCGCCGCGCTGGATACCGCCGTTGCTGTCTTCGCCCAACAGCGCGACAATATTGCAGCAGCCGGCCAGATGCTGGTCGTCGAACTCAACCATGCGCGCGAACTGATCGCCGAAGTCGAACAGCAGACCGACAGCACGTCGCTGGCCGCCGCAACCCGGCTGGTCGATGCGATGTCCCGGGTGCGCGATGTCGCCAGCCAGACGGCCACAACCGTTCGCACCACGCTTGATGGCGTGATCGACGCAGCGCGTGACAGCCTGTCCGAAACCGCCACCGCCGCCATGAAGCAGAGTTTCGCCGAACCTATTGCTCAACAGGCGCGGGAAGCCGCCGCCGCCGCCGAATCGGCATCCGACGCCGCCCGCCATGCCGCCGAACGCACCGCCGCCAGCATGTCCGCGCTTGCGTCGACGTTGAAACTTCTCGACGCGCGCACGATGGAACGCATCGCTGAAGTCGAAACAAGCGCGCGTCAGGAAATATTGTCGGCGGCGCAATTGCTGGCTGACCGCCTTTCCAGCGATGCCATCGCCATCTCGACCGCCCTCGACAAGCCGATGAGTGACGCCGACTGGCATGCGTGGCGAAAAGGTGAGCGTGGTATGTTCAACCGCCGCGCCGTCGCCTTGCTGGAGCGCCGCGAACGCCGCGAATTGCAGCAATTGCTGGGCAATGATAGCAGCTTCGCCGACGCGGCCCGCCGATATACGGTCGGTTTCGATGCCTTGCTACGGCGAATTGATCCGGCTGGCGATAGTCCGTTGACCCCTGCGCTGCTGTCCTCCGAGCAAGGACGGCTGGCGGCGATCCTCTCCGAAGCGCTGGAAGGATAGGCAGGCAGTGCCCCCGCGCTTTATGCGCCGATGATCGTTACATGCCCCATCTTGCGCCCCGGCAAGGCATCGGATTTACCATAAAGATGCAGGTGCGCGCGTGGATCGGCCAGCAGGCTGGCCCAATCATCCACCGCGTCGCCCAGTAAATTACGCATGACGACATGTGGGGCGGTTAGCTCAACCGCGCCGAAAGGCAGCCCGCAAATGGCGCGAATATGCTGTTCGAACTGCGATGTCCGCGCGCCCTCGATGGTCCAGTGACCGCTGTTGTGGACGCGCGGAGCCATTTCATTGAAAACCGGCCCCGAAGCGGTAGCAAAAAATTCACAGGCCAGCACACCGACATAGGAAAGCTCGTTAGCCATGCGCGTAACGAGCGCTGTGGCGATGGCGACATGCGCCGGGTCGATGGCAACCGCCGGCACAATAGTTTCCGCCAGTATGCCGTCGTCATGGCGATTCTGACAGGCGGGCCAGGCGATCGTTCGACCATCTTCAGCCCGAGCCATCACAACGGAAAATTCGGCCGGAAAACGCACCAGACCTTCCAGCAGCAGGCCTTTTCCGCCAAGCGCCCCCAGCGCTTCGGCTGCGTGCTGGCGATCGGTAATGCGCACCTGCCCCTTGCCATCATAGCCGAAACGCCGCGTTTTCAGGATTGCCGGCACACCCAGCGCATCAAGCCCGGCCAGCAAATCATCGAGATTCTCTACCGCGCGATATGGCGCGGTTATGCCCCCAAGCGATTCGACAAACTGCTTCTCCGACAGTCGATCCTGCCCGACATCCAGTGGCGCGAGCCCGGGCCTTACCGGACGTGCCGATTCGAGAAATGCGATTGTTTTCGCCGGAATATTCTCGAACTCGTAGGTAATCACATCGCAAGCGTCGGCGAAATGGGCCAGCGCCGCCTGATCGTCCCATGCCGCTCGCGTGAGCTTGCCTGCCACCTCGCCAGCGACCAGTTCAGCCTCCGGCGCATAAATATGCACATGATAGCCAAGCTGCGCCGCCGCGATGGCCAGCATGCGCCCCAACTGGCCACCGCCGAGTACGCCAATCGTACTACCGGGAGGAATCACTGCCGTCATGCTTCGGGCGGGGCGTCGGCGACGGCGTCCGTCTGTTGCTGCCGCCAGGTGGTCAGCCGCGCTGCGAGCGCATCGTCGGTCGTCGCCAGCATCGCGGCCGCGAGTAATGCGGCATTGACCGCACCGGCCCGTCCGATCGCCAGGGTGCCGACCGGCACGCCCGCCGGCATCTGCACAATCGACAAAAGCGAATCCATGCCAGACAGCGCTTTGGATTCAACCGGCACGCCCAACACCGGCAAGGCGGTAAGGCTGGCGGTCATGCCCGGCAAATGCGCAGCGCCACCGGCACCGGCAATTACCACGCGCAGGCCCCGCTTCGCCGCTGTCTCGGCATAGGCAACCAGCCGCCGGGGGGTCCGGTGCGCGGAAACGATCTTTACTTCATGGGGAACCTGCAACGCCGCCAGCGTTTCGGCGGCGTGACGCATCGTCTCCCAATCCGAGACGCTTCCCATGATAACACCGACCAGGGGCTGGCTCACCGCCCAGACCTTTCCGCGAAAAAAGACGCGAACTAGCGCCCGCGGCGGAACCTTGCAAGCCGAATGCCCCCGATCCGGCGTTTATTCGTCAATATAGCGCCGGTCCGTCGCCTTCAGATCCTTGTCCAGCGTATAGACGATCGGACGTCCGGTGGGGATTTCGAACTCCACGATATCGCTGTCGGAAATGCCCGACAAATGCTTCACCAGGGCCCGCAGCGAATTGCCATGCGCCGCTATCACCACCTGCTTGCCGGCGCGCAACTGCGGTACGACCAGCTCTTCATAAGCAGGCAGCACCCGGGCGATCGTGTCTTTCAGGCTCTCGGCTTGCGGCACGGCAACGCCCGCATAGCGGCGATCTCCGGAAACGTCGAACTCGCTGCCTTTCTCCTGCGGCGGTGGCGGCACATCGAAAGAACGCCGCCAGATCTTGACCTGTGCATCGCCATGTTTGGCGGCGGTCTCGGCCTTGTCCAGCCCGGTCAGTCCACCATAATGCCGCTCGTTGAAGCGCCAGTCCCGGACAACCGGAATCCACAGCTGGCCCATCTCTTCCAGCACAATGTTCAGTGTGCGAATGGCGCGCGTTTGCACGGAAGTCATGCCGAGATCGAAATTATAACCGGCTTCTTTCAACGCTTTTCCGGCCGCGCGCGCTTCCGATTCGCCGCGTTCGCTCAGATCGACATCCCACCAGCCGGTGAAGCGATTTTGCAAATTCCATTCCGACTGACCATGACGGATCAGGATAAGTTGTGACATTTGGCCCCTTTCAACGCAGTTCGTCTATAATATCGTAAAGCGCATGCAGGCTGGCGACCGCCAGTCGCCGTGACCGTGCGGGCGACCAGCCGGCGTACGGTTCAGGCAGATCATTGGCATCCTTGAATGGCATCTCCAGCGTCGCCGCCACGCAACCGAAGCGGTGCGCCAACTGATTGGTGGACATGGCCAGATTTGCACCACCTGGTGCTGGAACCGGATAGCCGATTTTCGCCTGGAAGTCCGGCGAATGCACCAGAAGCCGGTCCTTGAAACGGGCATAGCGTGCCGATTGTTCGGTGGTGATTCCCGGAATACCCTCGAATCCGGCGATGAAATTATGCGGGATAGCCTCGTCCCCATGCACGTCCAGCGCAAAATCGACCCCGGTTTCATCCATCGCGTTGCGCAGCGCGAGCACTTCCGGCGACCGCTCAGGAGTCGGATTCGCCCATTCGCGATTCAGATTCGCACCCGCTGCGTTCGTCCGCAAATAGCCGCGGCGGGAACCGTCCGGATTGACATTTGGCACCAGATGCAGCCGCGCCTTCGCCCGCAGTCCCCGCGCGATGCCCGATGCCGGATCGGTCAGTTCGGCCAGGGCGCCATCCATCCACCATTCCGCCATGCTCTCGCCTGGATGCTGACGCGCATAGAGCCAGCATTGAAGCGGCCCTTCCCCCATCGACAGGCAATCAATCGGCTGCCCATCCAGCGACAGGCCGAGCATACGGGCGGAGACCCCAGGCGTGAGCGCGGACCGCGCCACCAGATCATGGTGCCGCTCCATCGAATAGGGCGCGAAATAGGCAACCCAGAAGAAATCGCTTTGCGGCACGGTAACGATGCGCAGCGTGCCGCCATCGACGCTGCGGTCATAGTCCGTATCCAGCTGCATCCAGGTCTGTCGATCCGCCGAGCCTCGGGCGCGATATCCTGGCCAGCCGCCAGGATATGCCGACCCCTCCAGCCCGATAATATCCAGCACAACGCGTTGTCCGCGCGCACCCGACACACGGAAATGAAACCATTGGAAAAATTTCCCGTCGGCGTCGCGTTCGATTTCCAGGCGAAAATGCCCCGGTGCCGGCTGTTCGCGCACCACGATATTGCCCGAATCGAAGCTGCTGCTGATCAAAATCCCCATGGTTCATTCCGCCTAGCAGCCGGAAGGCGCGGTGCAAAGTATGGCGCATGTGGATTGACTTAAGCAGCATCTGACGTTAGTTGACGCCCTTTCCACATTGTGGGTTCATATTCTGTTCTCCGGGGTAGTCATGAAGATCCGTAACAGCCTGAAGTCGCTGAAGGGCCGCCATCGCGATAACCGCGTGATCCGTCGTCGCGGTCGCACCTATGTCATCAACAAGACCAACCGCCGTTTCAAGGCGCGCCAGGGCTGAATAGCGGCCATTTCCATGCGTCCGAAGGCGGTCGTCTGGGATGTCGGACATGTGCTTTACGATTGGGATCCGCGTTTTCTCTATGAAAAGCTGATCCCCGATCCGTCCCGGCTGGACTGGTTTCTGGAAAATGTTGTTACCCGTACCTGGCATTTCCAGCATGATGCCGGTCGGCCCTTTGCGGAAACTTCTGCCGAATTGATTGCGGAATTTCCCGAAGAACGGGCGCTGATCGAAGTTTATGGCCCGCGCTGGCTGGAAACCATCCCGCATCCGATTCCCGGCAGCCTTGCGCTGGTGGAAGCGCTGGATGCCGCCGATGTGCCACTGTTTGCGATCACCAATTTTTCGGCGGAGTTTTGGGAAATATTCCGACCGACAGCGCCAATATTCGATTTGTTTCAGTACATTGTCGTGTCGGGCGTTGAGCGGCTTATCAAGCCGGATCCCGCCATTTTCAGCCTGGCGCAAGAACGGTTTGATCTGGGCCCCGGCGAGGCTTTGTTCATCGACGACAACGCTGCCAATGTCGCCGCCGCGCGCAACGCCGGCTGGCAGGCACATCATTTTACCGATGCAGAATCCGGCCGCGCAGCCCTGATCGAAGCGGGCTTTTCTATGCCCCCTCCGGAAGCGAAGCCATCGGAAACGTTTGCCGCCACGCCGTAACGGCGACGCTTGAGAACAAGCCGGCCAGCGCATAAGGATCGTTAGCGGCAAAATTCACCGCTGATTTGCGATCCGGAAACTCGATCAGCAACATGGAGCCGATCGGCTCTCCATCATCGTCCAGCAAGGGCCCGGCGACGATAATATCGTCATGCACCTGTTGCACATAAGCCAGATGCTCGGCCCGCGTGGCTGCCCGCAGCTCGCGCTGCATCGGCTTGTCGATACAATGTATAGCATATACAGTCACAAGCACTTCATGGCATGCCGATGCGTGCCGGTCCACCCCGCGCGAGGAGATCGGGTGACTGTGGCATAGCGGCAACTTCTTGACGTTGCGCGCGGCGGAGGCTATGGGCGTCGTTCGTTTTCGGTGTTCGCGATGTGGCGGGGCCGGTTTGTTTCTGTTGTCAAAGCATTCGAGGAATTGGGTAATGTCGCGCGTTTGCGAACTCACCGGCAAGGGTCGGCAGGTCGGCCATAATGTCAGCCACGCCAACAACAAGACCAAGCGCACCTTCCTGCCCAATTTGCAGAATGTGACGCTGATCTCCGACAGCCTTGGCCGCTCGGTACGCCTGAAGGTGTCGGCGCATGGCATTCGGTCGGTCGAGCATGTTGGGGGTCTGGATCACTGGCTTCTGAAGACCCGGGACGAAAATCTCAGCCTGCGCGCCCGCCGCCTGAAGCGCGAAGTGGCGAAAAAAGCGCAGGCCGAAGTTTCCGCCTGATTATTCGGGCAATAATTCAAACTTCAACAACAGAGTCTGCTGGAACGGATTGAAATTATCATCCGACAGCAGATAGATGAAGCGGCGGTCGCCCTCCGGGCGCACCGCCAGGGCCTCGAAATTGTCGACAGCCACCGGCGACCGGAACTCCCCGAGGATTTCCGGCTGTACCGGTTCGCCTGAATCCGCATCGATGTGCGCCAGGCCCAGCACGGCGCTGACCCCTTGCAACAGTGAAAAATGCCGGTGCAGGATCAGCATCGGGGCGGCGGAATTGTCCGCGTCCATTGCCGCCATCGCGGTGGGGCTGGTGTCCCCGGGTGCCGTATATACGAACTGGCGGGTGCTGCCATCCGGCGCAATCGCCAATGCATCGGTTCCGCCTGCCACCTCATGGGCTTCCGACAGGATCAGCATGTCGTCGCCCTGCATGGCCACTGCTTCGGCGCCACCATTTTTCGGCCAGGCCTGCATTTCCGGTGGTCGCAGTTCATCCCGGGCAGCGCTGTTCAGGCTTTCGGGACGGCAGGCGGACACGCCGGTGTAACGACGGGCGCGATGGTCCTGCTCGAACCAGACCAGCAACTCATCCGGCGCGCTCCGCATCAGGCCTTCAGCGTCCGCATCCCGCTTGCGCTCCGTCGGCTGGCCCCCGGTATCGCGAATCGCGGCCATCCACATACGGGATACACCGGTCAACCACCCTTCCCGCTCCTCCGGCTCGATAACGACCCACAGGCCCGTATCGCTCACCGTCAGAAAACGCCCGCACTCCGCGTCCCACAACATGTCGGACAAGCCGCCGATATGCCTGTCATCTGCCTTGATCACTACGCCGCCGCGATATTCCAGCCGGCCTACGCGCGTGCGGGCGGGGTCGGATGAATCGAGCGGAATTGCAGACGAACGAACTCTCACTTCCACAGCCTCGCCCGTATAAATCGGCGGCCATGATGCATAGAGACGTTTCAGGCCAACGCCGGCAAAGATAAGCAATGCAAGCACAGCAAAAAGCCGGAAAACGCGCATGTTTTTTCCTATGGACCGGGTGTTAATAATGGATGAATTTGGCCTTCAGTATCGCGTCAGCCGCCTTTGGCAAAGTAGCATTGTATAAACCCCTCGTGGAAGGAAGTGACAATGATGACGATTCGGACCAGTTTTGCGGCGGCGGCGGCAGCGGTCGCGCTGTTGCTTTCGTCTACGGCTGCCACCGCCGATTCAGATCGGCGCTATAATCGCGGCTGGCACGGTCATGATCGCGGTTACGACAAGCGCAAGTATAACAAGAAAGAAAGTCGCGCATATGAGCGCGGCTATCGTGCCGCCGCCCGCGATAATCGCGATTATCGACCAGGCTACCGCTACGATAACCGCCGCTACGACAATGTTCGTTACAACAACGGGCGTTACAACAATGCGAGCTATAACAACGGCCGCTACTGGTGGGGTCGCGATGGCCGCATCAATTGCCGCCGCGATGACGGTACCACCGGCCTGATCGTCGGCGCGCTGGCTGGCGGTACGCTGGGTAATGTCGTCGCCGGACATGGTGACAAGGTGCTCGGCAGCGTCATCGGCGGCACGCTGGGCGCGATCATCGGCAAGGAAGTGGACAAGGGCAACGCCCGCTGCCGGTAAACGCTATCGCATACGATAGCGCGCGATATGAAAACCGTCCGTACCGCCTTCGGCTTCCCACAGGCCGGGTAGCGTACGGACGTGGCCGACCGCATTGGGCTCCAGGCTACCGGGTAACTCGTCGGAGCTGATCGGATCGTCCAGAAGCCCCGGCGGCGCTGGCCTCTCCTCACCCTCTTCCGGTTCCAGCGAACAAACCGCCGCTACCAGCCGGCCACCAGGACGCAGCCAGGCGGCGGCCCGGGTCAGCAACTGCTGTTGCAATTCCACCAGCGGTGCGAGATCCATTGCCGCCTTCAGCCAAAGGACATCGGGATGGCGGCGAAATGTGCCGGTCGCCGAACAGGGCGCATCCAGCAAAATGGCATCGAAGGGCGAATCAGGCTGCCACGTCAGCGCATCAGCTACGATGGTTTCAGCCTGCAGGCCGGTACGTTCCAGATTCTCCGTCAGCCGCTGCATGCGCCGCCGCGAAATATCCACCGCCGTCACCTGAGCACCTGCTGCAGCAAGCTGCATCGTCTTGCCGCCGGGGGCCGCGCATAAGTCCAATACCCGCGCGTCACGGATATCGCCCAGCAGCCGCGCCGGTAATTGCGCCGCGATATCCTGCACCCACCAGCTCCCATCCGCGAATCCCGTCAATTCCGGCACCGCCTGCGAACCGGCGAGCCGCACATGGCCCGGAAACAGCGATCGTCCTCCGAACTGTTCCGCCCAGCGGTGGGTATCTTCGGGTTTTGCGATACATAAATCCGTAGGTGGCACCGCGGCCAGCATACGCCCGGCGGCCTCGACGGCTTCCTCGCCCCAGGCTTCCCGCCAGCGGGTAGCGAACGGCTCCGGTACCGCCGGTGGTGGCAGCAGGGCATCCTGGCGGAACAGCGTGGACAGCACACCATGTACCAGCCGCCGTGGCCCGCCTTCCAATAGCGGCAGGATGGTCGCGATCACCGCATGGGGCGGCGTGTCGAGCAGCAGCCTTCCGGTCAGCGCTATACGCAGGGCCTGTCGTGCCCGCGCATCTGGCGGAAGAGGGCGCGAACAGGCGCTGTCGATCAACTGGTCCAGCCCGGCCAGATTACGTAAGCTGAGGGATACCAGCGCCCGCGCCAACGCCCGATCCGGCCCGGAAAGTCCGCTTGCGGCCTGGCCGAAACTCTGGTCGAGCGGCCGCCCCAAAACCGTCACGCCATGCAGCAGCCGCACTGCCGCCGAACGCGCCGCCACCCCTTGCGGTGGCCGGCCAGTTTGCACCTTCATCCCTGACGCCAGGGATTGGCGCGAGACGCCGAAGATTTCAGACCCAGCGCACTGGGACGGCGCGGAGTCGATGCCGCCGGCTCCATGGCTTCCAGCGCCGCGATACGATTTTCCGCTGCCGGGTGGGTGGAGAATAGATTGTCCCGCACGCCGCCCATGCCGGGGCTGACAATGTAAAGGGAGGCCGCCGCCGGATTCCGTTCCGCCACCGGGTTGGGAATATGTTGCGCCGAATCATGCAAGCGCGCCAGCGCCGAGGCCAGTTTGTGCGGCTGGCCGCAGATCTCCGCGCCGCGTGCATCCGCGCCATATTCGCGCGTACGCGAAATCGCCATCTGCACCAGCGCCGCCGCCATCGGGGCAAGTACCATCGCTGCAATCGCGACAATCGGATTGGGACGATTTTCGCTACTGCCGCCGGTAAACAGCGCCATCGTGCCAAGCATCGAAATGGCTCCGGCAATCGTCGCCGTCATCGTCATCACCAGCGTATCGCGGTTCTGGATATGCGCCAGCTCGTGCGCCATGACAGCGGCGATTTCGTCATGATCCAGCATCCGCATCAGGCCGGTGGTGGCGGCGACCGCGGCATTTTCCGGGTTACGTCCGGTGGCGAATGCATTGGGTTGCGGCTGATCGACCAGATAGACGCGCGGCATCGGCAGCCCGGCCTTTTGCGCCAGTGGCGCAACAATGCGGTGCAGCGGATGCCCAGGCCCGACTTCCTGGGCATCGTGCATGCGCAACACCAGCTTGTCGGAGTTCCAGTAAGCGAAGATATTCATCCCGCCGCCAACCAGCAGCGCGATGAGCATCCCGCCTGTCCCGGCGAGCAAATATCCAACGAGCATGAACAGCGCGATCAGCGCCGCCATCAGCATAAAAGTACGTGTGCGATTCATCGTGGCTTGAAATGGCGATTATGCGGCAAATTGCAACGGGCAAGGATTCGTGGCTATGCTTTTCTGCATGAACCATGCTCCCCGTATCGTCGCGATGATAGCGCAATATCCCGGCCTTGATGCTGCGGGCATCGCAGAGCGGCTCGCGGCGCGCGGCTATCATCCGGATGTTGACACTATTCTCTCAGGGCTTGTCGATGAGAAACGCATCCGGCTGGATGCCGGCGGCTATCATCTGGCCGCCGCCAACGCGGCAACGGATGAGGTCGGTGGCCCCAGAGGCCTGGAGCCCGTACGTTTCGGAGATTGGGAATCAAAGGGAATTTGCGTCGATTTCTGACGCTTTATTCCGATCGCTTCAGCCCGGCGAAGGGGCTTTGCGCCATGCGGTCGGCGCGTATCTGTGCGTCGGCCTGCTCCTCGCTCATCAATAACCCCCGCGCAGCAGCCACGGTTTCGTCATCGGCGCGCGGCCATTCGGGCAGTTCCAGCGCCAGCGATTCCGCGATGGCTTCTCCCAGATCGATGCCTTCGGGGCCGATGGGCAGTATATCCAGTTCACCCGCATCCAGTTCCATTTCGCCGCCGGCTTCAGTCATGCGTTCGAACCGCAAATGCACCGGCGCCGATATATGCGCCGGCACCGGCGCGCCAGAGATGACGCAAGCCTGCACGGCGTCCGCTTCGAGATGCCCATTCACCTCCACGCCGCGCGCCATCCGCCGCACCAGCAGATGCGCTTCCAGCCGGTCGAGCGATAACAGATCGAATCGCTTCGCAAGAGCCTCCCGAGCCGCCTCTCCGGCGACGAGATCATAAGGCGACGCCGTCGCCGTCAGCCGGTCGGGCGCGATCAGGAAGCTGAATTCGGGCGAGTCCATCAAAACTCTCCGGCAAGCAGACGATCGATTGGCGCGGTTTCGATGCGGGCGTTCAGTACCAGGGCTGCTTCCGCCAGATCCGGCGCAGACAGATATTTGTCGTCGCCACGATAGACATTGCGTTCCAGCGCCGCCGCCAGCGCGGGGGAAACATCTTCAGCCGCCAGCGCATCGCGATAGGCTCCCAGCCTGCCGCCCAGTGCGCCGACCATGTTGCCGACATGCTTGCCCATCACCTGGTCGCTGATGCCGATCTCCCGTAACGACCCGTCCATATCGTCCACGAAACGCTCGGTCAGCCAGATATTTTCCTGTGCCCGGCCTTCGCGCTCCAGCCGCAGCAGCACCAGCGCCATAACGAGCGTCACCATATCGAATCGGCCATCGATCGTGTCAGGCACGGCGTGGCGCAGATACCAATGTTCCTCGCGCGCGGTGGCGGCGATGCGGTTCCACAGCGTCGTGAGGGGCGGCGTTTTCGGGGTGATCAGGCGTTTCAGGAAAGACATTGCCAATTCGTCGCTATCAAGGTTATGCGGCGGACTCTTCCGCCCCGCCTTGCGTCAGGCGTCAGGCTCCCGCATATGGCGAGAGAATGGCCGGGCCGCAAGCCGTACCGGCGCCATACCGGAGTTTCGCGCCACATGCTGTTTACGCGCACATCTGCACTTGCTCTTGCTATCGGCCTGATCCTGTCTTCAACCGCCTGTTCGCGCGTCACCAATACGCAGGGCTATATTGTCGACGAGGAACTGGTCGCATCGGTGCAACCCGGGGTGGATAACAAGGAATCCGTCACCAAAACCCTGGGGCGGCCCACGATGGTCGCCAACTGGGACGACAACACCTGGTATTATATTTCCCGCACCACCGAGCAGCTGGCGTTCCTGCGGCCAAACCCGGAGGAGCAAACGCTGCTGGTCGTTCGTTTCAACCCGGACGGCAATGTGGCCAGCGTGGATCAGCGCGGGCTGGAGCAGGTAGTGGATATCTCGCCAAATTCCGACAAGACCCGCACGATGGGCCGTGAAGCAGGGCTGTTGCAGGATCTGTTCGGCAATATCGGTCAGGTGGGTGCTGCCCCCGGCGGACAATAAGAGAGGGCGGGTTTTGAAGTCCCGCCCTTCCCTGTTTATCCCCCCAGCGCCGCCAGCAACAGCAGGGCGACGATATTGGTGATCTTGATCATCGGATTGACCGCCGGACCGGCAGTGTCCTTGTAAGGATCGCCGACCGTATCGCCGGTTACGGCCGCCTTGTGCGCATCCGATCCCTTGCCGCCATAATGACCGTCCTCGATATATTTTTTGGCGTTATCCCAGGCGCCCCCTCCGCTCGTCATCGAGATAGCGACGAAAATGCCGCCGACGATTACGCCGAGCAACAACGCGCCCAGGGCTGCAAAGGCATTGGCCTGTCCGGCTACCCACTCGATCAGGAAGTAAACGAGAATGGGCGCCAGCACCGGCAGCAGGGACGGCACGATCATCTCACGAATGGCCGCTCTGGTAACCAGGCCGACGGTTCGCCCGTAATCCGGGCGCGAGGTACCATTCATGATGCCGGGGTTATTGCGGAATTGCGACCGCACTTCCTCGACCACCTCGCCCGCGGCCCGGCCCACCGCGGTCATCGCCAGCGCACCGAAAATATAGGGCAACAGCGCCCCCAGCAGCAGGCCCACAACCACATAAGGGTTGGACAAGGTGAAATCGACCGGCACCTCCGTGAAAAATTTCGCGAGATCGGTGGTATAGGCGCCGAACAGCACCAGCGCCGCCAGCCCCGCCGAACCGATAGCGAAACCTTTGGTGACAGCCTTGGTGGTATTGCCGACGGCGTCCAGCGCATCGGTACGCTCCCGCACTTCGGCGTCCAGGCCGGCCATTTCCGCAATGCCACCTGCATTATCGGTAACAGGACCATAGGCGTCCAGCGCCACGACCATGCCGGAAAGCGCCAGCATCGCCGTCGCCGCGAAGCCGATGCCGATCACCCCCGCCAGGGTGTGCGATACGAGCATGCCGACGCAAATGACCACTACGGGCATCGCCGTCGATTCCATCGACACGGCCAGCCCCTGGATAACATTGGTTCCATGTCCGGTGACGGACGCGGCGGCGATGGAGCGCACCGGGCGATAACGGGTGCTGGTATAATATTCGGTGATCCATACGATCAGCACCGTGACGGCCAGCCCGACCATCATGCTCCAGAACAGGTCCATGGCGGTGAAACCCCGGCCTCCCACCTCACCCAGCACGATATTCAAATCGGGAAATACCAGCCAGGTGGCCAGCGCCAGCAACGGAACCGCCAGAACCACGGTCACCAGGAAGCCCTTGTACAGCGCGCCCATGATGTTCCGGGATGATCCCAGCCGCACGAAGAAGGTGCCGACGATGGACGCGAGGATACAGACGCCGCCTGCCAGCAGCGGAAGGGTCATCAGGCTGGTGACATATTCGCTGCTCACCAGCAGCGCCGTCAGCACCATGGTTGCGCCGATTGTAACGACATAGGTTTCGAACAAATCCGCCGCCATGCCGGCGCAATCGCCGACATTGTCGCCGACATTGTCCGCTATCACCGCCGGGTTGCGCGGATCGTCTTCGGGAATCCCCGCCTCCACCTTGCCGACCAGATCCGCGCCGACATCGGCCGCCTTGGTGAAAATTCCACCGCCCAGACGCGCGAAGATAGAGATCAGCGATGCACCGAACGACAATGCCACCAGGCTGTCGATCACCACCCGGTCGAAGGGCGCATAGCCGCTCATCGTAAGGAACCGATAGTAACCGGCAATGGCCAGCAGCGCGAGGCCCGCGACCAGCAGACCTGTTACTGCGCCCGCGCGGAACGCCAGCGACAATCCGGCCTGCAAGCCATGGCGCGCTGCTTCCGCCGTGCGGACATTGGCGCGTACCGACACATTCATGCCGATGAAGCCCGTCAAGCCGGACAGGATTGCCCCGATCAGAAAGGCAATCGCCGGATACAGGCCGAGAAACCAGCCGACCAGCGCCGCGACGATCACGCCGACGATGGCGATGGCCCCATATTGCCGCGCCAGATAGGCCTGCGCCCCCTCCTGGATCGCGGCCGCGATTTCCTGCATGCGCGCGTTCCCCGCCGGGGCCGCCAGCACGGATCTGGTGGTGAATATGCCATAGATAACGGCCGCAAGGCCGCACAACAGCGCAATCAGAACAAAGTCCATACGCCCCCCTCTCCCGGGTCATTTATCCTCCGCCAGACCGGCCCCTCCCGGCCCCTAGTCTGTCGATTGCGCCCATGCTGAACGATTACAGCAGCCGTTGCAACTATTCGTCGCGAATATCTTGCGCGGCAAAACCTCTGTTAATTCTACAGATGTTCATATCCGAGATTTTCAGGCGTCGGTGCATCGACCAGCCGCACTTCGCCATCCCCCTCCGTCAGTCTCCCGATGCGTGTCACCGCCACCCCGGCGGCGGCCCTTATCCGCGCCCGTGCGGACGACGGCGCCGCGAACAACAGTTCGTAATCATCGCCGCTGGTGGCAAGATGCGTACGCTCCGCCATGGTCGGCGCACCCAGCAAGCCTTGCGCCACCGCACTCACCGGCACGGCGGCAAGTTCGATTTCCGCAGCACAACCGCTGGCCGCCGCCAGTCGCCGCGCGTCGATCAGCAAGCCATCGGACACATCCATCGCGGCACTCGCGAGACCGCGCAGCGCCAGGCCGGTTTGCACGCGCGGCATGGGCCGTCTGTAGCACCCGATGAGTTTGCGATGAAGGGCCGCGTCCGTGGTCGCGCGGCGACCGAGCAGCAGGTCCAGCCCCAGGCCCGCATCGCCTATCGTCCCACTGACCCACAGATCATCCCCTGGCTGGCCGCCTGCGCGCGACAGGCTTTGCCCCGGCGGCACAGAGCCCAGCGCCGTGATTGCCAGCGCCGTTTCATGCAGGCTGCGCGTTGTGTCGCCGCCAATCAGCGGTACGGCGAAATGCGCCGTCACCCGTCCCAGACCGGCGGCGAAAGCATCGGCCCAGTCCGCATCTCGCCCTGCGCCAAAACCTGCCCCCATCAACAGGGCTACAGGGCGCGCCCCCATCGCGGCCAGGTCCGAAAGATTTACGGCAACCAGCTTCCACGCCACGTCCGATGCCGGACAATCCGGGGTAAAATGCACCCCTTCTATCAACATATCGTGGGTTGCCACCAGATCGAGACCCGTGGGCCAGGGCAAGACGGCGGCATCATCATTCAGGCCGCGCGCCGCCTTGTGCGTCGCGATGGCACGCAGCTGCGCAATAAAATGCGGTTCGATCGCGCCCGTCAGGGCCTGGTTCCCGATCCGCGGACGGACTTCGCCATCCGGTCGAGCAGGGCGTTCACAAAACCGACCTCGGCTCGCGGATAAAAGGCATCCGCCACATCGACATATTCGGCAACCACCGCCGCGGCGGGCACATCGCTGCGCGCGAGCAATTCAAAAGCGCCGCAACGCAGGATTTGCAGCATCAGCCGATCCAGCCGGCTGACCGTCCAGTTGCGGGCCAGACGTTCGGCAATAGCCGCATCCAGTTCATCCCGCCGATCCAGGACGCCGATCACCAGACTATCGAAGAAAAGCCGGTCTGCTTCCGCCAGACCTTCCATGTAACCGTCCGGTTCGGTGCCACTGTTCAGCCGGTGCGCATGAAACTCGGCCAGCAGTTTCGGCGTGGGCACATTGCCCATCGCATGTTGATACAATGCCTGCACGGCAGCAAGGCGCGCCGCCGAACGCCGGCGACGCGAGCCGCCACCGCTTGCCCGGTCGTTTTCGCCGGGATCGTCGGATATTTTGTCGGAAATCATTGGTCAGCACATAGCCCCTCCCCGCCGTTCCTGCCAAGCCCCGGGACACGCGCGGGCTTGACGACAAGCGGATCAGGGTGCGAAGGCGCGCATACGTTCACAGGCGCGCAATCTTTCAGGTGCAAACTGGATGGGAGCAGCGGTCGCGGGCCGCCATCAGGACAGGAGGAAGATTATGGTTGGTATGATCGGTCGGGCAACAATGGCGGCGGTTGCTGTCACCATGATGGTCAGTGCGGTACCGGCAGACGCGCAAAAGAAGAAAACGCCCAAATTTACGAAGGAAGTGCAAGGTCTGCTGGTGAAGGCCCAGGAAGCGCAACAGGCCGGCAACCACGCGGAAGTCCTGCAATTTCTCGATCAGGCCGATGCCGTTGCGAACAAGAACGCCGACGATGCCTATATGATCAACGCGCTGCGGCTGAATACCGGTGTGGCGACCAACGACAACGCGCTGATCGAACGCGCCATCGAAGGCGCGCTGGCGTCCGGGCAAGTTCCGCCGGAAGATGAGCAGAAGTTCATCCGCAATCTCGGTGCGTTGGCGATGCAGCGCAACGATTATGCCAAGGCGCTGACGCAGTTCGAACGGTTGTTGCAAACCAATCCCAACGATACCGAACTGTTGACCCAGATTGCCGAGTTGCAGCGCCGGCAGAAGCAGCCCGAAAAGGCTGTACAGACAATGCAACAGGCGATCCAGGTGCAGGAAACAGCGGGCCAGAAAGCCCCTGAAGAATGGTATCGCCGCACGCTTGCCATTGCCTATGACGCGAAACTTCCGGCGCAAACCAACCAGGCAAGCCTCGCCCTGCTGAAGGCTTACCCCAACAGCACCAACTGGCGCGACTCGCTGCTGATCTTCAAGGAAGGCGGCAAGTTCGACGATCAGATGAATCTTGACATCCTGCGCCTGACGCGCGCCAACGGCGCCCTGACCGGCGAGCGGGACTATATCGAATATGCTGAAACCGCGTCCGCACGCGGCTTCCCTGGCGAAGCCAAGGCCGTACTGGACGAAGGGATTGCGAAAGGCGCGCTGGAAGCCGGTCGGCCCGTGGTGAAGGAGCTTTCGGGCATCATCTCACCAAAAGTCGCTTCGGATAAAGCAGCACTCCCGGGTCTCGAAAAGGAAGCGCGCGCCGCGAAAACCGGCCGTCCGGCGCTGGCCACGGGTGATGCGCTGCTGGGGTATGGCCAATTCGCCAAGGCTGCGGAAATGTACAAGGTAGCATTGTCCAAGGGCGGTGCGGATGCGGATACGGCCAATCTCCGGATGGGATTCGCGCTGGCGCAAGCCGGTGACAAGGCCGGTGCGGAAGCTGCCTTCAAGGCCGTTACCGGGCAACGCAAACCGCTCGCCGAATATTATCTCGCCTGGCTCGGCAATCTCGCCTGAGTCAGATCTCTATCCCCAAACGGAGCGTTCATGGAAATTCGCCAGGCCCTGACTTTTGACGACGTGCTGCTGGTGCCAGCCGAGTCGGCAGTGATGCCGTCGCAGGCAAATCTGGCGACAGCTATCACCGCCGGCATCAGTCTCAATATCCCCGTTCTGTCCGCGGCGATGGATACGGTGACAGAGGCCGGGATGGCGATTGTCATGGCGCAGGCGGGTGGTATTGGCGTCTTGCACCGCAATCTGACGATTGCGGAGCAGGTGCAGGCCGTCCGCCAGGTCAAAAGGTTTGAAAGTGGCATGGTGGTGAACCCCATCACCATGACCGCCGACCAGACCCTGGGTGAGGCTCTGGATCTGATGGCGGCGCATCAGATTTCCGGGATTCCCATCGTCGAGGACTCTCCATCCGGCCAGCCAGGCAAGCTGATCGGAATACTTACCAACCGTGACGTCCGCTTTGCCGAGAACCCGAGACAGCCTGTTCGGGAGCTGATGACAAGCCAGAATCTGGCCACGGTGAAGGCGGGCGTTACCCAGGAAGAAGCGCGACGTCTGCTGCATCAGCGGCGGATTGAAAAGCTGCTTGTGGTTGACGAGCAGGAACGCTGCGTCGGCCTCATTACCGTCAAGGATATCGAAAAGGCCGTCAATTATCCGGCAGCCACGAAGGACGCATCGGGCAGGTTGCGGGTCGCCGCCGCCACCACCGTGGGCGATCTTGGCCATGAACGCTCGGAAGCGCTGATCGATGCCGAATGTGATCTGCTGATGCTCGATACGGCGCACGGCCACTCGGTGATGGTAGGCGAAGCTGTCCGCCGGATCAAAAGAATCTCCAATAATATCCAAGTGATAGCTGGCAATGTCGCCACTGCAGAGGCCGCGAAGGCACTGATCGATGCAGGCGCCGATGGCGTGAAGGTAGGCATCGGGCCGGGCAGCATTTGCACCACCCGCGTTGTCGCCGGTGTCGGTGTGCCGCAATTCACTGCTATCGTCGACACGGCTACCGAGGCGGCGAAACATGGCATTCCTGTCATCGCCGACGGCGGCCTGCGCACCTCCGGGGATATCGCCAAGGCGCTTGCCGCCGGAGCCAGTGCGGTGATGATCGGCTCGCTGCTGGCCGGCACCGAAGAAGCGCCGGGAGAAACCTTCCTGTACCAGGGCCGCGCCTACAAAAGTTATCGTGGCATGGGATCGGTCACCGCTATGGCGCGCGGTTCGGCCGACCGTTATTTCCAGCAAGACATCAAGGACCATTTGAAACTGGTTCCCGAGGGAATTGAGGGTCAGGTGCCGTTCAAGGGTCCGGCGCGCGATGTGCTGCACCAGCTGGTCGGCGGCGTGAAAGCCGCGATGGGCTATACGGGAGCCGCCAATCTCGAGGAATTGCGCCGCCGTGCCCGCTTCGTGCAGATCACCAATGCGGGCCTGCGCGAAAGCCATGTCCATAATGTGACGATCACCCGCGAAGCGCCAAACTATCCGACGCAATAATGCGCGAACCGGCGCGGTTGATGGCCGCGATCGAGATTGTTGACGCTATTATCGTCGCAGCCCGCACCGGGGGGGCTGCCGCCGATACGCTGATCCAGCGCTATTTTTCGACCCGCCGCTACGCAGGCTCAAAAGACCGCGCCGCTGTGCGCGAGCTGGTGTACGCGGCCATCCGTTACAGCGCCGAACTGCCAGCCTCCGGACGGGCGGCGCTGCTGGGCCTGACCACCACGCGGCCCGAACTGCTCCCCCTGTTCGATGGCAGCGCCCATGCACCGGCATTGCCTGCCGCCGACGAACCGCGCGCCGCGCCCGGCCTCGTCCCAGCCTGGCTGATTCCCGCCTTCCTTCGCCGCTTTGGAGCCAGCTGGCAAGACGAGGCAACGGCGCTGCTTGGACGCGCGCCGCTGGATTTGCGGGTCAACTCCTTGCGGACTGCCGATCCGGACGCTGTTGCGTCGGCCCTGCCCGTCCAGGCTCAACCCATTCCTGGCCTGCCCCTCGGGTTGCGCCTCGAAACTCCGGTAGCGCTCGATCATCATCCATTGATGCATAATGGCTCGATCGAGGTTCAGGATGCTGCCAGCCAGCATAGTGTCGCGCTGGCGAACCCGCGACCCGGCGACTTTGTCATAGACTTATGTGCAGGCGCGGGCGGAAAAACGCTGGCGCTGGCTGCCGCCATGGCCGGCGAGGGTCGTATTCTCGCAACCGATGTGGACCGGGCCCGCCTGACGGCGATGGGGCCGCGCCTGGCGCGTTCGGGGGCTGAGGCAATGGTCGAGCGCCGGTTACTCAACCCCAACCGCGAATCCGGGGCTCTCGCCGACGTTGCAGGCCAGGCGGATCTGGTTTTTGTCGATGCCCCCTGCTCTGGAACCGGCACCTGGCGACGTAACCCGGAATTGCGCTGGCGGCTCACCCCTAAGCGGCTGGAGCAGTTGATCGCGGTTCAGCACAGGCTCATCGCACTGGCCCAACAGTTGGTGCGGCCCGGCGGCAGGCTGGCCTATGCGGTTTGCTCCGTAATGCGGGAGGAGGGCGCGGATCAGGTGATGCGGGCACTGCCGGCGCCGGATTGGCGGGAGGTTGCGCGCGCTGAATTTTCACCGGCCCGGGAGGGATGTGATGGCTTTTTCGTCGCAACGATGGAAAAGTGCCCCTGATCGGCACATATGGGAAATGATGAAGATGCTTGAGATGGCGTGGCCCAAAATTGGCAAGGTTGCAGTAGCGTCCTTGCTGGCTGTGGCGGTCCTGGGCGCGGCCCCAACGGCGGAAACTTCCGGGGAGAATATAGTTGCCCCGGTTCGTAGTGTGGCTGATGACCAGCTATCGCCTCTATCGCGCAGTCAGCTTGCCACCGGCGAAGCACATCTTGCCAGGGGCGAACTGGCGCTGGCGACCGACCATTTCGAATCGGCGCTGGCCGCCGATCCGCGCAACGGGCGCGCCTTCATCGGGCTGGCCCGTGTTGCCGAAGCCCAGGGCCTTTCAGGAAAGGCCGTCCGTTATTATCGCCAGGCGCTGCAAATCGATCCCAATAATCTCGATGCCCTTGAACTCCAGGGTAATGCCTTGCTGGTCCGGGGCGCCCGTCCGCGCGCGGAAGCGAATCTGGAGCGTTTGAAAATTCTGTGTGACGCCCCTTGCCCGCAAGGCACGAGGCTGGCGGCAGCGATCGCCAAAACTCCGGGAGACAGCACACCCAGGCTCGCCACCAAAGCCGCGGAAACCCCGGAAACCGCTGCTGTTCCGGCTGGGACGAAACCGTGATGGCGGCAATGCATACACATATCCCCGCCGGCAGTCCGGCGTTGGTGCGTGCTGCCGAGGCCGCGCTGACAGCGCAAGGCGTCCAATGGACCACGCTGCGCCGACAGGTATTCGAAACGTTATCCGAAGCCGCCGAACCGGTTTCAGCCTATGATGTGGCGGATCATCTCTCCGAACATCTTGGCCGCCGCATTGCTCCGAACAGCATCTATCGCATCCTCGACCTGTTCGTAGAGAATAATCTTGCCAAACGGGTTGAAAGTCGTAACGCGTTTATCGCCAACACCCACCCGGCGTGTGCGCATGATTGCATTTTCTTCATTTGCGAAGTTTGCGGTCGCATCGATCATCTCGACGATGATTCGTTCATGATCGCCTTGCGCTTGCGTGCGCAGGGCAAGGGTTTTCTGCCACGCCGCCCGATTGTGGAATTGATTGGCCAATGCAACGCTTGCCAGAATAAGGCCTGAACGTGCGCCCATCCTGCAAAACCCTGTTCCTGACAAGAAAACCGCGCTAGTTAACCCTATGACCGAACAAGATCATGGCGCGATGGCCCCGCCTCCGCCCTATCGTCGGCCGGAAACGCCGCTACTGGACACCATCGATGTTCCCGCCGATTTGCGGCGCCTGAAACCGACGCAGTTGCGGCAGTTGGCGGATGAATTACGCGCGGAAATGATCGATGCCGTGAGCGTTACCGGCGGTCATCTGGGCGCCGGGCTCGGTGTTGTCGAACTGACAGTCGCGCTGCATTATGTCTTCAACACGCCGGACGACCGGCTGGTCTGGGATGTCGGCCACCAGGCATATCCGCACAAGATTTTGACAGGCCGCCGCAATCGCATTCGCACGCTTCGGCAGGGCGGCGGATTATCCGGTTTCACCAAACGATCTGAATCGCCCTATGATCCGTTCGGTACGGCGCATAGCAGCACATCGATCTCGGCGGCGCTGGGATTCGCCGTCGCCAATAAACTGTCGCACACGCCCGACAAGGCCGTAGCTATCATCGGTGATGGCGCGATGTCGGCCGGTATGGCGTATGAGGCGATGAACAATGCCCGCGAAGCTGGCAATCGACTGATTGTGATCCTGAACGACAATGATATGTCGATCGCTCCGCCGGTCGGCGCGCTATCAGCGTATCTGGCGCGACTATATTCCTCCAATACCTTCCTGGGCTTGCGGGATGCCGTGCGCCAATTGGCGCGCAAGGCGTTGCCACTGCCGCTGAAGCGCACGGCCAAACGTACCGAAGAATATGTCCGTACGCTGGCGACCGGCGGCACGCTGTTCGAACAATTGGGCTTCTACTATGTCGGCCCGATCGACGGTCACGATATCGAACATCTGGTACCTATCCTGGAAAATGTCCGGGATGCCGCTGAAGGTCCATGTCTGATCCATGTGGTAACGCAAAAGGGCAAGGGTTATACCCATGCCGAAGCTGCCGCCGACAAATATCACGGCGTCGCCCGGTTTGACGTATTGACCGGGGTCCAGAAGAAAGCGCCCGCCGGTCCACCAAGCTATACATCGGTGTTCGCCCGCGCCCTGATCGCAGAAGCAGAGAAAGACGACCGGATCGTTGCGATCACTGCAGCTATGCCGGGCGGGACAGGATTGGACAAGTTCGCCAGCCGGTTCCCCGACCGGTGCTTCGATGTCGGTATCGCGGAACAGCATGCAGTGACTTTCGCTGCCGGTTTGGCGGCAAAGGATTATCGTCCGTTTGTAGCTATTTACTCCACGTTCCTGCAACGCGCTTACGACCAGGTTGTCCATGATGTGGCAATCCAGAATCTTCCGGTGCGCTTTGCCATCGACCGTGCCGGCCTGGTCGGCGCCGACGGCAGCACCCACGCCGGCAGCTTCGATATCACCTACCTCGCTTCACTGCCCAATATGATTGTGATGGCGGCCGCCGACGAGGCTGAACTGGTGCATATGGTCCACACCGCCGCGCGGCACGATAGCGGCCCGATTGCGCTGCGCTATCCGCGCGGCGAGGGTGTCGGTGTCGCACTGCCCCTCCAGCCGCAGCAGCTGGAAATCGGGCGCGGACGCATTGTCCGCTCGGGCAAGGCGGTAGCGATCCTGTCGCTGGGCACGAGATTGCATGAAAGTCTGGCTGCTGCCGATGAACTGGATACGCTGGGCCTCTCCACTACCGTTGCTGATATGCGCTTCGCCAAGCCGCTGGACGAAGACCTGATTCGCAAACTTTGTGCGACGCACGAGGTAGTCCTCACGATCGAGGAAGGCGCGATCGGCGGCTTCGGTGCACATATATTGACCATGGCCAGCGACACCGGATTGCTTGATGCGGGTTTGCGTATCCGCACCATGCGCCTTCCGGATACGTTCCAGGAACATGACAATCCGGCGAAGCAATATGCGGAAGCGGGGCTGGATGCGGCGGGCATCGTGCGAACAGTGCTGACGGCCTTGCGTCATAACAGCGTCGGTATAAGCGACAGCGCGCACGCCTGATGGTGCGGCGCCGCGCGGATGTGCTGCTGGTGGAGCGCGGGCTGGTCGAAAGCCGCGCGCGGGCGCAGGCGCTCATCATGGCGGGCCAGATCTTTACCATCGAGCGCAAATTACTGAAATCCGGCGAAATGCTGGTGGAGGACGCCCCGTTGGCAGTGCGCGGTCGCGATCATCCGTGGGTGTCGCGCGGTGGCATAAAACTCGCCCATGCGCTCGATTATTTCCAGATTGATGTCACCGACATGGTCGGGCTGGATATTGGCGCATCCACCGGCGGTTTTACCGATGTGATGCTGCAACGCGGCGCCGCGCGCGTTTACGCCATCGATGTCGGGACCAACCAGCTGGCGTGGAAGTTGCGGCAGGACAGCCGCGTCATCGTCCATGAACAAACCAATGCCCGCAACCTCAGCCCGTCACATGTGCCGGAAGATGTGGACATCATTACCTGCGACGCAAGCTTCATATCCCTTTCCAAGGTCCTGGAAAGTCCGTTGAATTTTGCAAAAAGAGGAACTGTTCTCGTGGCCCTCGTCAAACCGCAGTTTGAAGCCGGGCGCGATGAGGTTGGAAAAGGTGGCGTTGTGCGCGATCCGCTCGTCCATACCCGGGTCGTGGACGCGGCATCCGCCTGGGTGTCTGCCCGTGGCTGGGAAATTACCGGCACAACACCCTCCCCCATCACCGGGCCGGAGGGAAATGTGGAATTTTTGCTGGCCGCTCGTTATCCACATTAAAAAGGCGATGAAACCTCAAGAGGTTCCACCGCCTTTTTACGCTGTTAACTCAGAAAGAGATTCAGGCGCTGACCGTGGTCTTCTTCAGCGTTTCCGCTGCAACCGCGGCGCGGCTGGAAAGCGGCTGCATCACTTCGTTGGAAACCTTCAACATGGCTTCCGAGAGTTGCGACCAGGATTGCACGGCTTGATCGAACTGCGACTTGGCGAAGTTCGTTTGCAGTTGCACCAGTTCGTTCGGCGATTTGATCGACGTGAAGGCCTTGAAGGCACTCTGCGTGTCTTCGAAGCGCTTGCGCGACGCTTCGACAAACGCCGTGGTCAGGGTTTCGGCGCCAGCTTGCGCCGCCTTGGCCGACGCTACAAACGCCTCAACATTACCCTTGGTGAATTCGGTTACATCGGAAATGGTTTTCACAATATGCTCCACTGCTTCGCTGACTTTGGAATTAAGTGCATCGTAACTGGCTCTGGTTTGCTCCACGGTTTTCTCCATTACTTCCGTGGTCACCGCTTCGAGCAGCTTCTGGCTGTTCGCGACCTTGTTCGTCGATCCCATTACTGATCCTCTGGCGTCTCAGGACAAATCACGGACGCAGACAGAGACGCCACTGCCTTCGGCTGCACCAAAACGCACGGGTATCAGCCCTGATGGCGAAGGTTCGCACCTGCGTATCCGAAGTTGCACCCGTAACAGGCTTGCGTCAGATGCCTCACCCACCGCTCGCTTGTTGCAGTGCACAATATGTCACCGATTCGGAAAGATCAAGGATTATTGTGCACCGCACCACAATAAATCACCGCTCAGGACACGAACTATGTAACTATGCTGCGAGAACCCAGCGGTAACCGTTAATATCCACATCCGGGCGTGGCAGGAAAGCCACAAGTTCACCGGTTATCCGGGTCCAATAGCCGGTCTCTTGCCTGATTTACCCGGTGCGCCAGTTCCGCACTGCCGCCCTTGTCGGGGTGCACATGCGAAATGATCCGGCGATATGCTGTCCGGATTTCCTCCTGGCTCGCATCAGGCCCCACCCCCAATATCCGCCGCGCTTCCGTTTCATCTATGGCGACCGCGCGCACCTTTGATTGTCGGGGGCGTAATCTGGCTAACAACGGAGCCCCCGCCCCCACCAGCAATGCACCCGCCCACTGGCCACGTGCCGCCAGCCATGTCGCCACCAATCCGAGCGCCGCCGGTAAAAGCCAGCGTCGCAGCAACGGCCTGTAGCGGTCGTTCCACCATAACCAGCCAAGAACTGCCCCCGCGAGCAGGGCGAGCAACAGCATCAGGCCGCCTCGTCGCGCACCATATCCGCCAACGGCAGGGAGAGGGCGCCGATCAGCTCGCGCAGCTCACCGCGCGCCGCCACGTGGCTCACGGTCGCCTCGGGCAGATGCTCCATATCCAGCAACGTCAGGCCCTTCGGGAAAAGCTCACGATAAATTACCCGTTCGGACAGTCCTGGCACGACACGAAAGCCGATACGTTTGGATAGTTCATCCAGGGCCGCCCCCACACGTTTGCGGTTACGCGCTTCCAGCGGCGACAAACGGTTACGCAACACAACCCAGTCAACGGTGCCGCCATCCGTCCGTGCGCGGATCTGCCGCGCCTTCCACACGAGTTCGGCGTAAAAACTGGGTTTCGTTACCTTGAAGCTGTCCGAATCGACCTGACCCAGCAGATCGAAATCGATGAAACTGTCATTGATCGGGGTAATCAACGTGTCGGCGCGCGCGATCGCTCCGCGCGCCACGCTCGAGTCGCGCCCGGGCGTGTCCACTACCAAGACCTGCGCCTGCGGTTCGGCAAAAAAGGCCGCCAAAGCTTCCTCGCCACCATCCTCGCCAATGACTTCCACGGGTGGCACCCGCAACTCATGGCCATGCCGCGCGGCCCAGGCAGCGCGATTCTCCAGATAGCGTGTCGTCGTCTTTTGGCGGTAATCCAGATCGGCCACCCGTACGGACAGGCCGACGCCGGCCAGCGCCAGCGCGATGTGCACCGCGGTCGTCGACTTTCCCGAACCACCCTTTTCATTGCCCAGCACAATCACCCAGGTGCCTGGCGAGGGCGGGCGTTCCCCCTGATTCATTGACATGCAACCCTGCCTCTTGCGAAGGCCGGCCGGGAGGGCCGGCCCATTCATCTTTGACGGCAAGCCGACCCGTTCGTCAATCGTCGCGAAAGGTCCGATATGATGGAGATAGTGCGCGATGCGAGCGAAATGCGCGCAGTCATGGGAAAATTGCAGGCGGACGGAGCAAACGTCGCCCTGGTTCCCACTATGGGCGCCCTGCATGCGGGGCATTTGTCGCTTGTGGAAGCGGGCCTGCGCGATGCAGGTAAATGCGTAGCCTCGCTATTCGTAAATCCGAAGCAGTTTGGCCCGAACGAGGATTTCAGCCGCTATCCGCGCCAGGAAGCCGCCGATATTGAAATATTGCGCGCGGCAGGATGCGATGTGCTGTTCGCGCCCGCGCCGGAAACCGTTTACCCATCCGGCTTCGCCACCACCGTATCGGTTGCGCATATTGGCGATACGCTGGAAGGCGCCCATCGCCCCGGTCATTTCGACGGTGTGTCAACAATCGTTGCCAAGCTGCTGTTAATGGTCCTTCCGGATATCGCCATTTTCGGAGAAAAGGACTGGCAGCAACTCGCCATCATCCGCCGGATGGCAGCAGACCTCAATCTGCCTGTCCGCATTCTGGGCGCACCGACAGTCCGGGATAATGACGGTCTGGCCCTGTCGTCCCGGAACACTTATTTGTCCGCCACGGAACGCACCGCCGCGGCGGCATTGCCGGCAGCGCTACTGGAAGCGAAGCGGCGAATCGAGGCGGGCGATGCAGTTCCGCCGGTGCTGGCGCAGGCCAGTAACGCGCTTCTCAACGCCGGATTTTCCAGCGTGGATTATGTTGCACTGGCAGATGCAGACAGTTTGCAACTGCTGGCGGAAGCGGATCGCCCCGCCCGCCTGCTGGCGGCCGCGCGCATTGGCGCGACCCGGTTGATCGACAATTTTCCGGTGGAGCCGCGCGGATGACAGCAAACGCCCTCGATGATGCCATTCTGCGCGCTGAAACGCACGCGCCCTATTTGCGCGGGCTGATTCGGCGCGAGCCAGAACTGCTCGAAATGATTCGATATGAAGGTCCGGATGCAGCACTGGCCGCCACCTTCGCGCGGCTGGATCCGGAATCGCCCGGCCCATCGCTGCGGGCGTCGAAGGGCGGCATGGCCCTCGTGGTTGCGCTGGCAGATCTTGCCGGCTTATGGCCTTTGGAACAGGTAACGGCCTCGCTTTCCAGGCATGCGGATCGGGCGCTGGATTTCGCCATTACCGCGGCCTTCGCCGAACGTGGCGCCGTACCATCCGGGCTGATCGCGCTGGCATTGGGAAAACTGGGCAGTCGCGAACTCAATTATTCATCCGACATCGATCTGATATTCCTGCACGATCCGGAAAAGCTCCCGCTACGGACGCGCGACGAAGACCCGACCGAAGCAGCCGTGCGTATCGTGCGCCGTGTTTCGACCTTGCTGAGCGACCGCACAGAACATGGTTATTGCTGGCGTGTCGATTTGCGCCTGCGACCCGATCCGGATTCGACATCATCGTCCCTGCCCCTGTCCGCCGCCGAGCAATATTATCAATCCCAGGCCCTTGCGTGGGAACGTCTGGCCTTTATCCGCGCAAGACCGGTCGCCGGAGACCTGCAGGCGGGCGCCGCGTTTCTGGAACAAATCGATCCGTTCATCTGGCGACGCAGCCTCGATTACTCCGCGCTGGCGGATATCCGTGAAGTCAGCTACCGCATTCGGGACCATTTTTCCGAGGGCCAGAAACTCGGTCCGGGCTTCGATCTCAAGCGGGGACGCGGCGGCATCCGGGAAATCGAATTTTTCGCGCAGACACAACAGCTTATTTTTGGCGGGCGGGACCCGTCCCTGCGCGCCGCCGCCACCATGGAGGGGCTTGCAGCCTTGGCGCAGGGCGGCCGTATTCCGCCGGAAGACGCCGAATTTCTATCCGACGCCTACCGGCGCCTGCGCACCCTGGAACATCGGGTGCAGATGATTGCAGACCAGCAAACCCACACCATCCCGAAACTGAAAGCAGAGCGTGACGCTATCGCGCGTTTGATGGCAGAGCAGGATTGGAAAGCTGTCGAAGGCATGCTTTCCCCTTGGTTGCGTGGCGTTGCAAGGCATTACGACCAATTGCTCGCATCCGGTGGTGACGAAAAACGCGGACCAAGAATTCCGTTGGAACCGGATTCCGTTACCCTTTGGGCCAAAACGGCGAAAATCGCCGATCCTGTTTTGCTCACCGCGCTTGTGGCCGGATGGCGCAACGGGCGACTGCGCTCCCTGCGCACGGACGACAGCCGTCGCGTATTCGAGTCCGTAGCACCGGCGCTTGTTTCGGCGGTGGGCAAGGGGCGCAACGGTCGCGAGGGCCTGCTGCGACTGGACCGGATGATCTCGGCGCTGCCCTCCGGTGTCCAGCTTTGGCGGTTGCTGGCGGCCAATCCCGGTCTGGTGGACGTTGTCGGGCGCGTTCTTACGGCAACGCCGCTGCTGGCCGACGCGCTTGCACGACGCCCGGATCTGATCGACGTTTTGATCGAACCGGCCTCGCCATCTGCCGATATCGATGCGGCGCGCGCGGAGCTCGCCCTTGCGACCGCGGGGCTGGACGGCGAACTTTTGCTCGATCGTGTCCGGCGCTATACAGCG
Source organism: Sphingomonadaceae bacterium (assembly GCA_041675905.1). Taxonomy (GTDB): domain Bacteria; phylum Pseudomonadota; class Alphaproteobacteria; order Sphingomonadales; family Sphingomonadaceae; genus Sandaracinobacteroides. The sequence goes on along the minus strand of JBAYSX010000010.1, from coordinate 8,683 downwards.
GAATATCGCTTTCAGCTCGGTGTCCAGCTTCTGGATGGCTCGGTCACGCCGCTGGCCGCCGCCGCAACCTTGGGTTTCATCGCCGAGGCAACAGTAGAGTTGCTGGCGGATCAGGTTCAGACCGACTTCGCCAAAAAATATGGAGAAATACCAGACAGTCGCCTGGTAGTGCTGGCCCTCGGGCGGTTTGGCGGCGGCGAACTGACGACCCAATCTGATCTTGATCTGGTGTTTACCTATACCGGTTCTTTCGAGCAGCAATCTGTTGGTGGTCAATCGTTGTCGGCCAGCACCTGGTACAATCGCGTCGGCCAGCGTCTGGTGGCTGCGTTGACGGTTCCGACCGCGGCCGGGCATCTGTACGAGGTGGACACACGATTACGGCCTTCGGGGGCGGATGGTCTGCTGGTTCCAAGCCTCGACAGTTTTGAACGTTATCAGCGCGAAACGGCGGAGATATGGGAGTTGATGGCGCTGACCCGTGCCCGCCCGATTACGGGCTCCCCTGCCGATCGTGCCCGTGTCGAAAGGATTCTGGACGATCTGATCGCGATTCGCCGCGATCCCGCTAAAATTTGCGCGGAGGTACTCTCCCTCCGGCGCTATCTGACGAAAAACAAACCCGCCTCCGGGCCATTTGACGTCAAACTTGTAAAAGGCGGCCTCGTCGACATCGAATTCATCCTCCAGGCGCGCTCGCTCATCGAGGGAAAGCGAGTCTCTCCGGCGATCGCCGAAGCGGCGGCGGAACTCGCGCCGGAGTTGATGGAGCCGGCGCGGTTTCTGCTGTCCGTTCTGGTGATGCTGCGCCTGATTCAGCCACACGACAGCCGCACGGCGCCCATGTCAGGTGCAGACGCCGCACTCGCTCGTGCCTGTGGCTACAGCAATGTAGCCAGCTTGCGTGAAGCCTATGCCGATGTACGGGCAACTGTTAATGCCGCATGGAAGAAGACGTTTGGAACTTATTGAGGACATTTGATATGACTCTGGAACCTGGTCACGCCGCGCCAGCCTTTACGCTTGAAACCCCGGAGGGTCCGGTAAGCCTTTCCGATTTTGCAGGTCGCAAACTGGTGCTCTGGTTCTATCCGAAAGACGATACGTCCGGCTGCACGTCGGAGGCGAAGGATTTTACCGCCCTTGTTGATGATTTTGCGGCCATCGGCGTGGCTGTCCTGGACGTCTCGAAAGACAGCATCGCGAAGCATGTGAAATTCATCGAAAAACATGATCTGAAAGTGCAACTCGCATCCGATCCCGACGGCGAAACGCTGGAGGCCTATGGCGTCTGGGTAGAGAAAAGCATGTACGGCAGAAAATATATGGGAATCGAACGGTCGACCTTCCTGATCGGGCCGGACGGCAGAATCCTGAACGTCTGGCGCAAGGTGAAGGTGCCGGGGCACGCCGCAGCCGTGCTGAAAGCCGCACAAGGCTGAGCACCGGGCCGCCGATTCCCCCGCAGGACACTTGCGCCGATCATAGTAACCCCGCCTTGGTAACGTTTCATCCCGCAGGAAGGCCAGTTGGGCGTTGCCACGTTAAAGCGCGCTTGTGGTGAAGCCGTTGGTATCGCACACGCGTTGTGCCGGACATCGATCGAAGTCCGGATCAACATTTTGGGTAATGCCATAACCACGGGTCGCCGAACTTGTTCCGGCACTGTCGCGAGAAGGATTTGTCGAGGAATGCGGGTAAGGTTCCGGTCTGTTCAGGCTCAGGCCGTTTCTGCCCTCCGCCGACATTTCCCCGAACGACGGATTGTCGTGCAATCAGTTGATGGCGACCGTAGCTTTACACTTGGGACGCGCGGACAGCTTATGGGAATCGCAACCTCCGCCATGATCGCCGCCTGGCTGGCTGTTGGCACGGTCAATGCAGTAGCAAATCCGGAGGCTGACCGGAAAACCGAGGCCGAGCTTGCTCGAATGACCGCCCAGATGCAGGCGCTGAAAGCGGACACCAACGCGCTGCAAGGCACCGTCGCCACGACGGCCGAGCGGATCGAGGCCCGGCAACAATTTCTCGACGCATTGCTGACCGGCCGTAGCAACGCTGTGGCGCTCGGCGATCTGCTGCCCCGTGCGACGCGCGCAACTGCCGCCCAGGCAGCCGAAACCGGCGTTCTTGCCCCATTCGCAGCACTCGAAGCCAAACAGTTGGCGCTCGTGGATCGGGCCGCCGCAACCGCTGAAACCCGTCTTCGCGATGCCGAGGCGCTGATCGGCCGCCTCGGCCTGAAGCCGTCGCGCTTCATCGCCCAGTCCGTCCGGCAAGTCGTCGGCGGCAACACCGGACTTGGCGGTCCTTATATTCCCGCCTCCACCGCCGAAACCACAGACGAAGCCCATGGCGCCGATCCGCGTTTTACCGAATTGTTCGTGAACTGGCAGCGGGTGGAACAACTGGAATCGGCGATGGCGTCTATTCCAGCTTATGTGCCCGTGCGTAACTACACGCTTACTTCCAGCTATGGCTTCCGGCATGACCCGTTCAATGGCAGGAGCGCCGCACACGCAGGGCTGGATATGGCCGGCGTCACCGGCGAGCCAGTTATGGCTGCCGCAGCCGGCAAGATCGTCCGGGCTGGCCGGCATGGCGGTTATGGCCTGGTTATCGACATCGATCATGGCAAGGGCATCATGACGCGCTACGCCCACCTGTCCCGTATCGGTGTCAAGATCGGCCAGGAAGTGGGCATTGGCGAAAAGATTGGCGCGCTCGGGTCAACCGGGCGTTCCACCGGCCCGCACCTGCATTATGAAGTGCGTATCGACGGCAAGGCTGTGAATCCACGCCCGTTCCTGGAAGCTTCCAGCTACATCCTCGCCTATAATGGCGAAGTCGCCGGGCCGCCGCGCGTCATCACAATCAACTGATCGCGCCCTCAGCGTCGGCGGATTTTATCCTCTTCGAACAGCGAAGCTAACTGTTCGACGATGGCCCCGCCGAGTTGCTCCGCATCCATCAGGGTTACCGCACGGCGATAGTAGCGCGTAACATCGTGCCCGATGCCGATTGCGATCAACTCCACAGTTGAACGATTTTCGATCCAGTTGATGACCTGGCGCAAATGCCGCTCTAGATAGTCGCCGGAATTCACCGACAGGGTCGAGTCGTCCACCGGCGCACCATCGGAAATCACCATCAGGATCCGCCGCTCCTCACGTCGCGCCAACAGGCGGCTATGCGCCCAGAGTAGCGCCTCGCCGTCGATATTCTCTTTCAGCAACCCCTCGCGCATCAACAGCCCGAGGTTACGCCGCGCTCGCCGCCATGGTGTATCGGCCTGCTTGTAAATGATATGCCGGATATCGTTCAGCCGCCCGGGCCGGGGTGGCCGCCCATCGGCCAGCCATTTCTCGCGTGATTGCCCGCCCTTCCAGGCACGGGTGGTGAAGCCGAGAATTTCAGTTTTCACCCCGCAGCGTTCCAGTGTGCGCGCGAGAATATCGGCGGAAATCGCCGCAATGGAAATGGGCCTCCCCCGCATCGAACCGCTGTTGTCGAGCAACAGGGTGACGATGGTGTCACGAAAATCCGTATCCCGCTCCACCTTGTACGTCAGGGCATTATCGGGGGCGACGACAACGCGCGTCAGACGTGCGGTATCCAGCAACCCTTCTTCCTGGTCGAAATCCCACGCGCGATTCTGCTGCGCCATCAGCCTCCGTTGCAAGCGGTTGGCCAATTTGGTGACCGCGCCCTGCAACGTCACCAGTTGCTGATCGAGATAACCCCGTAACCGGGCCAATTCCTCGGCATCGCACAATTCCTCGGCCGTAATAATTTCGTCGAACGCAGTGGTGTAAATAGTGTAGTCAAAATCCTCTGTTGACCGTCCGGTCGGACGGTCCGGTCGCCACGGCACCATGCCTTCATCGCCATCATCGCCCGCGTCGCCTTCCGCTGTGGTTTCGCTGTCCATTTCCGAATCGAACAGGTCATCCTCATCGCCGTCACCGGCCGTGGCTTCCGGGCGCGTGTCCGTGCTACTGCCGCTTTCCTGCTGGTCGCCTTCACCTTGTTCGTCGTCGGGCGCCTCTTCGGTGTCGACAGTTTGTTCGCTTTGGTCTTCTTTATCTTCCTCGGGTGGCTGGTCCGGATCATCTGCCAGCCCAAGATCGGCCAGAACACGTACAAAAGTGCGCGAATAGGCGTCCTGGTTGTCGATGTTCGCCGCCAGTGCGTCGAGATGTGTCCCTGCTGCCCGTTCGATCCGCTCTCGCACGAGGTCAAGCCCCGCCCTGGCCGACGCGGGTGGTGGCGCACCCGTCAATCGTTCGCGCACCAGCAACGCAACAGCGGTTTGCAACGGAACTTCATCCGCTGTCCGGGCACGGACAATCGGATCCGATTTGATCCGCGTTTCCAGCATACGGGACAGATTATGGGCAACGCCCGCCATCTGGCGGCTGCCCAGAGCTTCCACGCGCACCTGCTCGGCGGCTTGCAGCATTTCGCGCGGCAGGCCTGCCGGCACGGCAACGCCCGCTGCCAGCTTCGGATCATGATAGCGGTGCCGGAGCGCAAAACTGTCTGCCCAGCCACGAATTTCGGCTACCTGCGATGCTGGCAACGCCCGCGACGGTTGCGGCACCCGCGCCTGCTCGCCCGTCAGCGATGGCTGATCGGCGGTATAGCCGAGCTCGAACTCAGGATCATTGCCCAGCGCCCGCATGGCCGCCACGAGCGCCTGACGAAACTCCTCCAGCCTGTCCGTATCGGCCATCGGATTTAGCGACCGGCCTTCGCCACTACCGACTCGGGCAAATCTTCGCCAAATACGCGCTGATAATATTCCGCAACCATGCCGCGTTCGGCTTCATCGCAACGGTTCAGGAAACTAACACGGAAAGCAAAGCCGACATTCTTGAAAATTTCGGCATTTTGCGCCCAGGTCAAAACCGTGCGCGGGCTCATCACCGTCGAGATATCGCCAGCGATAAAACCCTTACGGGTCATATCGGCAACCTGCACCATATTTGCCACCGTCTGGCGTCCTGCTTCTGTGTCGTAGGACGGCATTTTGGCGCGGATGATCTGCGTTTCCGTTTCCGCTGGCAGATAGTTGAGCGTGACCACGATATTCCAGCGGTCCATCTGCCCCTGGTTGATCTGTTGCGTGCCGTGATACAGGCCGGACGTGTCCCCGAGGCCCACCGTATTCGCGGTGGCGAACAGCCGGAACCACGGATTGGGCCGGATCACCCGATTCTGGTCGAGCAGGGTCAGTTTTCCCTCTACTTCCAGGATGCGCTGGATCACGAACATCACATCCGGGCGACCGGCATCATATTCGTCGAACACAAGCGCAGTGGGGGTCTGCAGCGCCCAGGGAAGCAGACCTTCGCGGAACTCCGTCACCTGCTTGCCGTCACGCAGGACGATGGCATCCTTGCCCACCAGATCGATCCGGCTGATGTGGCTGTCCAGATTGATGCGGATGCACGGCCAGTTCAGCCGCGCCGCCACCTGTTCGATATGCGTGGATTTGCCAGTGCCATGATAGCCCTGGATCATGACGCGCCGGTTGTAGGCAAAGCCAGCCAGAATGGCCAGGGTGGTATCCGGATCGAATACATAAGTTGGATCGAGATCAGGCACCCGCTCGTCAGCGACGCTGAAAGCCGGCACCTTCATATCTATGTCGACGCCAAAAACCTCGCGCGCGTCAATTTCGGTGTCGGGCGCTGGCAAGATCGTCGCGCCATGGTTTTCGGTATCATTCGACAGGTTGAGAACGGTCATATCAACTCGATTGTTTGAATGCAGAAGAGCGTTTCAGATGCGTATAGGCCGCGTTCAATGCCTGCAAGCGGGATTCATGATCCCGACGCCCATCATTGGCATCCGGATGGTAGCGCCGCGCCAATTCGCGGTAACGGGATTTTACCGCATCGAGATCGGCGCTGCTATCCAGTCCCAGATGGTTCAGCGCTTCCCGATCCTCACGGCTCAGCGGGCAGGCCGGGCGGGTGGCGCGTGCCGCCCTTCTCCAGCGCAATACGCCAAGCGCATCTTCTACACGATCCGGACCACCGGCAAAGGCATTATGGGCAAAGGAGCGGGTTTCGCGTTCCCAGTTATTGTCGGCGCTCTGCGCTTCCCATAACTCCTCGCCTTCCAGCCCGGCGAAATAATTCCAGGACGCATTAAATTCGCGCACATGATCGAGACAAAAATATTGCCATTGCGGCGGCCCTGCAGGGGGCGCATAGGCGCTGCCGGGTTTCCGCACCGGGGCGCGATAGTCGCCGCCGAGGTCGCATCCGGGCGAGGCGCATGGCGTGCCCGATGGATAGCTGCCGCCTTTCGGTTTCGTTGTTCCCCTTGTCACCGAACTCCATATAGGCAAGCAGTGTGGATTTTGGGAGATGCCAATATGACGCCCGTTGCCGATGAGATCGAATCCCGCCTGCGCGCGCATTTCCAGCCGACCAGGCTGGTCGTGAAGGACGACAGCGCCAAACATGCCGGCCATGCAGGCCATGACGGGCGCGGCGAAAGCCATTTCACTGTACAAATTGAAAGCGCCGCCTTCGCCGGACAATCGCGGATAGCCCGCCAACGGGCCGTAAATACCGTGCTGGCGGATTTGTTGCGTACTCGCGTGCATGCGCTGGCGTTGCAATGCCGCGCGCCCGGAGAGGAGCGGAATGGCTGATCTGTTCGGCGAACCTGAGCCGGGAAAGAGGGGTCGGGAAAAGGTACGGCCATTGGCCGATCGGTTACGGCCGCAATCTCTGGACGAGGTGGTTGGCCAGCCGCATCTGACGGGAGCCGACGGCGCGCTGACCCGCATGGTCGCTGCCGAACAATTGCCGAATCTGGTGCTGTGGGGGCCGCCCGGCACGGGCAAGACGTCCATTGCCCGCTTGCTGGCGGCGGCGGCAAATTATCGCTTTGTCGGCGTGTCGGCGGTGATGACGAGCATTGCCGATCTGAAAGCGATTTTTGCGGAAGCCCGTGTCGTACCGGGGCGGACCTTGTTGTTCGTCGACGAGATTCATCGATTCAATCGCGCCCAGCAGGACGGCTTCCTTGCGCCAATGGAAGACGGCACGATTACGCTGATTGGCGCGACAACAGAAAACCCCAGTTTCGAACTGAACGCCGCCATATTGTCACGCGCGCAGGTGCTGGTGGTGAACCGACTCGATGCCGATGCGCTGGCAATCCTGCTGGAACGCGCCGAAGCCCTGGAAGGCCGCGCCTTGCCATTGGACGCCGAGGCGCGTGCCGCGCTGATCGCCCAGGCCGATGGCGACGGGCGGTTTTTGTTGAGCCAGGCGGAAACGCTGTTTTCGCTGACGGGCGAGCATATTCTCGACCGGACAGCCCTGGCAGAAACCTTGCAGCGGCGGATGCCGGTATATGACAAGGATCGGGATGGTCATTATGATCTGATTTCGGCCTTGCATAAATCCTTGCGCGGGTCGGACCCGGATGCGGCCCTGTACTGGCTGGCGCGGATGTTGGTGGCGGGTGAAGAGCCGTTTTATGTTTTACGTCGACTGGTGCGGTTTGCATCCGAAGATATTGGTCTGGCTGACAGCAATGCGCTGGTGATTACGCTGGCAGCCAAAGATGCTTATGATTTTCTCGGCAGCCCCGAAGGTGAACTGGCAATCGTCCACGCCTGTCTGTATCTGGCCACCGCGCCCAAATCCAATCGCGCCTACGCCGCGCAAAAGGCCGGGTTTCGCGTCGCCAAACAAAGCGGTTCGCTGCCCCCACCGAAAAATATCGTCAATGCACCGACAAAATTGATGAAGGATCTGGGTCACGGTCGCGGCTACAGCTACGATCACGACAGCGAACATGGCTTTTCCGGCGACAATTACTGGCCAGATGACTTGCCGCGTCAAAGTTTTTACCGCCCGACAGACCGGGGCATGGAAAAGCGCATTGGCGAGCGTCTCGCCTTTTGGGAGAATTTGCGCAACGCCAAAAGCTAGGCTTTAACGCCTGCCCCACGCACCGTTTCGGCATCCGGGTCCAGCGGCCAGCGCGGGCGGGCCTGCGCGTCCGGATCCACCGGCAGTCCGGCGCGATGCCGTTCGATCCCGGCCCAGGCGATCATTGCGGCATTGTCGGTGCACAGGCGCACAGGCGGCGCGATGAACGGGATGCCGGCGCGCGCGGCTTCGGCCTCAAGCGCCGCCCGTACAGCGCGGTTGGCGGCGACACCGCCTGCCACCACCAGCGTCGTTGCCTCCGGCATATTTGCCAGCGCCAGACGGGTGCGATCCGCAAGACAATCGGTGACGGCCCGGGTGAAACTGGCGGCGAGGTCGGGCGTGGTATAACGCCCCGATTCGACCGCGCGTAGCACGGCGGTTTTCAGGCCGGCGAAACTGAAATGCGGTTCCCCCGAACCGACGAGCGGACGCGGCAGTGGGACGGCTTCTGCATTGCCCGTGCTGGCAGCGCGTTCGACGAGGGGACCACCGGGAAAGCCCAGCTTCAGCATTTTGGCGACCTTGTCGAACGCCTCGCCCGCCGCATCGTCGATGGTGGTCGCCAGCCGGCGATACCGGCCAACGCCTTCCACAGCGAGCAACTGACAATGGCCGCCCGACACCAGCAGCAGCAGATAGGGAAACTCCAGATCCGGATCGACGAGCCGCGGGGAAAGCGCGTGGCCTTCCAGATGGTTGATCGCCAGCAATGGCTT
>JBAYSX010000009.1:0-86624 GCA_041675905.1 Sphingomonadaceae bacterium | reverse complement strand
GGTATCGACGTTGTGGTCAAAACTCTTGTGGTTGGCCAGCAGCCGCCACGCCGTGTCGTTCGCGCCACGCCGCATGGCCGCGCGCCCCAGCGCCAGCCGGCGTTCGAGCCAGGTTTCCGGCGCTGTCACCTTGCCGGCGTCGAATTCACCACTGGCCAGCAGATTCTCCGCTTCTGACAACCTGCCCCGACGTTCGAGCCAGACCGAACGGTCGTGCACAAGGCCTGGATTGCGACGCACACGGGCGGGCAGCGCCGCCGCCAGCGCATCGCCATTGGCGGCATTGGTGCGCAGCGCGATGCGCGCCTCGCTCAGTGCCCGCGTATCCGCATCCAGCCATTGCAATATGCGTCCTGCCGCCGTCGTCTGACCTGCCCACAGCAAGGCGTCGGCACGTCGGGCATGGTCTTCGGCCCGGAAGCTCCCAACGAAGCGCGCCAGCAGCGCCGCTTCCTGTTCCGGGGAAAGACCGGTTCGCGCCCAGGCAGCACGCGCCAGTTCATTGGCGCGGCTGCCGGTGGACAGCAGTGCCAGCCGCGCTTGCCCCGCGGCGCTCTCCGGCTCAATCCGGCTGAAGAAGGCACGGGCGTCGGTATCCGCGGTGCGGATGTCGGCGGCCTGGGCTTCGGCCCGGCGACGCATCGCGGTGACGCCGGGCCAGTCCCTGTGATTCTCGATGAATTGCGCCTGCAACGCCAGCGCCGGAGATTGCATGAAGCTTTTGGGCGGGCGGCGCAGCAAATCCCAGGTCGCCAGCGATTGGGCGATAGCTGTCGGCGCACCAGGCGGCGGCGACAGGCTGCCCGCCTCGTTGAGCGAAAAGGCCTGCAGCAGCCACGCCTGGCCGGGCACATTGGTGCTGGCGACCCGGGCTGTCTGGGCGATGGCGGGGGTGATGCCCGAAAGTGGCAGGGCAGCGGCGGCCGCCAGCAGCAATGCCGGGCGGAGAGGATGTTGCGAAGCCATGTCTTTGTCTTTAGGGGAAGCAAACGGCCGCGCCAAGGAGGGGCGCGAACTTGTAACCTGTTTCCCTCCACTTCAGGATTTCGCCAGATGATTGCCATTACCGGTTCTATTCCCGCGCTTGTCACACCCTTTCGCGATGGCCGGGTCGATGCCGATGCCCTTGTCGCCTTTATCGAATGGCAGATAGAAGAAGGCTCGTCCGGCCTTGCCCCCTGCGGCACGACCGGTGAATCCTCCACGCTTTCTATTACCGAGCACGATCAGGTGGTGGCGCTGACCGTAAAAGCTGCTGCCGGGCGCGTGCCGGTGATCGCCGGCTGCGGCTCCAACGACACGGCGGTAGCGCTGCATCATATCGAAAGCGCCGCCAAAGCCGGAGCCAATGCCGCGCTGGTCGTCTGCCCCTATTACAACAAGCCGGGCCAAGCCGGTTTGCTGGCGCATTTCCGCTATCTGGCGGATCGCAGCCCCCTGCCCATCATCCTCTACAATATCCCAGGTCGCAGCGCGATCGACATGACGACAGAGACCATGGCGCGCCTCGCCGAGCACGAGCAGATCATCGGCGTGAAGGAATCGACCGGCGACATCAATCGCATCAGCGAAATTCGCCATATGGTCGGCAAGGATTTCCTGATTCTGTCGGGCAATGATTATATGACGCCCGCTACTATCGCCCATGGTGGTCATGGGGTGATCTCGGTCACCGCGAACGTCGCGCCGGCGCTGAACGCGAAACTTACCGCCGCCGCGCTTTCTGGCGATTTCGCCACGACGCTTACTTATCAGGACCTGCTGTGGCCGTTGCACCAGGCGCTGTTCACAGATGCCAGCCCTGGGCCGACAAAATATGCGCTGGCGCTGGCCGGACGTATGCAGGAAGACACACGCCTGCCCGTTGTACCGCCGTCCGACGCTTCGCGCGCGGCGGTGGATGCGGCCCTCGCCCATGCCGGAATCGCCCTCTGATGGCTCCACCCCGCACACGGCCCTCAGCCGTGAAGGCGAAGGTGGTTGCCGAGAACCGCCGCGCACGGCATGAATATACGATAGAGGACACGTTCGAGGCCGGAATCGTGCTGGTTGGCACAGAAGTGAAAGCCCTGCGCACGGGCCAGGGCACCATCGCCGAAAGCTATGCCGAGATCAGGGACGGCGAAGTCTGGCTGGTCAATGCCAACATCCCTGAATACAGCCATGCGAGCCATTTTTCGCACGAACCGCGCCGGCCACGCAAATTATTGCTGAATCAGCGTGAAATCTCGAAACTGCACGGGGCGGTAGCGCGTCAGGGCATGACGCTTGTACCTTTGTCCGTCTATTTTAACCCGCGCGGCCGCGCGAAAGTGGAATTGGCGCTGGCCAAGGGCCGCAAATTGCACGACAAGCGGGAGGCCGAGCGCGAAAAGGACTGGAAGCGTGAGCAGGGCAGATTGTTGCGCGAACGCGGATGAATTTCCGGCGCGTACAGCCTGCCGAAATATTGTGCGGGCTATGCAAATACCCGGAGTGCGGTTTGGGAGTTTGAGGTGCGCAGGCGGCTGAAGTTGCCGACACGGGCTGAATTGATGGAGAATCGCTTTCTCCGCCCGTTTGCCGTACATCTGGCAAGTCCGCTGATCTGGCGGCTCAACCGGCGCGGCGTCGCGCGCGGGATGGCGCTCGGCCTTTTTGCTGGCTTCGCGATGCCGGTGGCGCAAACGCCTTTCGCAGCAATGCTTGCGGTATTCGCCCGCGCCAATTTGCCCGTAGCTGCGGTCGCAACCCTCGTCACCAATCCGCTGACCGTGCCGTTCATCTATTATCTGGCCTTTCGCACCGGCACGACGATCCTGCGCACCGACGTCGGGCAGTTCGCCATTGCCGACGACACCGGCCTCCTCCGGCAGATTTTATCCTGGTTCCTGACCATGGCCGGGCCTACCTGGCTGGGTCTGCTGCTTTTTGCGGCGGTCAGCGCGGCGCTGGGCTATGTGACGGTGCATCTTGCGTGGCGCATGCGGGCGCTGGGCCGCCGCAAACGCCGCACCGCACGGCGATCGGGCATTACGCCCGCCCGCATCGCGGCGGACCGGTTATAGCTTCAGCGGATGGCGCCGATACCGATACGAAAACGCGTAATACTACGATTATAATCGAGCAGATTTTCGCCATAGCCGAAAAAGCTTTGCCCGAAGAGATAAAGATCGGGCAGCATATGCAAAATGCCGGTCAGGGGATAGGATAGTTCTGCATTCAGCGAACCCTTGCCGCTATCGACATCGAAACGAGTGGTAGTGGCCAGTTGCCAGCTTCTTTCCTTGCCGATCCCAGCGACCAGCGCGGTATGGCCGCGATACTGGCGAATATCGGGGTTGTCCTTCTTGCTACCCACCAGAAACGACAATCTCGGCGCAACCGTCAATGTATAGCCGCCGCCCAGCGGCAAGGCGGCCATCGGAGCGACATAAAGGCTGTTGAGACTGCGTGACTGATCACCGGCGCGGCCGTTCGATTCATGCCGCCAGCCAAGTTGGGCGTTCAGGTGAATATCGTTTCCCAGCGTTACTGCCGGGGTAATGTAAAGCAGTTCCGGCTGGTAATCGATGTTGCGAAATGGCGAAGAATCCTCTTCCAGATCCCAGAACATCCGCTGCGTATAGGCGAAGTGCAAACCATTCATCCATGATGGTCTTTTATCCGAACGGTGGCCGAGCAGTTGATATTTAAAGCTGAACTGGAGACGCGCGGCACTGTGCGTGTCAGGGCCATAGACGGCATAAACCGGTTCATAAGACGAAAGATTGTCCAGAAATCCGTGACCCGTCCGGCGTTCTTCGGCCGGAGTCATCCACGGTGGAGAATCGGTCGGCTCGACTTGTGGAGGTGTTTCTATGGGCGGCGGCGCCAGATTGAAAGCGATGCGTTGCGCGCTCCATGCCGGCACGGACAGAACGCCCGCCGCAAGATCAGACTCGCGCGCTTCGAACCGGTAGCGCGCGCGGGCAAAGCCGCCAGCAGGCAGGGTCTTGCGGGCGGGCGTCGCATCGTCGCGTACCAGCCACAGGGTGCGATCCGCGCCCGAAGCCGATTCGAGCCGTGCTTCCACACGGTCCGGCAGGTGCATTTCCTGCACGGTGTCTGCATCATTCAGCAGCCGCAGATCGACGGCGACCCTGCCGTCCGCATCCGCGCCGCCAACCGCTCCGATCACCATTTCCACTTGCGCCACCGCCGGGATCGCCGGCGCGGCCAGCGCGACGGCGATCAGCGGCAGGCGCAAGCAGCGTATCAACGCAAGAAATCCAGAACGGCGGCGGCAAACTGCCCCGGCAACTCCGCGCTGGAAAGATGCGCCGCCGGCAGCTCGACCAGCCGCCCATCCGCCGCCTGATCGGCGAGGAAGGCCGATTCCGCCACCGTCGTGGACGGATCCTTGCTCCCCGCAATCACCAGCGTCGGCGTCCGGTTCAGCGTGGCGGTCGGGCGCAAATCCATATCCCGGATCGCGGCGCAGCAGCCGGCATAGCCTTCTGCGTCGCACGCCAGCAGCATTGCGCGGATAGGAGCGACCGCATCGGGCTGCGCTTGCGGAAATTCCGGCGTGAACCAGCGCGCGATAGAGGCTTCTGTCAGTGGTTCCATGCCGTTGGCGCGTACGCCATCGATGCGGCTCTGCCAGTTGGACGGCGGCCCCATATAGGCCGAGGTATTGGCAAGAACCAGCCGCCGCAGCCGCTCCGGCGCGCGATAGGCCAGCCATTGACCGACCATCCCGCCCTTGGACAGGCCGCAGAAATCAACCCGCTCGATTCCCAGCGCATCGAGCAATTGCACCGCATCGCGGCCCAGCCGGTCCATCGAATAACCGCCCGCCGGCGAAGCCGACTGACCATGACCCCGGCTGTCATAGCGCAGCACGCGGAAATGTTCTGTGAACGCCGGAATTTGTGGCGCCCACATCTGCATATTGGTGCCGAGCGAATTGGAGAGCAGCAGCACAGGCGCCGCTTCCGGCCCGTCAAAGCGATAGGCGATACGGCAGCCATCATCGGTCGTGATGCATTGCACGTCCGTCATACCCGCTCCACCGCGACCGCCAGACCCTGACCGACGCCGATACACAGAGTGGCGAGACCCAGTTTGCCGCCGGTCACCTCCAGCTGATGCACCAGTGTTTGCAGAATGCGCGCACCCGACATGCCGAGCGGGTGGCCGAGCGAGATCGCGCCGCCATTCGGGTTCACCTGGGGTGCGTTATCGGCCACGCCCAGCATCCGCAAGGTCGCCAGCGCCTGGGACGCGAACGCCTCATTCAATTCGATCCCGTCGAACTGCCCGATCTTCAGCCCCAGCCGCGCCATCAGCTTTTGCGACGCCAGCGCAGGGCCAATGCCCATCACACGCGGCGGCACGCCGGCGCTGGCCATGCCGAGCACGCGGGCGCGCGGGGTCAGACCATGGGCCTTCGCCGCCGCCTCGCTGGCGACGAACAGCGCCGCCGCACCATCATTAACGCCGGACGCATTGCCCGCTGTCACCGTGCCGTCAGAACGCACAATGGGCTTCAGCTTCGCCAGCGTTTCCGCTGTAGTTTCCGGGCGCGGATGTTCATCCTGATCCACTACGGTTTCCCGGCCCTTGCGGTCGGTGATGGTGACGGGGACGATTTCCTCCGCGAAAAAGCCGCGCGCCTGCGCGGCAGCAGTGCGTTGCTGGCTGCGCAGCGCGAACGCATCCTGATCCGCACGGGAAACCTTATGCTCGTCCGCGACATTCTCGCCGGTCTGCGGCATCGAATCGACGCCATATTGCTGTTTCATCCTTGGATTGACGAAACGCCAGCCGATGGTGGTGTCGTAAACGGCGTTGGCGCGCGACCAGGCGCTTTCCGCTTTCGGCATCACGAATGGCGCGCGGCTCATGCTCTCGACACCGCCGGCAATCATCAGGTCGGCGTCGCCGGCACGGATAGCGCGCGCGGCGGAGCCAATGGCATCGAGCCCCGATGCACACAGCCGGTTCACCGTTGAACCGCCGACGCTGTCCGGCAAACCGGCGAGCAGCGCCGCCATGCGGGCGACATTGCGATTATCCTCGCCTGCCTGGTTGGCGCAGCCAAGGATCACATCGTCGACAGCGGCCGGATCGATGCCGGTCCGGCGTACCAGTTCAGCGATGGGCATAGCCGCCAGATCGTCGGCGCGCACCGCCGCCAGCGCACCGCCGTAGCGGCCGACGGGCGTGCGGACGGCCTCACAGATAAAGGCTTCGCTCATGCCGCAACCTTCGTTTCAAACGGCGCGCCTGTTCTTTCGCGGACCACATCTTCGGTGACGCCCGGCGCGAGTTCCAGCAGCGTCAGTCCGCCCGCCACCTTGTCCACGGCAAACACGCACAAATCGGTGATGATCAGATCGACCACGCCCTGACCCGTCAGTGGCAAGGTGCATTTTTCGAGGATTTTCGGCGTGCCGTTCTTGCTGCAATGTTCCATCACCACAACGATGCGCTTGACGCCGGCGACAAGGTCCATCGCGCCGCCCATGCCCTTCACCATCTTGCCGGGAATGGTCCAGTTGGCGAGATCGCCATTGCTGGCGACTTCCATCGCGCCCAGCACCGCGACATCGATATGGCCGCCGCGAATCATCGCGAAGCTGTCAGCGGAGGAGAAAAAGCTCGACGTCGGCAATTCGGTGATCGTCTGCTTGCCGGCGTTGATGAGATCGGCGTCCACCTCATCAGGATAGGGGAACGGCCCCATGCCCAGCATGCCATTTTCCGACTGCAGCGTCACATGCGTGCCTTCGGGAATATAATTGGCCACAAGGGTCGGGATGCCGATGCCGAGATTGACGTAAAAGCCATCCTTCAGTTCGCGTGCGGCGCGGGCCGCCATCTGGTCGCGGGTCCAGCCAATATTTGCATCGCTCATTATGCTGTCTCCCGTTCACGAACCGTCACGCGCTCGATGCGCTTCTCGTATTTTTCACCCTTGATGATCCGGTCGACATAGATGCCCGGCGTGTGGATGCAGTCGGCGTCCAGCGCGCCGGCTTCGACGATCTCCTCCACCTCGACCACCGTCACCTTGCCCGCCGTCGCCATCACGGGGTTAAAATTACGCGCTGTCTTGCGGTAGATCAGATTGCCTTCCGGGTCCGCCTTCCATGCCTTGACGATGGAAAGATCGGCCCGCAACCAGGATTCACGCACATAGGTGCGGCCTTCAAATTCTTCCAGCGGCTTGCCTTCGGCCACCACAGTGCCAACGCCCGTCGGCGTGTAAAAGGCCGGGATGCCGGCGCCGCCGGCGCGAATACGCTCGGCCAGCGTGCCTTGCGGATTGAGTTCCAGTTCCAGTTTGCCCGAAAGATACAGTTCCTCGAACAATTTGTTTTCACCAACATAAGAGGAGATCATTTTCTTGATCTGCCCATTGTTCAGCAGCATCCACAATCCAAAACCGTCCGCACCGCAATTATTGGAAATAATCGTCAAATCGCGCGTACCGGCCGCCTTGATCGCCGGAATCAGATTTTCCGGATTGCCAGACAGACCAAAGCCGCCGGACATGATGGTCATGCCATCAAACAACAGCCCGTCAAGCGCGGCCTCGGCGGACGTACAGATTTTCTGGCTCATTCAGCTCTCCATTGTGATGGACACGGATTGCACCAAATCTGCTCGCCAGCGCAAGCCACTCGAAAATTTACCGCATAAGCATAGCGGCGGCCACCCCGATACGCCATCCCGCCTTTTCCATATGCGAAGACGCCCCAGCCGCGTATCTGGCGGCGCGGCTTCCGCCCGGCATCAGGCCCACGCGAACCGCTGGAGGACATTGTTATCCATACCGTATATAGCCGACGGCGCAACGTATAACCAGCCACGGGAATAAGGAGCCTGTTTTGCGAATCAGCCGGTTCACGATCTTTGGACTTTGCACGATCGTCGCGCTCGGTTCGTGCGTGGCGCTGATCGGGAAGCCCTCCCTCTGGCCGCTCGCGTTCGTTGCGACCGGGCTGACCCTGCTGGGCGTGTATGATCTGATCCAGCCTCGCCACGCCATTCGCCGCAATTATCCGATCCTCGGCAATGTGCGCTGGCTGATCGAATGGATTCGCCCGGAAATCCGCCAGTATCTCATCGAAGATGATCGTGAGGAACTGCCCTTTTCCCGCACGCAACGCTCGCTGGTCTATGCGCGCGCCAAGAACGAAAGCCAGGGTCTGGCGTTTGGCACGCAAATGGATGTCTATAAAAGTGGCTATGAATTTATCAGCCCCTCCCTGTTCCCGACGCCGGTTGCCGATCCACTGCATTTCCGGGTGACAGTGGGCGGGGACCGGTGCGATCAGCCTTATTCCGCTTCCGTCTTCAATATCTCCGCAATGAGTTTCGGGTCGCTCAGCGCCAACGCCATTCGCGCGCTCAACCATGGTGCACGTCTTGGCGGCTTCTATCAGGACACGGGCGAAGGCGGCATCAGCGACTATCATCGCGAACATGGCGGCGATCTGGTGTGGGAAATCGGCAGCGGCTATTTCGGCTGCCGCACCGCGTCCGGCGCTTTCGATCCGGAACGTTTTGCTGCCCAGGCGCAATCGCCGCAAATCCGCATGATCGAAATCAAGCTGAGCCAGGGCGCAAAGCCCGGTCATGGCGGCATCCTGCCCGCCAGCAAGATTACGCCGGAAATAGCTCGTGTGCGCGGGGTTGCGATGGGCGAGGATTGCGTGTCGCCCGCCAGCCACAGCGCTTTTTCCACACCAGTCGAAATGATGTCTTTCATCGCGGAACTGCGGGAATTATCGGGCGGGAAGCCTGTCGGATTCAAATTATGCGTCGGCCATCCGTGGGAATTCATGGCTCTGGTGAAAGCGATGCTGGCAACCGGCATCTGCCCGGATTTCATCGTTGTCGATGGCGCGGAAGGCGGCACGGGGGCATCGCCGCTGGAATTCGCCGATCACATCGGCCTTCCCATGCGCGAGGGACTGTTGTTCGTGCATAATACGCTCGTCGGCGCGAATTTGCGCGACCGGATTCGTATTGCCGCCGCCGGGAAGGTCGTCAGCGCATTCGACATCGCGAGTCTGCTCGCCATCGGTGCGGACTGGGTGAACGCCGCACGCGGGTTCATGTTCGCGCTTGGCTGCGTTCAATCCTTGAGCTGCAATACCAACCGCTGCCCGGCGGGTGTCGCCACGCAGGATCCTGGCCGCCAGCGCGCGCTGGTGGTGCCGGACAAGGCAGCGCGCGTATTCAATTTCCACCGCAACACCCTGCACGCACTGGCGGAATTACTGGCCGCCGCAGGATTGCATCGACCGGCGGACTTGATGCCGCATCATCTGGTACGCCGCGTCACCGCCACGGAAATCCGGCTGTTTTCGCAAATGCATGTTTTCCTGGAACCCGGCGAATTATTATCGGGATGCAACCGCGAATTTTACAGTCTGGTGTGGAATATGGCCCAGGCGGAAAGCTTCCAGCCCGTCTCGCTGGAAGTCGCCCGGGAAAGGCCGGTGCTTGCCTGACCGGGGAATCGCCGGTCAGGATCGGCGATCATCGGCATGTCGAAAGGATTGACTGATGGGCGGCACTCCCCCGACGCGAAAACCTGCCTCCCCGCTCTGCTACGCAGACAGCGCCAGCGACGTCTATATGGGTTATGCGGACCGTACAGAAATCCTGGGTACGCTCAACAGGTTACTGGAAGCAGAACGCGCCGGCGCGCGCGTCGCCCGCCGCAGTCGCCAGGATGCGCCGACGCCGGCCATTGCCGATCTGATGCGCGTGGTACTGGCGGATGAGGCGCACTGGTGTGCGATGCTATCCGCGCAAATCAAACGGCTGGGCGCGGTGCCCTCGTCAGTTTGCGGGGATTTTTACGGCAAGACCATGGCGATTGCCGATCCGCTGGCCCGCATCGCGTTTCTCAATCGCGGTCAGCGATGGGTGGTACGAAAACTGGCGGAACTGCTGCCGCGCGTCCGGGATGATGCGCTATATGCCCAACTGCGCGCGATGCATGACAGCCATGTCACAAACATCGCCGCCGCCGAAGCAGTCCATGCGGCGCACCCGGGCGGGCAATAACTATCGGGGCAAGAACCGCTCAACGATATGACCGGCCAACCGCGTCGGCCGCAGGGTTTCGGCGTTCAGACAACACCAGTTGGAGCGCACTTCCGCCAATACCTCTTCCCCGCGCCGGATGATCGTCTGGTAAAAAGCGCGCGCCCCCTCGATCGTTTCCAGAACAACCGTTGCGATGACTTCATCTTCCAGGAACGCCGGTTTGCGGTAGGTGATCTCATGCTTCAGCGCTACCCACAGATGCTGCCGCACCGCCTCCGCCGGAGCCAGCCGCTGCCAGTGACTGCTGACTGCCGCCTGCACCCACTTCAGATAGCTGGCGTTATTAACATGTCCCATGAAGTCGATATCGCCAGGCTCGATATCAACGGGATAGCGATAGGGAATGCTCTGGCTCATACTTAACCCATAACATATCGCGCCGCCGGGCGCACATGCAGCAAGCGCCTGGCTGCCATGATTCGACGGCAAGCGGTCGCAAGCGAAAACCTATCCGCGTTGCGCCCGCAGCATCCGGTTGTCCGGCGTCGCCAAAATCAGCCCGCCCGATGCGTCGAACGTATAGCTGGTGACAGCGGCCAGCAGGTCCAGCACGGCCCGTTCCTGCTGCATCAGCGGATCGGCGCAGGCCATCATCGTCGATGTCAGTTCACCAAAGCGAATGGTGAAATCAGCGCCTGTTTCGTAAGTGCCGGAGAAGCTGTTGCACCCGGCAGTTCCCGAAACCCGGCCATCAGCGAAGCGCAAATTGGCGCGCGCGTCCGACGCCACGGGCGTACCGGCATATTCGGTAATTTGCCACTCCACACCCAGCAGGGATTGCGGACCCGCGCCCGGCGGCGGTGGCGGTGGCAACGCATCCGCAGGCGGCGGCGCCGCCGGGCGGGTGGCAACGCAGCCCGCAAGCGCAAGGGCTGCACCAATCAGCAACAGACGCGGGACGGCCAGCATGATCTTGTTCCTTTCCCGCTTTATTGCGGCCTGTTCAGGCTGTCGCGGATTTCGCGCAGCAACAACACTTCCTCGGACGGCGGCGCGGCTTCCGGTTCCAGCCCCTTGAAGAAGCGGTTGGTGTAGCGCACAAGCAGGAATACCGCAAAAGCGACCAGCAGGAAGTTGATCACCCTTGTGATGAACGCACCATAGCCGATCATCGCCACGCCCGCGGCCTTCAGCGCCTCGTAATCATTCGGATCGCCGGTATAATCGGCGGGGACCGGCCCGATGCGCCAGAATAAATAACTGTAATCCGGACTGCCGGTAACCAGCGCGATCAGCGGCATGATGATATCGTCGGTAAACGATGCGATGATGCTTGAAAAAGCGGCGCCGATAATCACGGCCACAGCCAGATCCATCACATTGCCACGCGCGATAAACGCCTTGAATTCCTTCAGCATCGATCACTCCCCCGCCTGGACTTGTGCCAAGTTCCACAGCTTTGGTCCGCTTGGCAAGCGCCCTGCGCCGATTTTCCCAAGAATAATGCTTGACGTAGACGGTACAGAACGGTTCTTTCACGCGGCCAAGGCATCAGGAGATTCCCGAACATGCGTGTCGTCCGCTTCATCTTGCCGTTCGCCCTCGCCCTGTCTGTGGCGGGATGCGGCATCAACACCATTCCCACCAAAGAGGAAAGCGTGAAGGCAGCGTGGGGCGAGGTGGAGAATCAGTATCAGCGCCGCGCCGATCTCATTCCCAATCTGGTGGCGACGGTTCAGGGTTATGCCAAACAGGAACAGGATGTGCTGGTCGGCGTGACGGAAGCGCGCGCCAGGGCAACCTCGGTCAACCTGACGACGGATGATCTGTCCGACCCGGCGAAGGTAGCGCAATTCCAGCAGGCGCAGGATGGCCTCTCGCAATCGCTGGGCCGGTTGATGGTGGTGGTGGAAAAATATCCCGATCTGAAATCGGACCAGAACTTCCTCGCGCTGCAATCGCAACTGGAAGGCACCGAAAACCGCATCAGCATCGCCCGCCGCGACTATAATGAGTCCGTGCGCGACTATAACACGGAAATTCGCACCTTCCCGGCGATCATCGCGGCGAAAACCATTTACGGCGCAGAACCCCTGGAGCCATTCAAGGCGACCGTTGCCAACGCCGAGGTGGCGCCGAAGGTCGATTTCGGAGCCGGGTCCGGCAACTGAAGCCGGAGGCCTGACTGATGCGTCTGATACTCGTCGCGCTGCTGCTGTTCGGGTGGACGCCTGCGGCACTTGCGCAGGAGTTTCCGGCGCTGACCGGTCGCGTCGTGGACGCCGCCAATATCCTGCCGCCCGAGGTGGAGCAGCGCATCGAACAGCGCTCGGCGCTGGTGGAAGAGCAGACGACCAGCCAGATCGTTGTGGCAACGATCCCCGATCTGCAGGGCTATGACATCGCCGACTTTGGCTATCGGCTGGGACGGCACTGGGGTATCGGCCAGAAGGATACGGATAATGGCGTCCTGCTGATCGTTGCGCCGAATGAGCGCCGGGTGCGGGTGGAAGTCGGCTATGGGCTGGAACCGGTGCTGACCGACGCGCTGTCTTCGGTGATTATCCAGACGCAGATTTTGCCGCATTTCCGGGCCGGAGATCTTCCGGGCGGTACCGAGGCAGGGTTCAACGCCATCGCCAACCAGTTTGAATTGCCCCCCGAAGAGGCTGCGGCCAATGTCCGCGCCGCCCGCGAGGCACAATCCGCGCGCGGGCAACCGCGTGGCGAAATGGGTATCGGTGGCGCGATCCTGACCGTTGTGGTGATCCTGTTTTTCGTATGTCTGTTGCACGGCGGCGGGGGCGGCAAAGGCGGGGGCGGCGGGCGCGGGCGGCGGCGGCGTGGCGTTGCACCCATCATCCTGTTCGGCCCGGGAATGGGTGGCGGCTTTGGCGGGGGCGGATTTGGTGGCGGTGGCTTCGGCGGCGGATTTGGTGGCGGTGGCGGTGGCTTCGGCGGCGGCGGCGCCAGCGGGGGATGGTGAATGCCGGTAACGGTTGAGGATCAGCAGCGCATTTCCACCGCTATTGCGGAAGCGGAAAAACACACATCCGGGGAGATATTCTGCATACTCTCCACCGAACGGCATCGTTATGTCGAATGGATTATAGCGCTGGCCGCCATCATCGCGTTTCTGCTGCCGTGGCTGGCCACCATGGCCGGTTTCGGGCCGGAACGCTGGGCACATCTGTTCGGTTTCTGGCCGGGCCAGAGCCTGTCCGAACGGCTGACCATCGACATTTTCACCGCCGGCCAGGCGCTGACCTTCCTTGCCGCATTGGTATTGCTGTGGTGGTCGCCGCTGGCGTCTCGCCTGGCGCCGCGCCGCTTGCGCCAGGAACGCTTGCACGAAATGGCGCTGCGGCAATTTATTACCCATAATGTCCACGCCACCAGCCAGCGTACCGGCGTGCTGATTTTTGTATCTCTGGAGGATCATGTCGTCGAGGTGCTCGCCGACAAGGGTATCTACACGAAAGTGCAACCCGAACATTGGGCGGATACGGTGGCGGCGCTGGTGGAAGGCTTGCGCCGGGACAGGCCCGCCGAAGGCTTTATCGCTGCCATTACGCTTGCCGGAGAGGTGCTGTCCCGGCATTTTCCGCCGCAACCCGACAATCCCAACGAACTGGCCAATCATCTGATTGTGCTGTGAATTTCGGCTATGCCTGCAAATATGGCAACGGGTCTATCGCCTTGCGGCCCTGGCGGATCTGAAACAGCAGTTGCGGCTCATTCACCGAACCGGATGAACCGGCACGGGCAATCGTCTGGCCACGCGTTACCTTGTTACCCCGATCCGCCAGCGCTTCTTCCAGATGGCCATAAGCGGTAACGATGCCGCCCGTATGCCGCACCAGCATGATGAGGCCGAAGCCGGCAATAGCATCGCCGACGTAAATTACTTCGCCATCGGCGGCAGCGCGCACCGCCTGGCCGCGCAAGGCCTTGATATTGATCCCGTCGTTAAAACGACCGTTCGGTTTTGCGCCAAAGCGGGACAGAATCACCCGCCCGTCTGTGGGCCACGACATGCGCGGCACGGCGGCGGTTGCCGGCGGACGCGCGGCTTGCGCGCCTTGCGCCGCCGAACGTGCCGGAGGCCGGGATTGGACGCGTTCCCCGGCAGGCGCAGAGCCCGTGATCAGGTCGTCGATATCAAGTTCAAACGCGGCAGCCAGCTCTTCGGGCGTCATGTCCCGCCCGGGTGTAGCTGGCGATCGGCTTGATGGCTTCGACGGTGTGGCGGGGCGCGCCGTGGTTGTCGGGATCGGGATGAACAACGCCTGACCCACCCGCAGGATCGATTCGCGCCCGATGCGGTTCGCGGTGGTAATCCGGCTCCACGACACGCCATAGGCGCGTGCAATGGCGATGCCCGTTTCTCCGTGCTTCACAATATGCATGCGTCCGCCCGCCACGCGCACGCCATCGGCTTTCGCCGGCACCGCCTGCCACCGGGGTTTGGCCGGCGCAGATTGGGCGGCGGAGCGGGTGGTGGTGCGAGACGGCGCGGTGGAGCAGGCGGTCACCAGCAACATCAACGAGGAAATCAGGGTCAGGGGAAGAAGATATCGCACCTGTCCCCACTAGCGAAGCGCAACGCGCATCGCCACCCTTTGACGCACTTTGGACTAAAAACAGGGTTAATCTGTCGGGAAATTTTACAAATTACAGGTTCCGACATTCTGCCGCCCATGCCTATCCTGCTGATTCGACGCGTTATATCAAAATATGCGCAATTGGCACAGCTTATGCATAAGTAGATATACCGGTCGGGGGCAATTGACCGGGCGAAACCGGGTTTGCGTACGCAAACCCCTATCTGCTCGTCACGGTGTGCGGTGACGCCAGGGGGGCGTCACCGCACGCATCCGCTTCACCAGAAGCTTCCACCGCCGCGCGCAGATTCTCCATCGCCTGATAATGGGTCAGATCCAGATGTAGCGGCGTCACCGAAACATAACCGTCGCGCACCGCTTCCAGATCGGTGCGATGGGCGACCGTTTCCATTTCACGCCCATAGCCAAACCAGTAATAGGGGATACCGCGCGGATCGGTGCGCGCGTCCACACGAATATGGCCGTAATCACGCAAACCCTGGTGTGTCACCTTCACGCCCAGCGGCACATCGCGGGCAGGGAAATTGATGTTAATCAGCACGCCCTGTTGCCATTCGGTTGCGAGAATACGCCGGATCACCTCTGCACCAGCCGCTTCCGCCGCCGCAAAATTTTCCCGGCCAAAGGTATAATCCGACATATGTTGCGACAGGGCGATAGACGGCACCCCGGCCAAAGTGCCTTCCATCGCCGCCGACACCGTGCCGGAATAGGTGACATCTTCCGCCAGATTCGGCCCGCGATTGACACCGGACAGCAAAAGATCGGGGCGCACGCCTTCCATCAGATAGCCCAGCGCCATCATCACGCTGTCGGTAGGCGTGCCCGCCACCGCAAAGCGGCGGTCCCCACGCTTGCGCACGCGGATAGGCGCATGCAGGCTTAGCGAATGGCCCGCCCCCGATTGCTCCTCCGCAGGTGCAGACACCCAGATATCGTCGGAAAGTTGCGCGGCGATGCGCTCGAGCGCGGCGAATCCCGGCGCATCAATGCCGTCGTCGTTGGAAAGCAGGATACGCATCATTCGTCTAGTGGCCTCAGCTTTTCGAGTTGATCCATATATGGACGCAGGGGTGGCGGGATCATAATGGACCCATCCTTCTGCTGATGATTTTCCAGCACGGCCACCAGCGCGCGACCGACGGCCAAGCCCGATCCGTTCAGCGTATGAACAAAGCGGGTGCCTTTTTCGCCTTTAGCGCGGAAACGCGCATCCATGCGGCGGGCCTGAAAGTCGCCGCAATCGGAAATGCTGGAAATTTCGCGCCAGGCGCCGGCGCCCGGCAGCCAGACTTCCAGATCCCAGGTTTTCCGTGCCGAAAAGCCCATGTCGCCGGCGCACAGCAACATGCGGCGGTACGGCAGTTCCAGCGCTTCGAGAATCGCCTCGGCGGCGGCTGTCATCCGCTTATGCTCGGCGACGGCGGTTTCCGGCGTCGTGATGGTGACGAGTTCGACCTTTTCGAACTGGTGCTGGCGAATAAGGCCGCGGGTGTCGCGTCCCGCCGCTCCTGCTTCCGAACGGAAACAGGGCGTCAGGGCCGTCAGCCGCCAGGGCAGGGTTTCGGCATCGACAATCTGTTCCCGCGCAAGATTGGTCAGGCTGACTTCAGCCGTCGGAATCAGCCAGCGGCCATCGGTGGTGCGAAACAGATCGTCGGCGAATTTCGGCAATTGCCCGGTGCCATATACCGCTTCGTCGCGCACCAGCAGCGGTACGGCCATTTCCTGATAACCGGCGGCGATTTGCGTATCGAGCATATATTGCCCGAGCGCGCGATGCAGCCGTGCAAGACCGCCCGACAATATCGCAAAACGCGCGCCGGCAATCCGTGCGGCGGCTTCCGGGAGGTAGCCGTGGCGGGCGGCGAGCGCGTCATGTTCCAGCACCGGAAAATCGAAGCTGCGCGGCTGCCCCCACTGCTTTTCAACGACATTGCCCTGCTCATCCAGGCCATCGGGCACGTCATCCGCCGGCAAATTTGGCAAAGCCGCCAGCACCCGCTCCAGATCGGCGGTCAGCCCGCGTTCGCTTGCTTCCGCGTTCGCAATGCGTTCCTTCAGACTGGCAACTTCAGCCATCAGCGTATCGGCGCGCTGCTGATCGCGGGCAGCCTTGGCGGCGCCAATTTCCCGTGACGCCTCGTTACGGCGCGCCAGATCGCCTTGCAGCGATGTCTGCATCGTGCGCAGAACCGCATCCGCCGCCAACACCTGTGCCGAAGCCGCCTCCACACCCCGCCGCCTCAGGGCCGCGTCGAACCCGGCCGGATCGGCCCGCAATTGCTTCAGATCATGCATGTCTGCCCTATGGGCTGGAGCGATAAAGGGGGCAAGCCCCTTAGCTGCGCGACATCCCCATCGCCATGCGGCGGAAGGCGTCGCCCATTTTTTCCGCGATTTCCGGATCGACGCCGCCATGCAGCAGCGCCCGTTGCATGGCGTCCAGCCATTGATCGACCGTTTCGGGGGTCATTGGCAACGCCCTGTGCAACGACATCACGCAGGTACCCGGCCTGTCGCTAAACCAGGTGCGCGGCCCCCCAAGCCAGGCCGTCAGGAAACCGCTGAGCGAATCCCGCATCGGCCCCAGATCAGGCGCATGCATGTCGCGCAACAACTTGTATTGCGGCTCCTGCTCCATCAGGTCGTAAAAATGGTCGACGATGCGCCGAACGCTTGCCGCGCCGCCGATCATTTCAAAGGGCGTCTGAACGGGTGCTTCCGCTTCGGCCTGCATATTCTGTCCCTCCATACCGCAGTAACTCCGCCGCATGTTGGACGAGTCGCGGGCCAGATACCTTGATCGGGCGCAAATTCAGCCTTCGGGCTGCGTTACCTTCACGATCCGCAAGCTGCGCTCATGGCCTTCGCGATCCGGCCACTGGATCGCCTGCCCTTCCGTCAGACCGATCAGCCCCGCGCCCACCAGCGTCAGGATGGAAATGCGCCCGGCGGAAATATCGGCGTCGGGGGGATAGACGAGTTGCAGCGTCCGCTGTGTGCCGCTGCCTTCATCGACAAATTCGACGGTGGACAACATGGTAACGACATTTGCGGGCATGTCGTCCGCACTATGCACCTGCGCGCGCTCGATCTCGCCCAGCAACAGGTCGGCGACCGCCGGCTGGCGGTGCTCGATGCTGGCGGCGAGGCCCGCCAGTTTATCTGCTTCACTGTCGAGTAGATGGATTGCCGGACTGGCCTGTTTTGTCATGATGCCGGATGCTCCCGAAATGGATTTTCTGCGAAAAAATGCTGACCCCGAGTCTGCCGGGGGATGGAGCCGCCAGCAGTCGGGGTCAGGAGCGCGCGGGAATTTGCCCCGCGTGATGACGATAGCGCAGAAAGACAGCCAGACCTTGCATCAGCGGATGATGTCCGGTCGGACAACCGCTGTCAATATCATCAGGAACCAGGATGGATCTCATGCGGCGTCACCGGTTTCTTCGCGCGCAACTGCTCGGGCGGAGACATCCCCATAGTGAGATAAAGCTTGACGAGATCATCGAATTTCATCGACGGGATGGATTCCACCTTGGCCACCGGCACCAGCAGCAGCGCGCCGCCCACCGGCACCGGCGCTGTCGGAATCAGCACCAGCTTCGCTGGCCCGCCGCCAAGATCGAAGGTTTCCGGCGACGCCAGAAAACCGATGGTCTCCACGCCGCCGCCAAAGCAGATGCGGCAGACGCTCATCGTGCGCATCTGCTCCGACTTGCCATTGCCCATCCCGCGAATCAGTTGCGCCACCGGTCGGTAAATGCCGCCAAGGAAGGGGATGCGACCGATCAGGCCATCCACCGCCTCTTCCAGCAAATGCCGCGCCTTGGTCATCACCAGCCAGCCGACGCCGGTAATCAGCGCCAGCAGCAGAAATACACCGATCAGGAAACTGGTGCCATCATCCGCCGCGAACAAATGGCCGGTCGCCACCAGTCCCTGACCGATCAGGCTTTCCGGGCCGACGATGGCGATCAGATTTTCCAGCAGCCACGCCAGCACCACCGCCGTCAACAACACCGGAGCCAAAAAAACGAGGCCCGTGACAAACGCCGTCATCACCTTTTTGAGGGCGCTTTTCTCCGGCTCCGGCTTCATGGGCGCCAGCCTCGGGTCCATCCGGGGCTCACACGAGTTCCGCGAGGATCGCGTCGCCCATTGCTTCGGTGGTCAGCTCTCCACCCAGATCCGCCGTGCGTGCGCCCTTGTCGAGCGCCGCCGAGACCGCCTGTTCCACGCGGTCCGCGGCCAGCGGATGGCCCAGCGAATAGCGCAGCGCCATCGCAAGACTCAGGATGGACGCACAGGGATTTGCAATGCCCCGGCCCGCGATATCGGGCGCGCTGCCATGGATCGGCTCGTAAAGGCCCGCTGCGCCATCTGCGCCAAGCGCTGCCGATGGCAACATGCCAAGCGACCCCGTCAACATGCCCGACAGGTCCGACAGCAGATCGCCAAACAGATTATCGGTCAGGATGACATCGAACTGCTTTGGCGCGCGCACCAGCTGCATCGCGCAATTGTCCGCATACATATGCTGTAATTCGACATTGGGATAATGGCGATCGTGCAGATCCTGCACCACCTCCCGCCACAACAGGCCGGATTCCATCACATTGGCCTTTTCGACCGAATGCAGTCGGCCGGACCTTCCCTGCGCCAGACGGAAAGCCGTATGCGCCACGCGTTCGATTTCAGAGGTGGTATAGCTTTGCGTATTGAAGCCGCGCTTCTGACCATCGGGCAGGGTTTCGATGCCGCGCGGCTCGCCGAAATAGACACCGCCGACCAGTTCGCGCACGAACAGGATGTCGAGCCCGGCGACCACTTCTTCCTTCAGCGTCGACGCCGCCGCCAGCGCCGGGAAACAATAAGCCGGGCGCAGGTTGGCATAGACATTCATCGCCGCGCGCAGCCGCAACAGCCCGGCTTCGGGACGGGTGTCATAGGATTGTTTCGCCCATTTCGGCCCGCCGACCGCGCCCAGCAGCACCGCGTCCGATTTCAGCGCCAGCGCCTCGCTTTCGAAGGGCAGGGGAAGGCCTGTTTCATCAATGGCGGCGCCGCCGAACGGCGCTTCCCTGACATGGATATTGGCCAGTTCCAGCGCATCGAGAATGCGGCGGCTTTGCGCCGTGACTTCGGGGCCGATCCCGTCACCAGGAAGGAGGAGGAGATTATGTGTCATCGTGCGGCGGCTCCGGCAATCCATGGCCGCCGGATTGCGTTGCGGTCTTCATAAGCCTTGATATCGGCTTCCATCGACTGGGTCAGGGCGATTTCATCGAGCCCGTTCAACAGGCAATGCCGGCGGAACGGGTCGAGTTCGAAGCTGAAACGATCCTGATAGGGTGTCGTTACCGTGCAGGTGTTCAGATCAACCGTGATCGGCAGACCTTCTTTCGCCACCTCCATCAATCGGTCGATTTGTTCCCGCGGCAAGGCGACCAGCAACATGCCGTTTTTAAATGAATTGCTGGAGAAAATGTCCGCGAAGCTTTCGGCGATTACGACCTTCAGACCCATATCCATCAGGGCCCAGGGCGCATGTTCGCGGCTGGAGCCACAGCCGAAATTATCGCCGGCAATCAGGATTTCCGCGCCCTGGTTTTCAGGGCGGTCGAAGATATTGTCCCGCTGTTCACGCAAACCCGCAAACGCGCCCTTGCCCAGGCCTTTGCGCGTGATGGCTTTCAGAAAGCGTGCGGGGATGATGACATCGGTATCGACATTATTTGCGCCGAACGGAATCGCCCGGCTGGTCACACTGCTGAATTTTTCCATAATCTCCCCTTTAGGCCAACAGCCGCGCCCCATGCCAGCGCAGATGTTCTTCCATGAAGGTGGAAATGAAATAATAGCTGTGATCATAGCCTTTCTGCATCCGCAGCGTCAGTGGAATGCCGGCTTTTTCACACACTTGCGCCAGACGTTGCGGCTGCAATTGTTCGGCAAGGAACACATCGGCATCGCCCTGATCGACGAGCACATCGGCCACGCGCGCGCCATCCTCGATCAGGGCCACCGCATCATGGGCGCGCCACCGCGCCCGGTCCGACCCGAGATAGCCTGCCAGCGCCTTTTTCCCCCACGGCACCTGCCCCGGAGCGACGATCGGCGCGAAAGCGGACACCGCCCGAAACCGATCCGGATGCCGCAGCGCCATGGTGAGCGCGCCATGGCCGCCCATGGAATGGCCCATGATGCTCTGGCGCGACAGATCGGCAGGGAAATGCGCTGCCACCACTTCCGGCAGTTCGTCGGCGATATAGCTCCACATGCGATAATGTTGCGCGAACGGCGCTTCGGTCGCATCGACGTAAAAGCCCGCGCCGAGGCCGAAATCGTAAGAACCCGCCGGATCGTCGGGCACGCCATCGCCACGCGGCGACGTATCGGGCGCGATGAATATCAGCCCCAGTTCCGCCGCCGTCCGGCGAAACTCGCCCTTTTCCGTGACGTTGGCATGCGTGCAGGTCAGCCCCGAAAGATACCAGACGACCGGGCACGGGCCGGATTCGGCCTGTGGGGGCAGGAAGATGGAAAACTCCATGTCCGTGCCCGTGCTGCTGGAGGCATGGCGGCAAACGATCTGTTCCCCGCCAAAGCTGCGGTTGCGGGAAATCCGTTCCATCGCGCGGCTCCTTCAGTAAACTACCACGCTGCGGATGCTCTCGCCCGCATGCATCAGGTCGAAGCCGGTGTTGATCTCGTCCAGCGTCAGCACATGGGTGATCATCGGGTCGATCTGGATCTTGCCGTTCATATACCAGTCGACGATCTTCGGCACATCGGTGCGCCCGCGCGCGCCGCCAAAGGCCGAACCCTTCCAGACCCGGCCCGTCACCAATTGGAAGGGACGGGTGGAGATTTCCTTGCCGGCTTCCGCCACGCCGATCACCACCGACACGCCCCAGCCGCGATGGCAGGCTTCCAGCGCCTGGCGCATCACATCGGTGTTGCCGGTGCAATCGAACGTGTAATCCGCGCCGCCGTCCGTCAGCTCCACCAGATGCTGGACAATATCGCCTTCCACCTTTGTCGGATTGACGAAATGCGTCATGCCGAAACGCTGGCCCCATTCGGCCTTCGCATCGTTGATGTCCACGCCGACAATGCGATCCGCGCCAACCATGCGCGCGGCCTGGATTACGTTCAGCCCGATGCCGCCGAGACCGAAAACGATGATATTGCTGCCCGGCTCAACCTTCGCGGTATGGATGACGGCGCCAACGCCAGTCGTCACGCCGCAGCCGATGTAGCAACTCTTGTCGAACGGCGCATCCTCGCGAATTTTGGCCACCGCAATTTCGGGCAGCACGGTGAAATTGGAGAAAGTAGAGCAGCCCATATAATGGTAAATGGGCTGGCCCTTGTACGAAAAGCGCGTGGTGCCGTCTGGCATCAGCCCCTTGCCCTGGGTGGCGCGGATGGCGGTGCACAAATTGGTCTTGCCCGAAAGGCAGCTTTTGCACTGACGGCATTCCGGCGTGTAGAGCGGGATTACATGATCGCCGGGCTTCACCGACGTAACGCCCGCGCCCACCTCGCGCACGATGCCGGCCCCCTCATGCCCCAGGATCGACGGGAAAATCCCCTCGCTGTCGAAGCCGTCCAGCGTATAGGCGTCCGTGTGGCAGATGCCCGTCGCCATGATCTCGACCAGCACCTCCCCCGCCTTCGGACCGTCCAGATCGAGTTCGACGATTTC
Source organism: Sphingomonadaceae bacterium (assembly GCA_041675905.1). GTDB lineage: Bacteria > Pseudomonadota > Alphaproteobacteria > Sphingomonadales > Sphingomonadaceae > Sandaracinobacteroides. The sequence goes on along the minus strand of JBAYSX010000009.1, from coordinate 64,250 downwards.
CAGCGGCTGTTTCGCCGCGAAAGCGACGGCGGCACGGGTCTTCATGGGTTTTGCTCCTCAGTCGGCCGCCCAGCCTTGCGCCCGGGCGATGGCGGTTTTGATCAGTTGTTCGGCCTCGTCCACATCGACATAGCGTTGCAGCTTGGCCCATTTTCCCTTTTCCAGATCCTTGTAATGCTGGAAAAAATGGCCGATCTGCTCGATCAGCACATCCGGCAGATCGGTATAGTTGCGGATATTGGTATAGAATGGGTGAAGCTTGTCCACCGGGACGGCGATAATTTTTTCGTCTCCGCCCGATTCATCTTCCATAATCAGCGCCCCCACCGGCCGGCAGCGGATGATCGCGCCCGGCACCACCGGCACCTGGCCGATGACGATAATGTCGATGGGGTCGCCATCGTCGGACAGTGTGTGCGGGACGAAGCCATAGTTACAGGGATAATACATGGCGGTGTGCAGGAAACGGTCCACGAACAGCGCGCCCGATTTCTTGTCCAGCTCGTACTTCACCGGCACGCCACCCATAGGGATTTCGATAACGGCATACACATCTTTCGGCGGATTTTCTCCGACGGGAATCTGGCTGATATCCATGGTTTGTGGTTAATCCCTGACTATGTTGCAATGCAGTACGCGGCGTCCATGCTCCGGCGCGCCATGATTTGGCAAGGGGCAGAATGAGCGGCCCGCCGGATTTGCGGCAGCCTCTATCCCGAGAAACCGCCCGCGGCCAGATAGGCAGCTTCCTCGGGCGTGGTTTCGCGCCCAAACATCGGATTACGGTGCGGAAACCGCCCGAATCGCTCAATCACATCCAGGTGCGTGAGGGCGTGGGATAATGGTTCTCCACCCAGCGGCGTGATCAGTTCGACGGCCCGGCGCTGGTCTGCCAGATTTTCCGAATGTTCCCACGGCAGATAGACGAAAAGGCGCAACGCAGGCTCGATCTGTTGATCGAAACCGCACGCCACGGTTTCCCGCGCGATGCACAGCGCCAGCGCGTCGGTCGCGTACATATGCGCGGTGCCGCGAAAGCTGTTGCGAGGATATTGATCCAGCAGGATCAGCAGCGCCAGCGCGCTTTCCGGCGTTTGCCGCCAATGATCGAGTTCGCGCCGGGCCGCCGCCATATGGATGTCAAGGAAACCGTTACGAAAATCCGTGTCGAACGCCGTGTCGGTGCGGGCGAACCAGCGTTCCGGCCCGGCTTTGCGCCAGAAACTGACTACATCCGCCGCGTTCGTCATCGTCCATTTCCTTTCAGATATTGCACCACCGCATCGGCAATGCCGTCGGCGATCGCCTGCTGGCCAGACTTCGAGAACAGATAGGCGCTGTCTTCGCTATTGGACAAATATCCCGTTTCCAGCAGCACCGCCGGAACCCCCAGATTTTTCAGCACGGCGAAGCCTGCGAAACGGTGGAACTGGCTGCGAAACAAGGTACCGCGCGGGGTCATCGCCCTTTGCAAATGCCAGGCGAAATCGGCGCTGGCGTTCATCGAATCGCGCCGGGCAAGGTCAATCAGCAGATTCGTCACCTCCCGATCCTCTCTGGACAGATCGACCCCGGCGATCAGATCGGCACGGTTTTCTTTCGCGGCGAGTTGTGCCGCCTCGCGGTCGGAGGCGACATCGGACAAGGTATAAACCGATGCCCCGCGCGCATCCGGATTGGCGGCGCTGTCCGCGTGAATCGAGATGAACAGGTCCGCGCCCCATTGCCGCGCCAGCCGCACCCGGCCGCCCAAGGTTAGAAACCGGTCGTCATCCCGCGTCAGCCGCACATCGATACCGCCGCCGCGCCGGCCGATGGCGCGTTTGGCCGCCTGGGCGATGGCCAGCGTCACCTGCTTTTCCTGCCCGCCGCGCACCGATAACGCACCCGGATCCTTGCCGCCGTGGCCGGCGTCGATCACTACCAACTGGCGGCGGCGAGGCGGCGGGGCACGAGCCGCGACCTTTTCTTCGGCGGGGGGTGGCTGGGCAGTCTTCGCATCCGACCCGGCAATCTGGCGTTCGGACGCGGCGAGCGCCGCCTCCACCTGATCGAGCCGCCGGGCGCTTTCCCGCGCCAGATCGGGCGCCGCTTTCGGGCCGGGTGGCACGGCCACCAGATTTTCCTGCGAAAAGCGCGTCATCACCACGCGTCCACGGCGGACGGCGGCGCTAAACTCCGCCTCGCTGGTGCCGCGAAAGCGCAGTTCAAGGGTATTATCCCGGCCCTGCACAGCGCCGACGAGTTCCAGCGGCCGTTCCAGATCGAGAACAATGCGCACGGTCTGCGGATCGAATTGCGACACCCGCGCACCCTTCGCCAGCCCCGCACCTTCCACATCGCGCCGCAGGCTGGAGGCATTATCCAGATCAATCGCCCAGCGCAGCGGATCGTCGAGCGCCAGCGCCCGTGGCGGCCCGGACAAGGGCCCGGACAGCGCCAGCCGCACATGGACGCCATTGGTGACCGGAACGAGCCGCAACACACCGGCAACGGGCTTCGCCGTAACGCCGCCCGCCATTCCCGCCCACAACAGGAAGATCAGAATCCGTATCAGCATCCGGCGCCCTCCATGCCCGCGCGGGATGGACAAGGGCAACTGAATATCAGTTGAAGCGCAAGCCCAGCCACAGTGTACGGGGCGCGCCAAGATCGATGGAACCGCCGGCATTACGGGTAATAACGTCCGCATCGAACAGGTTTTCGACCCGCCCGAAGAGGCTCAGACCCCCGCCCAGCGGCAGGCCGGCAGTCGCACCCAGCGTGAAGGCGTCCGGCAGCACGTCCGTCTCCCGGTCATCCTCATATTGCTTGCCGACATAACGTCCGTGCGCCGTCAGATGCAGACCGCCCGGTCCGGACCAGCCGATGCTGCCCGCCGCGATATGGCGCGGGCTTTGCGACGGCGTCATGCCATCCAGGTCCGCGAATATTCCGGCGCCCTTCACCGCGCTATGGCTATACGCATAAGACGCCGCCAGCAGCAGCGCGCCGAGGCGCGATTCCGCCGTCAGTTCGACACCTTTGGCGATGATCGCATCCACATTGCGGCGCTCGCGCAAATTGCGCCCGATGGTGACGTTGGCAATGGCCCCCGACAGCCGATTGTGGAACAGCGTCGCTGCAAGCCGCGTGCCGTTGATCGGCGCATATTCCACGCCTGCCTCCACGCCGCGCAACCGCTCGAGGCCGAGTTCGGCATTGGCCTGTGTCGTTACCGGGAAAACGGTGAAAGGACGATACAACTCGTTCAGCGTCGGCATGCGAAAGCCCGTATAGCCTGCCGCGCGCAAGGTGATGGCGTCAGCGGGTCGCCAAAGCGCACCCAGCCGGCCATTGGCGCGCCAGCCGGAACGGTCGGCAAAACGCTGATCCTGACGCAATGTGCCGTCCGCCGCATGTTCGGTGAAATGGCCGCCATCGATACGCCAGTGATCGAGCCGCCCGCCCGCCGTCAGCACCACATCGCCCAGGGCCCAGTCATCCTCGATGAACATGCCGATGGTACTACTGTCGCCGCCGGCCCGCCGCCGCGCTGTCACCAGACCCGTCATGCCGGAAATGGCGTTTTCGAACATCGTGCCACTATTGGCCCGCAGGTCCGCGCCCAGCCGCAGTACATGGTCCCCACCCACCGGGGGGCGCAGTTCGAACTTCCCGCCATAACCGGTGGCCGGTGTCGCGCGCTGGTCGAGTACAGGCCGGAAACTTGTCGCGCTGACGACGATATTGGTGAAATCGCGTGTCTGAAGATAAGCCAGTGCATCGATCTGCCAATCGCCGCGGGACACCAGACGGATGCTGGCGTCCTGCCCTTCGATGCTGTTGTCCGCGCCGGCAAAGCGCAAGGTGCGATCATCGCGCCAGATCAGGCCGCGCACCTGGATTTCCGTTTGCGCCGATAGCGGAACCACGGCGTTCAGGCTGGTGGACCAGCTTTCATAGCGCGCCCGCACGTCGGCAGGGCCGCGCTGGTCTTCGGGCGTGGTGTAAAAACCGTCGCCACGATCCCATCGCCCGGAAAGCGACAACGTGCCAGCCCCCAGATGCGGATTGAAGCTCGCCGATATTTCGCTGGCGTCACGGCTGCCACCCAGCGCGCTGGCGGAGAGCAATGGCAGATCCGCGCCACTCGCGCTCATCAGTTCGATGGTGCCCGCCAGCGCGCCTGCGCCGAACGGCCCCGCGCCGCTGCCACGGGTTATACGCACGGCGGACAAACGCCCGGGCGTCAGCGCCGCAAAGGGAATATTACCAAAAAACGGGTCCGCCACCGGCACGCCATCGATCAGCACCAGCGTCCGGCTGGAGGCATTTCCCCCCAAAGACCGCAAGGTCGCACCCTGCGCTGTCGGGTTGGAGGCGCGGCTGTCGGAACGGCGGAATTGCTGGAATCCGGCGACGCTCTCCAGCACCGCATCCAGCCGTCCTGAGGGACTGTTGCGCAATTGCTCCTGCCCGATCACCACCGAGCCATATGCGCGCGCGCCCGGCGGCTGCGGCAATCCCTGGCCGGTAACGATGATATCAGCGGGCGCCGTCTCCGCAATCGCCGGAAGGCCGCCCATGCCGCAAACCGCGGCGGCGAACAGAAATCTTTTCGTTGCCATCGCGCCTTTCAGACCAGCCGCACAACGGAAGTCAAGCAGGGTGGTTGTTTGCTGTTGCCGATCATGCTGTATCCGGTCTCATGATTCGGTTTCTGGTTGCATGGCTGTTTGCAGTACCGGCGCTGGCGCAGGAAGCGCCGCCCGTCGCACCGCCCCCGGTTCTCCCGGCGGAAGCGCCGCCATCGCAGCCGCCGCGGCATGCCCTGGTGCGTGTGCAACTTGTTACCGGCATGGGGCCGATCGTGCTGGCGCTGGAAAAGGAACGTGCGCCGCTGACCACCGCCAATTTCCTCCGCTATGTCGATCAGAAGCGGCTGGACGGCACGACCTTTTATCGCGCGCTGAAACTGGGTGGCCCGCCGCAATGGCCATCGGAAATTGGCCTTGTGCAGGGTGGCGTCGGCCGGGATGGCAAGAAGTTGCTGTCGCCCGTCGCGCATGAAGCCACCAGCAAAACCGGCCTGACGCATCAGGAGGGCAGCATCTCCATGGCGCGGCTCGCCCCCGGCAGCGCGCAGGGGGATTTTTTCATCACGCTCGGAGAAATTCCCTCGCTCGACGCCAATCCGGAAGCGTCAGGGGACAATCTGGGGTTTGCCGTGTTCGGCCATGTGGAACAGGGCATGGATATTGTTCGCCAGATCCTCGCTGCCCCGGTATCGTCAACCCTTGGCGAAGGTGCGATGCGGGGCCAGATGCTTGCCCATCCGGTTCGCATCATTTCGGCCCGGCGCATAACGGATTGAGTTTAACCTACAGCCCTTTTCAGACGTATCACACTATGGCAGACGCTGTATAAAAGGCGCGTAACTCGTACCTGGCGTCGGAAAGATATCATATGGTTGAGCCTTTCGGTATAGCGGGCCGGGTGGGGGAAGAAAGGGTGGAGCTGCGGCTCAGCCGTGGATTGCGCAGCTGGCCGATTCGCGACACCAGCGGCGGGATTATTGCATCGGCGCATGGCTTTCTGGTCGAGGGCTGGCTGGGCGCGGGGCTTTCGGTAGCCAATGGTGAAATCCACACGACCGCCGCCATCAGCACCCCTGCGGATTTTGAAAAAAAGGTGATTTTTGGCCTTTGCGGCCTGCTGCTGTTTGAAACCCGGGGCGGCGCACTGGGCCGGAGACTTTATCCTGATTGCGGTGGCACGATTCCCATCGTCTATTGTGCCGAAAACCGGCGATTTGGCGCGTCCGCCAATCAAATTTTCGATACGGCGGAATATGACCGGCGGTTATTGCAGAAGCGGGTCGACAAGCTTGTTAACAAGGAAGGCCAGGCCGGATGGATTTCCGGGACGCTCACCGCCCACGCGGGTACCGAACGGTTGCTGGCCAACCATTATCTCGATCTCGACCGGTTTACCGCGCATCGCTTCTGGCCGCATGAGGAAATGCTGGCAGCCCCTCCGCCAACGCTGACCCAGGCCGTCGAAACCGTCGCTCATGCCATGGAAGGTTTTGTAGAAGCGCTGGCCGGGCGACATCATGTTACCATATCCCTGACGGCCGGTGTGGACAGCCGCCTGGTCCTCGCCGCATCCCGCAAGGTCATGGACCGGATCTCCGCCTATACGCTCTCGTCGGGCGTTGAGACTTATGACCAGACAGTGCCACGTAAAATGTGCGCGGCGCTCGGCATTCATCATGAAATTTTGCCCATTATAGTCGCGACAGCAGATGAGATGGAGATATGGGACCGTGAAGTGGGCCACGCGGCCCGCTCCCCCAATCGCACCAGTTATCCAACGATGGCCCGGATAGATGCCGATATGGCGCTCACCGGCCTGTTTGGCGAGCCGGCCCGATGCTTCCTCTATGCCGATGAATGGCGGACCATCGAAAACGCGCAGGCCTCTCCGGCGAATATTCTCGCCCGGCTGAAACAGCCGCAGGATAGCGAGCAGGAGGCTAATGTTTCCGCCTGGCTGGCGCCGATTGCACACCTGCTGCGCTCCGTCATCCTCGATCTCGCCTATATCGAACTGCGGATGAGCAGTTGGGGGATGGCCCAGGCGCCCATTCAGCGCACATCGTTATGGATGCTGATGCCGTTCGCGCAATGGTCCATCCAGAACATCTTTCTGACCCTGCCGGTGGAATTGCGTACATGCGAGCCCGTGCTGCGACTGATCGGCAACCGCTTGTGGCCCGATGCAATGGAATGGCCCATCAACGCTTATGGTACCTGGCGGGACCGCCTCGGGCCATTGAACAAACTCGCCCAGATCGACGGACTAAAAACCGTACAACGTTATATTCGCAAGCGGATGGCGCGACAGCATTAACGACTGTCCAGGCGGGAAGTCACGCACGGGGGGACGGAAAGAACCGCCGCGTTGTCTCGAACGTCCGCCGGGCCGCTGTTTGCACATCCCAACGGCGATGTTCCTCGGACAGGATTTCCACACCATAAGCGCCCGTGTAGCCGGTGGCGGCGATGCTGTTCAGAAACTCCGCCACGGGAAAGTCTCCCTCCCCGCACAGGCGCCGGCGGTCGACCGTATCCTCGTTGATCGTGCCGATCTGTTCGGCATCGGCATCGTCCAGTTCCACATGGCGAATCAACGCCACGTCGAGACGGGCGACATCGGCCAGATCAATGCCGCCACGCATCATATGCCAGATGTCCAGCAACAGCCCGCCATTGCGTCGGCCCGCGCCCTCGACGATAGCGCGCCCGGTTTCCAGCCTGGCAATATTACTGGCGGGATACAGTTCGATACAGATTGCCGTGCCGACCGCAGCCGCCTCGTCGCAAAGTTGTGCGAACTCCCGCGCGATCAGATCGTCCGGCCAATTGCCGCCGTCAAGCTCGCCGGCCACCTTGATATGCGCCGCGCCAAGTTCTCCGGCTGCCCGCAAAAGCAACGCCCGCACCTCGTCTGATGCCGCCCGCTGTTCTCCTGCCGCAAACCAGCCGCCCAACACCTCCAGTTCGAGGAAGCCAAGGCTGTTCGCCGCGAGAATACGCCGGATTTCCGCCGCGCCCAGGGTTTCCAGCAGATGCGCCAGATCCTCGTGGCCGATGCCGATTCCGCGATACCCGACGGTGGCCGCTGCTTCTGCGCGTTGCGCGAACGGGATCGCGCTTACGGTATTGCCTCCAAAGGGATTGATATCCCCGGCCAGCGTAAAATAGCTGGCGACCAGCAGCGGATTATCCGGCAATGCAGCCATGCTGTCAGACCCCCATTGTGCCCGCGGTGGAGGCGCCATCAATCGCATATTCGCCGCCGGATATGAATGCGGCTTCGTCCGACGCCAGGAAGGCTACAAGACCGGCCACTTCGGACACCTGCGCCATGCGCCGCATGGGCGACATGCTTTCATAGGCCGCACGCGCGGCGGCGGAATCTGGCGAGCGATCAATAATGCCCTGAATCATGTCCGTTTCCACCACGCCCGGCAGGATCGCATTGCACCGGATGGCCAGCCCCTGGGTTCCGCAATGCATCGCCACCGATTTCGCCAGCCCCAGAACTGCCGTCTTGGTGGTGGAATAGGCGACGAAATTCCCCATCGCCCGATGCGCGTTCATGGAAGAATTGACGATGATCGATCCCGTAGGCCCACCCGGATTATCACGCATCAAGCGTACAGCGGCTTGCAGTGTCAGCATCACGCCGGTGAGATTGACCGCCAGCAGATTATTCCACCCCTCGAAGGTGATAGTCTCGATGTTGCCGTCACCGCGCTCCACGCCGGCATTGGCGAACGCGATGTCCAGCCGACCATATTTTTCACGGATGAGGCTTGTCAGCCGCTCCCAGTCGCCCGGATCTTCCACGCGGCTTTTTGCGAACTCCGCGCCGGTCTCGGCGGTGATCGCGGCGGCCGCCTGTTCATTGGAACCGGTGAAAATAACTTTCGCGCCGTCTTCGATGAAACGCGTAACCGTTCCCTTGCCAATCCCCGACGTGCCGCCGGTAATCAGCGCAACCTTGCCTGCCAGTTTACCCATCGCCTCAGTGCCTTCCCGATTCCCTCAGAGCGCGCCCGTTGCCCGCGCGATCGCCAGCGTGTCGAAATAATAGGGTGTAATGCCCGAAAACAGATCGCCCCGCAGATGCAGGACTTCGCAAAGCGGCATCTTCATCCGTTCGCCAGTGTGCCGGGATTTTGCCAGAATGCTGAGTATGACCACGACATTATCTTCCGAAATGGTAATATCGGTCACATCAAGCGAGGCATCCTCCCAGTAAGCGAAGACCTTCGTATACAGGCGTTCCAGCGCATCCTTGCCTTCGTAAATACCGCCATAGGGCAGACTTTCCGCCTCGTTGATCAGAAAATCGTCCGTCAGTTGCTTTTCAACTTCCGGCCAGTTTCCAGAACCCGTCAGAGCGTAAAGATTTACGACTTTTTCCCGGATCGCCTGATAACGCGCACTGTCCATAGAATAACTCCGCATAAGAAATTGGCTGCACCGTCCAGCAGCTGGCACCCTTTGGATGCAAGCGTCCGCGCGGGTCAGCCCGAGAAGGACGCAGACTCCGAAACCTGGTGGATTCGCACGTCGTTCGTGTATCTTCCGGCGAAATCAGCCTGAAGTTTCTTTACAGCCGGCAGGGCCAGATGCACGTCAAGGGCTTGCCTGTCCCGCCAACCCTCCATCGCCATGATGATGCCGTTTTCCTCATCTTCCATGGCCATGTGATAAAACAGGCACCCGTCTTCCTGACGCGACGGACCACATAATTCCTTCAGCCGCGCATAAAGCTTCGGCAAGGTTTCCTTGTCGGTTTTGATCAATCCGGTAATCACGATCATCGGTTGCCCTCCTGTCGTTCAGCTTTGATGGATAATGGTGAAGCTGCGGCTTTGCAGAAACCAGTTGCCATCGCGTTTCACCAATTTGTCGTTGTAACAAGCGCGTGCACGCTTGTCCTTGAGCGTTCCGGGCTCTTCATAGACTTCGGAAAAATATGCACGGGCCTCGGCCGTATCGCCATTCACCCGGATCATGCCAATGCTTACGATGAAGCTCAGCTTCGGGTAAGCCGGCATCGCATCCCGCCACAATTTGACGACAGCTTCCTTGCCTTCAACAATACCCAGTTCCGGATAGTGCGAAAGATCCCAATGGCTGTCTTCCACCCACAGGGAGGCCCATAGCTTTTCATCGGCCCGGTTAACGGCATCGGCATAGGTTTCCAGCACTTCGCGAATCGCGATACGATCCTCCAGAGGGCCGGTAAAATTGGCAGTCATCTGAATTTTTCTCCCCGGGTTGATTCCGTGCGCGGAAGCTATGGCTTTGACGCGGGCGCGTGACCTGCCGGAAACAGCAGGTAGCGGGTATTTTTATTCTGACGTGCTCCGATATTCGTCCCGTAACAAACGCCGCAGGATCTTGCCAGACGGATTGCGCGGCAGCGATTCGCGGAATTCGATACTGCGCGGCGCCTTGTAGGCTGCGATGCGCGCCCGGGCCCAGGCGATCAGCTCCACCGTGTCCGGCGTCGCGCCGGCAACAGGGACAATGATGGCCTTCACGGTTTCACCCCATTTGGGATCCGGCACGCCGATCACCGCCACATCATGGACCTGCGGGTGGCTATAGAGCGCATTCTCCACCTCCGCCGGATAGACATTTTCACCGCCGGTGATGATCATATCCTTGATGCGGTCTGCAAGATAAATATAGCCGTCGGCATCCATGCAGCCGGCGTCTCCGGTGCGCATCCAGCCGTTTTCGTCGATCGTCTCCGCTGTGGCTTCCGGCTGGCCAAAATAGCCGATCATGTTGGATGGGGAACGCACCGCAATCTCGCCCACTTCGCCGCGCGGCGATTCGGCGCCATCAGCATCCACGATCTTTACCTCTACACCCGGCAGCGGAATCCCGACGCTGCGCATCCGCGCATTGCCCGCGGGATCATGATCTTCGGGCGGCAGACCGACAATGGTGCCGGCCGATTCCGTCATCCCGTACATTTGCGCGAACTGGCAGCCGAATACCCTTATGGCCTGGCGCATCAGATCGAGCGGAATCGCCGAGCCGCCATAACAGATATATTTGAGGAAGCTGAAATCGGTGTTTGCGGCGTCCGGATGGTCGCAGACAATGCGCAACGCCGTTGGCACGATCATGATTTTGGTGATCCGGTGCTGCACCAGCAGCGCCAGCACCTGGTGCGGGTCGAATTCCCGCACGACTACCCCCTTGCCGCCATGCTGAAGCGACCACAGCCCCCAGCCGGAGCCGCTGATATGGAAGATCGGCATGGCGATCAGCGCCACATCTTCGGCGGACCAGCGATTCCATTCCGGCATCGTGTCACCCGGAGCATTCGCCCGCAACGCCAGGAGACTGCGGTTGCTGAGCATGGCGCCCTTGGGGTTGCCGGTTGTGCCCGACGTGTACAATTGCAGCACCGGTTCATCATAGGCGGCGTCGCGGTGCGGGTCTGTCGCCGGTTGGGCATCACGCCATGCCGTAAATTCGCGTTGCCCCGGCACGGGCGCCGTCGTCAATATGGTGTAGTCCGTGCTTTCCAGATCCAGCCGTCCCAGAAATTCCGGGTCGGCCAGCACCATCCGCGGCTTGCAATCGGCAAGGATGAAGGCGACTTCGGGCGCGGCAAGACGCCAGTTGACCGGCACGAGCACCGCCCCTGCCTTCGCTGCCCCCAACCAGTATTCGAAATAGAGATTGCTGTTCTTGCCGAGAAAAGCGACCCTGTCGCCGGTTTCAATGCCGGCGGCGATCAGACCGTTGGCAACCTGGCTGGAATGGGCGTCGAGCGCAGCATAGGTGGAATCCCTTCCCTCGAACGTCAGGGCTATTGCGTCGGCGCGCGCCTTGGCGTGGGCGCGAACGAGATCTGCGAGAACGGGCTTGCCCATGGGTTGAATATCTCTCCCTGCTGCGTATCCTCCGGGCCATAAGGCTGTATGGCCGGAATTTCTCCTGTCAATTCCATTGGGTCCGCGATAGGCACTGACAGAAACGCCAGTCCCCGTTCCGCGCGACACATACCAGGATACGCCACCATCCACCGCGCTGACATGGCCAAAACTGGCTGGTAATGCCTACACAAAACAGAAGGAGCATGATGATGGATCTGGGTCTCAAGGGCAAGAAAGCGATTTTGGTCGGAGCAAGCCATGGTATCGGCCTTGCCACCGCACATGCTCTCGCTGCCGAGGGTGTCGATATTGCCCTGTGCTCGCGCTCGCAGGAAAGCGTCGACGCGGCGCTGGCAGCGCTGGCGCCTTATGGAGTCAAATGCGTCGGCGGCGCGGTCGATGTAACAGACGCCGCGGCCCACAGCGCCTGGATCGAATCGGCGGCCAATCAACTGGGCGGCTGTGATATCTTCATTCCGTTCACGTCGGCCAACACCGGCGTTGATGATGAAGCCGGCTGGCGCGCCGTGTTCGATGCGGACAGCCTGCCCATGCTGCGCGGCATTCACGCCGCCCTCCCCTTCCTGCAAAAATCGGACGCGGGGTCCGTCATCACCATCTCGTCCACCGCGGCGGTCGAGGAATTTATGGGGCCGGGCGCTTACAATGCCCTGAAGGCGGCGACCATCAATTATAGCGCTGCCCTGGCGCAGAAGTACGCACCCGAAGGCATTCGCGTCAATTGTATCACTCCGGGACCGGTCGAAATGGAAGGCCGCGCCTGGGATCAGATCAAACAGGGCATGCCGGAATTTTATGACACGATGCTGAAACAGATTCCGCTGGGCCGCATGGGTACCGGCGAGGAAATCGCCAAAGCCATTGCTTTTGTTGCCTCGCCTGTTTGCCGTTACCTGACCGGCGCGAATATCGTCATTGATGGCGGGTTTACCAAACGCGTCCAGTTCTGAGCTTTTTTCAATAGAATGAACCGGTTTCGTCCCGCTCCTCCGGCCAGCCCGCATGGATTGCCGGAAGGGACGGGGCGCAAGCCGGGAATATGTCTTGGCGGGGAGAATTTATGGCCGATGCACATCCGGCGCGCATCAATTGCGCCTTAATCGCTGGCGGGCTTTATCATGATATCGACTTCGCCCGGTTGGAACTGCTGAAACTGCTGGGCGAAGATCAGCGTATCCGCACGCGCGTGTTCGAGGATTATACGAATATCGACGCGATCACCGCTGCGGATTTCATCATCACCTACACCTGCGATGTCATTCCATCGCTCGCTGCGCAGGAACGTTTACGTGACTTCGTGCGGGAGGGTGGCCGCTGGTATGCGCTGCATGGCACGAATTCCATTTTGCGCCTGTTCGAAAGCGGGCTTTATGGCAGCCCACGCTGGGCGCCCCTGTTCATGGACACGCTCGGGACGCAGTTCATCGCGCATCCGCCCATCGCGCCCTATAAAGTCACCGTGGCGGACCCGGATCACCCGCTGACGAAAGACATTGCGCCGTTCGAGACAACGGATGAACTCTATCTGATGGAACGCCACGGAGACCTGCACGTGTTGCTGGAAACCGAATTTGGCGGTGACGCCAAGGGGTTTGAGGAAGATAAATGGGCCGATGGCAAGCATCCCGTGCTCTATATCAAAAAACAGGGAAAGGGCGCGGTTCTGTACAACACGCTCGGCCATTGCCGGGGCCATTATGATATGCAGCCGAATCTCGACTGGTGGCCGACAGTCGATCGTTGCGCCTGGGAACTGCCGGTTTTCTATGACCTGTTACGCCGTGGCATCAACTGGGCCAAAGAACCGGCAGCCTGAGCGGCGTTGTTTATAGCGGCTTGACCGGAAGATGCTCCGCCCCCGGGGCGTCATCCGGCACCGCGACCTCGATCCAGCCGTCTTCCGTTTCGCGCCAGGGGAACAGCTTCAGCGGCTTGTAACCGGCCCCGCCCAGCGACTCGCCGGTTTCGAGCTTGAAACGCGCGCCATGCAGCGGGCACATAACCGAGCCACGCCGCACCCGGCCTGATGGGGCCAGTTCAGAGGCGGCGTGGGTGCAACGGTTGATTACCGCATGAATTTTGCCCTCATCGCGGGTCAGAAAAATCGGCCAGCGATTGACGATAAAGGGCAGCATCGCCTTCTCTGCTACTTCTTCCGCGCGGACAACCCGGTGATATGTTTCGCTCATTTTCCAGATATACTCACTTTTCCTGTATCTTGCCGCTTTGCGGCGACATCGCCAGCACCGCAATTGATGCTTTTCATAGCTGTGCCAGCACAACTGACAGAACAGGATGCTAGATATGAACCGATTCTGGAAATTGGAAGCATATCCGCAGGGTGCCGGTTTTGCCGGCGCGATAAAATTGCACACGGAACAGATGCCCGAACCGGGCGAAAACCAGCTGCTGGTTCGTAATCTGTGGTTATCGCTGGATGCCGGAACCCGGATGTGGCTGACACCCCGCACGGACAGCTATATGGCCCCGACGCCATTGGGGAGTAAAATCACCGGCTTCATACTGGGAGAGGTCGTCCGGTCACGTCATACCGGCTACAAGCCGGGTGATATTGTCCGGGCTTATGGTCAATGGGCCGATTACAGCCTCCTCAATCCTGATGCAGGCGACATATGGACTGTAGACACACTTCCAGACATGCGGCAGCATTTCGCCGTACTCGGCCCCAATGGCTGGACCGCTTATGTCGGCCTCACCGAATATGGCCGTGCACGGCCCGGCGAAACCGTGCTGGTGTCGGCTGCGGCAGGGGCGACGGGCATGCTCGCGGCGCAATTCGCCAGGGTAATGGGTTGTCGGGTGATCGGCATTGCGGGCGGGCCGGAAAAATGCGCCCACCTGCTCACGCGCTACAATCTTGACGGGGCGATCGACTATAAATCCGAAGATATGGGCCAACGGCTGTCGGAGTTGGCCCCGGAGGGCATCGACTGTTTCTTCGACTGCGTGGGCGGCGAGACGCTGGACACCGTGCTTGCCGCAATGGCGATGAACGGACGCGTCGCCATTTGCGGCTCGATCTCCACCTATGACAGGCCGGAGCGCATCGGCCCGCACAATTTCGATCTGATTTTAATGAAAAGACTGAACGTAGCCGGGTTTTTTTCGCCAGATTTCTATCGACGTGGCAATGAGATTAATCGCCTGACTCGGCGGTGGCTGGACGATGGCCTTGTCGGCATGGAGTTCGATGTAACGCGAGGCCTGGAAAATACGTTGACTGCCTATGGCAAGCTGTTTTCCGGCGGCAATATCGGCAAGGTGATGGTGGATCTGTCGGCCTGAACCACCGGGGGGAACGTGCATGTTCCCCCCGGTGGTTTTCTTTATGCCGCCAGTTGCGACCCGGTCAGCGCGCCATAGCGCCGCAACTCCCAATCGCTGTCACCGAATAGCGAGGCGAGGAATATGACGCGCTTGAACGCCTGGCTCGTCATCAGTTCCTCGGTCGTGCCGATACCGCCGTGCAACTGGACCGCATCTTCCGCCAGCGCGATGGCATTGGCGCTGATGAACGCCCGCGCGCCGGTAACGGCGGCATCCGCCGCCGCACCTTCCTCCGCTGTCGCGGCGGCCCGATAGAGCTGCGAACGGCTCAGTTCCAGCCGGGTGTAATTGTCCGCCATCCGGAACTGCACCGCCTGGAACGCGCCGATCGGCCGACCGAATTGCTGGCGAGTCTTCACATATTCCAGCGTCGCATCGAACATCATCTGCATCAGGCCGACCAGTTCGGCAGCAATAGCAAGGCGCGCAACGCGCAGTACCGGCGACAGCGGGTCTTCCACATCCGCCATGGCTTCCGCCCGCACATTGTCCAGTACAAGGTCACTTGCCACCGAACCATCGACCATACGGTAACTGCGCACCTGCAGGCCCGAAGCGTCGGCCGGAACGAGATAAAACCGGATCGCTCCCGCAGCGTCTTTGGCCGACACGACGAACAGATCCGCGAATCCGCCACCCGGAACCATATGTTTCGCACCGCAAAGCCGCACGCCTTCCGCCGAATCGATCGCACGCGTGGTGACATGATCCTGATTGAACCGGGCGTCGCGCTCGCTGTGCGCCAGCGCCGCCATGCGGGTGCCGCCGGAAAGCGCCGGAAGCCATTCGGCTTTCTGCTCCGCAGTGCCGGCGCGTTCGATCAGCCCGCCGGCCAGCAATATCACCGGCAGCACCGGCTCAACCGCCACCGATTGTCCCAGCGATTCCATTACGGTAATCAATTCGACATTACCGCCGCCAAAGCCCCCGAATTCCTCGGCGAAAGGAAACGCGAGCAAGCCGGTTTCCGCCAACGCCGCCCAGCCTTCGGGGGAGTAACCGCCGGATTCGCGGACATAGGCGAGTCGGCGCACCGGGTCGTATCGATCCCCGGCGAACTTCTCCACCAAATTGCGGAGCAGGACCTGCTCCTCGCCCAGTTCGAAATTCACACTTGCCTCGCTTCATTCACCTTGATTCCTGATCGGGATAATATGGGCAGGCATGAATTTCATCCTGCGTTTTCCGCTAGCCCGCCCCGAAGCCGCACGAAAACTTCATATACCTTGCGGGTGCGGCGGGACGCGGCTATAGTTTCTGACATGGAGAGAACAGGCGACCATTTCGGTGCCTGCCCGGGCGACGCTGCATTGCCGATAATAATAAAAACTGGCACTGGCGATCGTTCCGGCAGGTATAATCCGGTAGCGATCAAGTCGCCCGCCGATATTCGTTCGGCGGCGGAGGCCTTGCGGGATATTGCACACGAACTGGGCAATTTCCGGGTGGCCGCCTGCGCCAATATCGCCTCCCGGATGCCGATGTGCGATGCGGACGGCAATGTCCTCGCCCAGACAGTGTTCGGCTGGCCGGCATCGAAGGAGCAATGGTGGAAACGCCCGATGCTGGCGCTGAGTTCGCCGCTGCCGTCCATCTGCCGTTATGAAAGCGATCCGTTCTGGGCCAACGCCTCCGGTGTACATACCCGTGCTCATAATCCGTTGCTCGACCAGATCGACCTGAGCGGCTTTGCCGATCATGTGAACGCGCCGGCCGCCATTGTGGTGCCCATTCATTTGCCATTCGGCCAGATTGGCGCTGTCAGCTTTTCGCCGCTCAACGATTGCCGGGACGATTTAACCCGCGAATTTCACCTGTACGCCGATGAGCTGGAATTTCACAGCAGGCGCTTCGTCAGCAGCTATTCCCGTGTCACCAGCCAGCGTCCGTGGATACCCACCAACTGCCGCCTGTCCCGCCGCGAGGTGGAATGTTTGCGCTGGGCGGCCGTGGGTAAAACCGACGTCGAAATCGCCATGATACTCGAACGCAGCTGTGCAACGGTGCGTTTTCATATCCACAACGCCGCCACCAAACTGGAAGCAGTGAACCGCAGCCAGACGGTGTTCAAGGCTACCCAGCTGGGCTATCTCGGGAATGTCGCGGCAATCACCACCCCGCATGAAACCGACATGGCAGACCGGCCGCCTGTCGGGTGACATCGCTGTTGTCCGGAAAATACGGGCCTCGCCCTTCCGGGCGGGGCTTTCTTTCGGGCGACTTCCTTGTGTGACTGCGCGAACCTATGCTTTTTTACAGAAGCCTTTGCCGGGTGCTGATTGCATAGTCCGATGAACATCAAGCCATGGAGCGTACCATCACTGACATCGCCAGCCTCGACGCCGTGCCCGTTGCGGACGGTCTGTTCACCGGAGGAGCCGAGCCGCGCCTGATTGGCGGGCGGGACCGGGAAAGTGGTCGAATCGTGTTCCCGTGTCCCACCGGGGATTCGCGCTTCGAACCTGTCGAATTGCCGCGCCGGGGCCATATCTGGTCGTGGACGATCCAGCGTTTCCGCCCCAAAACGCCGCCCTACACCGGCCCGGAAGAATTCGCCCCCTATGCCATCGGCTATGTGGAACTGCCGGATGCTGTAATTGTGGAGACCCGGCTGACCGGTATGGATTTCGATAATATTCGCATCGGCGACGAGGTGGAAATGGTGGTTATGCCCTTCACCACCGACGCTTCCGGTCGCGATGTCCTCACTTACGCATTTGCGCCGGTTCAGGGAGAAAATGCCCGTGTCTGATGTTTTTATCGTAGGGATCGGCATACATCCGTTCGGACGGACGGAGGGCGTGTCCGGTCTGCAACAGGGCGCTTATGCGGCGCGTCAGGCGCTGGCGGACGCTGGCGTTGAATGGAAAGACATCCAGTTCGGTTTCGGTGGCTCGGACGCTGCCGGCAATGCCGATTCCATTGTGAACGAACTGGGGTTGACCGGCCTCCCCTTCATCAATGTCAAGAATGGCTGCGCCACCGGTGGCTCGGCCATGATCGGCACATGGCAGGGCATTGCGTCCGGCCAATATGACCTGGGAATGGCGCTCGGCTTCGACAAGCACCCGCGCGGCGCGTTCAACGCCATGCCCGCAGAGTACAGCCTGCCTGAGTGGTATGGCGAGACGGGTATGATGGTCACAACCCAGTTTTTTGCCATGAAGCTGCAGCGCTACATGGAGCAATATGGCATCACTTCGACAGCGCTGGGCCGGGTGGCGGAAAAGGCATTCGAGAATGCCGTTCATGCCGAACATGCGTGGCGGCGCGCGCCCGTCGATCTCGACACGATCCTGAACAGTCAGATGATCAATGATCCACTGACCAAATATATGTTTTGCTCGCCCGCCGAGGGTGGCGTCGCGCTGATCCTCGCGAATGAGAAAAAGGCGCGCGAACTTGGCCGGACGCAAGTCCGCGTGAAGGCCGCCGTTGTCCGCAGCCGCCCGCCAGGCTCGTTCGAGGTGTTCGCGCCGGGTCTCGATATCGAGCGCGGCGGCGCGCCGACGTTGCTTGCCTCCGCCGCCGCCTTCGAGATGGCCGGCCTCGAGCCAAAAGATATCGACGTCGCCCAGTTGCAGGATACGGAATCGGGCGCGGAGATCATGCACATGGCTGAAAACGGCTTTTGCGCGCACGGGGATCAGGAGAAATGGCTCGCGGAAGGCTGGTCCAGGATCGGTGGACGCCTGCCGATCAATACCGACGGCGGCTGCCTCGCCTGCGGCGAGCCGATTGGCGCGTCGGGCTTGCGGCAAGTGTACGAAAATGCCGTGCAATTGCGGGGGATGGGCGGGGGCCGTCAGGTTCCCGGAAATCCCAAAACAGCCTACACCCATGTTTATGGTGCGCCCGGCGTTTCCGGCGTGACCATCCTTCAACGCTGACGGAACAAGATGGATCTGCAATTCACCCCCGAGGACGAAGCGTTCCGTGCTGAAGTCCGCGCCTTTCTCGATGAATCCCTGCCCGAACGCCTCCGCGCCGGGATGCAGGCGACGCCAACGGTGTTTGTTGAACCGGACATTGGCCAGGAATGGCAGGCGATTCTCAATGCGAAGGGCTGGCTGGCATATAACTGGCCAAAGGATTGCGGCGGCACCGGCTGGACTCCGGTGCAACGCTATATCTTCGAAAAGGAATGTGCGCTGGCGGATGCGCCGGGCCTGCCGGTGCTTAGCCTGAAGCTTCTGGGGCCGGTCATTTGCGCTTTCGGGACGCCCGAGCAAAAAGAGACGATCCTGCCGCGTATTCTCGATGGCAAGGACTACTGGTGCCAGGGCTTTTCCGAGCCCGGTTCCGGATCCGATCTCGCCAGCCTGAAAAGCCGTGCCGAGCGCCGTGACGATCATTATCTGATCAACGGTCGCAAATTATGGACGACGCACGCGCAGCATGCGAGCCATATTTTCTGTCTGCTGCGCACCGATCCGACGGTCAAGCCCCAGGCTGGCATCAGTTTCATCCTGGTGGATATGAATCAGCCGGGCGTGGAAGTGCGTCCGATTATCGGTCTCGCCGGCGACCATGAGGTGAACGAGGTTTACCTTGACGATGTGAAGGCCCCGCTCACCAATCTGGTGGGCGAGGAAGGCGGTGGCTGGACCATCGCCAAATTCCTGCTGGAAAATGAACGCGGCGGCTCCTGTCATGCACCGAAACTGTTGGCCGATCTGCAAAAATTGCGCGCGGCCGCCGGGAGCGAACCCGATGGACACGGTCGCAGTATGGCCGAAGATGCAGCCTTCATGACCATGCTCAACCGCACCGAACTGGAAGCGCAGGCGCTGGAGATGACGGAATTGCGCATTTTGGCGGAACTGGCGCGCGGGCTGCCGCCAGGGCCGCAGACATCGCTGTGCAAGATGGTTGCCTCCACGCTTCGCCAACAGGTCGATGCGCTGGCCGTGCGGTTATATGGCTATGCCGGCCTTGCGCTGGAAGAAACACGCCCGCTCTATGGCGACGATGCGCCGGAACCGCTAACCGGCAAGGCCGCGCAACTTGCGATGCCCCGTTACCTCAACAGCCGCGCCTGGACGATCTTCGGCGGTACGAACGAAATCCAGCGCAGCATCATCGCCAAAACTGTTCTGGGCCTCTGAACGGCGCCCGCAATCACTAGGGAGACGAAGTCATGCAACATAGTCGCGAGGCTTTACAGACAGCCTATCGCCAGATGAAAACGATCCGCATGTTCGAGGATCGTTTGCACGACGAAATCGCGCTGGGGGAAATTGCCGGCTTCACCCACCTGTATGCTGGCCAGGAAGCCTGCGCCGTCGGCGTTTGCGAACACCTGGGCGCAAGGGATTTCATCATTTCCACGCACCGCGGCCACGGACACTGCATCGCCAAGGGTTGCGACGTGGTGGACATGATGAAGGAAATCTATGGTTCCAGCGATGGCCTGTGCAAGGGCAAGGGCGGCTCCATGCACATCGCCGACGTGAACAAGGGGATGCTGGGCGCGAACGGGATTGTCGGCGCCGGCGCGCCGATTGCGGTAGGCGCCGGGATCACCGCCAGGAGCACGGGCAATGTGTCCATCGCCTTTTCCGGCGACGGCGCGTGCAACCAGGGCACGACGTTCGAAGCGATGAACATGGCGGTGGTGTTGAAGCTGCCGGTGATCTTTGTGTTCGAGAACAACCGTTATTCCGAACATACCGGCGAAGCCTATGCGGTCGGTGCGGAAAGCATGACGACCCGCGCCGCCGCTTTTGGCATGAAGGCGATCAAGGCCAACGGGATTGATTTCTTTGCCGTTTACGATGCGATGCAAGAGCTGATCGACTATTGCAAGGCGGGCAATGGCCCCGCCTCCATCGAACTGGATACGGAGCGTTTCTTCGGCCACTTCGAAGGGGATCCACAACGCTATCGCGGCAAGGGCGAACTGGACCGTATCCGCGAGGAGCGGGACTGCCTGAAAGTATTCCGCCAGAAAGTGACGGAAGCAAAACTGCTGGAACATGCCGATCTCGACCGGCTGGACGAGGAAGTGACGGCGCTGATCGATCGGGCCGTAGCCGAAGCAAAATCAGCACCGCGGCCGACCGCCGAACACGTCCTTGAAGACGTTTACATCAGCTACTGACACAAGGGATCGGGCAAAACATGGCAAACAAGATGATCCGCGATGTCATTCGCGATACGATCGACGCGGAAATGGCGCGGGACGAGAATGTTATCATGCTGGGCGAGGATATCGTCGGCGGCATGGGAACTGCGGGTGGCCCGGAAGCCATCGGCGGGATCTGGGGCACCTCCGGCGGGCTTTGGGCCAAATATGGCTCTGACAGGGTGATCGATACGCCGATTTCGGAAAGCGCCATCATCGGCGCGGCGTCAGGCGCGGCGCTCACGGGGAAGCGCGCCATCGCCGAGATCATGTTCGCCGACTTCATCGGAGTCTGCATGGACCAGATCTGGAACCAGGTCGCGAAATTCCGCTACATGTTCGGCGGCAAATCACGCTGCCCGCTGGTGATCCGCATGGTCTATGGCGCGGGCTTCAACGCCGCCCCCCAGCATAGCCAGTCGATCCACAGCATGGTGACGGCGATGCCCGGTCTGAAAGTGGTGATGCCGTCTACACCGGCCGACGCCAAGGGTTTGCTGACCCAGGCCATCCGCGATGATGATCCGGTGATTTTCCTCGAACACAAGGCCCTCTACGGCGTGAAGGGCGAGGTTCCCGATGGCGAATATCTGATCCCCTTCGGCCATGCCCGGCAGGTGTGTCAGGGTGATGACATAACGGTGCTCGCCACCGGCATGATGGTCGGCTTCGCCGAAAAGGCTGCCACGCAGCTGGCCCAGGACGGCATCGGGTGCGATGTGATCGATTTACGCACCACCAGCCCGCTCGATGAAGAAGCGATTCTCGACAGCGTCGAGCGCACGGGGCGTCTGGTGATCGTCGACGAAGCGCCGCCCCGGTGCAGTTTCGCGACGGACCTCTCCGCGCTTGTCGCGCAAAAGGCGTTCTCCAGCCTGCGCGCGCCGATTGAAATGGTGACGGGCGCGCATAGTCCGGTGCCGTTTGCCCGCGAACTTGAATCCGCCTGGCTGCCGTCGCCCGAGAAAATCGTAACGGCGGTGGTCAAAACCATGTCCTACAAGCGGGGTTAACGGCAATGGCCAATCTGCGCGCATTCGCGATGCCCAAATGGGGCATAGAGATGACAGAGGGCGTCGTCGCCGACTGGATGGTGGGCGAAGGCCAGCCGTTCCGCAAGGGCGACACGCTGCTGCTGATCGAAACCGACAAGATCACCAACGAGGTGGAAGCCGAAGCGGACGGCATGTTTGCCCGCCTGATCGCCGAAAAGGGCAGCACCTATCAGGTCGGCGAACTGTTAGCCGTGCTGACAGGCCCGGACGACAAGCCATTGGCTGATGAGGTGGATGCCTTCATTGCCGGCTTCCAGCCTGCTGACACGAAGGTGGCGTCACAGGCGGGCGGCAAGAAAGAGGCCCCGGCGGCGGCCCCGGTCGCGCCGGCGCCCGCCGTCGCATCCAAAGCCATTACGATCGCCGCTGATGCGCTTATCAGCCCCGCCGCGCGCGCTTATGCCGAGGAAAAGGGTGTGGATATCGCCGGGATCAGCGGCTCCGGACCGGATGGCCGCATCACCCTTCAGGATGTGCAGCAAGCCCAACTGCCGGCTGTGGCAGTGGGTGGTGGCGCGCCGGTCGATCTGACGCCGGTTGGCAACAGTCTCGGGGACGTTTATGCCAGCCCGCTGGCAAAGCGTTTGGCGGTGCAGCACAGTATCGATCTGGGCAAAATCCGGGGTACCGGGCCGCGCGGACGCATCTGCAAGGCCGATGTGCTGGCGCAGGTGAAGGTGGAGCCGGTGGCGGCCGCACCGGCAGCGGCGATGAGCTTCGCGCCGCCGCCCGCTGGCAGCGCCGAGGTGCTCAAAATGTCCCCGATGCGCAAGGCAATCGCTCGGGCGTTGAGCCACAGCAAATCCACCATCCCGCATTTCTACCTGCGTTCCAAAGTGCGAATCGATGGCATTCTGGGCCTACGGGCCCAGGCGAAGGCGGCAACAGGTGAAGCCCCGAGCATCAACGACTATATCGTTCGTGCCTGCGGCCTCGCGCTGGCGCAGCACAGGGACGTGAACGTCCAGGTGCATGGCGATGAAATCCATCGCTTCGGCAGCGCCGACATTGCCGTGGCGGTTGCGACGGACAAAGGGTTGATCACGCCTATCGTCAAGGGCGCGGATCGCCTGTCGGTCGCCGCCATTTCCCGCGAGGTGAAGGCGCTGGCGGAAAAAGCCCGCGCCGGCAAACTGCAACCCGAAGAATTTCAGGGCGGCAGCTTTTCGGTCAGCAATCTGGGAATGTTCGGCATCGACCAGTTCGATGCGATCATCAATCCGCCACAGGGCGCGATCCTGGCGGTGGGTGCTGGCAGCCGCCAGCCCATCGAGATCGGCAATGCGTTGGGTTTTGCGACCGTAGTGGAAATGTCGCTTTCCTGCGACCATCGCGCCATTGATGGCGCCGTAGGTGCTGCCTTCATGAAAACACTGAAGGAACTGATCGAAGATCCGAAACTGCTGACAGCGTAAACTGCTGATGGCGTAAAAAAGCAGGGTTGGCGGGGTTATTACCCTGCCGACCCCGCTACATACTGGTCCAGCCACGCGCGGCTCGTCCGTAGTAACTCGGCTGCACGGGCCTCCAGATCAGGGAAGTTATCGCGCAACGCCTTCGAGCGTTCCTCGATGGCGACCGGCAAACCTTCTGGCAGTGCATCCAGCAACGGGCCGAGCGCAAGCCCGCCCTGTCCTAATGCTACCCGCCCGTCGATGGCCTCCGTCAATATGGCTTCCGGATCGGCCGGGTCGGCTCCAGGCGCGGGCGCATCGCATAATTGGGCATAGCTGAACCACGCCGGCGGCAATGCTGCCAAATCAGCTACGGTGCCGCCGGAGCGGGTCCAGTGCAGTGCGTCAATCAGCAGGCCGCCGACCGGAGAGTTGATCTCCCGAAGTATCGCACTTGCGTGGTGGATGGTTTTTACTTCGGTAAACAGCCCGAACTCAAGATTCACCCGAATGTCGCTGCCTGCCGCATGCCCCATCAGGGTGGCCAGCTTGTCTCGCGTCGAACCCGGGTCGGGATCGCTGCTGACACACAAGACATTGCGTGCGCCCAACTCCATGCCGATATCGACGATCCGCAGATGTTCCGGGTCCGGCGGTCCGGGCTGGAGCCACAGGACTTCCACATCGAGCAGGGGGAGGCCCGTTGCCCGCATGGCGTCCCTGACCGCCCGCGTTGTGCCAGCGGTCCACTCCGTCGGCTCGATCCACATGCCGCCGAAATCGAAGCCAGCGGCTGCCGCCATTTCAATCAGTTGCACCGGCGTCGCCTCGGGCATAATGCCCGAGGCCATGGCGATCTGATGACGTTTCATCCCGGTCAGCCCCTCATCTCACTTAGCTGTGGCGGCGGCAGCCACCGACGCCTCGATATCCGCAGGGGAGGGATTGCTACGCAGCGTCAGACCACCGTTCACCTGGAGATTCTGGCCCGTCATGAAACATTCGTCGCTGGCGAGCCATACGCAGCCTGCGGCAATATCTTCCATCGTGCCGTATCGGCCAAGCGGATAGCCTTTAATGAAGGCCTCCATCAGGC
Organism: Sphingomonadaceae bacterium; assembly: GCA_041675905.1. Classification (GTDB taxonomy): domain Bacteria; phylum Pseudomonadota; class Alphaproteobacteria; order Sphingomonadales; family Sphingomonadaceae; genus Sandaracinobacteroides. The sequence goes on along the minus strand of JBAYSX010000009.1, from coordinate 39,745 downwards.
CAGGAACCTGCTGGGCGTCTGCTGTCATGGGCGTTTCGGTGATCCCGGGCGAAATGCTGTTCACTCGCAAGCCTTGCGCGCCAAACTGGTTGGCAACGCTGCGAATCATATGATCGGTGCCGGCTTTTGTCGCCATATAGGCGTCATGGTCGTGGAACAGGATCGTCGCCGTCGCGGAACTCACCTGGATGATCGAACCACCTTCGGTCATGGCGGGAATCAGCGCCTGAAGAAACTGGAACGGCCCGCGCAACTGCAGGGCGTACATCCGGTCGAATTCTTCGTCGGTCGTTTCCAGAAACGGTTTCAACAAACCCCATCCCGTGGCGTTCACCGCGATGTCCAGCTTGCCGAAATGATCCTTCGTCTGGTTGACCATGGCGAAGATGCTGGCGCGATTGGAAAAATCGCACGGCACAGCAATGCCGCCAATTTCCGTGGCCAGTGCTTGCAGCACCTCCATTTTACGGCCCGCGACGGCCACCTTTGCGCCTTCGGCGGCAAAGCGCCGCGCGATGGCCTGGCCCATATTGCCCTGTCCCGCCGCACCGACGACGAGCGCTGCCCTGCCCTGCAAACGACCGCTCATACATATTCCTCGTCACGCGGAGTGCGGCGCAGTGCCTGGCCCGAAGTTACGTCGATACGTTGCCCGGTGACGCAGGCGGAGCCGTCACTGGCCAGCCACAGCGCACATTCGGCAATATCTTCGACCGTCGGGAAGCGGCCCAGCGGAATCTCTTTCAGAAAGGCGTTGGTGACCGCTTCCATGGCGAAATATGCGTCGGTCATGGCGCTTTTGGTAAAACCGGGCGCGAGGCTGTTGACGCGGATTCCTTTTGCGCCAAGCTCGTTGGCTGCGATCTTGACCATCACATCGGCACCGCCCTTGGAGCCCGCATAGGCGCCCTGACCCGGCGCCTGCACCAGAACGGTGAGGGAAGAAGCCGTCACAATCGAGCCGCCACCCGTCATCGCGAGTCCCATTTGTTTGATGAACAGCCCGGTACCCACGAAATGCACTTCCGCCTGGTGGCGGAGCAACTCCGGGGTCATTTCCAGAATGGGCGCAGCTTCCGCTACCCCCGCGTAATTGATCGCAATATCCAGCTTGCCGCCCGTTTCGACGGCAGTTTTCGCGAGTGCCGCCAGATCTTCTTCACGCGTGATATCACAGGCGACCGCCGTGCCCCCCAATTCCGCCGCCACCTCGGCGACAGCATCCTTCCGGCGTGCAGCGAGCACCAGTTTTGCGCCTTCCGCGGCAAATAATCTCGCCGTCGCCGCCCCCATACTGCGGGGATCGGATGCGCCCAATATAACCGCAACCTTGCCGTCCAGACGTCCCATGCTGTCTTCCCTTTGTTTTAAAACGCTATTATTGCTCAATATTCTTCGCTGTTCAGCACGGTAAACCGGCGGAACGAGAAACCCCAAACGCCATTCCGCCGGATATAACGGTCTTCATAGCATCCGTGCACACGCAGACGCTTGCCGTCCGCGGTCCGCGCAATTTCACTGCTAAACGAATGTCCCTGTGCCCGATCGCCGTCGATTTCGACCGCTCCCTGCGACACCATCATCACCACAAAAGGGAAACCGGCGATCGCCTCTTCCCATGCGGCGACAATCGCATCCCGCCCGCGCACGGATTCCGGGCCGAACAGATACCATTCGGCGTCCTCGTCCCAGGTGCTGCGCCAGACTGCCACGTCCCGCCGCGTCACCCCATCGGCGTAGCGCGCCAGAACATCATTAATGGCGACCCGATCCGCCGCATTATTCATCCTTCGAATTCCTCCTTGAGTTCGCCATGAATACCGCAGGCGTCATTCAGCAACTCGTGGAAACGCTGGATGCGCTTTTCCTGCCCTGAAATGATCCCGCCCTTATATCCCATTGAATGCAGGCCCTGCTGCTGGCCGACCGCCACCATCATGTCCTGGTCGGCAACAAAGCCGAGCGACTCCTTGCCAAATTCCACAATCCGGCGATCCGCCGGCGCGAACGGAAGCACACCCAAAGGCGTAACAACCTCGTCGCGACCATCGACCGGCGGCATCATGTACCAGTGATCAAAAATACAGCGCTCCGGGTCGGTCGGATGCGGCTCGGTGCGCAGGATCTGGAACCCGTCCGGACTCATTGTCATCGTGGTGTTGGGCCATAAGGTATAATGGTAATAGTCCGTCAGCATGCTGTCGGTCATCGTCTCGAAATGATGGAAGCCCCGCGCCGGTCCCAGCCGCCGTTTCGCCTGCTGGATAGCCACGCGCGCCTCACGGGCGCGACCTTCGAAATCGGCCGGATCGAGATCCCATTCGCGTAGCATATCGTCGAGCGGGGACTGCATGGAATCCGGCACATCCAGCCGCTTCGAAGGATGGCAGCCCTTCTGCACCATGCGGTTATGTCCGCTCGGATACATTTCAAAGCTGGTATCAGTGTAATCATCGTCGATGAAGCTGGCCAATTCCGGATGCAGCGTCGGCAGATGGTAGCTCTCGTTGAAATTGTCCCGGATGATCTTCCAGTTACACGGGACATCGGTGCGCACATCAAGCACGCGAGTCATTTTTTCCATCCGGTAACCGGCGAGCTGCTCGGGCAGCGGCGCCAGCCACTCGAGGAGAGGCGTCGCGTTCATATCCATGTTGAACCAGACGAACGGTCCCCAGCTGTCGACGGCCACCTCGGTCAGATGCGCCTTGCCGCACGGATTGCCGCCGGGAAAATCCTCGGCATCCTGGGCGAACAGCAAGGTCCCGTCCCGGCCGAACTGCCAGCCATGGTAGGAGCATGTGATGCGCTCGCTGCTGCCGATATCAGACCACAACAGCCGGTTGCCGCGATGCACACAGGCATTGAAAAAGCCACGGATTGAGCCGTCATCCTGACGAATCATGATGACGCTGTCCCGCAGAAGATTGTGGGTAACCCAGTCGCCCGGCTCTTCCAGATCAGCCAGCATTCCGCCGATGTGCCAGCTTTTGGAAAACACGTTCGTCCATTCCGCCCGCGCCCAGCGTTTGGAATAATAGCGCTCACCGGTGATCGGATCGCCCCGCACAGGTGGATCAAAGGCCTCAAGGGTCCGGCCAAGAAAATGCTCTCTGGTCATCGCGTCTCTCCTCGCCCCCTGCCATGCAGCTGATGCGTTCCCTGTTTACGCCAAAGTCGGGAAGGCTCTCCAAACCGTCAACCCGGCTTTTCGATAGTTTATCCACGAAACTGCCGCCGATTGACCCTGCGCTAAGTGATAGGCCGGATCACCGGCATCCTGTCCTAATATCGCTTCGAAAATGACCAGCGTGGGGAGAGCATGGAGCATGATAACATGATGGAACGCAAATCGCTGGCCGACATCGCCGACCTGCAAGCGATCCAGCAGCGACTGGCGCAGCACAGTCGAGGCATCGACCGGGCTGACGCAGCACTGCTGACGGACTGCTATCATCCTGACGCCACTGTCGATTATGGTTTTTTCAAGGGCACCGCCAGCGCACTGGTGGAAATCCTGATCGACGCGCAAACCGGCCAGCCCGTCACGCTGCACCGTACCGCCCAGATGTGGATCAGGCTAAACGGCAACCGGGCGACGTCCGAAAGCTATGTCGTGGCCTATTTCCGTTCGCCCGAAACAGACGGCGCGATGAAACAACGTCTGATTTGCGGTCGTTACCTCGATCGCCTCGAAAAACGAGAGGGTATCTGGCGCCTTTCGCACCGGACCTATGTTCTTGATACGAACGCCAACTGGCCGGATGCGCAACCGCCGGCCCTCCCGCAACCGCTCTCATGCCATGTCCCGGTTGGCGGACAGGCAGCCGCCGATACGGGTACTGCGCTGCTGGCCTTGGCCGCTGCGCAAAACCGACAAAATGCAACAGGAGAAAAGGGCATGACAAACCAAGCCCCCGAAAGCCCCGCCGCAGACGCGATCGACACGCTCGTTTCCCGCCAGCAAATTGCTGACCTGACGATGGCCTATTGCCGGGGCGTGGACCGCGCCGACGAAGCCTTGCTCAAGAGCATTTTCCACGAGGACAGCACCGTCGTGAGCGGCGCTTTTAATGGCAACGGGCATCAATTTGCGTCGGAAATCTGCCGAATCGTCAAGGCGGTGTTCGACCAGACTTTCCATTCGATCGCAAATCAGTGGATTGAAGTGACCGGTGACACCGCGATCGGTGAAACCTATGTGATTGCCGTGTCAACCATGTCCGATCCGCAGGATGGCAAGTCCGAAATGCTCAGTGGCGGACGCTATATTGACCGGTTCACCCGTCGCAACGGGGTGTGGAAGTTTGCCGATCGCACCTTCGTCAGTGACTGGAGCCGTGTCGATAAAACCACCCGTGAAATGGACAGCGGCATGTATTCGGCGCTTGAGTTGCGCGGGGCGCAAGGACCGGATGACCCGATTTATAGATTCTGGAACTGATCCACGAAAACGAGGAAAAAACGTGAATCTGGAAGCAGAAGTTCGCGATCTGGCGGCAAGGCGTGATATCCAGCAGGCGCTGTTCAACTTTATGCGCGGCCAGGACCGCCTCGACCGTGCACTGCAACTGTCGGCTTTTCACGCCGATGCCGATATGGACTGCGGCCCGCTACGGGGCGGGCCTTGCGAATATACGGATTTCATCCAGGGTTTTCTCGGCAGCATGACCGCCAGCCAGCATCTGATTGGCCAGATGGATCTCGACATCGATGCTGAGGCGGGCACCGGAAGCGGGGAAATCTATTTCTTCGCCTGGCATCGGCTGGTCGAAAATGATGAGGAAATCGATCTGTTCATGGCCGGTCGCTATATCGATGAATATAGCTGCAAGGATGGAAAATGGGCCATCCAGCGCCGTCGTGAATTGATCGACTGGGCACGCAAGGACAAGGCCAGCGACGCCATTCTCGCAGACGCCCCACAGATCCATTTGTCCGGTCGTAACGGCGCTGATTTCAGCAACACGCGTGATTGGTCCTCCGGCATTTCCGGTCGCTGATTTCAGAGCATCAACCGCCCCTGTCTGCTCGGTGCCGGGCCGTAAGGCCACCCAAAGCCGGTGATTTCGCACCGGCGGAAGAAGCTGTGCCTGCTATCGGCGCGGGGGCGCGCGCGTCGTCGGAGGTCAGAAAAATCCCAGCTGTTGGAAAAATGAGACTGAAACCCGTTTAAACTTCTGTTTACAAACGCAGCAATTGCTTGCCCCGATTAGCGCCGGTAAACAGCCGGCCGAGCGTCGCCGGGGCATTTTCCAACCCGTGTTGCACATCCGCCTGCCAGCGAAGTTTCCCGGCCAGAATGAGGGCAGCCAGCCGTTCCCTTATGGCAGGCCATTCCGCCTCATGATCCAGTACCAGGAATCCCGTCATACTGGCGCGCCGCAGGATCAGGTTGAAATAATTACCCGGACCGATGACCCGGCCGCCCTGCTCATACCGGCTGATACCGCCACATAAAACGACCCGCGCGCCAATCGACAGCCGCGCCAGCATTGCGTCGAGTATGGCGCCGCCGACATTGTCGTAGATGACATCCACGCCCGCTGGCGCATGGGTTTTTATCGCGGCGGCAACATCTTCGGCCTTATAGTCGATCGCCGCATCGAAGCCGCCGTCGCCCGTCAGCCACGCGCATTTCTCCGGCCCGCCGGCAATGCCAATGACGCGCGCACCGGCGATCTTCGCCAATTGCCCCGCAACCGATCCCGTGGCACCGGCGGCACCGGATACAAAAACCGTGTCACCCGCGATGGGTCGTCCGATACGATACATGCCGATCCATGCGGTAAGGCCTGGAAGTCCCAGTGGTCCGAGCATGGCTTCGGGCGGCAGATCCGGGTGGCATGCCTCGAAGCCTGCGCCATCCGTAACCAGATATTCGGTCCATCCAGTCATCCCGGCGACCAGGGTGCCCACCGGAAACCGGCCCTCGCGGCTTTCTACCACCTCCGCGACACCCATGCCGCGCATCACATCACCGAGGTTGATGGGCGCGACATAGCCACCGAAATTTTCCATCCAGCCCTTCTGCGCCGGCTCAAACCCCAGCCACCGCACGGCCAACAGCATCTGACCCGCCGCCGGCACCGGCATCGGCACATCGACGAGATCAAAATCGCTACTGGCCACGGCCCGTCCAACCGGACGGGCCGCGAGAGTCAACTGCCGCATCGGAAAGCTCAGCTTTCCAGATATTTGGTCAACGTATTATGGAACTGGCGAATCTCAATCTCCTGATAGTTCGCCAACTGCACCTCGTTATTGGCCGAGCTTTTCAGGCCTTCCTGCACAAAAGGCAGATTACCCATATCCTGTTCGAAAACATCGCCCAGGATGCCAAGTTCGGGCGCTTCTGTCCATTTCTCGTCCAACGACAGAAAGCGCATCGGCGGCGTCTTCGGCGCAGTCTGACCTGGCGGAATTGGCGTGAGGATACGGACTTCCATCAGGCAATGGTCCACATCATGCCACGGACGCCAGCGATAGACGATGTTGGGCTGAAAGCCGGCCCACGGGGCGAAATTAGGGAACACATTGTACAGGATCGAGTCCATCATTTCGCTATCGGAGGCAAAGCTGACGTCATGACCGAACATGCGTGTCGTCGTTTCGCGCAGGCTCGCGCCGAGGGCCGCGCGTGCCGTCATACCCTCCGGCACCTGAACCTTGAAGCCACTGTTGTTCTCGTCCGCCGGTGTGTCGTAATTGTCGGAAGAACGACCATTATATTTGACAAACTCATCGACAATCCATTGCTGCGGCTTGCCTTCCGGATCGACATGCGGAGACATGGTCCCGAATGGCGTTACCGTCAGATTTACGTGATCGCCGTAGATATTGTAGATAGAATTGGCGTCGCCGGTAAAAGGCAGAAGTTGCGGGTGCGTCACGACGGTGTGCCAGGCTTCCATGAAGGCTTCCATCACCACCTTCCAGTTCGCCGGAACTACCTTGCCTACCCAGACGGCAGTATGGTTATTCCCGTGCTTCCAGCGCTGAAAATGTTCGGGCATCGGGGCCAGATATTCTTCCAGCGTCGGCCCCTCTTTCGCCTCGCGAATGAAGATGTACCCTTCCCAACGTCCTACCGATACTTCGGGAAGTTGCATTTTCTCTTCGGTGAGATGCGGGAAATCCCAGCGGCACGGGATATTCTTGAGCGAACCGTCGTTGTTCCAGGTAAACCCGTGGAATGGGCATTGCAGTTCGCTGGCCCAGCCATTTTCCAGCTTCAGCTTGCGGCCGCGATGCAGACAGACATTGAAGAAAGCCCGGACGGACATATCCTCCTGCCGAACCAGAATGAAGGACTTGCCGACATTCTCGTAAACGGCGTGATCGCCCGGTTCGGGAATGTCTTCCTCGCGCGCGGCGAATTGCCAGACGCGCGGCCACATTTTTTCCTTTTCGCGCTCGAAATAAGCAGGGTCCGTATATCTGGTGGCGGGCAACGGTTCGGAACCGAGGTTTTCATATACATCCTGGTACATGAACTCCGGAACCTCGTTGGTATCCTCCAGCGCAATATCGCGGAATGAAACTCCGGGGCAGCGTGGCAGCGGCTCACCCTTGATGCGCGGTGGCGCCTTCATCGGGGAATCTATATCAGCCATCGGTCAATCTCCTTTACGGGCCGGTACACCGGCCTTTCGATCTGGGGACAGCTTATCCATTGTTCCAGTCTTGCCAAGGGGGTGGCTGTGGACCTAGCGTAAGTCGCAGGGCCTTGCAGGGCGAAAGCCGCATTAGTCTTGCGACAAGAGTGCGAGAGTGGAGTGGGAATCATGGGCTATCATCAGGTAATCGGTAACGAAGCCGCCAAAATGCTGGAATATGTAGAAAGCGGCACCACCGACAGCGCGGACACGCCGATGGAAATACCGGCCGCCGTTTACACGGACCCGGCCTATTTCGAACGCGAAATGGCAGAGATATTCATGAAACTGCCATTGCTGGCGGCGCTCTCGGTGGAACTGCCCCGCCCCGGCGACTATAAGGCGCTGGAATTGATGGGTAAACCCATTTTAATCACCCGCCGTAGCGACGGCAGCGTTGCGGCCATGCTTAATGTTTGCACCCACCGGGGCATGATCCTGAAGCCTGAAGGCCATGGTCATGGCAACCGGTTCAGCTGTCCTTATCATGCCTGGACCTTTGCCAATGATGGCAAACTGCTGGCCGTGGCCGAGGCACAGAAGTTCGGTGCGGTCTGCAAGGAAGAACGCGGCCTCCGGCGTCTGCCATGCGCCGAAGCCGGCGGGATCATCTGGGTGCAGATGACACCTGATGATGATGGCAACAACGAGATCGACATCCGGCCGCATCTGGGCGGTATGCTTGATGATCTGAACAGCTACGGGCTGGATAAATGGCATTTCTGCGGCAGCCGGCGGATTCACGGGGCCAACTGGAAAATCGCCTATGACGGTTATCTGGAAGGATATCATTTTGCCGCTGCACACCCGAATACGATCCATCCACGTACGTTCAGCAATATTATGCACTTTGCCGCCTATGGCCCCCACATGCGGGTGGGATATCCGCAAGTCAGCATCAAGGAGCGTCTGTCCGCTCTGCCTCGCGAAACCTGGGGCGAGCATGAGAACGAAGGCTTCGACTTTGTTCGCACGATCTTCCCCAATGTCAGCATCTTTTTTGCCCCGGAGATCACCCAGATTGCACAATTGATCCCCGGACCAACACCGGACAAGAATACAACCAATCTGCTGTTCATCCGGCGGGATCCGCCAAAGGATGCCGATGACGCACAAGCCATTGAGAATATGATGGACTGGCTGCGTGACGTGGTCCAAAAAGAGGACTATGGCCTCGGACTTGAGGTACAGAGGGGTCTGGAATCCGGCGCGTTGCCGTCAGTGATTTTTGGGCGCAACGAACGTGGTAACCAGTATTTCCACAAGTATGTGGATTATTACCTGAGCAACGCTTCTGACAAAACGCCGCCGACCTTGTGAAGGACGCCTGTCAGAACACGATCTGGTTCGACAGCCGCAATGGCTGTCGAACTTTCATTATATTGCGTTGTTGATGGTGCGCAACCGTTGCAGATGGTGCGAGGGGCCTCGCCTGCGCGGTAGTGACGAGACAGTAGTAATAAGTGCGGGCACATTTAAAGCGCTAATATCGACGACGCTCCGCAGCCGTGTCTGCGTGGGCACAAGTGCGCGTTCTACCGTGCCGTATTCTACTCCCGCGGCAACATTTTCAACTCTCCCTTACGGAGCAAGTTCAGATTGAGCAGGTCGGTGGCGGCTTGATGATTGCGCGCCGGATTCCCCCGCGGCCCTCCAGGCCACGCAAAATCCTGACCTCTTTCGTTATCACGGATCTGGACCCGGAACACCTCCAGGAAGCCCCCTGCAATCTGCGTGGCTTGTGGACCAATTAATGCATCGCAATCCCCGGCGGCACATGACTGGTTAGGGGTCGAAGTTGGCTTTCGGGAGATGTGCAGCCCCTGCAACGATGACCTCAACCCGGTGGGGCTCTGCGATCGTCAGAAATGAAAAACGGGCGCCGTTGGCGCCCGTTTTTACGTCTTGTCTGAACCGCAGCGAGGCTCAGTTATATGCCTCGTTACCAACAAACCCCATCTTCTGGATCCCGGCCTGCTGGGCCAGCGCCATCACGCGGTTGACGATTTCATATCGTGACAGTGCGTCAGGCTTCAGGCGCAGTTCGGGCTGCGCCTCTACGGGCCGAATGGCGCCAATTTGCCGCAAATAGCCGTTCAACTGGTCCAGCGTCACTTCCTGATCATTCCAGTAAACGGTGTTCAGAAAGTCCACCGTCACTTCGTTGAAATCCGGCTGGATGTCTGAAGGCAGGTTTGACGGTGGCGGCAGATCCAGTTTCGTCGCATGGGTCTGGATCGGAATGGTAATAATGAAAAGGATGAGGAGAACCAGCAAGACGTCGATAAGCGGCGTCAGATTGATCTCACCCATCGGTTGGGCTTGATCGGAGGCGGGCGCGGACATTGCCATTGATATTATCCCCTATCCTTAACGCGTGACCGCGCCCGCAGGCGGTTCGGAAATGAAGCCGATCTTCTGATACCCTGCACGCTGCAGGGCAAAGATCGCACCGCCAACGCAGCGATACTCGGTGTCAGAGTCAGCCCGGATATGCGCTTCCGGAAGTTCGACCGACGCACCAGCAGCCTTGAGCCGTTCAACCTCCGAGAGAAGGTAGTTTGCACCCTTCTCCCGCAGCTGCTCCGGGGACTCGATTTTCGCGAGCCCCCAGTAGATGTCGCAATTTCTATCGACAGACAGCGGGACATTTTCCGGCTTCGTTGTCGTCGGGATATTCGCCACCTTTGGCAGGTTGACCGGGACGGTCTGGATAGCGACCGGAACGGTGATCAGAAAGATAATGAGGAGAACCAGCATCACGTCCACCAGGGGCGTGACGTTGATGTTGGACATCAACGCGCCTTCTTCCTCTTCGCCGACACTCATTGCCATGGGCTATATCCCTTTTCTCGACGTTCGGGCTTACTTGCCAGCCGGCTTCGTGGGAACCGTGCCCGTAGCCATCGTGGTCGTCGGCTTGATCGCAACGGTGGGGGAGACGCTGGAACCGGAAAGAAGATAGGCATGAATGTCCGCAGCAAAAACGTTCAGACGTTCCAGGATCTTCTTGTTGCGTCCGGCAAGATAGTTGTAGCCGAGCACGGCCGGCACGGCGACGCCGATACCGATGGCGGTCATGATAAGCGCCTCACCAACAGGACCGGCAACCTTGTCGATGGATGCCTGACCGGCGATACCGATGTTAATGAGCGCGCGGTAAATACCGATAACGGTACCCAGCAGCCCGATGAACGGAGCAACGGCGCCCGTCGATGCGAGGAAGCTCAGGCCCCATTGCATGCGGCTGTTGATCAGACCGGCCGAACGGTTGAGGCTGATCGTGATCCAGTCATTCTGGTTGATCTGGTCGGTCAGTTGACCTTCGTGGTGCTCGGCGGCGCGCATGCCATCATCGAGAACCTGACGGTACGCGGAGTTCTTCGGCAGCTTGGCAGCACCCTCCTTCAACGACGCGGAGCTCCAGACCTTCCGGGCGGCATCCTGGGATTCGTTCAGCAATTTGCGCTGTTCGAACCATTTCGCGAAGATGATGTACCAGCTGACTACGGACATCAGAACCATGATGCCAAACAGCCCCTGGGCAACAATACCGCCCTGCTCGAGCGCGGCAATAAGGCCGTATGGATTTTCCGTCGCTACAGTTTCCATGAATATGTCCCTCTGTCGGAATGGGTGATTGTCGATCGAAACAAACTATTGGCTATATTAAATCGTGTGGCGCCCGCTTACTGGACGATCTGCCAGCGCACATTCTGCTGATACCGGGATTCCACATCTACGCCATCAGTCTGGGCCGGCTTGAAGCGCCAGCGGCGCTGGGCGATGCGGCAGGTCGCCTCATCAAGGCGCGGATGCCCGGATGAGTTGATAACCGTGCATGCACTGACCCGACCGCGGGTATCCACTACGACTTCAACGCGTGCGGTGCCCTCTTCTTCGGCCCGCAGCGACGCGCCAGGATAATCATCCTGCGACACAGCGAGGCTGCGCGCCTGCGGAACAGCCCGCGTGGTTGGCCCCTTGGGCGCAGGCGGCGCAGGCGGCGCCGGCGGGGCAGGCGGCGCAACGGTCGGTTGCGGTTGCGGCGTTACCGTCTGGGTCGTGATTGTGGGCGGCGGCGGCGCTTCCGTCAGCACCTGCACATCCGGCGGCGGCACATAGGGCGGAATATCTTCAAGCTTGGGCGGCGGCGGCGGAGCCTCTTCCGGCGGCGGCGCCTGTTCCTCGATATTCACCGTTTCCAGTGGGCCGGTGATGACCTGCACGGCCTTGATAGCAAGGCCGGACACTATGGCGTAGGCAAGAAAGACGTGCAGGATGCCAACTGCAATGATGGCGCCCAGCTTGCCTCGGCCTACTCCTCCCTCGTCCAGATACGACATAAAGGCCTCGCCACTCCCTTGCTCGATCCGGACGCGCACAACGCAACACCCGGCCTTGGCTTCCACTCTACTCTATCAAAGGAGTGCACTGCCTCCCCTGATATATGATAGTTTGCTCTCCCGGTCGTGGCCGGCGGGCCTCATTCCCGCCATCCCTGCGGACTGCGAAACTTTCGCACGTCAGCAACCCCCGGTTGACGATGTGCGACGATCACACACCATCTGATTCGCGCCAACTCTTACCGGGTCATCCCATCCGGCTGCAATCTGTTTTCGTCCAGATGCACCCGTCCGATGAAGAACCCTTCTGACATTGCGACCGGGCCAGACCAACATGGTCGACCCTGCCGTTTTGCGCTGCGGTCGCACCGATAGCGATCACCCCTTTATGCCGCAACCATTTTTATTTATATTCTTGCGTGTGACATATTTGAGCATATCGAAAAAGCGACTCGCCCTGCTCCCCGCCCTCACGCTTTCCCTGCTGGTGGTTTGCACTGCAGCTTCGGTCGAGGCGGGGGCGCAACCTGCCGGATCGTCTTCGGACACGTCGGCGAATGGACTGTCGTGGAGCGACCTCGCGGATCTGGCGGTAACGGCGCCGGCCGTCATCCGGGTACGGATTGACAGCGTGAAACGCCTCTCTGCGCGTCAGGCGCCCGATGTGCCGAACGGCTCGACCCGAGCGCTTGTATCGGTGTCGCTGGAAGCGGCTCTGAAAGCACCCAATCCGTTGCCCGCACAGGGTGAATGGCTGTGGCAAGGCCCTGCCGGCGCGCGCGGCAGACCTCCTTTTGACCGAGGGGAGCGGATGCTGGCGTTTGTACGACCGGTGCCGGGCGGCGGCCCGGATGTGCAATTCTATCAACTCATCACGCCGGACGCCCAACTCGTATGGGGTCCGCAGGCAGAAGCAGATGTGCGGGACATTTTGGAGCAGGCCCTCATCCCCGGCAATCAGGGTCTGATGGTGACAGGCATTTCCGACGGGCATCGCAGCGAAGGCAATATTCGCGGCGTTTCCGAAAGCCAGTTTTTTCTTTCTACGGAATCAGGCCGGCCCCTCACACTTTCTGTTTCCCGCGCACCCGGCCAGCCACCAACCCTCACTGTCGCCACCGGGGATTTCATCGACCGCGGCCAACCGATTCGTCCGCAAACGCTGGTGTGGCATGCGCTCGCCTGTGGCCTGCCGACGGAATTGCCGCCGAATCTCGCCGCGATGGATGGTCTGGCGGATGATTATACGCTGGCGCGCACGGAAATCGGCGCATGCGCGCGGACGCGGAACGGATCGTCAGGCGTGCTCATTCGCTCGATAGCACCACGCCCACAGCCCTGACATCCGGATAAACATCGGTTTTACGCGTATGCACTGTCAGCGCGACAACCCCCGGTCGCGCCGCGATCGCCGCGAAGATCGCCTCGGCAAGGGTTTCCTGCAGATTATAGCGCCGACTGCCGACAAGTTCCTGAATATGCGCGCGGATAAAATCATAATCCCACGCGGCCGTCCGACTGTCTTCCTGTGGCCAATGTGCAAGATCGATTGCCACATCAACCGAGATCAGCAACCGTTGCGGCTTGCCAATCTCGAAATCGTGGAACCCGATATCCGCAGAAACAGCAAGATCTTCGAGGCGGATGCGATGGGTGCGCGGGACGGGCCGAATCATAGGGGGGCCATATAGGCGACGTCGCGGGGCAGTGCGAGGAAACGCTGACCGCCGTCCACCGTTAATGTCTGACCGGTAACGGTGGGCGTTCTGACAATATAGCGGAGCGCCGCTACCAGATGCTCAACTTCCACTCCCTGTCGGAGCGCATTGAGGCTGTGGACGGCTTCGAACTCTTCCCTGGTTTGCGGACCCGAAACGAGCGTCACTGCCGGTGCTATGGCGTTGACACGAATAAGCGGCGCGAGCGCCCGGGCGGATAGTTCGGTGAGACCGGCAAGGCCGTATTTGCTGATGGTATAGCTAAAAAAATCAGAGTTGGGCGCGGAAAGTTTTGCATCGAGCAAATTCACGATCAGACCGCGCGAATCAGGAGGCAGCTGCCGCGCGAAACCTTGTGTCAGCAGTGCCGGCGCTCGCAGGTTCACGTCCAGATGCGCGTCCCAGCCGGTGGCTGTGAAGTCGTGGAGACTGTCTTCCGTGAAGCCCGACGCATTATTTATAAGCAGCGTTGGCGCACGAGGGCATTGGGCGAACAGCGCGCTGCCAGCGTCGCTCGCGGCCAGATCCTGCACCACCACAGCCATCGGCCGGCCCGTCTGCGCCGCCAGTTCGCGGGCCAGTGTTTCTGCTGGTCCGGTCGAACTGTGGCAATGCAGGATGATCGACCACCCGTCATGGGCCAGCGCGCGCGCAAAGGCGGCGCCGAGCCGCCTGGCGGCGCCGGTGATCAGCGCCACCGGGGGCGCATCGGCGGAGGTGAATTCATCCGGTGTCATGATTGTTTCCTAACGGCCGGGGAGCCGGCGCGCCAGTCGCCGATCCAGGCCGTCTCCTTCCCGATGGTCGACAGAAATAATTGCAGGGGTGGCGTAACCCCCGGCAATCACCTATGTTTCCGAGGTCTGGCGCTTTCGGCCAGCACCGCCGCGTTTGCCGCCACTCCAATTGCGGGAACAATCCCGGCGTTCGCCTTGTTACGTATGCTTTCAGGGAAAGGTGCACTTGATGATGGCAAATGATGAAACCTCTCCGGCGCCCCAGGGGTCGACTGCTTCGACGCCCGGAGCTGCCGATTCCCTGCGCGGGCAGGCAGAGGCCGGCGCCCAGAAGGCCGGCACCCTGATTGACGATCTGAAGAATCAGGCCGGGCAATTGGCCGGAAAAGCCGGGTCGCAACTGCGGGACGCCGCGACCATGGGCAAGGACAAGGCAGCTGACGGAGCGCACGCATTGGCCGACGCGACGAGATCGGCAACGGCAAAATTCGATGTGCATGGCAAAGCTGAAGAATATGCCAACCGCGCTGCTGCCGGGCTGGATGATTTTTCCGAGACTCTTCACAACAAGACCCTGGATGATATTCTGGAAGACGCCAAATCCTTTGCCAGGGAACATCCCGTCGCGACGGCGGGAATCGCGGCGCTGGCGGCTTTCGCCCTCGCGCGCTTCCTGACGCCGGGCAACCGTGACAGGCATGAAGACTGACGGCACACCCGACGGCTGGAACGAATCGGGCGAATCTGTTTCAGATCCGGGAAATATGGACGGAGACGCCGCGATAGAAACCCCCGATCCGGATGAGCGGCGACCGTTGGGCAATGTATGGACGGAAGCGTTCGTCGATGCGACCCGCTTGTTCCAGACGGAAGTCACGCTTGGACAGCGGGAGATCCGCGATAATCTTGGCGCGTTCGGGCGAGCGGCGGCATTCGGCGGTGTTGCGATATTGTTTTCCGGACTGGCGATTGTATTTTTGCTCGCCGCCGCCATCGTTGCGCTGGCAATGGTGATCGGTTTGTTATGGGCACTGCTCCTGACAGGTATCGTCTCCCTTCTGGTAGCAGTGGTACTTGCTGTGACGGCCCGGGCTACCGTGCGCGGTCGCGGTCTGTTGCCGAAGCGCAGTATCGGACGCATCCGGCGGGACATCGCAAAGCTGCAAAATCGAACGGATGACCTACAGAAAGCAGAGGAAACATGACGGACAGCACAACCCCGACGCTTGCGCTTGCTGCAGAAGCGGATGCCCGGTTGGCGCGGCTTGTCGATTCACTGGACGAACTGGCGGAGCGGATGACCGTCAACAACCTGATGCAGGAAGGCTGGGAATATACGCGCGGCGAAGCAGCCAGGGTCGCACACGACTCCCTGCAATGGGCCCGCGAGAATCGGGCAATGGCGATGGGTGGCGCGCTTGCGATGGCGGGCGCAGTGGCCGCGATTTGCGTCATTCAATCCCGTCGCCGGAAGCAAGCGCCGCCTGTTCCGCTGTATGAAGCCTATGCAATGGAGGACCCATCGATCATGAATGAATATGAGGACAAGAGCCGCGCCTGGGATCGCGTGCGCGACGAGGCATCTCATCTTGGCGCGCGGGCAGGCGAAACCTATTATTCGGCACGTTCCAAGGCGGCGTTGTTACGTGAATCGGCGGGTGAACGCGCCGGTGAAGCTGCTGAAGCGGCCTATATCGCCGCCGAACGGGCGCGTGAAAAAGTTGTGCAGGCGCGGGATTGGGCCTCCCGCCAAAGTGAAGCACATCCCTGGGGTGTCCTGGTGGCCGGGGCGGCCCTGGGTGTCGCGGTTGCAGCGCTGACATCGAAACGTAGCGGGCGCAAGTCTGCAGCCGTCGGAGCCAATACACCCATGAAGGAGGCGGTTTCCGGCGCGCGGCGGGCCTATGATAACGCCGTCGAACGGCTGGATAAAGCCGGCTTCAATGCCGATACGGCGCGCAACGAGCTGCGTCAGGCGGCGGATGCCTCCCGGCAGAAGCTGGATCAGGTGCGGAATGCCCTGGCTGATCGGCTGCATACAAAAAACTGAAAATTCCAAACCAGTTTCGGCCCATTCGTTCCGCACGCCTGGCCGTGGGCGAATGGGCCGCTGTCGACTGTGATCTGAACCGGTCGTTCAACATCAATTCAAACCTTTCCCTGTAAACACTATTTCCAGGGGCGCGGTACCGGCGCCCCGAAACTGGAGGATTGCCGAGGATGATGAAGCCTGTAACCCTTTCGCTGGCGCTGGCGCTGATGACGGTGCCGGTTGCCCCCGTTTGGGCGCAAGAACCGGCAGCGGCGGCCACACCGGTACAGGCGGAAGCCGCTGGCAAGTTTGTGGATCGTTTGGCGAATCGGGCTTTTGGCATTTTGCGGGACGATTCGCTTTCGCGGGATGATGCGCGGACACAGTTTCGTGCGCTGTTGCGGGAGAACTTCAATCTTGACGAAGCCGGGTTACGGCTGATTCGCCGTCATCGCGCCAGTCTGACGCCGCAGCAGCTTTCCGCCTATCGTGCGGCGTTGCCGGATTTTCTGGTGAACACCTATTCGGACCGCCTCTATGACTATGCCGATTCACAAGTACGGGTCATTCGTACGGCGCCGCGCGGCACGCGCGGCGATGTCGACGTGTTTTCCTCTGTCAGCGATCCGAAAGGCGGCAAGCCTATCGATGCGATCTGGACGGTCAAGGCAAACGGCCCGAAGCCACTGATCCAGAATCTGACGGTGAATGGCGTCAATATTTCCCTGACCCAGGAAGCCGATTTCAACGCCTATATCGAGAAAAACGGTTTCGACGCACTGGTCAACTTTATGCGTCAGGCGAAATAGACATGGCTGCCTGCCCGCTGCGGTATCTTGACGCGGGCGGGTCATTCAGCCGATAGCGTCGCCATGAGCAAATTGCATCTGGTTTTTGGCGGTCGGGTGAAAGACCCGTCGGGCCATGAATTCGAACATCCCGACAATCTCCATATTGTCGGGATTTACCCTGATTATGCTACCGCCGAAGCCGCGTGGCGCGGTGAGGCGCAGCGGACGGTGGACGACGCGAACATGAAATATGTGATTGCCCACCTTCATCGACTACTGGAACCGAGCGAATAAATTTCCGGTTCCAGGGATAATCGGCCGGTAGGGGCGGCTTTTTGCCCGGCAGCACGGACAAGAATTCATCAGTCCGTGAGCGCATCCTGCACGAGAGATATCTCCCGCCAGGGATCACTTCCATCCCAGTTCACCGCAGCATCGGCGACCATCTGGAACATCCCGTTGAGAGCATCGTCGCGCTCGATCAATTCAATCATATACCCCAGGCTTTCGCGGGTATCGAAATAGGCGAAACGGGCGGTCCCGGCGAAACCGGACTGCGCTTCCGCGAAGCCGAGATCGCGATAATGGGCGTAGTCCCTGTCAAAATCAGCTGTCACCTTGCCCAGATGATGCATTGCTTCTGTCCCGGCCGGGCATGAATCCCGGTAGGCAGAGGGCGTATCGCTCTTCGGCTGGATCAATTCGATCTGGATATTGCCTGCCTGCGCAAGTGCGACGTCCATATCGAGCATGGCCGGTACTCCCCGATAATGATAATTGCCAATCTCCGGAGATCGTATGCAGTAAAACGGACCAATACCCGTTGTCCGATGCCAACGCCGGATCGCCTCATCCAGATCCGCAACAACCCAGCAGATTTGCGTGAAGTCGACAAATTGAATCATTCTGGATTCCTTTTTCAGGCAGCAGTGCTGCAGCACAGGCTGTCCATTTCCCGCCGTTGCCGTAATGATGCCGCAGCGGCCAACACTAATTTAACGATCGGTGTTTTTATTCTGCACTCAACGCATCAATTCTTCGTCGGTGGGCGTCCGGCGCAAGGACTGGCCGCTTGTGCAATCGATAAATTGCCCGGTTGTGGAACAGGATTCGTCTGATGCAAGCCAAAGCGCCGCATTGGCGATGTCTTCGACACTGCCCAGCCGTCCAAGCGGTATCTCCCGGACAAATGCCCCTTCGAGCGTGGGGATGGCGAAATAATCTTCCGTCATCCCCGACCGGGTGAATCCCGGTATGATCGAATTGACGCGGATTCCCCTTGCCCCCAGTTCATTGGCGGCGACACGCACCATCTGATCCACGCCTCTCTTGGTGCCGGAATAGGCGGCCAGTCCGGGGGGAGCCACCACCGCCGTCAGCGATGACGCAGTGACAATCGAGCCACCCGCGGTCATGCAGCGCGACATATGCTTGAAGAACAGGCCTGAGCCGATCAGGTGCACGTCACACATCAGCTGAAGTTGCTCGCGCGTGAGTTCGGAAACGGGAGCCTGGGCATTCGCGCCGGCATAGTTTATCGCCACGTCAAGCTTGCCGAACTCCTTGACGGCGCGGTTCGCGAGCGCCGCAATTTGCTCTTCGTCGGTGATATCGCACGCCATGGGTACGCCGCCGACGCTCTTTGCAATCGCTTCGACCTTCTCCAGACGCCGGGCCGCGAGAATGAGCCTGGCGCCTTCGCGAGCAAACCGATGCGCCGTAGCGGCGCCCATGCTCCGCTCATCCGAAGCGCCCAGAATGATGACGACTTTATCCTGCAATCTGCCCATATTTCTCTCCTGAACATCGATAAGGTTTACGCCGCTGCGTCCTGAAGGAGCGCACGGCAGGCATGGACGGCCCGAATGGTCCGTTCCAGCGGACCGATGCCCTCCGCGCGTAACTTCTCGGAGGGCACCTCGACATCCATAGGCACGTTTGCCGGCAAGGCCCGGACAAATTCCTTGAGCGGAAAAACGCCTTCTCCGGGAGCCAGGCGATCGAGAGCCTCCGGCAGATAGTCGTCACTTTTCTCCAGATGAGGCCCATCGCAGAGCTGAACATAGGCGATCAGTTCCGGATCAAGGGCAGCGACCTCGTCGATTCTGCTCCCCGTCCGGACGAGATGGAGCGCGTCGATCGCAATACCCAGATTGGGCCGTTTCGCCTTCAGAACGAGCTCCCTGGCCTTTGCAAGCGAATTGCATCCGGGCGAGAGTCCCATGAATTCCAGCCCGACCTGCAGCCCATATTCCTGCGCAATGTCACACAGCAGGGCCAGATTTCGCGCTGCCCTTTCTGTGTCCGTGTCGTGGACATGCGTGACAATACGTTCCGCGCCCAGTTCCGCACCCAGTGCCAACGGGGCGCGGTAGGATTGCAGGTCGGTATCCGCGTCTATGGGAAAAAATTCGATATTCATCACGGAGACACCGCACGCGGCAAGGCGATCCTTCATCGCCTGTTTGGTATCATCCGTGACTGTCGGGAACAGGGGTTCCATCCGGTCGCTGCCGTTCACCGGCACGAGGGGCGAGAGCACGAAGATGCAAACCTTCTTGCAACCCGCCTCTGCCGCAATCGAGACGAGATCGGGCGGCGACGCCTCCATGGCGGTAATCTGGTGCAGGGCAAGTTCGCGCATAAAAGGACAGGACCCGGGTTTTATTGGTCAGGCGTTTCTACACGCCGGAATGGTCGTATCGGCCAGGAATTGTGTCCCGTCAGCCCTCGACCAGCAACTTGTCGGCATATCCTGCGAGGAAAGCCGGGTCCGCGAACGCCGTGCGAATGCTCACGGACTGGAAACGCCAGCCTTCCTTCGTACGCACATAAGTATCGTGATAGATGTTGGAAAGCCAGATGGGACCAGGATTATCCTCAGACACAAAGGCAAACAGCCCCGTATATGTGCCTCGCCCACGGTCGCCATCCAGATCGATTACGGGATTGAGCATATAGTGCATGGCGCATTTCCACTGCGTCGTGATCCCGCTCATCATTTGTTCGATTTCCGCCGGGCCGGTTGCAACCCCCATGCCGACGTCAAATTTCCCGTCATGCGCAAACAGGGCGGCAAACGCCTTCAGATCGCCAGGCGTGCTGTCGATAATATTGGCACCATATGCGTAACGGGAGCGCAAATCCTTGATATCCTGGATGTCCTGCAGGCGTTGCAGCTTTTCCTCGATGGAAACAGTCATGGAAAATTCTCCCGTGTTCTCGGCACAGCCGCGCAGATTGCGCGACATTATTATTACCTCAAGGCAGACGGCATGATGCAATTTTTATCGAATCACTCCCCGCCTGATTATCAGCATTTGTATTTTTTCGGGCTGACCCGGGCAACCCGCAACATTATGATTAAATCTATAGTGGAACGCAGGTCCGACTATTCCTGTTATATGTGATAGGTGCGCTCCCCCCCAACGTTTTTCCGCGCCTGCGCGTGGCTGATTGAATCACAGCTGATATCTGGCGCGGCATCGCGTTTACACTACACCTGACAAAAATGGCAGTTCCGGCACGATAGCTCCGGACTGTTACAAGCAGCGGCAGGGAGAAAAGGGGGAAACGCATGCAACGGACCAGCACACCTCTGCGCGCAGGCATTCCCTTGCTGGCGCCGGGCAACGGTTCAGCCTGCACACATCGTCAATGCCAGCGCTGATCTGATGATCAACGATCAGCTTATTATTGGCACCTGGGGAACCACCCACCCCGGCAATTCTGAATGTCTGCCCAGTTCACTTTTCAGCGGTTATCTTCTCTCACATCGCACCATCTCATTGACATGCCGAATATTAGCGGAGTGATTTTTTGTGGATATCAAGTCTATTCAGAATGATATTGCTGACCTTGTTGCCCGACGTGATATCAATGAACTTCTCTGCAATTATATGCGTGCGCAGGACCGTCTGATACCGGAATTGCACCGCAGTGTTTTTCATGATGATGCTTTTGTCGATTGCGGTCCATTTGCCGGCGACGCGGATGGCTTCGTCAACTTCGCACAGACCTTGCTGGGTGAGATGATCGCCAGCCAGCACGGGATTCTGCAAACCCACATCCGCATAGACGGCAAAAAGGCCAGCGGGGAAATCTATTTCATCGCCCAGCACCGGATTGTCGAAGATGGCGTGGAAAAAGATTTGTTCGTTGCCGGTCGATATGTCGATGAATATGAAGATCGGGGAGCGGGCTGGAAAATTGCGAAGCGGCGCGAACTGGTTGACTGGGCGCGTACCGATCCTGCAACCGACAGCTTTCTGGGCCAGATGTCCCTCAATCTCGGCGCACGGCACGGCAAGGACTTCAGCGAAAACAGAAACTGGCCGTCGAACTGACGGCCATTTACACAGAGCGGGAGGAGGCAATATGAAGTCCGCAAAATGGGCAGGGGCAGCCATAGCTGTCCTGGCTATGGCCACGGTTACGAACTTCCATAATCGGGCGCAGGGCGCTCCGGGCGGCGCAACGCCGGACACACCCGTGGGCAAGCCCGTAGAGAGCTTCGTAAAATCCGACGCCACATTTGATGCGGACCGGCATCCGGGCAAGGCTGTTTACGCCGAAAACTGCGCAATGTGTCATGAAGGGGGGGTGCCCAAGGCGCCACACCGCGAAATGATGCAGTCCATGGCGCCGGACGCCGTATTAACCGCGCTCAACGATGGCGTCATGCAGCAACAGGCGGCAAGCCTCAGCCAGATGGAGCGGCGGCAGGTTGCGGAGTTTATCACCCACAGCAATCTGGCTACCTGGAAACCCGCGCCTCCTCCTCCCACCTGCACAGGCGATGCAGCGCGCTTCGATCTGACAAAGGCGCCCGCGCGGGTCGGCTGGGGTTATGATACAAAACGTTTTATCCCGACGAGCGTCGCCGGTCTCACGGCTGACAACGTGCCAGACCTGAAACTTAAATGGGCCTTCGCCTTTCCGGCCGCGATGCGTGCCCGGTCGCAACCGGTGGTCGCCATGGGTGCCGTATTTGTTGGCAGCCAGGATGGAACGATCTATGCGTTCGACCTGAATACGGGATGCGCCCGCTGGACAAGCCGGGTTTCTGCAGAAGTGCGTACCGCCATCGTGGTGGAACCCTGGGAGGACGGGCAAAAACCTGCCCGCAATCCGCGCCTCTTTTTTGGTGACCTGATGGGTCGCGTTTATGCAATGGATGCCCTGACCGGTGAGGTGTTGTGGCGTCAGCATCCTGACGATCATGCCAATGCCACCATAACGGGCGCTCCGCTCATCCACGGCAACACGTTATTTGTGCCGGTATCTTCTCTGGAAGTCGTCAGCACCGCAGACCCGAATTACGCATGTTGCACCTTCCGGGGTTCTGTCGTCGCTCTCGATACGGCCACAGGCAACGAGAAGTGGCGACACTATACCATACCGCAACCTGCTCACGATCAGGGAAAAACGTCGGTCGGCACACAAATCCTGGGTCCGTCCGGCGCTCCTGTCTGGACAAGTCCGACGCTCGATCTCAAGCGCGGTGTCATCTACCATGGCAGCGGTGAGAATTATTCGTCGCCGGCTGATGGTAACTCCGACACGATTTTTGCAGTTGATATGAAATCAGGCCAGCGGCGCTGGCAGCGTCAGCTATTGGCCGGAGACGCATGGAACAGCGCATGTACATTGGCCGGAGGACATCCGAATTGTCCTGAAGAAAAGGGGCCCGATTATGATCTGTCGGCGTCCGTCCTCATCGTTGATTTGAAAGACGGCAGGCAGATCCTTGTCGCCACCCCCAAATCCGGGGTGATGACAGCCGTGGACCCTGACAATAAAGGAAAGATACTCTGGCAGATTCAGGTGGGCAGAGGGAGCATCCAGGGGGGTGTTCATTTCGGAATGGCTGCGGAAGGAAGCCGCGTCTATGTGCCCATTACGGATATGAACGAAGACGCCATGGGCAAAAAGATAGACGAACCCGGTCGCGCGGGGATGCACGCAGTGGACGCCAACACCGGAAAGATTCTCTGGAGCACGCTTCACCCCGACAATTGCCAGGGCAAGCAATACTGCGATCCCGGTATTTCGGCTGCGGCAACTGCTATACCGGGCGTCGTTTTTGCGGGCGCAATGGATGGAATGCTGCGGGCTTATGACGGGGCCAGCGGCAAGGTGATCTGGGAAACGGATACCACGCTGCCGGTAAAAACTTCGAACGGCATGGTGGCGAAGGGCGGGTCGATGAGCGGGCCGGGCCCTGCCATTGCGGATGGCCATCTGATTACGAACTCAGGTTATGGTTTTTCCTACCATATGCCCGGAAACGCCCTTCTGGTGTACGCTGTCGACGGGAAATGACGGCCAGACACGACCGAAGGCACCCGGATTCGGGGTCCGTGTAAAGAAACCGGCAGGCGGATCACAAATTGTGCCGCCTGCCCCTTCAAGGGATGGAGACGATGCCGCCCGCCGCCCGATCACATGCCGGGACTGAACACCTAGCGCCCGAAATCATCCTTCCGGTCGCGTACCCACGGCACAGCATAAAGCAGACCGAAGATAAAGCCGCCGATATGGCTCCAGATGGCGATACCTCCGGCAGCTCCGGGCGTGTTGAACGCCACTGCTGTCAATAATTGCAGCCCGATCCACAACGCCGCATAGCGTAATGCCCGCACCGTTTCGCCGGACAGCCGGATACCAAGCACCCGCGCTGGCGCCTCGCCGGAATTCGCGAATAACAGCGCATAAGTGGCAAAAATTGCTGAAATCGCGCCAGATGCGCCCACCGCCGGCACGACCGATGACGGTTGCATCGCTACCTGCAGCAAGCCACCGGCGATGCCGCCCAAAAGAAATAGCAGAGCCAGCCTTGCAGGCCCGACCAGCCACTCTACCTGCCGCCCGATCCACGACAAGAACACCATGTTCATCGCCAGATGCACGAGCCCGCCGTGCAGGAACATGTGGGTGACGAGAGTGAGCGGTGCGGGGATCGGGCTGCCCAGCCCGACGATTGCGCCCGTCAGCCGCGCCGGCACGAGGCCGGCGACGAGCATGACATAATGGGCGTTCGCTGACCCCATGAACAGCATCACCACCTGCACCGCAACGCAGGTTACGAGGATGGCACGGGTAACGTGCGCGGGCGGGGGCCGGAACGGCTTCACATTCACTGGATGTCAGGAATGAAAAGTCGGACCAGCACAGGCGAGACTTTCAAATGAACTGGACGTTCTCGATCAGATAGGAGCGATCCCCCGAAGGCGTTACCACCTCGACTTCCTCGCCCTTCAGCCGGCTGATCAGCGCACGGCCCAACGGGCTGTTGAAGCTGATGCGACCGTTTTTCGCGTCAGCTTCCGTCTCGCCGACGATCTGATAGACGACCTTTTTATCATCTTCATCCAGGAGATGAACGGTCGCGCCGAATACAACCTTGTCGCCTGAAAGGGTTTTCGGGTCGATCACGACGGCGCGGGCCAGCTTGTCTTCGAGTTCGACGATTTGCCCCTCGATCTGGGCCTGCCGTTCTTTCGCGGAATGATATTCGGCATTTTCCGAAAGGTCGCCGTGGGCGCGCGCCTCCTCGATCGCCTCAACATTGGCCGGGCGCTCAACTTCTTTCAGTTGCTTCAGTTGCCGCACCAGCCGGTCGTGGCCTTCGGCCAGCATCGGAACCTTTTCAATTGTAGCCATAATTCACTCTGATGTTGCTCCGACAGACCTCATGCACTGCGAAAAGATAGCCGCAATTTGCACGAGGATCGGGCGGAAGGGATGTATTTTGAAACCAGACCCGTGGCCAGATAGTAAGATGCCCTTGCGGCTTCCGCAAGGGCATGCGCGTCGGGTCTAGTTCGCGTGATAGGCCTGCATGGATTTCACCGCCATCGGGCGGTCCCGCAGCGCGGCAATGGCCTTGACGGACGCCGTGCTGGCGGCCGCGGTCGTGAAAATCGGCACTTTTTGCGACCAGGCGGCAATGCGGATGGATTCCGAATCCTTCAGCGATTGCACGCCTTCGGTCGTGTTGAACACCAGCGCAATACGACCGTCGGAAATGGCATCGACGATATGGGGCCGGCCTTCCAGCACCTTGTTGATCGTGGTTACTTTCACACCCTGCCCGCGCAGCCATTCCGCAGTGCCGCGTGTCGCCACGAGATCGAAGCCCAAATCGCATAATCCGCGCGCCGCATCCAGGATCTGTGGCTTGTCGCTGTCTTTCACCGACACGAATGCCGTGCCAGCCGCCGGTAATCTGGTGCCGGCGGCAAGCTGCGCTTTTGCGAAGGCCATCGCAAAATCCGTATCGATTCCCATCACTTCGCCCGTCGATTTCATTTCCGGAGACAGGGCCGGATCAACGCCGGGGAAGCGATTGAACGGGAATACGGCTTCCTTGATCGCAACATGGCCGGGGCGTTCGGTGGCGGTTTCAAAACCGGAAAGTGGCTCGCCCGCCATCACGCGCGCGGCAATCTTGGCCAGCGCCAGCCCCAGCGCCTTGGCGACGAACGGCACCGTGCGGCTGGCGCGCGGGTTTACCTCGATCAGATAGACCTCGCCATTCTTCACGGCAAACTGCACGTTCATCAGCCCGCACACATTCAGCGCGCGCGCCAGAACTTCCGCCTGACGTCGGATTTCGGCGACGATTTCCGGCGTCAGGCTGTAGGGCGGCAAGGAGCAGGCGCTATCGCCAGAGTGCACCCCGGCTTCCTCGATATGCTGCATGATACCGGCGACATGCACCGTTTCGCCATCGGCCAGCGCATCGACATCCACCTCGATCGCGTCGCGCAGATAACGGTCGATCAACACCGGCGCGTCACCCGACACCTGCACCGCCGTCGCGATATAGGTTTCCAGATGCGGCGTCGATTCGACGATTTCCATCGCCCTTCCGCCAAGCACGTAGGAAGGGCGGATCAGCACCGGATAGCCGATCGATTCAGCCACCTGCACGGCTTCGGCTGCCGAACGCGCAATGCCGCCCGCCGGCTGTTTGAGGCCAAGGCGGTTCACCAGATCGGCGAAACGCTCGCGATCTTCGGCCAGATCAATCGCGTCCGGGCTGGTGCCCAGAATCGGAATGCCGGCGGCTTCCAGCGCACGCGCCAGTTTCAGCGGCGTCTGTCCGCCGAATTGCACAATAACGCCCTTCAGTGTGCCGTTTTTCTGCTCGACATGCAGCAATTCCAGCACGTCCTCGGCGGTCAGCGGTTCGAAATACAGCCGGTCGGATGTGTCGTAGTCGGTGGAGACGGTTTCCGGGTTGCAGTTAACCATCACCGTTTCATAACCGGCGTCGGCCAGCGCAAAGGCCGCGTGGCAGCAACAATAGTCGAACTCGATGCCCTGACCGATGCGATTCGGTCCGCCACCAAGAATGACGATTTTGGTCCGCGCCGATGGTTCCGCCTCGCACTCGGTGCCGGCGTAGGTCGAATACATATAGGGGGTTTGCGATTCGAATTCGGCGGCGCAGGTGTCGATGCGCTTGTACACCGGGCGCACGTCCAGCTGGTGGCGCGCCTGCCGGACCGCCGTTTCGGAACTGCCGCTGAGCTGTGCGAGCCGCGCATCGGAAAAGCCCATCGCTTTCAGGGCTTTCATCCCCTCCGCTGTCTGCGGCAGGCCGTTCGCGCGCACATCCTTTTCGGCGGCCACAATCTCGGCCAGCCGGTCGATATACCAGCGATCATAGTGCGACACATCGACGACCCGTTCCGGCGTAACGCCAAGGCGCAAGGCTTCCGCCGCCGCCAGCAAGCGGTCCGGCGTGCGCCGTGCCAGCACCGCCAGCACTTCCTCCGCAGTTGCCCCCTGCAGCGCCGGCAGTTCATCGAGACCGGTCAGGCCGGTTTCCAGACCGCGCAGGGCTTTTTGCAGAGATTCGTGGAAGTTGCGCCCAATGGCCATCACTTCGCCCACGGATTTCATCGCCGTTCCCAGCGTCGTGTCTGCGCCCTTGAATTTTTCAAAGGCGAAGCGCGGGATTTTCGTCACCACATAATCGATAGTCGGCTCGAAGCTCGCGGGGGTCACGCCGGTAATGTCGTTGCGCACTTCATCAAGCGTATAGCCGACCGCCAGCAGCGCCGCGACCTTGGCAATCGGAAAGCCCGTGGCCTTCGACGCCAGCGCCGATGAGCGGCTGACGCGCGGGTTCATCTCGATGACGATCAGCCGCCCATCTTCCGGGTTGACAGCGAATTGCACATTGGACCCGCCGGTCTCCACCCCGATCTCGCGCAGCACCGCAATGCTGGCGTTGCGCATGATCTGATATTCCTTGTCGGTCAGCGTCAGCGCCGGGGCGACCGTGATCGAATCGCCTGTATGGGTGCCCATCGGATCGATATTTTCAATGGAGCAAATGATGATGGCATTGTCCGCCTTGTCGCGGACGACCTCCATCTCATACTCCTTCCAGCCAAGGACCGATTCCTCGATCAGGACTTCGTCCGTGGGGCTGGCGTCCAGTCCGCCGAGGACGATTTTCTGGAATTCCTCGCGATTATAGGCAATGCCGCCACCCGTGCCGCCGAGCGTAAAGCTGGGGCGGATGATCGCCGGCAGGCCGACATACTCCAGGCCCTCCAGCGCTTCATTGAGATTATGCGCGATGGCCGAACGCGGCGATTCGAGGCCGATGGCGTCCATCGCCTCGCGGAATTTCAGCCGGTCTTCCGCCTTTTCAATGGCTTCCGCCTGCGCCCCGATCAGTTCGACGCCGAATTTTTCCAGCGTGCCATCCTTGTGCAACGCCAGCGCGGTGTTAAGCGCCGTCTGGCCGCCCATCGTCGGCAGGATAGCGTCGGGCCGCTCCACCTCGATGATGCGGGCGACGATTTCGGGCGTGATCGGCTCGATATAGGTCGCATCGGCCAGATCCGGGTCGGTCATGATCGTCGCCGGATTGGAGTTGACGAGGATCACGCGATAGCCTTCGCTGCGCAGCGCCTTCACGGCCTGGGTGCCGCTATAGTCGAACTCGCACGCCTGGCCGATGATGATCGGGCCGGCGCCGATGACGAGGATGGACGAAATATCGGTGCGTCTGGGCATGATGAACTACAGGCTTTCGTGAAGGCTGACTGCGGCGGTCAACGCAGCGAGTCGACGAACCGCTGGAACAGATAATGGCTGTCTTGCGGGCCGGGGCTGGCTTCGGGGTGATGCTGGACGCTGAATACCGGCAGGTCGTTCAACTCCAGGCCACACAGCGTCTGATCGAACAGGCTGATATGGGTGGCGCGCGCGGCTTTCGGCAAACTGTCCATATCCACGGTGAAACCATGGTTCATGCTGGTGATCTCCACCTTGCCGTCCGCAATGCGTTGCACCGGATGGTTCGCACCGCGATGGCCCTGATGCATTTTCACCGTGGTGGCGCCAATCGCCAGACCAAGCAATTGATGCCCCAGACAAATACCGAACAGCGGCTTGCCGGTTTCCAGCCAGCGCTGGATGGTCGGCACGGCATATTCGCCCGTCGCCGCCGGATCGCCGGGGCCGTTGGACAGGAACAGGCCATCGGGATTGCGCGTCATGATATCGTCAAAGCTGGCGGTGGCCGGCAGCACGGTGACGCGCGCTCCGGCGGCCACAAGTTGCCGCAGGATGGCGCGCTTCACACCATAGTCGATCACCACGACATGCGGCGCATCCGGTGATGGCGTTTGCCGTTCATAGCCGGAACCCAGCGTCCACAGGCCTTCTTCCCAGCGATAGGCTTGCGTCGTGGAGACCTGTTTCGCCAGATCGACACCCTCGAGACCGGCAAAGCCCCGGGCCTTTTCCACCAGCGCGTCGATATCGAACCGGCCATCGGCGCGGTGGGCGATCACGGCGTTCGGCGCACCCAGCCGGCGCATGCGGCGGGTAATGGCGCGGGTGTCGACACCACTGATGCCGATGCGGCCATTATGGGCCATCCACTGGCGGAAGCTGGCGGTAGCGCGGAAGTTCGACGGCGCGGTGATCGCTTCCGCAACAACGCAGCCGAGCGCCAGCGGGCTGGCGCCTTCGGCGTCTTCGGCATTCGCGCCGGTATTGCCGATATGCGGCGTGGTGAAGGTGATGATCTGTCCCGCATAGCTGGGGT
The DNA here is from genome assembly GCA_041675905.1 of Sphingomonadaceae bacterium. Lineage (GTDB taxonomy): Bacteria > Pseudomonadota > Alphaproteobacteria > Sphingomonadales > Sphingomonadaceae > Sandaracinobacteroides. The sequence goes on along the minus strand of JBAYSX010000009.1, from coordinate 10,381 downwards.
CGGTCATCGCCTCCTGATATCCGGTCATGGCGGTGTTGTAGCAGAGCTCGCCGACCGCCTCTCCCTGTGCGCCGAAACCGGCACCCCGAAACAGGGTGCCATCGGCGAGAACAAGGAGTCCGGTCGCGCCTTGAGACTGGCGCAGACGGATTTCCTCGGCCATGTGGCGTTCCTCGAAACAAATTGTGGGCTAAGGCGCCGCGTTACGGTTTGTCGCGCCCCGCGTCAATGGCGTGGATGGCATGGAGGCCTCGTAAAGCGGCCGCCATCGCTGATATACAGGCCGGAACAGGAGATGAATGATGATACGCGAAGACATCAAGGCGCAACTGACGGAAGCGATGAAAGCACGCGCGACGGACAGGGTTGCGGCGCTGCGCCTGATCCAGGCCGCCATCAAAAACCGCGACATAGAGGCGCGCACCGGAGCAAGCCCCGCCGATGACGATGTGCTGGTGATCGAGGTGCTGCAGAAAATGGCGAAGCAGCGCCGCGAATCGATCGAGATGTTCGACAAGGGCGGCAGGGCGGAACTGGCCGCCACCGAGCGCGGCGAACTGGCGGTGATCGAGAGCTTTTTGCCGCAGCAAATGAGCGAGGATGACGCGAAGGCAGCTATTGCGGCGCTGGTCAGCGAATCGGGCGCATCGGGCGTGAAGGACATGGGCCGGGTGATGGCGCTGGTGAAAGAACGGCTGGCCGGTCAGTTCGACATGGGCAAGGCGTCCGGCCTCGTGAAGGCGGCGCTGTCCTGACATGAGCCTGTCGCCGGAATTTCTCGACGAACTGCGTGCCCGTACCGGGCTGGCGACGGTCGTCGGGCGGCGGGTGAAGCTGACGCGGGCGGGGCGGGAATGGAAGGGCTGCTGCCCCTTTCATAATGAAAAAACGCCCAGCTTTTATGTGAATGAAGACAAGGGCTTCTACCATTGTTTCGGCTGTGGCGCACATGGCGACGCCATCCGTTTTCTGATCGACCAGGACGGCCTTGGCTTCATGGACGCCGTGCGGCAACTGGCATCCGAAGCCGGACTGGAGGTGCCGCAGCCCGCGCCCCGCACCCCGGAGGCGGAAAAACGCGCCGGTCTGCACGATCTGCTGGCGGCGGCGGCGCAATGGTTCACCACCCAACTGGCCAGCGCGCGCGGGGCCGACGCCCGCGCCTATCTGGAGCGGCGCGGTGTTTCCCCTGCTCTCGCGGAGGAATTTGGCCTTGGGTTCGCGCCGGATGCACGCCATGCGCTCTCCCAGGCCTTGCGCGGTACATTTCCGACTATCGACGCAACATTGCTGCACGACGCCGGATTGACAGGCAAAAACGACAGCGGCGACAGCTATGACCGTTTTCGCGGGCGGCTGATGTTTCCGATCCACGATCCGCGCGGACGTGTCGTGGGGTTCGGAGGTCGGGCGCTGGGAGATATCGAGCCGAAATATCTGAACTCGGCCGAGGGACCGGTGTTTGCCAAGGGCCGGCTGCTGTATAATTTGCACCGCGCAGGCCCTGCCGCGCGCAAATCCGGCCAGTTGCTGATGGTCGAGGGCTATATGGATGTCATCGGTCTCGCCCGCGTCGGGGTCGTCGGTGCGGTGGCTCCGCTGGGGACAGCCCTGACGGTGGAGCAGGTCGAGGCGGCCTGGCGGCTGGTCGATGAGCCGGTGCTGGCCTTCGATGGCGACGCTGCCGGTATGCGCGCGGCGGTGCGTGCCGCAGTCCGGGCGTTGCCGCTGCTGCGACCAGGAAAATCGCTCGCCTTCCTGACTTTGCCAAAGGGTCAGGATCCGGACGATGTCGCGCGCGGCGGCGGCAAAGCAGCCATTGACGCGCTCATCGCCCGGGCGCAATCGCTGGAGCCCTTTCTGTTCGCTGCCGAAACCGCCAATGCGCCGACGGATACGCCCGAACGGCGCGCAGCTCTCCGCCAGCATCTGCTCGAACTCGCCGGAACCATCGCGGATGAGAATTTACGCCGCGACTATCAGCGTAGCTGGGCACGACGGCTGAATGAGCGTTTCGCCCCGCCCCGCACAGCTACATTCGCGCCCGGCCAGCGCAATCGCAACTGGCGCGATCCGCCACCGTCGCCGCTGCGGCAGGAAACGCGCGCGTCGGAAACCGCCGACAATCGCATCGTCTCCATGCTGCTCGCCAGCTTCGCCATGCGCCCCGGGGCCGTGCAACGCCATGCCGAATCGCTGGCGGCGCTGCCGGTCGCGTCGCCGCCGTTGGCGCAATTGCGGGATGCCTTGCTTGACGGCCATGCACCCGGCGCGCTACCGCCCGGATTGCGCCCCCTGTGGCCCGACAGTCTCGCGGACGCCGAATTTGACCGGCGCGCGAGCGATGCCCTTGCGTCGCTGATCGAGTTACACCACATAGCAACCGAAATGGAGCTACCGCCGGGCGTGTATACGGATGACGAGCAACTGGCTCGCGAACACCGGCGCCGTAGTCTCCTCGGGGCTGCACGGGTGAAGGCGTACGAACGCCTCGTCGCCCATGCGATCGGTGGTGACGCCGTCTGAAGGTCCGGACCTTCGGGCGCAGCGATGAAAGACTGGAATGGCACGAACCATGTTCACGGAGAGCGATGCTCCCGAAAAGCCCGAGGGCGACGGCGCCCCGGTCATCGACCTTAATGAAGCCGGCCTCAAGCGGCTGATCGCGAAGGCTAAAAAGCGCGGCTGGCTGACTTACGAAGAATTGAATGCGGCGCTGCCGCAAGACCAGATGTCTTCCGAGCAAATCGAGGATGTGATGTCCGCACTGTCGGAGATGGGCATCAACATCGTCGAGGCGGAAGATCATGGCGAGGATGCCGAGCCCGAGGAAGACGACACCGTCGAGGAAGTCGATGCGCCCGCCGCGCTGACGCCCGCGCCCAAGGAGCGGATGGACCGCACCGACGACCCGGTGCGCATGTATCTGCGGGAAATGGGAGCGGTGGAGCTCCTGTCGCGCGAAGGCGAAATCGCCATCGCCAAACGAATCGAGGCTGGCCGCGACACGATGATCGCCGGTCTGTGTGAAAGCCCGATGACCTTTGCGGCGATTATCGACTGGTCACAGGCGTTGAACGAAGGCCGCATGCAGTTGCGCGAGATTCTCGATCTCGAGGCGATGCTGGCCAAACCTTCGGAAGACGAAGAAGAGGACAAGGAAGGCTCGGATCTGCCCGTCACCTTCAAGGAAGAGGAAGACGAGGACGAGGAAGAGGAAAGCGCCGACTCCGAAGAGGGGGAAGGCGGACAGCGTCCGAAACGCCCGACCTTCGAGGATGATGACGATGAAGGCGGCATGAGCCTCGCCGCGATGGAAGATGCGCTGAAACCGCAAGCCCTCGAAACCTTCGCGGCAATCGAGGCAGACTATGCGCGCTTCCAGGAATTGCAATCCGCACGCATGCAATCACTCGCTGGCGGTGTGGAGTTCGAACAGGATTTCAGTAACGCGGAAGAAGAAAGCTATCAGAAACTTCGGGTCGAACTGACGCGGCGCATTGCCGCCGTTGAATTCACCAATGCGAAGATCGAACAACTGGTGGAGCATCTTTACAGCTTTAACCGTCGTTTGATGACGCTGGGCGGCCAGATGCTGAAACTGGCGGACCGCCACAAGATCAACCGCCGTGATTTTCTCGACAGTTACATCGGCCATGAACTGGACGAAACCTGGCTGGAAGCCAATGCCGGACGGGACAAGAAATGGACGGCCTTCGCCACGAGCGAGGCAAACGACGTTGAACGTATCCGTCAGGAATTGACGCTCATCGCCCAGGAAACCGGCGTCGATCTTGGTGAATATCGCCGTATCGTCAATGTTGTGCAAAAGGGCGAGCGCGAGGCGCGCATCGCCAAGAAAGAAATGGTGGAGGCCAACCTTCGCCTTGTTATTTCCATTGCCAAGAAATACACCAATCGCGGCCTGCAATTTCTGGATCTGATTCAGGAAGGCAATATCGGCCTGATGAAGGCTGTGGACAAATTCGAATACCGGCGCGGCTACAAGTTCAGCACCTACGCCACCTGGTGGATTCGCCAGGCCATCACCCGTTCCATCGCCGATCAGGCGCGCACCATCCGTATCCCGGTGCATATGATCGAAACGATCAACAAGCTGGTACGCTCGTCCCGGCAATATCTGCACGAAACCGGGCGGGAAGCGACGCCGGAGGAACTGGCCGAACGGCTGTCGATGCCGCTCGACAAGGTTCGCAAGGTGCTGAAAATCGCCAAAGAGCCGATCAGCCTCGAAACCCCCATCGGTGACGAGGAAGACAGTCATCTCGGCGATTTCATCGAGGACAAGAACGCCATCATTCCGGTGGACGCAGCGATTCATTCCAACCTGAAGGAGACCGTCACCCGTGTGCTGGCCAGCCTCACCCCGCGTGAGGAACGGGTGCTGCGCATGCGGTTCGGCATCGGCATGAACACCGATCACACGCTGGAAGAAGTCGGCCAGCAGTTTTCGGTGACGCGCGAGCGTATCCGCCAGATCGAGGCGAAAGCGCTGCGCAAGCTGAAACATCCGAGCCGCTCGCGGAAGATGCGGAGTTTCCTCGATAGCTAAGCCGCACACAGCACGACGCTGGCTGGTCGCACTGCTGCTGCTATGGCTTCCCGCCATGGCGTCTGCCGACGCGCTGATCGGCCAGTTGCTGGCTGAATCGGCGGAAGCGGGCATGCGACCCTTTGAACGGACGACTCGTATCGAGGAACCGGGCGAGCAGCCCGTGGTGCGGGTCGATCGTTTCGATCCACAGGCTGCGGAAGATGAGCGCTGGTCGTTGATAAGCATCAACGGCCAGCCGCCGGACGACAAGCAGCGCAAATCCCATCGCAAGGATATGGAGAAACAGCCCGTCCCTGGCTTTTATCGCCTGCACCTGCTGCTGGCAGGAGAGCCGCAAATCCGCCGGGAAAATGGCCAGACCATATATCACTGGCCCCGCCTGCAAAAAGGTGCGCTGGGGATGAAGGGACCGGACATTTCTGCGCGCCTGGCTGCCGATGTTTTTGTGACGGAGGTCAATGGCCGCCCGACAATCACCCGCCTGCGCATTCACGCGCCCGAACCATTTTCGGTCATGGCGGTGGCGAAATTCCGTAGTTTCGATGCAATTTCCACCTATCGGCCGGATGCTTCCGGCGCGCCGGTCATGGTGTCGCAAACCACCACAACCGACACGAATATTCCGTTCCGCGCGTCTGGCGTGACGCGGACCGAGGCGCACTTCCGCCATTACTGACCCCCGGCGCCGGTCATGGCTTTCGCTTCATGGCTGTGGCAAAAGCGGTTCCATGACCGATATTTTCAACGATCGCTCCTCTGCCCTGTCGCTGCTGCGCACTCGGCGTTCCGGCAAGGCCCGCGATCTTGCAGCCCCCGGCCCCGATGCGGCGCAACTCGAAACCATCCTCAGTACCGCTTCCCGGGTGCCCGATCATGGCAAGCTTGCGCCATGGCGTTTCGTGGTTATCGAACAGCGCGAGCGTTTCGCTGGTTTGCTGACCCGCCTCGCGACCGAAGCCCGGGTTGACATGGGCAAGCTGGAACGCAATTTTTTCAGCGAATTCGCCCATCAGGCCCCGGTGATGATCGTGCTGCTTTCCACCCCTGTCGAGGGTAAAATTCCCCTGTGGGAACAGCAGCTTTCAACAGGCGCTGCCGCGCAAAACCTTTTGCTGGCGGCCCACGCGCTCGGTTTTACCGCCAACTGGCTGACCACGGCTGCCGCCGACGTACCGGGGCTTGCCGACGCGCTCGGTTATCCGGGTGGCAAAATCGCCGGATTCTTTTTTATCGGCACGCAGACCCGTCCGCTGGAAGAACGGCCCCGACCGGAACTGGCACAGATTGTCTCGCGTTTCTGATGCCCCTACTTCTGTTTTTTATTGTTGGCGCGTAGCATGGCCACCGGGCCAGACGCCCGAAGGAGCGCGACGCAACCATGTTCGAAAGCCTGACCGCCGATCTTGAAAACGCCCGCCTGATCGAAAAACTGACCCCGATTATCCAGGAAGCGGGCGCGCTGATCGAAGACTACAAGGCACGTGGCATTGTCGAGCGTGCCAAGGCCGATAATTCGCCGGTGACAGAAGCCGATCTCGCCGCCGAAAAACTGCTGACCGCCGCCATCCGCGCCATCGATGCAGATGCAATCATCGTCGGCGAAGAGGCCTCCGCTCAAGGGGCGGCCCCGGATGTTGGCGGACCCAGCCGCTTCTGGCTGATTGACCCGCTGGACGGCACCCGGTCTTTTGTGGCCGGAAGTCTGGATTACAGCGTCAATGTCGGGCTGGTGGAAAATGGTGCTCCGGTGCTGGGGCTGGTGCTGCATTCCCCGACGCAAACGCTCTGGACCGGTGCGCCTGGTCTTGGCGCCTGGAAGCAATCCCCAAAACACCCGCGTCAGGCAATCCGCAGCCGCACGCTGCATCAACCGCCGTCCATCGTTACCAGCCGTTCCCATCTCGATCCTCGCACGAAAGCCTGGGTTGCCCAGGTGCCAGGTGCAACGGTCCACCCGTCCGGATCCTCGCTGAAACTCTGCCTGCTGGCCGAAGGCGATGCCGATGTTTATCCGCGCTTCGGCCCGACCTGCGAATGGGACACCGCCGCCGCGGACGCGATCCTGCGTGCCGCCGGTGGTCTGATGCAGGCGCTGAACAACGAGCCGTTCATCTATGGCAAGCCGGGGTGGCTGAATGATGGCTTCATCGGCTTTGGCGACCCGTCGGCAGCGGCGCGCATGCCGCCGTTTATCGATCCGGCGCCTGAAGCGGCCAATCCCCCGCCCCGCGCGTGATCGGCCCCAAAAGCGCCGGCGCTTGCGGCAAAATCTGTTCGGCGAAGTAGCGGGCGACAGCGATACGTTCGCCGAGGAAATCCGCATCTCCCTCCGCATGTGCCGCCGCCCCGGCTTGACGGGCCAGTAACAGCCCGCCCAGCGTCAGTCCGAACATCCGCAAATAAGGCGTCGCCCCCGCGGCCACATCGTCGGGCGGATTATGTGCATCCGCTATCCACACGGATGCTGCCTGCAATGCCTCCAGCGCGTCATCCAGATACGGGTGCAACGCGGAAAGTGCGCCCTGTTTGAGGCCAGCGACAAAAGCCCGCTCGCGCATGAGCAGTTCTCGCCAATGTTTGCCGCCGTCGGCGCGCAGCTTACGGCCAACCAGGTCAAGTGCCTGGATCCCATTGGTGCCCTCGTAAATCGGTGCAATGCGCGCATCGCGGTAAAATTGCGCCGCGCCCGTCTCCTCGATATAACCCATGCCGCCGAACACCTGCAGCGACAGGCTGGAAACCTCCACGCCGACATCGGTCGCGAAAGCCTTGGTCACGGGAGTCAAGAGATCAGCGAGCCCCTGGGCATCGGCATCCGCCAGCGCGTGGGCGCGATCCACGGCGGCGGCGTTCAGAAAGGCGATGGCGCGTGCAGCATCCGTCAGCGCCCGGCCCGTCATCAACATGCGACGCACATCCTGATGCCGGATAATCGGCACAGCTTCGCGCGGGCCGCCGAAACGGGCAGACTGGATGCGTGTGCGGGCGTATCCGGTCGCATGTTGCAGGGCGCGTTCGGCTATCGCCACGCCCTGGATGCCGACATTGATGCGGGCATGGTTCATCATCGTGAACATGGCCTGCATCCCGGCATTTTCCGCGCCCACCAGATAACCGGTGCACGAATCCGAATCACCGAAGGACATCACGCAGGTGGGGCTGCCGTGAATCCCCAGCTTATGCTCAATGGCGACAGCGCGGATATCGTTGCGCTCCGCGGGATTGCCTTCCGCATCCACCAGATATTTCGGCACGATAAACAGGCTTATGCCCCGGGTGCCGGCTGGCGCGTCCGGCGTGCGGGCGAGTACGAGGTGGACGATATTCTCCGCCGCCTCATGGTCGCCCCAGGTGATGAAGATTTTCTGCCCCTTGATGCGCCAGCTTCCGTCCGCCACCGGCTCTGCGCGCGTGCGCACCGCGCCGACATCGGAACCGGCTTGCGGTTCGGTCAGGTTCATCGTCGCCGTCCATCGACCGGCGATCAAAGGTTCGAGATAGAGTTTTTGCTGGCGGGCATTGCCATGGGCCTGCAACGCCTCGATGCCACCCAATGTCAGCATCGGTGCGAGTGCAAACGCCATATTGGCGGATGTGACCTGCTCCATCACCGCGCAGGCGAGCACGAAAGGCAGCCCCTGGCCACCATGGCGCGGCTGCGCATTCAGCCCCGTCCAGCCGCCCGCACCAAAATCGCGCAACGCCCCGGCAAAACCATCAGGAAGCCGCACGACGCCATTTTCCAGCCGCGCGCCCTGCTCGTCCCCCACCCGGTTCAATGGCACGAGCACATTGGTACAAAAGCGCGCCGATTCGTTCAGAATCGCATCCACCGTCTCGGGTGTCGCGGCTTCAAAACCCGGCAGCGCCGCCAGCCCGCCGATACCGGCGACAGCGTCGAGCAGAAAGCGTTGCGCCCTGACGGGCGGCGTCCAGGTTTGAATGCCGGTCATACCATCCCTATAGCGGGGATGATGGCCCCTGTAATACCCACGACAACCGGGACACGGATCGTACGCGCCGATTCTGCCGGCGTGGAAGCTGCGGTAGATTTGCTGGCAGCGGGCGGCATCGTCGCGATTCCCACCGAAACCGTTTATGGCCTCGCCGCCGATGCGGGCAATGCGGCTGCCGTCGCTGCTATCTATGCCGCCAAAGGCCGACCGTCGTTTAATCCGCTGATCGTGCATGTGGCGGATGTACATATGGCCGCGCGCTATGGCGTATTCTCGTCGCTGGCGCGGCGGCTGGCCGACCGCTTCTGGCCCGGCGGACTGACGCTGGTGGTGCCTGCCGTTGAAAACGCGCCGGTTGCGGCGGCGGTTACCGCTGGCTTGCCAACCATCGCACTGCGCGTACCGGCGCATCCCACGATGCAGGCGGTGATTGCCGGGCTTGGTCGTGGGGTCGCGGCGCCTTCGGCCAATGCCAGCGGGCGATTATCTCCCACCAGCGCGGAACATGTACGGCGCAGTCTGGAAGGACGAATTCCCCTGATCATGGATGGAGGGGCAACCCGGGCTGGCATCGAAAGCACCATTGTTGCCGTGACGAACGATGGCTTGCGGCTGTTACGCCATGGCGCGATCCCCCTGGAAGAAGTTACCGCCGCCTCTGGCATGGACATATCCGTCGCCGCCGAAGGCGATGCCGTCGCCGCACCGGGCATGTTGCTGCGCCATTATGCGCCGCGCCTGCCGCTCGTCCTGAACGCCTCGACGGCTGCGCCAGACAGTTTTCATATCGGCTTCGGCGCCATCCAGGGCAACCGCAATTTATCGCCATCCGGCGATCTGACCGAGGCCGCAAGCAATCTGTTCGCACTGCTGCACGAGGCCGAAACCAGCGGACATGCGCGCATTGCGGTCGCACCCATTCCGGATACCGGCCCCGGTCGCGCCATCATCGACCGGTTGAAGCGCGCCGCCAGAGGCTGACTACGCGGTTTCAGGCTGGGCTTTTTCGAAATTCCGTGCCACCAACCAGCTACGGCACAATTGAACAGGGGCGTTCGGATGTCCAACACCACCGACAAGCTCGCCGCCGAAGTCATCGGCACTTTCTGGCTGGTTCTTGGCGGCTGCGGCACTGCCATTATTGCTGCCAGTACTGAATTCGGCTCTGGCGTCGGCGCAGTCGGCATCGCGCTGGCTTTCGGACTGACGGTCGTCACCGGCGTTTATGCGGTCGGGCATATTTCCGGCGGGCATTTCAATCCGGCGGTGACTGTCGGCCTCGTCGCGGGCGGTCGTTTTCCGGCGAAAGACGCCATCGGCTATATCATCGCCCAGGTGGTCGGAGCCATCGCCGCCGCCGCGATGCTGTACCTGATCGCTTCAGGCAAGACCGGCTATGACGCGATTGGCGCCGGCTTCGCCGCCAACGGCTATGGCGAACATAGCCCGCAAGGCTATGCGCTATTATCTGCGGCTGTTGCGGAAGTGGTGTTAACGGCCGTTTTTCTCTTCGTGATCATGGGTGCAACCGACAAGCGCGCGCCCGCGGCACTGGCGCCGCTGGCGATTGGCCTGACGTTGACCTTGATTCACCTGATATCCATTCCCATCACCAACACGTCGGTCAATCCGGCGCGCGCCACCGGTCCGGCACTGTTCGTCGGCGGCTGGGCGCTATCGCAATTATGGCTGTTCTGGGTGGCGCCCATCGTCGGTGGTATTCTCGGCGCACTGACCTACCGCGGCATCGCCAGCCGATAAACTTTTCGTACACGGCTTCGCGATAATGGTGGGCGCGGCAAGGATTGAACTTGCGACCCCTGCGATGTCAACACAGTGCTCTACCACT
>JBAYSX010000008.1:0-102060 GCA_041675905.1 Sphingomonadaceae bacterium | reverse complement strand
GACTGGCAGCGTTCCCCGATATCGAGCTGGTGGGACACGCGATGAATGGCCGTGAAGCCATCCGCGCGATCCGTACCGAAAAGCCCGATGTGGTGTTTCTCGATGTGCAGATGCCGGGATTCGATGGCTTCTCCGTGGTCTCCGCGCTGGCCGATATCGAGCCGCCGTTGTTCGTGTTCGTCACCGCATACAGCGACCATGCGATCCGCGCATTCGAGGCCCAGGCGGTAGATTATCTGATGAAGCCGGTGGAGCCTGAGCGACTCGCCCAGACAATGGACCGGTTGCGCGCGCGGCTCGCCGGCAAAAAATTATCGGAAGAGGCGGGCCGGATGGCCGCTCGCCTCGCCGAGGTGGATCCGGACAACGTCTCGTCTCTGTTACCGCAGACGGAACCATCGTCGGACCGGTACGAACGGATTATCAATGTGAAGGACCAGGGGCAGATCTTCCGGATCGACGTCGATTCCATCGAGAAAATCGATGCCGCAGGCGATTATATGTGTCTGACGACTGCCGACAAGACGCTGGTGCTGCGGGAGACGATGAAGGATCTGGAACGCCGGCTCGATCCGCGCAAATTCCAACGGGTTCACCGTTCCACTATCGTCAATCTCGATAATGTCCGACAGGTGAAGCCACATACCAACGGCGAATGTTTCCTGACATTGGCGTCGGGCGCGACCGTGAAAGTCTCGCGCTCCTATCGGGAAGTGGTTGCACGCTTTTTGTAGGCTTTCCTACAGCAACCATTTTGGTTATTTTTCCGGGCATGAATATCCTGATTTCTCCGAATTCCGCGCGCGGCCGGCTGAAGATCCGGCAGCGCACGCCCCACCTGCGTGCTGGCGCATCTCGTCGCCGGCGCACGGTCCGCTCCGGGCTTTCCACGGAACGGCGGCTCGCGTTTTTACAGGCGCTGGCCCGGGCGAGCAGCCTGGATGAAGCTCTGGCGCTGGCTGGCGTCGATCGCCCTGCCGTGATGGAGTTGCGCGCCCGTGATGCGCTGTTCGCCCGCGACTGGGATCGGGCGCAGGATCAGCGCGTGGCGCAGATCGAGACGTTGCTGCTGGACAAGGCGATAGGCGGGCTGGCGCAGGATTACCCCGGCGACAAATCAGCCGAAAGCGCCATGCGGTATAGCACCAATCTTGGCATGTGGCTGCTGGAAGCGCGCATGCCCCACCGTTATTCCAAAGGAACGGCGCGGCCCGCGACGGAACCAAGGAAAACCACGAAGCAGACAGAAGTCTCGCCGCGTGACCCGGTCGCCGACGCACAGCGTATCAACCAGTTGATCGCCGAGGCCGAACGGCGCCTGATCGAGGCGGAAGCCGCCTGTGCCGCCGCCGCGGGCAATATCGAATAGCGGCTTTCATGCGGCGTTCAACCTGCTACAGTCAGGCGGAATATCCGCTTTTGTTTCTCGGGAATGTTTTTAGATGTCCGCAATTGCCCGCCCGCTTTTTGCCGCTGCCGCCGGCGCCCTGCTGGCGGTCGGCATACCGTCTACGCTTAATGCCGCGAAAGAAAATGAAACCTTCCGGCAACTGGACACGTTGCTGGATGTGTTCCTCAAGGTGCGGGAAGCTTATGTCGATCAGGTCGACGACAAGGAACTGGTGCAGGGCGCGATCGACGGCATGCTCGCCAGTCTCGACCCGCACTCGGCCTATCTCGACGCCGAAGACGCCAGCAATATGCGGACGCAGACGGATGGTGAATATGGCGGCCTGGGCCTGACGGTTACCTCCGAAGATGGCGCTGTGAAGGTGATCGCCCCAACCGACGACACTCCTGCCGCGCGCGCCGGGATGCAGGCAGGCGATTTCATCACGCACCTCGATGATGAACTGATCTTCGGCTCGACACTGAACGAGGCGGTGGAGAAAATGCGTGGGAAGCCTGGTACCCCGATCAAGCTGACGGTGGTGCGCCCCGGCCAGCCGAAACCGCTCGAAATCACGCTGGTCCGCGAGTTGATCAAGGTGCGTCCGGTAAAGTTCGAGGCGAAGGATAATGTCGGCGTAATCCGCATTTCCACCTTCAACCGGCAGACGGGCGAGGCGACCCGGCTGGGCATTACCACGCTGGCAAAACAGCTTGGCCCCAATCTTGCCGGTTATGTCATCGATTTACGGTCCAATCCGGGCGGCCTGCTGGATCAGGCGATCGAGGTGTCGGACCTGTTCCTGGAGAATGGCGAGATCGTCTCCCAGCGTGGTCGCGATGAAAAGGATATCGAACGCTATTACGCCCGCCCCGATGATGTGACCAATGGCAAGCCCGTGGTGGTGATCGTCGATGAGGGATCGGCGTCGGCGGCGGAAATCGTCGCCGGTGCGTTGCAGGATTATCGTCGCGCTGTTGTGATTGGCCAGCGCACCTTCGGCAAGGGCTCGGTGCAAACGTTGATCCCGCTTGGCCCGGACACCGCGATGCGGTTGACGACGGCGCGCTATTACACGCCATCAGGCCGGTCGGTGCAGGAACAGGGAATCGAGCCTGATCTCGTTGTGCCGCAACTGACCAACCCCAGCCGGCTGGAGCGGCCCGGATTGCGCGAAGCCGATCTGCGCAACCATCTGATTGCCCAGAAAAATGCCGAAGACCGGTTGATCGAGGAAGATGGCAAGGCCGATCCGCGCTTCGCCTTCACCCCCGAACAGCTGAAAGAACAGGGCATTACCGACTTCCAGTTGCATTATGCGGTGGATATGGTGAAACGGCTGGGGCCGATGCCAGCCAGCAAATCGTGAACGCGGCGCGCCGGTCGGCGCTGCTGCTGATCCTGATCTCCGGCAGCCTGCTGGCGGGAGCCTTGTGGTTTCAATATGGCGTTGGCCTGCCGCCTTGTGAAATGTGTTTCTGGCAGCGTTACGCCCATCTGGGAGTGCTGACGGTGGCCGGGTTTGCAGCGGCGTTCGGGCGGACCCTCGTTGTCTGGCTGGCCGTGCTGGCGATGCTGGTGGCTGCCAGTCTCGGGCTTTTCCATGCCGGCGTCGAACAGGGCTGGTGGCAGGGTGTCACGGCTTGCACCTCCGCCATGCAGCCGGGGATGACACAGGCGGACATTTTCGCCACAATTATGAACAGCCCGCTGGTCCGCTGTGACCAGATTCCGTGGCAGTTCCTCGGCCTTTCCATGGCCGCGTGGAATGCGCTGATCTCGGCGGTGGCGGCATCGGCGGCGGCAGTTATTCTGTGGAGGCGATAACATGCGCAATTCCAACGCGAAGGTAGATACGGATGCGATGATCCGCGTCGACCATGCTGGCGAATATGGCGCGTCGCGCATCTACGCCGGCCAGTTGGCGGTAATGGGGAATCGCTCAATACTGTCGGGCGAAATCAGCCATATGGAACGACAGGAAACCGCGCATCTCGCCCGGTTCGAGCAATTGCTGAAAGAAAGGCGGGTTCGCCCTACCCTGTTGTTACCCGTGTGGCATATCGCCGGTTTTGCCGTGGGCGCACTGTCTGCCCTTGCGGGCGAGAAAACCGCCATGGCCGTCACCGCCGCCGTCGAAACCGAGATCGACCGGCATTATCAGGCGCAGCGCGATGCGCTGGATGGCCGTGATCCGAAGCTGGAGACTTCCATCGCCGAATTCCAGGCCGAAGAGCTGGAACATCGCGACTCGGCCATCGCCCATGGCGCGCAGGAAATCCCCGCCTGGCCATTATTGTCGGTGCTGGTGCGCGCCGGTTGCCGGGCGGCGATTCGCCTGTCCGAACGGGTGTGAGCCCCAAATCCCCTGTCCGCCGTGAAGGCGGTGATATTTTACTGGCGATCAAGGGCAAAGCCGGAGCCCGCCGGGATGCCATATTGGGCGTAGAGGGCGATGCGGTGCGAATCGCCGTGGCCGCCGTGGCCGAACAGGGTCGCGCCACCGAACGCATTTTACGCCACCTGGCCAAGGCCTTTGGCGTCCCCCGCCGTCAGGTTGAACTGATTTCCGGCGAATTCAGCCCGATGAAGCGCGTCCGCATCCTGCAACCGGCCCAAATTCCGCCCGAACTCACACCCTTACTTGACCCGAAGGGGTAACTGCCCTTATAGCCCCGGCTCCCGTCCTGCCGGGCTGTCTTTCGGGGACGTAGCTCAGATGGGAGAGCGCAGCAATCGCACTGCTGAGGTCGGGGGTTCGATCCCCCCCGTCTCCACCAGCCCGGCACGGTAATCCATTCATACCCGGCTGTTGACGATGGCGGCAGCGACGGTTATTTTTTCCCGGCCGCGATGGAATCCGTCGTGGAACGGGAGACATCACCATGAGAAGCCTTGCCGCTGCCGTCGCCGCGGTCATGTGCGCATCCGCCAGCAACGCCGCGATTGTCTATGACAATGGCGCACCCAATGGCGTCAGCGGCTATGAGGCCACCCAATATGTAGAGGCCGAGGATTTTACTCCTGGCACCGCCGCCACCATCACCGGAGCGGGCGTCTATCTCCATGGCGAAGGCAATCTTGATAATTGGGACGGCCATTTGCGCTGGTACATCTTCGACAATGCCGGCGGCGAGCCAGGCACCTTGCTGCAAACGGGGCTGGTCAATCCCGCGCCGATCGACACGGGCATTGATGTCATGTTCACTGGCAGCGGCCATGTATATCTGCTGGAGTTCGACCTGGGCCAGGCGTTCGCCGCCGCCGCCGGAACAACTTACTGGTTCGGCATTCATGCAGCTGCCGACGAATACTTCACCTTCAACGGGATCTTCTGGTCGACGACCGACTCGAACGACAGCTTCGCCTATCATGAAAGCGAAGGAGGCACCTTCGACAATTGGGGAAGCGACGGGGCGCATCTCGCCTTCTACCTGACCGGGGAGCCTGTGCCCGAACCTGCCACCTGGACAATGATGATCGGCGGCTTCGGTCTGGTCGGACTTGTCGCCCGCCGCCGCAGGTGCGTACGCGCGACATGACCGGCTAATCCCCGGCGTTCCGCTTGATTCCCTTTTCGACGATTTCCGATATCGCCTCGTCGGCAGTGGTGCGGAAATGCGGATGGGCCTCGCGAATGCCATGGGTCAGCAATCCGCGCCGGATCGATGGGGCTGCGCCACTGATATACAGGTCCACCCCGCGTTTTCGGGCGTGCATGGCTGCTGAAATCAGCGTGCGCGCCGCAGTCGAGTCGAGAAAAGGCACTTCGAACAGGTCGAGTACAAAGGCCTTATGCTTTTTTGCCGCATCATCAATCACTTGCCCGATAGCTGATGCTACACCGAAGAAAAATGGGCCGCGCATCCGATAGACCGGCACCGCCACCGGTTCATAAGCCTCGCGTTCTTCGCCTTTTGTGTCGGCAAGATCCACAGGCAGCATTTCACGGTCGATCCCGCTGGAGCTTGCCGCGCGCGTGATGAACAGGATGCCGCCAACGGCCACACCCGCGGTGATGCCGAAAGACAGATCCTGAAAGATGGTGAACAGGAAGGTAACCAGCAAGACCAACGCATCGCCGCGCGAGGAGCGTAACAGCAGCGCGAACTGGTGCCGCTCGGCCATATTCCACGCCACAATCACCAGTACGCCTGCCAGCGCCGCCAGCGGCACCAGTTGCAATACCGGCGCTGCCACAAGCAGGAATATGCCCAGAAACAGCGCATGCAGCATGCCTGCCACCGGCCCATGCGCACCGGCACGCACATTGGTGGCAGTGCGCGCGATAGTGCCCGTCACCACCATGCCGCTGGTAATAGCCGACCCCACATTCGCGATTCCCTGGGCCACCAGTTCGCAATTCGACCGATGGCGGCGCCCGGTCATGCCATCCGCCACAACAGCCGACAGCAGCGACTCGATCGCGCCGAGCAATGCGAACGCCAAAGCGTTGGGCAGCAGGGTCAGTATTGTGGCGACGTCAAGCGGCGGCAACGAGACACCCGGCAATGCGCGCGGAATCGCGCCAAAACGCGAGCCGATGGTTTCAACTGGCAAGGACAGCAACGCCACCGCAACAGTGGGCACGGCAACGGCGATCAGATAGGCCGGCCAGGTCGGTCGCCAGCGTTGCACGGCCATAATCAACAGGATCGCTACGAGCGAGACAGCGATGGCGGTGATATTGGCGGTGGGCAATGCCTCTGTCAGCGCCACCAGCTTGGGCAATAATTCCCCCGGCTCCGGCCCGGTCAGCGTCAGGCCGAACAAATCCTTGATCTGCGCCGCCAGGATGATGATGGCGATGCCGGCGGTAAAACCGACGGTTACCGGATAGGGGATGAATTTGACATAGGTGCCCAGCCGCAACAACCCGGTGATGATCAGGATCACACCCGCCATCATCGTCGCCACCAGCATGCCGCCGACGCCATGCTGCGCAACGGTTGCGGCGACGAGCACGATAAACGCCCCGGCCGGACCGCCAATCTGGAACCGGCTGCCCCCCAGCGCCGACACGAGAAAACCGCCGACAATCGACGCATAAAGCCCATGCGTGGGCGACAGGCCGCAGGAAATGGCGATCGCCATGGAAAGCGGCAGGGCAACAATCGCCACCGTCAGACCGGCTAACGCATCGCGCTTCAGTTCACCAAGACCATAGCCCTCGCGCAATACCGTCAGCAGCTTGGGCGTGAAAAGCTCCACAAAGCCCGGTTCCGGCAACCGTGCGCTCATGACGCGGACTTCAACCGGACACCACGCCCCTGCCCTTCGCTGCGCCCATATTCGCCAATAATCTCAACGCCGGCCGCTTCAAGCGCCGCCACCACTTTCGCCAGCGACTCCACAACGCCGCGCACCTGACCGTTCGACGACTCCATGCGCTGAATGGTGGCGAGCGACAGGCCGGCGCGCTCTGCGAGGGCTTTCTGATCCAGCCCGGCCAGCGCCCGCGCCGCGCGCATCTGGGTATCGGTTATCATATACAGACGCACATTGACGTATCAAACCTCACCCATGCAGCCTGAACCTGCAATGGTCCGGTGTCAACCATCCCCCCGGGCGATGGCAGCCGCCCGCTCCACTGCCGCCTCGATGCGTGGATATGTACCGCAACGGCAGATATTGGTGATACGTTCGCGTATCTCCGCCGGCTCGGGGTTCGCCCGTTCTTTCAGCAGCGCTGCTACCGCCATAATCAAACCCGATTGACAGAAACCGCATTGCGGAACCTGCCCTTCTATCCATGCCCTTTGCACGGGGTGTGCACTTTCCTCGTCAAGCCCTTCAATCGTGGTAACAAATGCTCCCTCGATATCGCCAACGGTCACCTGGCAAGCCTTTGTGGCGACCCCGTCCACCCACAGGATGCAGGCGCCGCACAGCCCGCTGTCGCAGCCATATTTGGTGCCTGTCAGGTTCGAAGCGTCCCGCAGCGCCCAGAGGAGCGGCGTGTCCGGTTCAAGGCGATAATGCACGGGCGTACCGTTGACGGTAAAGCGGGTCATAGATGCCCCTGATAGGCAACTCGTGCCGTGGATAAAAGTCTGTTACTATCGCTTGCCTTGCGATGTTGTCGCATCGCGCCAGTGGATGCTTGTTTGCGTGGATAGCGGTCGCTATGAGCCAGACTGAAGAACGATTCTGCGGATCAGAGGAAGACGAATGCACCAGGGGTGGAAGAATAACGGCTTGATACGGGCCTCGAAAGCCGCGGCGGTCGCGGCCCTTCTCATGTTCTCCGGGTCCGTGACGGCGCAGGAGGCCGTAACAGCGGCACCGGTGCCCGAAGTGGTGACGGTCGACAATATTTCGACAGAGCAAACAGGAGTCGGCTATACGCGCAGTGCGCCGACACCGGGCATCGGCCAGCCCCAGCCCCGCGGCTGGGACCTGCAGGAACCGATGACGCCTATCGCCCGCGAGGCCGTTACCATGGCCCATCTGGTGCTGAACCCGGTGATCGGCGCCATCTGCGTCCTCGTCCTTGGCCTGCTGTTGTGGGTGATTTTCCGTTACCGCGCCGCCGCCAACCCTGTGCCATCGCGCACCAGCCACAATCTGGTGATCGAGGTATTGTGGACGCTCGTGCCGGCGCTGATCCTGCTGTTTATCGCATTCCCCAGCTTCAAACTGTTGGCAAACCAGTATAATCCACCAAAGGCAGATCTCACGATCAAGGTTACGGGCTACCAGTGGTATTGGGGCTATGAATATCCCGATTATGGCAGGATCAGCTTCGATGCCCTGCCGCTGTCGAAGGAAGAAGCTGAAAAGGAAGGCGTTCCCTATCTGCTGGATACGGACAATCGTATCGTTGTCCCCGCCGGCGCGACGGTGAAACTGCTGGTTACCGCGGCGGACGTTCTGCACAGCTTCGCCGTCCCGTCTTTCTGGGTGAAGATGGACGCGGTGCCGGGTCGCATCAATGAAACCTGGTTCAAGGTCGACCGGCCAGGTGTCTATTATGGCCAATGTTCGGAACTGTGCGGCACCAAACATGGCTTCATGCCGATCGCGGTAGAAGTGCTGCCCGAAGAAGAATTCAAGGCATGGGTGCGAATGCGCCAGCAAGCCGACGGCATCGAGCCGACGGGCCCGGGCATCGCGCCCGTCACGGCCCCGGCGACTGCCGAAGCCGCTCCCGCCGTAACCCCGACGCCAGCCGCCTGAGAAAGAGGAAGATATTAGCATGGCAACTGCAACCGATCATCTGGTCGCGCCGGGCAATCACGACGATTCCCACGCCGACCACAAGCCGGGCTTCTTCCAGCGCTGGTTCCTGTCGACCAACCACAAGGACATCGGCACCCTTTATCTGATCTTCGCCATCATCGCCGGCGTAATCGGCGGGGCGCTTTCCGGCTTCATGCGCTGGGAACTGGCCCAGCCGGGCATGCAAATCCTGCCCTGGTTTACCGACGGCAACATCGATGGCGCCTATCATTTGTGGAACATGTTCATCACGGCTCACGGGCTGATCATGGTGTTCTTCCTTGTCATGCCGGCGTTGATCAGCGGATTTGGGAACTGGTTCGTACCCATCATGATCGGCGCGCCAGACATGGCGTTCCCGCGCCTCAATAATATCAGCTACTGGCTGACCAGTTCGGCCTTCGTTCTGATGTGCGCATCGATGTTCGTCCCGGGGCCTGCCGGTTTTGACGGCGCCGGCACCGGCTGGACGTTGTATCCGCCGCTTTCCACCTCCGGCACGCCGGGGCCTGCGGTCGATCTGGCCATTTTCGCCGTGCACCTTGCCGGTGCGTCGTCGATCATTGGCGCGATTAATTTCATCACCACCATTTTCAACATGCGGGCGCCTGGAATGACGCTGCATAAAATGCCGCTGTTCGCCTGGTCGATCCTCGTCACCGCCTTCCTGTTGCTGCTGTCGCTGCCGGTACTGGCCGGCGCCATCACGATGCTGCTGACGGACCGCAACTTCGGCACAACCTTCTTCGACCCTGCAGGCGGTGGCGATCCGGTGCTCTATCAGCACCTGTTCTGGTTCTTCGGCCACCCCGAAGTTTACATCATGATTCTGCCGGCCTTTGGCATCGTCAGCCACATCATCTCCACCTTCTCGCGCAAGCCGATCTTCGGTTATCTCGGCATGGCCTATGCGATGGTGGCCATCGGCTTTATCGGCTTCCTTGTGTGGGCGCACCACATGTTCACGGTGGGCCTCAGCGTGAATACGAAAATGTATTTCACCGCAGCGACGATGATCATCGCGGTGCCCACGGGCATCAAGATCTTCTCGTGGATCGCCACGATGTGGGGCGGGAAGATCACGTTCGAAACACCGATGCTGTGGGCAATCGGCTTCATCTTCATGTTTACCGTGGGCGGCGTTACCGGCGTCGTTCTGGCTAACGGCGGCATCGACGTCTATATGCACGACACCTATTATGTCGTCGCGCACTTCCACTATGTGCTGTCGCTGGGCGCGGTCTTCGGCCTCTTCGCCGGCTTCTATTACTGGTTCGGCAAGATGTGGGGCAAGCAATACAACGAGTTTCTTGGGAAGGTTCATTTCTGGCTGTTCTTCATCGGCGTGAATGTCCTGTTCTTCCCGATGCACTTCCTTGGCCAGGATGGCATGCCGCGCCGCATTCCGGATTATCCGGAGGCCTATGCCTATTGGAACGAAATTGCGTCCTGGGGCTATGTGATCATGGGCGTGGGTGTGATCGTGTTCTTTATCAACATGTTCCTGTCGCTCGCTATCGGCCGCAAGGCCCCGGCCAACCCCTGGGGTGAAGGTGCAACGACGCTCGAGTGGACGCTCAGTTCACCGCCGCCGTTCCACCAGTTCGAAACCCTGCCTGACCTGCGCAACCAGCCGTCGGGACACTGATCGGTCGTTTCGATGGGCGATATTTCCGCAACCAGACAGCAAATACATGCAGGTCCCACGGAGGCAGCGCCGATGTGCGATGCCTCCGGCCTGCCCGGCTCTGGCCTCGCCGCCGGGGACTGGCGGGATTATGTAGCGCTTCTGAAACCGCGCGTGATGACGCTGGTGGTTTTCACCGGAGCATGTGGACTGGTTGCGGCCCCCGGAAAAATACCGCTGTTCATCGCCCTCGTCGCGATCCTGTGTATCGCAGTCGGAGCGGGCGCCGCTGCGGCTTTTAACCAGTGGTGGGAAGCGGATACCGACGCAAGGATGCGGCGCACCGCCAACCGCCCTTTACCGGCAGGCAGACTCCACCGCGACGAGGCCCTTGCTTTTGCCGTGGTGTTGGCGGGAGGCGCCGTTTTCACCCTGGGTCTGGCGACCAATTGGGTGGCCGCCGCATGGCTGGCGTTTTCGATCTTCTTTTATTCGGTCGTCTATACAATCTGGCTGAAACCCCGCACTCCACAGAACATCGTCATCGGCGGGGCTGCGGGCGCATTTCCACCAGTGATCGGCTGGGCTGCGGTCACCGGTAATGTGACAGCCCTCCCGCTCCTGCTGTTCGCCATCATCTTTGCATGGACGCCGCCACATTTCTGGGCGCTGGCATTGTTTGTGCGCGGAGATTATGCCCGCGCCGGAATTCCGATGCTGCCGGTAACACATGGCGTACGCGAAACCCGGCGGCAGATCCTGCTCTACAGCATCGTTCTTGCAGCCATCAGCGTCACTCCTTCCCTGATCGGGCTGACGGGCGCTGTTTACGGCATCGCTGCTGTGGCGCTGAGCAGCATATTCCTGCTGCTGGCAACCAAGGTCGCACGTAGCACCGAAACCGACCCGCAATCGATGCGGCCGGAACGGCAATTGTTCCGTTTTTCGATCCTCTATCTGTTTCTGCTGTTCGCGGCGCTTGTTGGAGATGTGCTGCTATGAACTGGACACCACAGGAAGAGAAAGAGTTTATCGCGCGTCGCCGGCGGCGTAATGTCGTGATCGGCGTTGTACTGACGGGCTTTGCGTTATTGTTCTATGGAATTACCATTTCGAGGATGGCGGGATGACTACTACGATTCAGCGTCGGCGGTACGCACGGACAAAAACCGCCCTCGCGGGCATTGCCGTTGCGGTCTCGATGGTCGGTCTCGCCTATGCCGCAGTGCCCCTCTACCGCATTTTCTGTCAGGTTACCGGTTTCGCCGGGACGACCCAGCGCGCTGTGGCCGCGCCCGATGCCGAAACGCTCCGGGGTCTTGCAGGACGCCAGATCAATGTGCGCTTCGACGGTAACGTCCGGGGCCTGCCATGGCAGTTTTTCCCGGTCGAAAATCAGATGCGCGTGAAGATTGGCGAACAGAATATCGCCTATTTCCGTGCCGCCAACGCGTCGACCACCCGCACGACAGGCACCGCAACATTCAACGTAACGCCGCTGTGGGCCGGAAAATATTTCGTCAAGATGCAATGCTTCTGCTTTAACGAGCAGACGCTGGCACCGGGTCATAAGGTGGATATGCCGGTGGTTTACTATGTCGATCCGGCCATTCTCGATGATCCGGATGCCCGCAATATTGATGAAATTACCCTGAGCTACAGCTTCTATCCGGTTGAGGACCCGAAACACGCACCTGCCATTCGCGCCACGGGAGAGCAAATGGCCCCGGCCCGGATCGTTGGCTAGGTTGCCCGCAACTTTTTGACACAAAATCGCCGCACCTGTCTTTTCGGGCAAGGTGCGGCAAAACCGACTAAACCGCAACAGGACAACCATCGTGCCCGCAGGGGCCAAAAATAACAGGTGAGAGAGATGGCCGCAGCGAAGAATCACGACTACCATATTTTGCCGCCCAGTCCCTGGCCGATGCTGGTCTCCCTGGGACTGCTGGCGCTGGCGGGTGGCGCCGCCATGGACTGGCATGACGCGACATGGGGTAAATGGGTCGCGATCGTCGGCCTGGTCGTCATGCTGGTGTCGATGTTCTCGTGGTTTTACGACATCCGTAACGAGGCGAATGAAGGCCATCATACGCCGGTCGTGCAACTGCACCACCGCTATGGCATGATCCTGTTCATCGCGTCGGAAGTCATGTTCTTCGTCGCGTGGTTCTGGGCGTTTTTCAACGCGTCCCTGTTCCCCAGCAACGCGGAAGCCATCGGCGGTGTCTGGCCACCGGCTGGCATCGAAGTGCTGGACCCGTTCGTCTACCCGCTCCTCAACACGCTGATCCTGCTGCTTTCCGGCACCACGCTGACCTGGGCGCACCATGCACTGATCCATGGCAACCGGAAGGGTCTGAAGCAGGGTCTGTGGCTGACTATTTTGCTGGGCGTCCTGTTCTCCGCCCTGCAAATGTATGAATATTCCCACGCCACTTTCGGTCTTTCCGGCAATATTTATGGCGCGACCTTCTATCTCGCTACCGGGTTCCATGGCTTCCACGTGATTGTCGGCACGATCTTCCTGATCGTCTGCCTGATCCGTGCCTACCAGGGAGACTTCACGCCGAAGCAGCATTTCGGATTTGAAGCCGCCGCCTGGTACTGGCACTTTGTCGATGTCGTCTGGTTGTTCCTGTTCCTTACCATTTATGTCTGGGGCTCGAACTTTGGCGCGGCTGTCGGCGCGGCGCACTGATCGAAACAGCCCCATCAGGCAGGTCGCGGCGGCGCGGCCTGCCTCTGCTCCCGACGATCATGGTGCTGATCATAGTGCCGATGCTCGTCGGGTTTGGCATCTGGCAACTCCAGCGGATGGAGTGGAAACAGACGCTGCTGGCTGATCTCGCCGTGGCTTCAAGCCAGCCAATCACAGATATGGGCACGAGCGCGCCCCGTGCCGGTATGCAGTTTCGCCATGTACGGCTGACCGTTTCCTGCCCACCGCAAACCCCGGACGCCAGCATCGGCCATGGCCCACAGGGGCAGAGCGGCTGGTCTCACCTGTTGACCTGCACCTCCGGAAACCAGCCCATTCGAATCAACATCGGGTGGTCACCACAGTTGCTGGATAACAGGCACGCTGGTGGAAGGTTTGTGGTGACCGGTATCCTCGTCGAATCCGAACATAGCGCGGCCCCTTATGTGCTGGTAGCGGACACCGCCGAGCCGCCCTTGTTGCCCAGCGCGCCACCGTCAACCGATAATATTCCGAATAACCATCTGTCCTATGCGTTGCAGTGGTTCTGTTTCGCCGCCATTCTGCTGCTGGTCTGGGTTGCCTATGTCGTGCGCTGGCGGCAAGGACCAAATCCCCGGGATTGATCGATGACGGAAGAACTGCTCACCCGAATTGCCGACGCGCTCGATCGCCTTGCGCCGCCACCTCTTGTCGAAGCCGATCCCGCGCAAGGTATGCACTTCCGCTGGGATCAGCGCCGGATCCTGCCGGTGCGGGCGTCCACACCATTGCCACTGGAGCGTTTCGTCGGCGTCGATCACCAGATAGCGGCCCTCTGCCAGAATCTGTCCTCGCTCGCGGCTGGCGCTCCGGCGCATGACATCCTCCTATGGGGCGCGCGTGGCACGGGCAAGTCCGCTCTGGTACGCAGCGTTGCCTGGCATCATGCCAATGTGCCGCTGATCGAGACCTCGGGCGACGCGCTGCTCTCCCTGCCAGCATTATTCGACCGGCTGGCCGATGTGCCCCGCCCTTTCCTGGTCTATGTCGACGATCTCGCCTTTACCGGCGCGGACCCCGGCGTGCGCATGTTGCGCTCGCTGCTGGATGGCGGCGTCGCCGAACGCCCGGCGAATGTGCGATTGGCGGTAACGTCCAATCATCGCCATCTGGTGATGCGCGATCCCGACGTGACCGAAGCAAGCGGCGCCCGCCATACCCGCGATGCCGCCGACGATCAACTGGCGCTCGCGGACCGGTTCGGCATGATTCTCGGCTTTCATGTTCCGTCTCAGGATGAGTATCTTGAGATGGTGCGCCGACATCTGGATGGCGCACCGTTCGACCCGCAGGATGCACTGGCGTTTGCGCTGGCCCGTGGCGGGCGATCCGGGCGCACCGCATGGCATTATCGGACAGAGTTTCTGTCCCGAGCTTCTGTCCCAGGCTGATCTGTCCTTGTAATTGCAATTCGTTCGCAATAGCATCCTTCCATTCCAGACAGGAGATGCTCATGCCGAATCTGAACCCCGCCATGTTTGCAACGCCCGCTGCCTCCATATGGACCGGGACCGGCGAACGCCTGTTGCGCGCAACGCGCCTGTGGACGATGTTCGCGCAGTCACGCCGCAATCCCCGTCAGGCCGTCGGCCTGTTACTAGGACCGGCAACCACATCTTTCCTGCTTTTGATGGAAATGACGGTGACTGCCTGGCCCGAACCTTTCATCACCTGCCCGCCATGCGCCAACATTACCTCGCCCGACGAAGCTACGCTGATGGCATTGTTCGATCACGCCGAAGCGGACAATCCGACCGCCGCCCACAGATTGCTGGCCGATATGCTGCCGCACGCGATCCGGGAGCGGCTTTGGCAAACTGCCAGCAGCGTTATCGCCGAAACAGTTGGCGCGCCATGGCGGTGAACCGGCAGATCATCCGGGCTGTTTGAGCCGGTCCTTATACATCGCCATAAGTTTGCGGACCTTGGGTGTGATGATCACCGAACAATAAGGATTCCGGTCGCCCACCCGATCATAATATTGCTGATGCACATCTTCAGCTTTCCACCATGGTCCTTCGGGTTCAATGGTGGTGACGATCGGGGCCGGCCAGTCGGCTGCGGCGCGCCTTTTTGCGGCGTGGGCGGCGGCTTCCTGTTGCGGAGAATGCGGGAAGATCGCGGAGCGATATTGTGTGCCGACATCATTACCCTGGCGGTTCAACTGCGTTGGATCGTGGGTTGCGAAAAATATCTCCAGCAGCGTGTCATAGCTGATCACCTCCGGGTCGAACCGGATCCGGATTGCTTCGGCATGTCCGGTAGTGCCGCTGCATACCTGCTCGTAGTCGGGATCGAAAATATCACCGCCAGTATAGCCGCTTTCCACCGATTCCACCCCGCGCAGGCGGTCGAAAACGGCTTCCGTGCACCAGAAGCAGCCGCCGGCAAGCGTTGCGATGTCGAACACGTCGCGGGTCTCTGTTTCTGTCACAGGCATTTCATCATCCCGATGCTAAAGATTAACCGATATTAATCTATTTGCTTGGAATCCCGGGCACTGACGGCTATCCATCAGCCGCAAGTGATCGGGATCGAGCGAAATCCTGACATACGGGAGGGCGTTATGCAAAATATCCTCGTGAGAGGCCGGCCACTGCCGAAGCGCAGTATCACGCCGCCACAGCGCCAGGGTGCACCGCAAAAACGGGCCCGGGCCGAAGGCAGTGATCCGGGGGAACTACATCCGTTTCTGAATCGTCTGTCGGGTGCGAATTCACAGTTCGCGATACAGGAATGCCTGCATGGCATTGCCCGCCACTATGGCTTTGACAATTTCCATCTATGCAGATTTTCGGTCGCCGATCTCTCCGCCGAGCCAACCCTTATCGGGGATTTGCCAGAGCCTTTCCTGCAAGATTACATCGTTAAAAAATCGTGGCGTGCTGACCCGTTCGCTACGATGAGCCAGGGTCGCGCTACCCCGTTCTCATGGCGCGAGGCCCCGGCGGTGACACAGGCCATGAAGGAATTTCGCGCAGAAATGGCCCGTTTCGGCGCAGCGGATGGCTGGGTGATCCCCTGGCATATTCCAGGCGCGTGGAGCGGGTTTTGCAACTTCTCCATCTCCGCAGACCGGACACTGCCTGAAACCGGACTGCCCGCACTGCAATATCTGGCGGTTCACGCCGCCGACGCGCTTAATCGCCTCGATAAACAGCGCGAGCATCCAGCCCTTCGCCTCACCCCCCGCCAGTTACAATGCGTCATTCTGGCCGCGCGCGGGAAAAGTGACTGGGTTTCCGGCCAGCTTCTGGGCCTGTCACCGGCGACCGTTCATAAGTATCTCGAACAAGCGAAAGCCCGCTATGATGTGGCCAGCCGCACCGAACTGGTCGTACGCGCGCTGTACGATAAACAGATCAGCTTTACCGATCTGTTAAACTGATCTTGCATCACCTGCACGATCCGGTTGCGCATTGCTTGCGTTTGGGACATTAATTTTCGCAGTTTTGGAAGGGGCAAAAATGCAGTTCATGACTGAGAAGAAATCGCAGAAGTCCACCATGCGCGGCCTGTTGGCCAAACTGCTGGCAGCAGGGATCGTCGCATCGTTGGGCGTGACACCGGCAATGGCGCAATCGTCGGCGCGCAAGCAGCAGGCGCAAAAAACCCAGGAGATCCCGCGCTGCACCAAGCGTCTGGGCACGATTGCGGTTGTCGAGCCGGATCATCACTGGTGGACGCCGCTTGGGCTTAATTCACCGGAAGCCATCATCAAATTATTCGTGATGAAATCCGGCTGCTTTGGCCTTGTCGATCGTGGCAAGGGGTTGAACAGCCGTGCCATTGAACGGGCGCTGGCAGATTCGGGTGAGTTGCAGCGCGGATCCAATATTGGCAAGGCACAGGTAAAGGCCGCCGATTACTTCATCGTTCCTGATCTTATCACGCGCAACAACAATTCCGGCGGTGGCGGTATTGGCGGCGCGCTCGGTGGTCTGCTGGGTGGCGGCGTCGGCGCACTGGTCGGCGGCGTCAATGTGAAGAAAAAAGAAGCCAATGTGCTGCTGACACTGGTGAATGCACGCACCACCGAACAGGAAAGAATGACCGAAGGCTTCGCCCGGAAGCGCGATATCGGTTTCGGTGGCGGCGGCGGCGGTTTTCTGGGTGGCGGCTTTGCCGCAGTCGGTGGCGGCAGCTATGAAAACACCGAAATCGGCCAGGTGATCGTGCTGGCGTACCTGGATGCCTATACGCAGCTGGTCGGTGAACTGGGTGGTCTGCCCGAAGACGCCAGCGCGGCAGCGCCCGTCGCAGAATAGTCCTTTCGGGCCGGTCCCGTCGATGCGGGACCGGCCCATAGTTTTACCGGCTTCGCGCCACGGGGCGGGGCGCGAACATCTTGCGGATGCTGACATGCACCGAGCGGCCCAGTGGATCCAGATAGGCCGGCTGATAGCTGATCGGCACATTGCCGGCGGCGTCGCGTACAGACATACGCTGGTTAAAGATATTATCCACACTTACAGAAATCCGCGTTCCGCGCAGGAATGGCATTTTCCGCACGAGCTCACGCCGCGAACCCAGATCCGCATACAGACGCAGATCGAAGGTGGCGAGGTCAGAAAAACGTAGTTCGCGGCTCGCGCCGCCGCTGCCCCCCACGACCGTCGTCGCCGCCTGCCAATTGCCCGATAACCGGGCGCCAAGGCCGTTATGCATGATGCCGGTGCGTATTTCTACTTTGTGGCGCGGCTGCCCGCCGCTTGATCCGATCGCGTCTCCGCGCAACAAATCGAGTTCCGGCCCACCGGCGTGCATCAAGATACGGTCTTGCAGATACCAGTTATGATAGGCGGACAGGTAGAGCCGTGTGCCGCCCCTTCCCCGCCCGCGACTGAAACCGCGCCCGCCGCCCGACGCCTGCGCATTTTCCCGCGCGCCATCGCGGCTCTCACGTGCCGCGGCGGAACGTATCTGATGGGAAAAATACAGGCCCCAGCGGATATTCTCCTGATCCCGCCGTGAAAAATTGATGGGCCGGGAATCGATTGCCAGCAGATTTCCGGTTGCATCCCGCGTGAAACGCTCGGGAAACGCCGCCTCTATAGCGGCCGTCGCTGTCGGAAAGGCCATGATCGGGTTTTCAAAACGGGTGTTCTGATAATCCGCCACCAAAGTCAGATTAAGGTCCGGGAATGGTTGCAGATTCGCTCCGAGTTTTATGATGCGACGGTCATCGGCCAGCAGCGCCGGATTGCCGCCCGAAATACGGCTGATATCCACGGTCTCGCCGCGCACATAATCGAACACGCGCACGCCCGTAGTGGTGACAAGCGGATTACCCAATTGCTGGATCGATGGCGCGCTTTCCGTATGCGACACGGAGCCGATAAAACTGAGTAACGGTATCGGCTTCCAGTTCGCGCCATAGCCCAGCGTGCGCAACGTGCCGAAATCCGACAGATCATCGAAAGCCACATTGAAGTTCGCCGACAGATCGCCCGCGAACCGCACGAAATCCCGACGGCGGCTGGTTAACGGCACATCGATGCTGGCCTGGCCGGAAAGGGTATCGCGGGAGAGATCCGCGATCGCTACCCGCCCGTCGCGGCGGGAGGTAGAATCCAGATCCAGCATGGCCGCCCGGGCCGTCACGCTCGTCGTCACCTCGCCTGCAGGCAAGGTGACCAACGGCCCGCTGGCGACCAGTTGCACATCGCCGCTGTTGCTGAGCGAGCGGGAGCGGTCGATCGCGGTCAGTGCGATCAGTTCCTCGCCCAGCGGCGCATAAGGATTGAAGCCCGGTTCCCCGCCAGCGATCAGCGCCTCCACTTCCGACAACACCGGGCCGGTGGGCGTGCGTGTGGTGGCCAGAGCCCGGTCATAATTGCTCGTGAAAGACCAGCGCCAGCCGGAAATATCGCCGCCGAGATTCAACCCGACATGGATATCCGTCGATTTATTTTCCTGAATCAGTGGACCAAATTCCTCGAGATGCCGATACAGCGTCACATCGCGGCCAAAGGGCGACCAGGGGGAGGACGCCGGCAGTAAAAATTCTGCTTCGGCAAGGCCCTGGCGCGATGTCGTGTGGTTAATGGCGAGGCCGGCATTCACCGTGGCCTCCACCCGATCGTCGAATAATGTCGTTGCATAGACAGCGTTGGCGTCGAAACTCTCCGCTTCCGGCAACAGCGTGCGATACGGGCGCTGGTCGCTGCTGTTCGGGGTGGCGCCGAAGTCCGCGAGTTCGGGCATGGCGCCGGCGATGGCGGAGGCGGGCACGGCGGCAACGGGCGCGTCGCCCCACGCCGGATCAATCGGATCGCCGAAATCAGGTGCGCCGATATTGCCGCCGGGGGCGTAAGGCCGGCGCGTGGTGCGACCGGTCAGGTCGCGCTCGCTTTCGAGCAGCGCCGAACTGCGTTCATAGCTCAGATCGAGATTCAACCGCCCGCCCGGCGTCAGATGTAACAGGCCGGCATCAATGTCCACGGTGCTGCGCCCGCCCGCGGTCGGCAGGCGTCCATCCAGTTCCACCGTAACGGACCGAAAATTGTCCCGCAGAACAATGTTCACAACCTTCTGGTCATTGCGATAGCCGTAGCGCAGCGCCGCTTCGGGTGGCAACACATCGACGCGGGCGATAGCTTCGGTCGGGATACTGCGGACTTCGCGAAAGCTGGAAATGCGCCGGCCACCCAGCAGAATCACGGGACTGGTGCCGCCGCCGCCCGTGGTGGTTTGCGGCGCGAGTTCGGTCAATAATTCGCTGACGGTGCTGACGCCATAGCTGCGAACATCGCCCGCCGACAGGCTGACCTCGACAGGAATATCGCCGAGAACCGCGTCCTTTGGCCGACCGGCCGAAACCACAATCGTGTCGCCTTGCTCGTCCCAGCTATCGTCGGCGGGCGCGGGCGTATCCGCCTGCTGCGCCACCGCAATTGTCGCGGACAGCGCGCATGCCTGAAAAACACCCGACAATAACAAGGCTCTGATCACAAAAATCTCCTGAACGGTGGCCGCATCGCGCGCGCATCAGAAAGGACTACGCGGCAGTGCAGCGTAATCCCGTGCAGACCGACCGGAGATTTTTACGGTTGCGCCGGCGTGCCCGTTAATTGTTCGATCAGTTCGGCGGCCCCGGGTTGCTGGCCCCGAGCCGCCGCACGCGCCAGAGACAGGGCGCGTTCATCGCTGCGTTTGACCCCACGGCCCTGGGCGAAAGCCAGGGCCAGCGCCAGTTGTGCCGGAGCATAGCCGCGCCGCGACGCGCGCAAAAACCAGCCCGCCGCCACTGCATGATTTTGCGCGCTGCCCTCGCCATTGGCGGCCATGGTGCCAAGCAGGGTTTCCGCCGCCGGAATTTCGCGCTCGGCCAGTTCGCGCAGCAGGCTGTTTGCGACCGCATAATCGCCGGATTGAAAGGCGGCGATCGCCGCTTCCAGCCGTTGTTCGGCGACTTCTTCGGCGTGCGCCGGGGCGAGCGCTCCCAGCAGCAGCAATATCACGGCCCATATGCGCATACTGCATGCCCCTAAACCTGTGAGCGGGCGCTGCCAACCATTATCCCCCGCGTAACGTCGCTACCGCCGCGTCCTTCTCGAACAGATATAATAGCAGCCGCGCCGCCTGGCCGCGTTCGCTGTCCAGTCCGTCAGCGCTGTCGATCAGCATGCGCGCATCAGCGTCCGCCGTGGCCAGCAACCGCGCCGCCTGATCGTCGGTGGCGATGCGCCAGCCCTGATCGCCGGACTGGCGCGTACCGAGTAGTTCGCCCGCGCCCCGCAATTCCAGATCGGCCTCGGCAATGGCAAAGCCGTCTTCGCTGGCCCGCATCATCCGCAAGCGTTTGGCGGCAGATTCCGTCAATTCCTCAGCCCGCAGCAGGATACAGGTGGAACGCGCCGTGCCCCGCCCTACCCGACCGCGTAACTGGTGCAATTGCGCGAGGCCAAAGCGTTCAGCCGATTCGATCACCATCAGGCTGGCGTTCGGCACATCGACGCCCACCTCGATCACCGTCGTCGCCACCAGCAATTTGGCGTCACCGCGCTGGAACCGCTCCATTTCCGCATCGCGCGCCGGCCCGGCCAGCTTGCCATGCACCAGGGCCACCGCCTCGCCAAAGCGCCGGCGCAGCATTTCGGCGCGCACGATGGCGGGGGTCGGCGCGTCCGGATCGGCTTCCGGGTCATCCGCGCCGGCTTCCAGCAGCGGGCAAACCCAATAGACCTGCGCACCCGAAGCGATATGGCGGGCGATACCGTCCACCACCTCGTCGACCCGCGATAACGCAATCACGCGGGTATCGACCGGCTGCCGCCCCGGCGGGCGTTCGGTCAGGCGGGAAACATCCATTTCGCCATAATTGGCGAGCGCCAGCGTGCGTGGAATAGGCGTCGCCGTCATTACCAGCAAATGCGGCGGGCGGGCGGATTTCTCGGCCAGCATCAGCCGCTGTGACACCCCGAAACGATGCTGTTCGTCGATCACGGCAAGGCCAAGGTCGCGATAATCCACGCCCTGCTGGAAGATCGCATGCGTGCCGACCAGAATATCGATGTCGCCCGCGGCCAGTTCGGCCCGTATCTTATCCCGCGCGCGGCCCTTTTCGCGGCCAGACAGAAACCCGACCCTCACCGGCAAACCACCCAGCAGCCGTTCGAGGGTCGCCAGATGCTGGCGCGCCAACAGATCCGTCGGCGCAAGCAGCGCCCCTTGCGCCCCGGCCTCCACCGCCGCAAGCAGCGCGAGCAACGCCACCAAAGTCTTGCCGCTGCCAACATCGCCCTGCAACAGGCGTAACATCGCCGCCGGCTGCGCCATGTCGCCGGCGATTTCGGCCAGCACCTGCCGCTGTGAGCCCGTCAACGGCCAGGGCAGGGATTTAAGCAGCGCCTCCACCAGCCGCCCGTCCCCCTGCAAGGGCCGCCCGCGCTGGCGACGGCGACGCGCACGCACGGCGGCCCAGGCGAGTTGCCCGGCCAGCAATTCATCATAGGCGAGGCGATCCCGAGCCAGCGCCGAATCCGCGTCTCCATGCACCTGCGCCAGCGCGTCGGCAAAGGATGCCCAGCCGCGCCGCTGCAGCAACGAAGGCTCGATCCACTCCGCCAGCTGCGGCACCCGTTCCTGCGCGGAAGCGATCAGGCTGGCGAGCTTCCGGCTGGTGAGCCCCTGCGTCAGCGAATAGACAGGCTCCGTCTCCACCGCGCCGCCGGCTTCCGGGTGCGTCATCTGAAACCGCCCGGAGAATAGTTCCAGTCTGCCAGAGACGCTCAAGTCGCTGCCGACCGGCCAGCGCGCCGCCATCCGGTCTGCTTGCGGGCCGAAAAACGCCAGCGTCAGCCCGATGCCCGAAGCGTCGTCGGCGATCAGCCGCGCCGGAGCGCGGCCCCGCCGGGGCTCCATCGCAACGATCCGCACCGGCACGGATACGCGCTCGCCCTCTCGTGCATCCGCAAGGCTGGCAACGGCGCGGGTGTAGCGCCAGCCGGTGGGAAAATGGAACAGCAAATCCCGCACGCGCAACAGATCGAGCCGCGCCAATGTTCTGGCAAGCGCCGCGCCAACGCCGGGCAGCACCGTCACTTCGGCAAACAGGGGGTTGAGCGCGTCCGGTCGCATGGCCTAAGCGCTTAAGCGTTCATCAGGCGGGTCGCAACTCGGGCGACGCCGCCCTTGCCGGAGTCGGGGCATGTCCCATATTTCAGAAGCAGACCGGAAACGCGCCCGCTGGCGCGCCGAACATCGGGGTACGAAAGAAGCGGATATGCTGATCGGCGGGTTCGCCGCGCGGCATGTGGCGACGATGAATGCCGAGGAATTCGCCTGGTTCGAGGCGCTGCTCGCTGAACAGGACGTCGATATCATGGCCTGGGCGTTCGGGCGCGGATCGCCGCCGCCGCATCTGGAGCATCCGATGCTGCGAAAACTGATGGCGCTGGATTATATAGGACTTATACAACGCTGATGCTGCCTACCGACCGTATTGCCACCGCCCGCCGGGGTGTGACTCTCTCCGGCGCGCCGGCTGGTCTGTTGCCGTGGGTGGCCGCAGATCTGGCGCGGGCAGTGGGGCTGGATGGCCGGCGCACCATATGGATCGCATCCGACGATGCCGCCGCGCGCGGCATTCTGGATACCGCCGATTTTTTCGCGCCCGAGATTGAAACCATCTGGTTGCCGGCCTGGGATTGCCTGCCTTACGATCGCGCCTCGCCGGCGCAACGCATCCTCGCCGACCGGCTGGCGGCGCTGGCGCGACTGGCGCAGCCGGTCTCCGGCGTGCAATTGCTGGTGACGACGGTGAACGCCGCAACGCAGCGACTGCTGCCACCAAAAGTGATTCGGGACGCGACGCTGGATGTGCGCCCCGGTTTGCGCATCAGCCGCGACAATTTGCTCTCTACCCTGCAACGCGGCGGCTATGTGCGGGTGGAAAGCGTCGCGGAGGCCGGCGATTATGCCGTGCGCGGCGGCCTGGTGGATGTGATGCCGCCAGGAAGCCAGACGGCGTTTCGCCTGGATTTCTTCGGCGACGAGGTGGATGCGGTGCGCACCGTCGATCCGGCGACGCAATTATCCACCGGGAAGTCCGATGGTTTCACGCTGCTGCCGGTTTCCGAACTGCTGCTCGATGCCGACCGTATCCGCAACTTCCGCCAGGGCTGGCTGGAACGCTTCGGCGCGGCCAGCGCCAGCGATCCGCTGTATCAGGCGGCGAGCGAGGGGCGGCGGCTGCCCGGTCTGGAGCATTTTCTGCCGCTGGCAGAGCCGGAACTGACGACGCTGTTCGACTGGCTGCAACCGACGGACGCGCTATTGCTCGATTCGGGCGCGCCGCTCGCCGCCGCCGCGCGGTTCGAGGCCATCGCCGATTATCACCAGAATCGCGTGACGGCGCTGTCCGCGCCGGCCAATCGCAAGGCGCGCATCGCCGGCACGCCTTTCCGCCCCCTCCCACCCGAAGCGCTGTATCTGGCAGCTGCGGAGTGGCAGGCGGGGCTGGACGCCGGCATCGCGCACCAGACCAACCCCTTCGCCGGAGAGACCGGCGCCACGAACATTGATCTTGGGGGTCTGCCGGAGGTGGATTTCGCGCCGGTGCGGGTCGCTGCGGCGGCTGGCGGGCCGAATATTTATGCAGCGCTGGCCAACCGGCTTCTGGAGGCGCGCAAGCAGAAGCGTCGCGTCGTTATCGCCAGCTATTCCGAAGGGTCACGGCAGCGGCTGACCGGTCTGCTGGCGGAGCAAAAGGCCGGCGACATCGCTATGGCCGAAAGCTGGCAGGCGGCGCTTGGCCAGACGGCGAAGGGCAAGCCCGCCGCTGTGGTGCTGCCGCTGGAATCGGGCTTCCGTCTCGACGATCTGGAGGTGTGGACCGAGCAGGATATGCTCGGCGACCGGCTGGTGCGCCGCCGCTCCGTGCGGAAGGTCGATGCGTTCCTGAAAGATTTGCAAACCCTGGAAACGGGCGAACTCGTCGTCCACCAGGATCATGGCATTGGCCGCTACATTGGACTTGTGGCGCTGACGGTATCGGGCGCCCCGCAGGATACGGTCGCGCTGGAATATGCCGGCGGCGACAAACTCTATGTGCCGGTTGAAAATCTCGACATTCTGTCGCGTTACGGCTCGGATTCCGAAGATGTGCAGCTCGACCGGCTGGGCGGCACCGCCTGGCAGCAACGCCGCGCCCGGATGAAGGAGCGCATCCGCGAGATTGCGCATGAACTGCTGAAAACCGCCGCCGCCCGCGCTACCCGTCCGGCAGACAGTTTTCCCGTGGACGAACAGGGTTATGCGGCATTTCTGGATGGCTTCCCCTATGCCGAAACCGACGATCAGTTAAAGGCCACCGGCGATGTGCTGGAGGATATGGCCGCAGGCCGTCCGATGGACCGGCTGGTGTGCGGTGATGTCGGCTTCGGCAAGACGGAAGTGGCGTTGCGCGCAGCCTATGTTGCAGCGGCGTCCGGCGCGCAGGTGGCGCTCATCTGCCCCACGACCCTGCTGGCGCGGCAACATGCGGCGACCTTCCGCGCCCGCTTCGCCAACACCGGTCTGAATGTCGGGGCGCTTTCCCGCCTCGTACCCGCCGCCGAAGCGAAGGCGACGCGCGAAGGCCTTGCTGATGGCCGCGTCGATATTGTCGTCGGCACCCATGCGCTGCTGGGTAAAAATATCGAATTCAAGCGCCTGGGCCTGGTGATTATCGATGAGGAACAACGCTTTGGCGTTACCCACAAGGAACGGCTGAAAGCGCTGCGCGCCGATGTGCATGTATTGACGCTGACGGCGACGCCCATCCCGCGCACCCTGCAAATGGCGCTTTCCGGCATCCGCGAACTTTCCGTGATCGCAACGCCGCCGGTGGATCGCCTCGCGGTGCGCACTACGGTCAGCCCGTTCGATCCCGTTGTGGTGCGGGAAGCGCTGTTGCGCGAACATCATCGCGGCGGCCAGAGTTTCTTCGTTGTGCCGCGCATTTCCGATATTCCCGATATCGAGGAATATTTGCGCGAGCAGGTGCCGGAAGTGCGCTTCATCACCGCCCATGGCCAGATGGCGGCGGGCGAAATCGAAGACCGGATGTCCGCCTTTTACGAGCAGCGCTATGATGTGTTGCTGGCGACGACGATCGTGGAATCGGGGCTGGACATCCCCAACGCCAATACGTTGATCATCCATCGCGCCGATCTGTTCGGCCTCGCGCAGCTTTATCAATTGCGCGGCCGGGTGGGCCGGGCGAAACGCCGCGCCTATGCGCTGCTGACCACCAGCGCCGATGGCCTGATGACTCCGGGGGCGGAAAAGCGCCTGCAGGTGCTGGCGGGGCTGGATTCGCTGGGCGCGGGGTTCGAACTGGCGTCGCATGATCTCGATCAGCGCGGTGCCGGTAATCTGCTGGGCGATGAGCAATCGGGCCATATCCGCGAGGTCGGCTTCGAACTTTATCAGTCGATGCTGGAGGATGCGATCACCATCGCCCGTGCCGAGGCGCGCGGCCTGACCCCACCGGAAGACCCAACCAGCCCGACCATTTCCGTCGACGCCGCCATCATGATCCCGGACGATTATGTGCCCGATCTCACCCTGCGCATGGCGCTCTATCGCCGCGCCGCCGAACTGGAAGAAAAATCGGCTATCGAGGCGTTTGCCGCCGAATTGATCGACCGTTTCGGACCTTTACCGCAGCCGACCGCCAATTTGCTGAAGATTGTGGAGGCGCGCAACGCCGCACGCCGCGCCCATGTACAAAAGATCGAGGTGGGACCAAAGGGCGCACTGGTAACTTTCGCGGACGGCGGATTCCCCAATCCGGCCGGGCTCGTCGAATGGATCAATCGGCTGAAGGGTCAGGCGCGCCTGCGCCCGGATCAGAAACTGTTTCTCGCCCGCGATTTCGGCAATGGCGAAGCGCGGCTTGCCGGCGCCCTGTCTCTTGCACGCGGCCTCGCCCAGGCGGCACGGGCACAGGGCCAGCGACCGGAGGCCACTCTGGCGCCGGTAACACCGAAACGCCCGCCGGCGCCCGCCGTTTTCGTGTCGAAAAAACGTTAGGACCGGCAGCGAAATCCCCCAATCTGGATGCAGTGAGATTATGATTAACATTTATTCAGTGTTAGTCATCCTGCGTCTCAAGCACAGGGGATTAACCGTATGCAACTCGCCCGTTCCATCGCAAGAATTTCCACATTGTTCGCCGCGGCGGCATTATTTGCCGCACCCGCCGCCGCCGCAACGCTGGTGGCCCGGTATAATTTCGCCAATACGCTGGAATCGCGCATCGGAGGCGCGCCAGCCCTGACCCTTGTCGACCCGCTGGGCACCAGCCGCTTCGTGCGGACGGAACTTGGCGGAGAGGATCGCGCCGTACTGGAATTCAACGGCACACGGCTGACCAGTGAACAGGGCGGCCTGAGCTTCAACAGCAGCGGCCTGCTGTCGAGCGATTCCTGGTCCGCCGCGTTCACGTTCCAGTTTTTTGACGGCGCACTCCAGTTTCGCCGCATCATCGACACGACCAACCGTACGAAAGATGGTGGTCTCTATGTCCATGGCAACAACAAACTGGCCATTGTGTCGGGCGCCCAAGGCACCAGCATCGTGCCAAACAAAACCTGGCATAATATTGTGCTGACCGTTGGCGCGGGCGGCAATGTCAATGCCTGGCTGAACGGCAAACATGAAATTTCACACACGACCGATGTGCTCAACATCAGCCCAACGGGCATCGTGAACCTGTTTCTGGATGATTCGCTTTACGCGCGCGAATGGTCTGCCGGCCAGATCGCCGGCCTGTCCTTCTATGACGGCGTGCTGACGCCCGGCCAGATTGCCGCGATCAATAACAACCCCCTGCCGACCGTGCCCGAGCCCGCAACCTGGGCCATGCTGATCGTGGGTTTCGGCGCCATCGGCCTCGCCGCCCGCCGCCGCAGACCTGCCGTCACCGCCTGAAGAGTCTCCCGCCGGTCCCGCTTCCGTCGCGCCATTCCCCGGGCGATGGAAGCGGGACCAACCGGTATTTTGTAAATCCCGATCGAAAATCCGGGTTTGGCGTTACGCGCCATAACGCATAGACAGTCGGGTATGGCGCAAGAAACATTTTCCCGGCCCGCAAGGGGCAACGTCCATCTGTCCTTGACGGGCGGTTGAGATGCAGCCCTTGCGTCTCGCCCTCTCCGTTGCTCCGCACAGCCCGCACGCCGCTGATGCGGAAGCCGAATTGCGCAGACTGGTCAAATTTGTCCCGCGCGACGAGGCAGAGGTCATTGTCGCCCTCGGCGGTGACGGGCATTTGCTGAGCGTCTTGCATCGCGAACTGGACGAAGGCCAATCCATTCCGGTGTTTGGCATGAATCGCGGCACTGTCGGCTTTTTGATGAACGAGTATCGGCCTGATGGTCTCGCCGGGCGGATCGCCGCCGCGCGCAGTTTCTTCCTCTCGCCGCTGACGATGGAGGCGACCACGGCCACCGGACAGCGGGTTATTTCTCCGGCCATCAATGAAGTGTCGCTACTGCGCGAAACGCGCCAGGCAGCGAAAATCGAAATCATCATCGACGGAAAAGTACGTCTGTCCGAATTGGCGTGCGATGGCGTGCTGGTGGCGACGCCCGCCGGTTCCACCGCTTATAATCTGTCTGCCAACGGGCCGATCCTGCCGCTGGATTGCGATCTTCTGGCGCTGACGCCGATCAGTCCCTTTCGACCGCGCCGTTGGCGCGGAGCACTGGTTTCCAATCATGATATTGTCGAGTTTCGTGTCCTGGAAGCCGAAAAACGCCCGGTGAGCGCTGTCGCGGACCAGGTGGAAGTGCGCGATGTGGTCCATGTGCGGGTCCGCAGCGATTTGACGCGCCAGCTGGAATTGCTGTTCGATCCGGAATATGCCCTCGACGATCGCATCCTGATGGAGCAATTCCTCACCTGAAAAGGAGCAGGAGTACATGAAACCACTTGATTATCGCCCGGGCGTGGGCGTGATGTTGCTGAACAGCGCGCAACGGGTATTTGTTGGTCAGCGGCTGGATTCCTCGGCCGAGGCCTGGCAGATGCCGCAGGGCGGCATCGACGAGGGCGAAGATCCTTACACCGCTGCAATTCGCGAACTCGAAGAGGAAACCGGAGTCGCCCCGCACCTGGTGGAACGCATCGCCGAGACGGATAACTGGCTTACCTATGATCTGCCCGACGATCTGATCGGCAAGCTGTGGGGTGGAAAATATCGCGGCCAGCGTCAGAAATGGTATGCGCTGCGTTTTCTCGGCACGGATGCCGATGTGCGGATCGAAACAGCGCATCCGGAATTTTGCGCCTGGCAATGGGCAACACTCGATCAGCTCGCCGATATGATCGTGCCTTTCAAACGCGCGCTTTATGTCGATGTTGTCTCCGAATTGCAGCCCAGGATTCTCGCTATCACGGGAAAACCCCTGCGCTGAGACACCTGGCGCAGGCGCGCGTGGACAGTCATAAAGTTGTAGCTAATTTGGTATAAACCAGCGTCCATCATTTTCCGTGAGTTTTGATGGACCCGCTCGCCAGATCCCGCCCGTTCCCGCGCCATTTTCCACTCATCCTGGGTGGTGCGGCGGCGTTCGGCGCCTATTTCGCCATGTATGCCTTCCGCAAACCCTTTGCGGCGGCGACCTATGGCGATGTCGACATCATGCCCTTTGGCGTCGACTACAAAACCGCGCTGCTGATCGCCCAGGTCTTTGGTTATGCGCTGTCCAAGCTGATCGGCATCAAGGTCATCGCCGAATTCGGGCGGGTCGGGCGCGCGTCGGCCATTTTCGGCCTGATCGCCTTTTCCTGGCTGGCGCTGCTGCTGTTTGCCGTACTGCCCCCCGAATGGGGACTCTTCTGCCTTTTTCTCAATGGTTTGCCACTCGGCATGATCTGGGGACTCGTCTTCAGCTATGTGGAGGGACGGCGCTGTTCGGAATTGCTGGGCGCGATATTGTGCGCCAGTTTCATCCTGTCTTCGGGCGTGGTGAAATCGGTCGCCGTGCTGCTGATGCAGGGCGGGATCAGTGAGCATTGGATGCCGGCGTTGACCGGGCTGGTGTTCGTGCCGTTGCTATTGTTGTGCCTGTGGCTGCTGGAGAAACTGCCGCCGCCCGATGCGCAGGATGAGGCGGAGCGTACGCCACGCGTACCGATGAATGGCGCCGACCGGCTGGCCTTCTTGCGCGCCCATGGCATGCCCATGCTGTTTCTGGTGGCTGGTTATGTGATGCTGACGGCGGTGCGTGATTTTCGCGATAATTTCGCGGCTGAAATGTGGACGGCGATGGGTCTTGGCGGCGAGGCGTCGGTTTTTTCCGCGAGTGAACTCCCGATCGCGCTGCTGGTGCTCGGGGCTTTGGCGCTGCTGATGCTGGTGAGACATAATGTTCGCGCGCTGCTGATGATGCACGGCATGATCCTTCTGGGCGCGTTGCTGCTGGGCGGCGCAACACTGGCCTTCCAGTCCGGCTTGCTGGGGCCGCTGGCGTGGATGATCCTCGCCGGGGCCGGGCTATATCTGGCCTATACGCCGTTTAACGCCATGCTGTTCGACCGGATGATCGCAACACTGGGCAGCGCTGGCAATGCGGGATTTTTAATCTATGTCGCCGACACCTCCGGCTATGTCGGCAGCGTCGGCCTCCTCCTCTATCGGAGCCTTGGCTCGCCGGAGGGCGATTTCCTGACTTTCTTCATTACCAGCGCTTACTGGACTTCGCTGCTTGCAGGTGTGTTGACTTTGGCGTCAGCGGCCTGGTTCCTGCGCAGTCAGCGGAAAGTTGCCGCTCATGTCTGATGTCATCGTCGTCGGGGCCGGCATTATCGGCCTTGCCCATGCCTGGGCCGCCGCCCGCCGCGGCAAGAAAGTTTTGGTCATCGATCGCGACGATCAGGCCAATGGCGCATCGGTGCGCAACTTCGGTTTTATTACCGTTTCCGGTCAGGAGCGCGGTCGCGTCTGGGATCTGGCGCGCCGCACTGCCGGTATGTGGCGGGAAGTGGCGCGCGAAGCCGCCATCCCCGTCGCCCAGGAAGGCTTGTTACTGATCGCCCGGCGGCCCGAGGCGCTGGCGGTGATCGACAGTTTCATGACGACGGAGATGGGAGCCGGCTGCACACGCCTGACGCAAGCGCAACTGGCGGACATTTGCCCGACGCCGGACGCGCTTGGCGCGATGCACAGCAGTGTCGATCTGCGGGTGGAGTCGCGCACGGCAATACCCCGGCTGGCGGCCTGGCTCGAACAGGCTTACGGCGTGGAATTTCGATACGGCGTAACTGTGCGTAGCGTCGAATCCGGACGCGTGGAAACAACCGCCGGCGAATTTCGCGCCGATTGCATCCTGGTGTGCCCCGGCGATAATTGGAGCACGCTCTATCCCGAAACCGGTGCGGAAGCTGGCATCACCCGCTGCAAATTGCAGATGCTGCGCCTTGCGCCGCCGCCCGCATGGCTGCCGGCCCCGGTCATGAGCGACCTCAGCATGGTGCGCTATACCGGCTATGCGCATTTGCCGGAAGCCAACGCGCTATTAAAACGGCTGCGCTCGGAAGAACCAGCCGCGCTGGACCATGGCATCCATCTGATCGTCGTGCAAAGCGAAGATGGCAGCCTGGTCGTCGGCGACAGCCATGTTTATGCCCCCACGCCCGATCCGTTCGCGCTGGAAACCGTGGATGCCGAAATATTGCGCCAGTATGCCGCCGTGCTGGGAACACCGCCAGCGGTGATCGAACGCTGGACCGGCATCTATGCATCCGCTGCGGGACACAGCATCGTCCGCGCACCAGCTGATGGCGTCCGGCTCATCATCGTAACCAGTGGCACCGGCGCTTCCACCGGCTTTGCATTGGCCGAAGATGTGGTCGCTGACCTCTTCGACAGTTAAAGGGAAAAAGCATGTATAGCGGGTTGAAAGCGGTCGTCTTCGATTGGGCCGGTACCATGATCGACTTTGGCAGCCGCGCGCCGGTCGTAGCCCTGTGTAAATTATTCGACGCCGCCGGTGTGCCGATCACGGAATCGGAAGCTCGCGTCGATATGGGCAAGGCGAAGTATGACCATATTCTTGCGATATTGCAGCAGCCACGGATCAGCGCCGCCTGGCGGGCGCGCTACGGTGTCATTCCCGGCATCGATGAAGCCACCAGGCTGTTCCAGGGTATTACCCCGATGATGCAGGACGCGGCACGCGAGTGCGCCAGACTGATTCCCGGAGCCGCTGAAATCGCCGCCGGGCTGCGCAGCGCTGGTGTGAAAATCGGCTCCTGCACCGGCTACACGCGCGAAATGATGGCAGACATTCTGCCATGTGCCGCCGGGCAGGGTTATACGCCTGACAATCTCGTCTGCGCTGGCGATACGCTGGAAGGCCGTCCATCGCCCCTGATGCTATGGAAAAACCTTGTCGATCTGGGAGCCTGGCCGGCAACGGCGTGTATCAAGGTCGATGATGCGGAAGCCGGGATCGCCGAAGGCCGAGCCGCAGGCGTGTGGACTGTGGGCGTGGCCGCCAGCGGCAATGGTGTTGGCCTGTCGCTCGAAGATTTCACCGCCCTGCCCGCCGATGAACGCGCCGAACGGGTGGCACGCTCCGCCAATGCCCTGAAGGCAGCCGGCGCGCATGTGGTGATTGATTCGGTGGCCGATTTGCCTGAAGCGGTGCGGCAACTGGAGCTGTAGCGGCCTAGCTGCGCACACCCAGATCGACGTAGACACGGATGGCG
Organism: Sphingomonadaceae bacterium; assembly: GCA_041675905.1. Lineage (GTDB taxonomy): Bacteria > Pseudomonadota > Alphaproteobacteria > Sphingomonadales > Sphingomonadaceae > Sandaracinobacteroides. The sequence goes on along the minus strand of JBAYSX010000008.1, from coordinate 69,873 downwards.
TCGTGACGCCAATATTCCTGGTCATATTCAACAACGCGCCCGCTGGCGTCAAAGCTGGTTCGTACCACGAGCAAGCCGGGCGTACCGGATTTGACCCCCAGCACCTCGGCTGTTTCCCGCACCAGCGCGCAGGGCCGCATCTCCACGCGATTGCGGGCCGCGGTCACGCCATATTGGTTCGTCAACACCTGCGTCAGCGAACCGTCCAGGGCATGTTCAATCAGGCCAGGCGCGAGTGCCGGATCGACGGTAATGCGCTCCACAAGCACGGGGCGGCCATCGATGGTTCGCCGGCGGTCGATCACATAGAGCGGGGTGCCGGGAGCTACCCGGAAAATATTGGCAACTGAAGAACTGGCGGGCTCGCTGGTCTTCGATAGCGTTTGCGTGCCGGGAAGCCGCCCCTGCTCCGCCACATAGGTCATGAAACCCGCCCAGCGCGTCGGATCATAGGTAACGGCAGGAGGCGAGACATACCAGCCGCTACGGTCACGCCGATAAATCAGCCCTTCCGCCTCCAGCTGGGCCAGGGCTTCACGGATGGTGCCGCGCGCGAAACCCGCGGTCGATTGCCATTGCCGTTCGGAGGGGAGCCTCGAACCAGGCTGAATCTGACCATGTTCGATACTCATAGCGATCTGATCCCGCAGGGCCAGATATTGCGGTCCGTCGGCGATTTTTTCCGCCTTGAGCCGTTGAAGCGCATTTGATTTTGACCGCATGAAAATGTTTTGAAGCGGCCCGTGAAGAGCGTCAAGTATAACTGCCCGGCGGGAATACATCCCGCCGGGCAGCCGGGGTATCAGCCAGATCTAGAAAACATAACTCGCCCGCACCGTGAACGTGCGACCAGGCTCCATATAGTCCTTCATATAGGAGCGATTATCCCCCTTGGTGGTGTAATATTTCCAGCCACCGAGGATATTTCCGATGTCGAAATCCACCGCGAATTTCTCGGTAAAATTGTAGCGGGAATGAAAATCGAGGCTCTTGTTCGGACGCACCCACTTATCGACGGCATTATCGCGCAAATCTTCGATAAACTTGCCCCGGTAATTATAGGACAGCTTCGTCTGAAAACCATATTTCTGCCAGGTTAAAGACGCATTATACATCAAATGAGGCGTATTGACGAAGCGGATCGGGCGGCCTTCCCGATAAGGCAATCCCGTTTCGGCCTCACTCTTCTGGACAGTTACGTTTCCTTCCACGCCAAACCCGTCGAACGGCTCCGGCAGCCCTTGCAGGGATTTAATGAAATTCAGCTCAATCCCATAGATTTTCGCAGTTTCGCCGTTTTTGGGCTGACTGATTTCAATCGACCCATTTTGCGTCGTCGCATAGACCTGACTGCTGTTGGTGAAGATGAAGTTTTTGATGCGCTTGTAATAAACACCCGCTGAAAGGATGCTCGACGAGTCCGGATAATATTCGACCGAGAGATCCGCGTTAACCGATTTCGCCGCTTTCAGATCCGGGTTGCCACGGCTGATCGCGATGATTTCGTTGGTGCCAGGATCGCGCGTAACTGATTGTCCGCCCGAGATATAGCCATATTCCGGCGGGGAATAACCGGTCCACAGGGCCGCGCGCGTGGTCAGTTTTTCCAGTGGCCGCCAGGTCGCCGTAACACTGGGAAGAAATACCGTGTAACTGCGATCGGTGGTGTCGAAGCCGCTGTTATCGCCATCGTCCGACCAGAACGCATTGTGGGTCTTGCGATGCTCGACGCGGGCCCCGGCGATCACTTTCATGGTATCGAAGTTGAAGTTCGCCAACGCATAGCCGGCATATACTTTTTCCGTGCTTCTTTTGTCGTCCGCAAGGAAATCCGTGTCAGCGGGCGAGAGCGGATTTGCGGCCATTGCGGCCTTGATGGCAGAAATGACGGCCTGCCGATCGAGCACATCGCCATAATAATATTCGCCACCGAGCATGCTGGTGACTTCCTTGTCGACCAGACCGGATTCCGCCAGGTTAAGGCCATCGAGCGGCGTTCCGGCGAAATCTCCGTCATACATGGGCGTAAAGTCATATTTGCGCTTGGAGCGCATGAATTTGAACCCGGCCTTCACATAGTCGAGGACGGTGCCAACTTCATAGCGGGCGTCGAACTTGCCAGCAATTCGCGAATCCGTCTGTTTGTCGCGTTCTGCACTTGCGCCGTCGAAAGCCAGCAAGGTCGAATCATGTTCGACAAATTCCGCGAAGGCCGGCAGCCCGGCTTTGGGGAAACGTGGATCGGCGGAAACCCAGTCGATACCGGTGGCGTTCAACGGCCAGGTACATTTGTCGCAATCATAGCTGATTGAATATTCGGCAGGGGTGGCGCGCTTACCGCCTGAATAGCTGAGGTCATAATCCAGCGTCAGCTTGCCAAGTTCGCTGCGGCCACCACCATTGATCGTATAAAGAGTCTGGTCACGATCAATCGTTTCGAAGTTGCGTGCGAACTGGAATTGCTTCGGGTTCCACACGCCCGATTGCCCATTCAGCGACCAGTACCCCGTCCTGCTCGCATCGGCGTCGGTAATAATGCCGTCACCGTCCAGATCTACGATCTGCGCAGCGGTATATTTGTAAATATTACCTTTTACCGGATCCTGCCCCATAATGACGGCTTCGGGCTGGCTGAGGCCGGTGTCATCCTCATTCACCTGGGTCAACCGGGGCGTCGGGCGGTTACGGTAATCCGTGATGTCGTTGGTTCCACGTTGCTTCTGACGCGAATACTGCCCACGAACATAAAGCTGCGTGGAGTCACCACGGTAATCAAAGGAGAAATTCCCGCCAAAGCGGGTCTGCTTCAGCCGCCGGTAATCGAGGTCGATACCCGGCAGATGCATATTGGCTTCACTGATAACTTCCTGGGCATTCTTGCGCCAATTATAAGGTTCCCACTCGCCGTCATTCTCCGTTTCCTGGCCGTTACCGTGCGAGATGCCATAATTTACCGAGCCGAAGAAACCGAAACGATCGTCAGCAAAGCGAGAGCCGAAGTCCGCCTGCGCCTGCCACGAACCAGATTTTTCGTCCGCCTTGTTCGCCTGCTGATTGACGCCAGCCCCGCCATAAAGACGGACGACCGTCTTGTCCTTGAAGTCAAACGCCGTGGGCGTACGGAAGTCGATGCTGCCACCGATGGCGTCGCCATCCTGATCCGGTGTCAGCGTTTTGGTTACGTGGATTTCGGCGAGACCGTTCGGTGGCAATACGGTCAGCGACACATCGCGACTATCCGGATTGGTCTGTGCCACACGCACGCCATTGATCGAGACGGCGTTATAGGTGCCGGAAAGACCGCGCACCGCAACGAATTCCCCCTCACCAGTGTCCTGATCGACGATCACGGAAATTCCGGGCATGCGCGCAAGTGCATCGGCGACGTTTGCGTCCGGCAATTTCCCGAGATCGTCGGCGGAAATAATGTCGATGACATTATCGGCATTGCGCTTGCCGTCAAGGGCAACGAGGGTGCTAAGCCTTTGCCCGGTAACGGTAATGACAGCCATATCGGTATTGGCCATCTCTTCCGCAAAGGCGGAGGTGGACAACGCCAGAGTGGAAGCGGAAATCAGAAATAGCGAATGTCTGAGACGAAGGTTCGTGGAGCTGAACAAATCTGTTCTCCCTGAATGAGCCACGGAAACTGGCCTGGCCGGAACCTCCGCGGTTTGGCGGAGGCCCGGTTCCGGCAGGAGCAAGTCGCAAGTTTCCGGTCGTCCGGCCTGCACCGTTCGCCCGTTTCGAATCACCCCTTGTCAGTTAAGTGGTATAAACCAGAATGACGTGACAGTGCGGTGACAACTTGCTGACTTTTATGTAAATATTTTAAGGACGTACCATTACCGACAACAGTAGTGGTCGCCAGGTTTCCAGGCCCGGTACGGTCCAGTTTTGCTGTTTTCCGGTATCGTCATAGCGCCTCAGTCTGATCGCATCGTCGAACCACGGCTCATCCCGAAACGCTGCGATTTCCGCTTCGTTGAAAGCCCCGCCTTGCAGTTCCAGACTCAACCGGGAAGCACGGCTCAACTGCGCAAGATAATCTGGCTCGATGGCGCACAAATAGCGTTTGGCGGCAACATGGAGGCGGATCGGCTCCGTTACTGCTGGCGGAAAATGGCCGGAAAGAAAGGTCGCACCTGTTATTTCATGGCGCGCATCAATACCCTTTTCTTCAGCGGCATTTCCGGCATCGTCAATGAACTGTCCGATATCGTGGAGCAACGCTGCCGCCACGAGACAATCGGATGCATCGTCCTCGCGCGCGAGATACCCGCATTGCAGCACATGCTCCAGCTGGGTGATGTCTTCTCCGTAGGTCAGATCGCCGAACCTGGTGATAATCCCGAATATATTGTCGATCACGCTGTGTATTGCCTTGATGGTGGGCACCCGAAAGGAATTGGTCTGAACCAAGCATTTGCGGGGCGGTTGGTGAATAACTAACGGTTTCGAGCCGTGATGACGAAGCTGTCCCGCATGCGCCCTTCGGCGTCATACACTTCGGCGTCGATCCGGTCGCCGGCGCCACGGATCATCATATAATGATGATTTCGAAATGCCTTACGGTTAAATCCCGGCTTTGTCGGCTGAAAATCCTCGAGATTGCCGCCCATCCCGCCGACTTGTACATAGGTGACGCCGCGCGCCATATCGACGGACTTTCCAAGGAGCGGCCAGCTCCGTTCATAGGTGTGCAAATGGCCGACAATTACCAGATCGACACCATATTTTTCATACAGCGGTTGCAGTTCCGCCTGCACATTCCTGTCGCCCTCTACGGACCGGCCCGACCAGCTATCGCCATAATCGTCCTCGTCCGTGGACCAGACCGCGTGGTGGTGCATGACGAACTTCCATTTCGCGCTCGATGCGGCCAAAGCCTGTTCCAGCCATTGCTTCTGGCGGGCGCGGAAACCGGGTTCGCGCTTTTCGCGGCTTGTCAGATTGGTGTCGAGAACAAAAATCTCTACATCGCCATAGACGTGGTTGAAGAATGCCTCATCGCCGGGCTGGCGGTGATAGTGGCGGAACCACGCCAGTTCTGCTTCGCCATTGCCGGCAGCGGCCACTACCGGAACACGCCCGAATAACGGCCCCATGCCGGTAAAATATTCGTGCGTCCATTCGAAGCGCTTTTCCAGCGAGCCGCCATCGGTCAGGTCGCCAGCCAGCAACAGCAGATTGGGTCGCTCTTCCCAGATCAACTGGCTCATCCGGTTATTGATATGCGGGCGCGCTTCGGTGTCCGCACTGACCGCGATCGTGAATGGCATGCCCGCGTCGGGGGCGGAGCGGAAAGACAAAAGCCCGGAATCGATCCGGTTCCCTTGCGCGTCGGTCGCGGTAACACGGTAGAAATAGGGCGTATCCGCTTTCAATCCATCCAGCGTCAGCCCGCCCAGGCGTCCCTTGCCTGCCGCGAAGCTGCGTTTGCGCATCGTCTCCGCCGTTTCGCCCCACTCCACCGTCGCGGCGGTGGGTCGATCCGTCTCCCACGATAGTTCAATGGAGGTGGTGGTCGGCACATTCAGATACGGCGGCTGGGTGAAATGCAATTTGCCATCCACCAGCCGACCCTCGCCCACCAGCCGGGCACGGTGATCGAACAGCGTCTTGATTTCATCGGGGGACAATGCCCGGTTGTAGACCGACGCCGCGTGCACAAGATTGGGCAGCGTCATATAAGGCTCGGATGCCAAATAACCGTTCAGGACAATCCCGGCATCCTGACCAACAGCGCGCGGGACGGTCGCCTCACCAACATTCTGGCCGTTGATATAGGCAGACCAGCGGGCGCCGTCCCACACACCAACCAGATTATGCCATCTGCCCTTAAATCCTTTTGGGGCTTTCGCCCGGATCGGTGGATTTCCGGCCGCATCCGGTGGCCCGAACAGCATTTCGCCCGACCGGTAGCCCAGTACCCATCCTGCCGCTTCCCCTTCCGGCATCAACAGGGCGGCGACGGGTTGATTCACATGATCCACAACCCACAGTTCAACCGTAAATGGACCCGCACCAACCTGCGCCTCCAGACGCTTCTGGTCCGTCGCCGTCATCCCGAGAAAGTTTACGGGCGGAAGCACGGCCGGGGAAATGACCACCACTTCGACTGGCGCAGATGCGGGGATTGTCGCTGCCCGACGCGGCAAACTATATTCCGGAGCAAATGTCCACGCACCCGTTGCCTGCGGGCGGTTTTCACCGGCCAACGCCACCGCGCCTCCAGGGAGGGACAAGGCAAGTGCTGCAACGCACACCCCATTCCAGGCGCGAGAAAAACCGTGTCGGAAGCCGTTATCTGAAGCCATGCCGCTATCCCTGTTGCTGATACCGGGCCGCCACGACTCTGCATGCAGGACGTGGCCGGCCATTGGACTATACCACCTCATCCCAAAAATATGCTGCAATTTAATGACTGTGCCGGACATTTGTAACGGTGCGGCAACACGCCGGGACCGGGCGGAGCGCAGACAGGAACACTCCGGGAACAAACTTGCTCCGCGAAAATTTTTCCGCCAGGGTAACCGGAACCGGTAATGTGAGAGCGATCAGTGGGAATATCGACGACGACAGCGAATAATATGCCTGCCCTTTCGTTTCGCTTCGTCGATCTGTTTGCCGGTATCGGCGGGTTGCGCATCGGCTTTCAGGGGATCGGCGGGCATTGCGTCTTTACGTCCGAGTGGGACGCGAATGCCCAAAAAACCTATGCGGCGAATTTCCGTGATAATCATGCACTTGCCGGGGATGTTCGGCCTTATGCGGTCGATCCGGCGCAGATACCCGAACATGATATTTTGCTCGCGGGTTTTCCGTGCCAGCCCTTTTCGATCGCCGGGGTATCAAAGAAGAATGCGCTGGGCCGGCCGCACGGATTTTTGTGCGATACGCAAGGGACGTTGTTTTTCGATACCGCGCAGATCATCGCGTATCATCGCCCGGCGGTCTTTTTGCTGGAGAATGTCAAGAATCTCGAAAGCCACGACAAAGGCCGCACCTTTGCGACGATCATGCACGTATTGACCCGGGAACTTGGCTATCACGTCCAGACGCGCGTGATCAGTTCCGAACATTGGGTACCGCAGCGGCGGGAGCGCATCTTCATTGTCGGCTTTCGTGAACCCACGCACTTTGACCTGAACGGCCTGGAACTTCCAGTCGGCGGCCCGAAGCTGGGCAGCATTCTGCAACCGCATTCGGAGGTCGATCCAAAATACACGCTGAGCGAAAAACTGTGGCATTATCTGCAAGACTATAAGGCGAAACATGCGTCGCGAGGTAACGGCTTCGGCTACAGCCTGTTCGGGCCGGAAGATGTCACCCGCACTTTATCAGCGCGCTATTATAAAGACGGCTCCGAAATATTGATCGCTCAAGCCAACAACCGTCCCCGCCGCCTGACGCCGCTGGAGTGCGCCCGGCTGATGGGCTTCGACCGGGGCGAGCGATGGTGGGTTATCCCCGTTTCAGACACCCAGGCCTATCGCCAGTTCGGCAATGCCGTAGTTGTGCCGGTGGTTGAATTTCTGGCCGGCGCGATGAAACCGCATATCGGGGCTGCGCTGGCCCATCACGCCCCGCTGCCGGCGCTCGCCTGCACCTGATTCAATCCTCGAACACATGGCGATACCGGTGCGGCTGGCAGCGCAAATATGGGTTGGGTGCCTTGATCGTCGCGCCGAGGTGGGCGGCGGCATGCCACGGCCAGCGCGGGTCCCACAGGATCGTGCGGCCAAGGGCGATCATATCGGCGTCACCGGTGCCGACAATGGCTTCCGCATGATCGAAATCGGTAATCAGGCCCACGGCGATCACCGGCATCGTCGTTTCCTGCTTCACGGCGCGGGCGAGCGGCACCTGATAACCCGGCCCAACCGGAATTTGCTGCGCCGGGGTCAGTCCGCCGCTCGATACATGCAAGGCACTGCAGCCGCGCGCCTCCAGTTCTTTCGCCAGCGCGATGGTTTGTTCGATATCCCAGCCGCCTTCGGCCCAATCGGTGCCGGAAACCCGCATGCTGACCGGGCGGTCGGCGGGGAAAGCGGCCCGCACCCCCTCATAGACTTCCAGCGGGAAGCGGATACGGTTTTCCAGGCTGCTTCCATAAGCATCGGTCCGCCGGTTGCTCAGCGGCGACATGAATTCGTGCAGCAAATAGCCATGCGCGCCATGAATCTGGACGGAATCGAAGCCGATCCGCGCCGCACGCCGCGCTGAATCAGCAAAGGCCGCGCACAATGCGGCGATACCGTCCTGATCCAACGCTTGAGGCGGATGCTCGCTATCGAGATAGGGCAAAGCCGACGGTGCGACCGTCTGCCAGCCGCGCGGTTCGGCGGGGCGAATTTGCGCGCCGCCTTCCCATGGCACATGCGTCGACGCCTTGCGCCCGGCATGCGCCAACTGGATGCCAATGGGCGTGTCCGAATAGCGGCGCACCGCCGCGAGCACCCGGCCCAGCGCCGCTTCGGTTTCATCCGACCACAGCCCCAGATCATCAGGACTGATGCGGCCCTCCGGCGTCACCGCCGTTGCCTCGATCATGACGAGGCCCACCCCTGACAGCGCCAGATTGCCAAGATGCATCAGGTGCCAGTCTGTCGCGCAGCCTTCTTCGGCCGAATATTGGCACATGGGCGCCACAACAATGCGATTGCGCAGATTGAGCGACCCGAGTTGCATCGGGGTAAATAAAGCCGCCATATGGGTCTCCGTTCAAATTGTGCCGGTACTATCGACGGTTGGCCATTGCCTGTTCGATCCACTGTAGCAGTGCTGCTTCGGGCATCGCGCCCGCGGTCCGGGCGACTTCCCGGCCTTTTTCAACGAGGATCAGACTCGGGATACTACGAATGGAGAAACGCGCCGCCAGCGCCTGTTCGGCTTCGGTATCCACCTTGCCCAGCCGCAGGCGCGGTTCCACTTTGCCGGCGGCGGCGGCAAAACCTGGCGCCATTTTCCGGCAAGGTCCGCACCAGGACGCCCAGAAATCAATCAGCAGCGGAATATCGCTCTGTGCGGCATGTTTTTCGAAATTGGCGGACGTGAGTTCCACTGGCTGGCCGGTGAACAACGGTTTGCCGCAGTGGCCGCAATGGCCGCCATCCTCCAGCCGCGCCGCAGGCACGCGATTCAGCGTCCCGCATGCGGGGCATGCGATGATGAGTTTGTCATTCTGCGCCATATCGACCACTCCGAAACCGGATGCGCGGCTATTTCAACACGCCTGCTCCGCCGGCGTCAATCACCGGCCAGCAGATTATACCGGCGTCCGCGCGTCGCCGCCCAGCGCCTGGTGCAGCGTCACCTGATTGACGATCCGGGCGAGACGGTTATCCGTGACGGCGATCTCGGCGCTGCGGCGGCGCTCCTGCGCGTCCAGCCAGCTTCTGAGCGGAATGGCTCCGGCGCGATACTGCCGTTCATACAGCATCTCCGCATCGCGTGCGGCCTCCAGCGAGCGGACAAGCGCCTCGGCCTGATCCGCCTGACGGGCGCGTTGTGACAGAAGGCTGGAAACCTCGGTCACCGCGTTGAAAAATGTCTGACGGAACAGTTCGGCGGATGCAGCATAATCGGCACGCGCGATGCCCACCGACAGCCGCACCCGTTCCGGATTGAGGAAAGGCAAGGTCAGCAGTGCACCGAGGCTGGCGACGGGATTTTCAACGAAATCCAGCAGGGAGTCACTGGCCGTGCCCACGCCCGCAGTCAGGTTCAGCGCCGGGTAAAAACGCGCCCGCGTGGCGTCGACGCTGGCGAGCGATGCGCGCAGCCGATATTCCGCCGCTGCCAGATCGGGACGGCGCGCCAGAATCTCGGCTGGCAACCCCGGATCAATGGCGGGCAGACCACCGCGGGGCAGGCGTGGGAGTTCCGGGCCGTCGTAACTCTGGCGAGCCAACAGCGCCGCCAGCGCATTGCGCGATTCCACCTGCGCCTGCACCAGTTGCGTGCGGGCTGCTTCCTGGGTGGCGACGCTTTGCCCGGCATCGCGCAATTCCACTCGCGAAACCGCGCCCGCATCATATTGCAATTGCACCAGCTGCAGCGCGCGGCGGGTGTAGCCCAGGCTTTCATCCGCCAGCGTCACCCGCTCATTGGCATGGGCCAATTGATACCAGGCGGTGACGGTGGCGCCAATCAGCGCCAGCCGGGTGGCCAGCAAATCTTCGCCCGTAGCTGCGGCTTCCCAGCTTGTGGTGTCGCGCTCGGCGGCCAGCCGGCCAAACAGATCGACTTCCCACGCTACACCCAGAGACGCGCCGGAACCCCGGCTTTCACCGGGGCCGTCCAGTTCGGCGCTGGCGGCGGAATCGAGGCTGGCGGAAGCGGACGGCAACAGCGCCCGCCCGGCGAGGCGGTTGGCGAGTTGCGCCCGTTCAAGGCGATAACCCGCCGCCGCCAGATCGCCGTTCACCGCGAGAACTTCATCGACCAGCGCCACCAGCCCGGCATCGGCGAATTCCTCCCACCACCGGCCTTCCCTCACTTCACCAGCGGTGGAAGCTGCCTCCAGCCCCTGCCAGGCAGCGGAAACGGGTAGCGGCGGCGGGCTGTACGCACTGCGTGGCGCGCAGGCCGTCAAAACCAGGGGCAACAGGATCAACGCGCGCATCGGTTCAATTCCTCGACAGGGCATCGACAGGATCGAGGCTGGCAGCGCGGCGCGCCGGCAGGAAGCCGAACGCCACGCCGATCGCCGTCGAACTGAAAAAGGCGGCGATGATGGCATTGCCGGAGAAAATCATTCTGAAATCCCCGCCAAAATTATCGACCAGTTTGCCCAGTCCCAATGCCAGCAACACACCCAGGATGCCGCCGACCAGGCAAACCAGCACCGCCTCGATCAGAAATTGCTGCATGATATCCGATTGCCGCGCCCCTACCGCCATGCGCACGCCAATTTCCGCTGTGCGTTCCGTCACCGACACCAGCATGATGTTCATCACGCCAATACCGCCCACCACCAGAGAAATGACCGCAATCGCCGCCACCAGCAAGGTCATGGTCTGCGTCGTCGCCTCAATCGTCTTGCGGATATCATCCGTATTATTGATGAAGAAATCCCTGGTGCCATGGCGCAGCGTCATGAAGCGGGTGACAGACTGTTCCGCCGCCGACATGGGCACATCATCTTTCACCCGTACGGTGATGCCACGCAAATAATGCTGCCCCAGCATCCGCGTCATCACTGTGGTATAGGGTGCATAAATATTCAGCGCATCGGGATTGCCAAAACCGGATTGCTTGCGCTCCAGAACGCCGATTACCCGCGCCGGCATATTACCCAGCACGATAATCTGTCCCACGGGATCAGCCAGATCGGGAAACAGGGTCGTGCGGCTATTGTCGTCGATCACGACTTCCTGCGCCCGCGCGCGGATGCTGCCTGCATCGAATAAATGCCCCGTGGTCACATCCTGCCCCCGCACGCGGAAGAACCCCTCGCCCACGCCCTGCACCGTGGCAGATGCCGCAATATTGCCGACCTGCGCTGTCACGCTGCTGGAAACCGTGGGCGTCACGCTATCGACATAGGGTTGCGTCGCCAGGGCATCAGCATCAGCGGGCACCAGCGTCTGCACCCTGCCCGACCGCAAATCGCCGAAATCCGCGCCCGGATAAATGTCCAGAGTATTCGTGCCCAGCGCGCTGATCTGCGACAATATCATTTGTCTGGAGCCATTCCCCAGCGCCACCACCGACACCACGGACGCAATGCCAATGATAATGCCCAGCATGGTCAGAAAGGTGCGCATACGGTGCGCGTCCATCGCGCGTACCGCCATATAAAAGGCTTCGCGAAAGCGGTCGATCATGGCGGAAACGCCGGTGTGCGGCGCAACTTTTTCGGGGCTGCGCCCTGTGGGCGATTTCGCATCCGGCTTGCGCGTATCCGCAACAATGCGCCCATCTACAATCTCGATCACGCGGTCGGCATGATCGGCGACCTTCATATCGTGCGTCACCAGGATCACCGTATGGCCATCCGCGTGCAATTCTTCGAGGATGCGCATGACTTCCTCGCCGCTGGCGCTGTCCAGTGCGCCGGTCGGCTCATCGGCGAGAATAACCTTGCCGCCATTCATCAGCGCCCGCGCGATGGACACCCGCTGTTGCTGGCCGCCGGAAAGCTGGCCGGGGCGGTGATCCACCCGTTCTTCCAGCCCCAGCCGCCCCAAAAGCGCGCGCGCGCGGCTGTCGCGCTCCGATCGCGATCTGCCACTGTAAATCGCCGGCATCTCGACATTGCCCAGCGCCGACAGATCGGTCAGCAAATGATAGCGCTGAAAGATGAAACCGAAATGCTCGCGCCGCAGCGCCGCGAGCTCATCCTGGGCCAGTTGATCGGTTTCCCGTCCCTCTACCTGGTAGCTGCCCGATGTCGCCCGGTCGAGACAGCCGAGAATATTCATCAGCGTCGATTTGCCAGAGCCGGATGCGCCGACAACCGCCACCATTTCCCCGGCGTCGATATCGAGATCAATATCCGAAAGCGCCGCGAATACACCATCTCCGGAAGGATATTCACGCCGGATGCCGCGCATCCGCATCAGGGGCACGGCGTTTGCCGGTGTTGGCATCACATGCCCGCCCCGCGCATGCGCGGACGCGAACTGGCAGCCGCCTGACCGGCGGCTGCTCCTTCGCCGATCACCACCTGCTCGCCTTCCTGCAAACCGTCCACCACCTCGGCGGTCACATTGGTGTTCAGGCCAATTTTTATGGTGCGATCCTGCGCATCACCTTTTGCATCAACGACGCGCACCATATAGCGGCCGTCTCGCTGCTTCTGCCCCAGTGCCGCGGACGGAATCGTCAACACATCCGGACGCCCGGCCAGCGAAATCGTCACCTGCGCCGTCATCATCGGGCGCAACCGGCCATCCTCGTTCGGTACATCAAACAGCGCGTTGAAGTAGATAGCGGTAGAGGTCGCGGAACTGCCGCCGCCGACGCTGCCGCTGGTCCCTACTTCATTCACGATGGATTCCGGCGCCGGCTCTATCTGCCTCAACGTCGCCTCATAGCGGCGATCCGCGTCGCCCATCACCGTGAACCACACGGGCATGCCGGGCTTCACATTGATAACGTCCGCTTCGGAGACTTCCGCCTTCACCGTCATCGTCGACAGATCGCCGACGATCACAATGGTTGGCGTCGTCTGGTTGGCGTTCACCGTCTGCCCCTGGGTGGTCACGATGGACAGCACGTCCCCGGCCAGCGGTGAAACGATGCGCGTATAGCCCAGATTGACCGATGCGGTGCTGACCGTAACCTTCGCCTGCGCAATCTGCGCATCCAGCGCCGCAACATTCGCGCGCGCCGCTTTCAGTTCCGCCTCGGCGGCTTCATAATCGGCATGCGATGTCGCCTCGCCGGCAATCATCATCTGCTGGCGACGGAAAGCTGCCTCGGCCCGCGCCAGCGCCGCTGCCTGACCGGCGCGCTGCGCCTCGGCATTGGCCAGTTGCGCCCGCGCCGTCGCAAGCGCGTTGGATTGGGTTTGCGAATCGATCTCCGCGATCAGCTCGCCCGCCTCCACACGATCCCCGAGCGCCACATGCAATTTTTCAACCCGCCCGGACGCCTGCGCCCCGACGCTGACCATCTCCACCGGTTCGAGCATCCCGGTCGCCACCACCGTCTTTTCCACATCGCCGCGCACGACGGGCGCGGTCACGAATTGCGGCGATTCCGGCTCGCGCAAAAACAACTGCCAGACAAGCAATGCCAGCACCGCGCCGATCAGCAGCCCCGGAGCAAGCCATTTACGCCGTAATGCCATAGCGGTTTCGCCTGCCTGACTGTTCACACTGCATTGTCGATCTTACGTGGCAACGGGCCGAAAGCTGCCCGCGCCGGTGCAGACCTGGATGATGAACGGTGAACTGGATATGAGTCCCGATCAAGCCTCCATAGCCTGCCGGATAGCCGCAGCAACCGCATCTACTCCCTGCATGGCATCGATACGACGCATGCGGGAATCTTCCCCTGCCATCTGTGCGAACGCAGCGTGCACCCGCGCGTGAAAATTGCTGTCCCGCTGCTCGAAACGGTCGACCCCGGCGTGCCGGGCGGCGGCGCGGCGCAATCCTTCCTGCGGAGGCAGATCAAGCCACAACACCAGATCCGGCCACAAGCCGCCGCTGCAAAAATCATGCAGCGCCCGTAATTTATCCATATCCAGCCCGTTGCCGCCACCCTGGTAGGCAAACGTCGAATGCACGAACCGATCGCACAGCACGATCTTCCCGGCAGCCAGCGCCGGACGGATCAACCGGGCGACATGGTCGGCGCGGGCAGCCGCGAACAGCAGGCTGTCGCTTTCCGCCGTCCACCGGCCAGCCGCCCCTTCCACAAGCAAAGACCGGATCGCTTCCGCGCCGGGGGTTCCGCCAGGCTCGCGGGTCGTCACCACATCATGCCCGCGCGCGCGCAAATAGTCCGCCAGCAGCGAAATCTGCGTCGTTTTGCCTGCCCCCTCGCCGCCTTCGAACGCGATGAACCGGCTCATTCGTAGATCAGCCGGGCTTCCGGATAACCGGCCAGATGGATTTCTTCCAGGATGGTAATCGCGCGGCTGGAATCGAACGGCCCCAGCCGCACCCGCCACAGGCCATTGGGGGCGGGGTGCGTTGCCGCCGGGCCATAGCCAACAAGATTCTGCGCCAGCCATTCCGCCCGGCCACGATCCGAAACAGCCGCAACCTGCACAAAATTGCGCAAGACGGCGGGTGAAGTGGCGAGAGAAGGCGCAGACGGCACCACCGGTGAAACCGGAGCCTTCGGCTGCGGTGCGGTCGTGGCGGCCAGTTCCACCTGGCGCGATAGCGGCGCGGTGTTACGCGCCCAATCCTCAGGTGGATAGACGCGCCGTACCCGAACATTGGCAAGACCGACGCGATCCACACCCAATAACTGCGCCGACCGTCGCGATAAATCGATAATGCGCCCGTCTACAAAAGGCCCGCGATCATTGATCCGCAGCACCAGTTGGCGACCATTATCGAGATTGGTCACTTCCACCCAGCTTGGCATGGGCAGCGTTTTGTGCGCCGCCGTCACATCATCCTGATTGTAAATCTCGCCATTGGCCGTCGGTTTGGCATGGAAGGTTGGCCCATACCAGCTGGCAATCCCGCGCTCCTCATAGGTGCGGTCGTCGTGCGGGATATAGGTTTTGCCAAATACCTGATACGGTTTGCCCACCTTCACCCCCGGCGCGGGCGAGGCGGGCGAAGATGTAGCGACACGCTTCGGCTGGCTGGCGCACGCCGCCATCAGCAGCGCGCAACTAATTACGAAGAACTGATTGAACTGCATCGGCCAGTAACGCAACGGATAGAGCATAAAAATTGGAGCAATTATATTCCATGATGGCGCGATAGCTTGCCGTCGTCAGATACGCACCGGTATCTGGTCCATCGGGTTCTACCAGGGTCATCGGCACGTCATCCGCCGGCCACAAGGCGTTCATCGGAATGAAGCCATCTGCCCGCCATTCGCCCGCTGTCCGCCAGCGACTGTGCGCCTGCATCGGGCGGATGCAGCTTTCAGGTTTTTCCGGGTTGCCAATCGAGACGCGGTCGAAATTGCGCGGCACAACGGCGCGAAAACCCCAGGGGATATCGCGCTGCCAGCCATGTTCCCGCAAATAATTGGCGATAGAGGCGAAAGTGTCCGGCACGGAATTCCAGATATCGGCGCGTCCGTCTCCATCGCCATCTTTCGCATAACCCAGATAACTGGAGGGCAAAAATTGTGGCTGGCCGAATGCCCCCGCCCAACTGCCGCGCAGTTGCGACCGATCCGCCCGGCCCTCGCCCACCATCCGCACCAGCGCATCCAGTTCGCGCGTGAACAATTCGGCGCGCCGGCCATCATAAGCGAGTGTAGCCAGCGACGATGGCAAATCGAAACCGCCGGTAATGCGCCCGTAACTGGTCTCCATCCCCCAGATCGCCACGATGATCGCACCGGGCACACCCGTTTCCGCTGATATCCGCTTCAATGCGCTCGAATGGGCGCTGGCGCGTGCCCGACCGTCCGCAATCCGCTGCGGAGTCAATTGGCGATCGAGGTAGGAAGCGAACACATTGCGCCGCCCCGAATCATCCGGTTGCGCCCGATCCAGTTCCACGACGCGGGGCGTATAGACCGCATCAGCCAGCGCCTTGTCGATCCATTCTGCCGACAGGCCGCGCTGCACCGCCCCCTGCCGGTATTGCACAAGCCAGGCCGAAAATCCGGCCTCATCCGCTTGCACCGGGGCCATGGCCAGGAATGTGGCCCCCAGGGCCGCAAGTATCGAAAAATACCGCATGAACATACCTGTGCCACATCCCGAGCGGTGCGTGAAACCCCCTGGCGAAATATCTCCTGCGCGAACATCGCTCTTGCCACCTGGCCTTCACCGCATTAGGCGCAGCAGGATGATAACGGGAAGAGTAGCCGGGAGGTTGAAGGCAGCGGCCTTGAAAGCTACCGGAGGCTCCGGGCAAGCCTCTGGATCGGTATGGAAGAGTGTCCGAGTGGTTTAAGGAACTGGTCTTGAAAACCAGCGACGGGGCAACCCGTCCGTGGGTTCGAATCCCACCTCTTCCGCCAAAATGCGCTGATATTTCTGGGAACCGCCAATATGCCCGCGAATCCGCCCACCAAAGCCTATAGCTGAAAGACGGGCGGCCCGTGCGTACTGCCGGGCTGGTGCTGGTGCGCCAGCGGCCCGGCAGCGCGAAGAGTTAGAAATTATACTTGAACGTAGCACCGTATTCACGCGGCGGCGCATAGTTTACCAGTCCGAACACACCTGGCGCATCATATACGCTCGAAATATAGCGATTATCGAAGAGGTTGCGTCCCCAAAGACCGATCGACCACCTTTCGCTCTCCGGGCTCCACTCAATATTGCCGTTTACATAGTGCGTTGGTTGAACGGTTGCGCGCGGCGTATTAAGAAGCGACGTGTTATATTTCTTTCCGGTGTAACTGTAGTTCAGGCCTAAAGTAGCCTGGCCCGATCCTGCCCGGAATTCATATGTAGCTCCAGCCGAACCGGCCCATTTGGGGGCATTCTGCAGACGGTAACCTGCAAGATTGCGTGTGGTTGGCACGCCCAGAATGATCTCGTTAAGATCAAACTCCTTATACTTGGCGTCGAGATAGGCGACCGAGCCGGTCAGGACCAGACCATCGATCGGAACGATTGTCGTTTCAAATTCAAAGCCTTTAATTTCGGCCTTGCCCGCATTGAGAATCGTGTTGCCGTTGACGAGAACGCCCTGCTCGTTGGGAACCCAATAGACCTGAGCCACCTGCATGTCGCGATAGTTGGTGTAGAACGCGGACAGGTTGGTGCGAAGCCGATTATCGAACCAATCGGCCTTGATACCAACTTCGAAGGTATCGACAGTTTCAGGGTTGAACGGACCAATGTCCTGCGGCAGCGTGATACGGCCTACAAATCCGCCCGATTTGAAACCGCGTGCGTAGTAGCCATAAAGCATCATGTGGTCGGTCGCCTGATAGTCCAGACCAACCTTCCATCCCAACTTGTCCCAGGACTTGCTGCCGTTTGTGGTGAAACCGCCCAGGGGGGTAGAGCCAAAGAATTGGGCCACGCCGTCGCTACTCAGGAAATTGTACACGCCGGCCTCCATGGAGGTCTTTTCGTGCGTATAGCGAACGCCTGCCTGCAGTTTCAGCCGTTCGGTAAGCTCGATATACGTATGGGCGAACAATGAACCAGACCAGTTGTCCTGATCCTGCAGCGTGAGTTGACTGAATCCGGGCAAAGCGAACTGGATCAGGAAGTTCTGGAACTGATCGTAATGTGTTTTCATGTAATTGCCGCCAATCTGGAGATTGATGGCGTCGTTGATGTCGGCGCTGGTGCGCAGTTCCTGGCTGAACTGCCATCCTTTGGTGCCGCGGTAAGTGGCATCAGCAATCTGTGCAGTCGCGTTCTGATCGGTGAACTCGGTCAACTTGAAGTGCTTGTAGGCGGTGATCGAGGTGATATCGCCAATCGGCGTATCGTCCCAGTTCATCGTCAGGTTCAGACGATATGTATCCATATCGCTCATGTCAGGCACACCATCATTGGCAGAATAGTATTTGTCTGGCGCCTTGCAGCGCTGCGTGATGTCAGGGCACGGATTGGCATATTGCGGCAGCGATGAACCCGGAAGCAGGGTGCCCGGCGCGACATAGCGCGCCTCCCCCGGAACGGCGCCGTTCACGACAATCGGGGCGCCACCACGCGACCGTTCATAGCTTCCCATCAGGGTCGCCTGGAAATTGTCGACAGGCGTGAACTTCAGGTAAGTACGAACCTGCGTGTTGTTGACGCTGCCCATATCGGAGCCGTCGACAATGTTGGTTACCCAGCCATCGCGGCCATGGTGCATGGCAGCTACCTTACCGGCGAGCACGTCTTCGATAATCGGGAAATCGACCGCTGCCTTGACGTCCAGACGGTTCCAGTTGCCGACGGTAACTTCGGCTCGACCACCGAATTCACCGGTTGGTTGTCGCGTTACGACATTGACGGCACCCCCGGTGGTATTGGCGCCGAACAAAGTGCCCTGCGGGCCACGCAGAATTTCCACCCGCTCCACATCAAACAGGTCCACCAAGGCGCCCACGTTGAAATATTGCGGTACGCCGTCGAGCACGATGGACACAGTGTTGCCGGCATATGGATCGGGATCGATAACACCGATGCCGCGGATCGTGAAAACTGCGGAGTTCGGCGTGTTGGAGAAGCTACCGATCTGGATGGACGGCACGGCTCCTTGCAGACCCTGCAGGTTCACCGCCTGCATCTTCTCGATAGAATCACCCGTAACGGCAGAAACTGCGATTGGCACACTCTGAAGGTTTTCAGCGCGTTTCTGCGCGGTGACCACGATTTCCTGCAGGCCTCCGCGACTGTCGCCAGTCGTTTCCTGAGCCTGTGCCGCAGATGAGAGCAGTGCAATAACAGAAGCGGTCGCTATAATATGTGGCCTGAAATTATTGTAAAAAGGATTGTTTGGCAAATTATAAACCACTATCCACTCTCCCGGTCTAATTGCTGATATTTTTATTTAAAAACAGTTGTATAATTTATTTTATTTAATTCTTGAAAATAGAATGCGAACCTTCACTATATGAGGGGTCGTTGCGATCAGCCGTACCCCATTTGAAATCCCACCCCGGGACATCTCCGAACGATGGCGTAACGGGATCGATGCGGGTCAGATCGAGTACGCAAACGCGCGATGCTATCTTCCACTCACCGTTCCTTCTCTCGAAACGATCAATATAGCGATTGTAAACGGTGGCGTTGTTACCGTTGAAATCTTCGCTGAAGGAAATACAGTAGGTTTCCGTGAACGCCACGTCGCCATCGACCTCGCAGAGGAAGTTGCCGATAAAATGCTGCGACAGCCGTATGTTGGTGCGATTCCAGTCCACGATCCAGGGAGCAAAATCCACGCCGAGGCCCTTGAACATGCCATGATCGTCGGTCGCATCTTCATGATAGACCGAGCGAATGAGGTCGACATCACCCCTGTCCACACCGCGGCAATACCGTGCAATCACGGCATAAATTTCGTTACTGTCGATCAGTTGGCTGATTTTGCGTTCCCGCTCATCCATGGTGATCCATTCTCCCTGTCGTTCGTGAATTCGGTATTGAAAAAGGCAGCCCCATCGTCTCGTGGCTGGCTTTGCGGCCATGGATTTGGGAAACGGGGTCAAATGCACCGCAAGGGCGCGCGCACTCGCCGATCATGCGTTGCAACAAGTTGGTGCTGATCACCACCTGCTTGTTTCGCAGTTCAAGGTCCACCCTTCCTCCCATATTATTGATTCTAAGACCGGACGGACGTTAGCCTACCATGGCAGCGTTTCCGTTCTGATGCGGGTGATTTTCATAGCCGAAACCTGCCAGCCGATGTCTGTGCGGACATAACGGTCGTGATAATGTCCCCATCCATGCATTTTGCGGAACGGACTGCCGCCAGGAAACCAGAGATGATCCTCGAATGCCCAGATGGCGCGGGCCGTATCTGCTGTTTCCAGAACGATTTCCGGCATATGACCATGGTGGACCGTCACCAGATGGCCGATGCCGGTGCGGAAGAACTGTTTGAACTGGCGCCCGGTCATAACCTCGTCGTCGAGGCCCGCAACCGCCGGACCTTCCCCGTCACCCGGGGTGGTCGAGCCGCGTACGTCGATCACAGCGTCGTCGGTGAAGATGGTATCCAGCCCACCGTAATTCTTGCTGTCCAGGAAACGGAAATAGCGGGCCTTGAGAGACTTGATCGCGTCGATCGCCTTCCATTCAGGATCGTTCATTCGGCTCTCCCCTTTTTTGGATACTGTGTCAGTCCGTGGCGTAGCGCACCTGTAAAAAATCAGAGTGCCGCAGTGGATCGCCGGGCTTGAGGCACTTCCCGAGCTTGTCCCAGATTGTTTCGCCTTCGATGCCTATGCCCCGCACGCCATTGGCAGAGCGTGGCTGATAGGTTGCATCCTCACCGAAGAAGCGCAGCGACAGCGTGCGGCGGCGATATCCGGCCCGGGTCGGTGCACCGCCATGGAGCGTCGCCGGATGAAAGACCAGTGCATCGCCGGGCTGCACATCCCATGACAGGATCGGCCATTTGCCGCGATCCGCTTCGATATCGGGCAAGCGCGGCATCGATCCGTCCCCATATACCGGGACTGTATCGTCGGCAGGGTCAAAGGCGCTGCCGTCATATAAAGGACCGCGATGCGAAGCCTGAACGAATTCCAGTGCGTTTTCTGCCGGTGTTTCCTCCAGTGTAATCCAGATCACTGCGATCATGTCTCCCTTGATCGGCAGGTATGATGAATCCTGATGCCATGGTGTCCGTCGCGTTGCGCCGCCCTCTTTCAGCAGGACCTGCTCATAGAGGAACCAGATAGCGCGCGAGCCCCATAATTCTTTCAGGACATCGCCCAAATGCGATTCCACAAGCAAGGCGTCATAAGGCGAGCCGCCGCGCGGGATCATCGGATTGTTGATGTCAGCATAAAAGCGCCCCGGGCTGGCAGGCGTAGGCTCGAAGTTATGAGCATTGTTGCTCGGGTTGGCGATGCTCCAGTCGAAAATAGCTGCCAGTGTTGGCAGCATCCCGGGCGGAATCAGACCCGGGATATGGATTGCCCCGTCCTCGGCCAGAGCGCGTCGCTGCGCGCCGGGATCGATCATCGCCCCTGTTCCTTCCGCCCGGGCCGGTATCCGGCGATGTAGCGATCAATCATGTAGTGAAAGAATGCGAGCCGGAACTCCTGGTCTGAAAGCTCTCCGCCCCTGTACCCGCGTGAACGCCAACCAGCCTGCTGCCCGACCATTGTGGCGACATCTCCGTCGAGCAATTCACCGAGGCTGCGATCTCCGTAGTTCAGTTCCTCGATCGGAACATCTTCACGCTTGCCACCGCTGCCGCCTTCCGACGTAGAAATGCGCGTGAACGTATCCTCTCCGAATGCGTAATAATGTACGTCGTAATAGCACTGCTGCGGGTCCGTCGCGTGCGGGCGCAGGCGGTGGAACAGGATGCCATCGGCCAGCATCCCGGCGGCAATGTTGGGGAAGATGGTATAGTGATGGCTGTCGGTCAGCTGGCTATCTGTCATGTTTTCATAGTGGTGATGCCCCCGCGACGGGCCAAGCTTGCGCCTCTGGCGCTGCAGCGCGGCGCGGGTTGCTGTTGGGTCCGCCACGAAATCCGTCGGGTCGAGATCCCATTGGCGCAGTTCGGCGGCAAGCTGATCGCTGATTGGCGCCATAGCCGAAGCCAGATGGCGCGCGGAAGGCACCCCCGCTTTCATGTTCAGCATGGTGTGTCCTTCATCGAACACCGAGCAATTGATGTCACGGTAATCGTCTTCCAGGTATCCCAGGAACGATCCGTGGACCGTGGCGAAATGATAGACTTCGCTGAAGTTGTCGATCAGCCCTTTCCAGTTGCTGGGGAGGCGGATCGACAGCGCCTGAACGCGGACCATCTCCTCAACCGGATAAGCCTGCCAGCGGTCCCAGATCGGGCCCAGATAGGTTTTGAGATCGACGGCCTCGTCATCCATGTTGATGAAGATGAAGCTCTTGAACACCTCACACCGGACTTCTGCCAACCGCACGCGGCCACACGGCGTCCCTTGCGAGAAATCCCCCTCGTCCTGCACGGAAAGCAAGGACCCGTCGATGCCCCACTTCCAGCTGTGATAATCGCAGGTAAAAGACGGCTGACTGCCCTCTTTGGCATGGACCAGCCGGTTCCCGCGATGCTGGCAGACATTATAGAAGGCACGCACACTGCCATCTGCCTGCCTGACGATCAGAAAGGTCTCGGGACCGATTTCGTGGGTGATATAATCGCCTTCCTCGGGGACTTCGTTCGTGCGGCCAACCACCAGCCAGGTCTTGGTAAAGACGTTTTCCCATTCGGCATCGGCAAAATCGCGCGATGTATAACGCTCGCTTTTCAACGCGCCGGACTTGTACCGGGCCGGAAATATCTCGTTGACAAAGCGTTCGGCGATCGAGCTGGAAAAGGGTGTTATTTCGCTCATGAAAGATCTCCTGTAACCGGGTCAGGCGCGCTGGAAAGGAAGCCGCGTCCTCAAGCGGCGGCAAGCGACAGCTGTGCGACAATGGCTGTCATTGGCCCGGCAGGCGGCCCCGCCATCGGCATCGCGCTGCGTGACAGTGCACGAACGGCAAGCCGGTCTTCGACCGGATCGACAATGGCCATGGCATTCCTCCCGAATGGCGCGATTCGATGCGCTCTGGGGAGAGTGTGTAGCAATAGCCACATTGCCAGCCAATGATCATGTGAAACATTTGTTTCACAAAACAGCCTTCAGGGTGTGTGGCTGCAATCAGGGCGTAATCGCCACCTTCAGCACCCCGTCGCGCTGGTTGCCGAAAAGATCGTAGGCCTCCTCGATATCGTCCAGCTTGAACCGATGCGTCACCAGTGGTTTCAGGTCCAGTCGTCCGGAGCCGCAGACTTCCATCAGTCGCCGCATGCGCTCCTTGCCGCCGGGGCAGAGGGTGGTGACGATGCGCGTGTCTCCCAGGCCCGCTGCAAAAGCGCCGAGCGGGATTTTCAGATCGCTGGAATATACACCGAGGCTCGACAGCGTGCCGCCCGGCCGCAACACACGCAGGCTGGATTCGAATGTGCCCTGCGTGCCAAGGGCCTCGATGGCCACATCCACGCCCCGGCCATCAGTCAGCGCCATGATCTGTTCGACCGGATCGCCGGCCTTGAAATCAACCACATGATCGGCCCCCAGTTGTTTGGCGACCGCCATGCGTTCGGGCACCGTATCGACGCCGATGATCGTAGTCGCGCCCATCAGTTTCGCGCCGGCCACCGCGCACAAGCCGATCGGGCCGAGGGCAAACACCGCGACCATATCGCCGATCCTGACGCCGCCGCGTTCGGCTCCGGAAAAACCCGTCGACATGATGTCCGGGCACATCAGCACTTCCTCGTCGCTGAGGTGCGCGGGCACCGGGCTGAGATTGGCCATCGCGTCCTTCACCAGCACATATTCCGCCTGGCAGCCGTCGATGGTGTTGCCGAATTTCCAGCCGCCCATCGCCTTGAAGCCATGTTTCGTGCCCGGCCCGTCTTGTGATGCGCAGCCGCACAGGCAGGCATAGCTGTGACCGGAAGGCGTGATGGCCCCTGCAATTACCCGCTGGCCCTCTTCATAACCCCCCACCGCGGAACCGAGTTTCTCGATCACGCCGACCGGTTCATGTCCAATCGTCAGCCCTTTTTCGACCGGGTATTCGCCTTTCAGAATATGAATATCGGTGCCACAGATCGTGGTGGTGGTGATGCGCATCAGCGCATCGAGCGGCCCCACATCCGGTATCGGCTTTTCATCCAGCACGATTCTGTTCTTTTCAACGAATATCGCCGCTTTCATCTTCCCGGACATGGATATGCATCCTTTCCAAAAGCCATCAGGACTGCGACAGAATAACCTTTTTGGGAAAGCAGGCTACCCTGAAACGGGACAGGCGGGCGGTGCAGCCGCCAGCAATCGAGCCGAAAGCAGATGTCGCAACAAATCCTTTTGACGATCTGCGGGCCAGGATTTTCTATCCTGTGCGACCAGCGACGCTATCCCGTTTATATAAATCTGTATTTCCGTTGCAGCCGCCCGGGCGTCCACATCCATGGAAATCTGGCCCTTCGCCTGGGCGCGCTGCACGAGTCTGGCGAACAGCATGTTCGCTTCGGATGTGCCGGTTCGCCACTCATCGCTGACCGATGGGTCTTCCGGCGCCATGCCCCAGAACGCAAACCACGTATGCCAGTCCCGCCAGCGCTCCTTGCTGATGGGCAGAAGCACTTCCAGACACTCCAGCAGATCGGTTTCCTCGTCGATCGCTTCCCGCAGAGTCTTCTCCGCGCGACTTCTGGAAGTCTGATGCGTAAAAAGGAGCATTTCCAGTTTACTACTGAAATAGTGTGAAACGATCGTGGTGCTGTATCCGAGTTCTTTTGCGACATCCCGAATTGTTAGCGCTTCAATGCCGCGCTCGAATACCAGCTTCTCCACAACGTTAGCGATAGCCGCACGCCGCTCATTGTGATCCACCTTCCTCGGCAATCACCAACTCCCTGAAAAAGAATATGCCAATAATGATATGGCCGATTGATTACTCGCAGCCGTATCTCATGTGAATACTCCGGACCCTTCGGCCCCGAGTATCGCAAATTTTACCCGTGAACTTCAGTTACAGATGAAGGCATAGGCAATTGCGGCGCTTCGTAAAACCGGCTGAACCGCCATATGCCATCGGCACACTTCCTCAAATCCAGATCATAATAAACATAAACCAGTACATCGATGCCGGCCTGCGACCGTCCCATACCGGCAACATAGGCATAGACGCTGGCCGTCGCACCATCATAGGCCGTTACCCGGAAGTTGGTCATCATATGCATATGATGACTCATGTCCTTGAACACCCGCGTATAAAATTCGCGGATACGATCTGCACCCCGATAGACATCCAGCTTCAGGCCAGAAAGATCCAGCAGGGCATCTTCCGTGAAGCAGTCAACGATTCCATCGATATCCGATAGCGAATCCACCATCGTGCAATAGTTGATCAGCGCTTCTTCCAGCGCATTTTTTTCCTCCAGCGGCACCGAAATTCTCGCCATTTATATACCTCCTCCTGATGTTTCAGTGGCGCGACTGACCGGACCCCGCCCATGTCGACTTTTCCGTGAGACTCCCATCGCCACAGAAGCATCCATAAACTCCAAATTTTTATACAACAACGTTGTAAATGGAAAAACGCCATGGTAGTCCGAAGCGGAAGGGTGAGGAAAAATCCGGCAGCGCGCATCGCGATGACCGGCGCGGGACGGGACAAACCACCGATGCATCAAAACCACAGGGCCAGCCTGCAAGGTCACATGCGCAGGATTTCATCGATATTCCATTTGTAAAACCATGTCGGGCAGCGCAAACTTGCGAACGTGTCCAAACGCGGCATCAACCAAGTAAAAAATACATATATTTTAGGGAGATAAACGCCATGAAACCTGCTATTTTTTTGCGCTGCACGGCCATTTCGCTTGTAGCGATCACGTCCTTTCCCGCTCTTGCGCAGGACGCGCCGGCGGCAGGCGGCCTTCAGGACATCGTGGTGACAGCGCAAAAGCGCGCCGAAAGCCTGCAAAGTGTTCCGATCTCTGTATCCGCCGTTACAGGGGAAATGGTCGACAACCTGCATGCGACAACACTTCAGGGGCTGCAGGGGCACGTTCCCAATATCCAGATCAATACCTTCACCAATACCCCGAACAGCGCTGTTTTCACGATCCGCGGGATTGGCGTAATCGAACCGGACCCGTTCGCGGGCAATACCGTTTCAATCGTACAGGATGGAGTCCCGCAATATTTCTCGATGGGTGCGCTCCTCGATCTTTTCGATGTTGACCGTATTGAGATTTTGCGTGGTCCCCAGGGCACGCTATTCGGTGCAAACACCACCGGCGGCGTCGTGCAGGTTACCACTGCACAACCTACGGGCGAATTTGGCGGCAAGGCGGAAGTCACGTTCGGCAATTACGACCGGATCGATATCAAGGCCGCCGTGGACATTCCGCTGGTCGATGAGCTGCTTGCCGGTAAAATTGCAGTGATGCACACCGGCCGTGATGGTTTTTATACAAATATTATGGATGGCAGCGACATGGGCAGCCGGAATGTCACGGCGCTGCGCGGCTATTTGAGATATACGCCCACAGCAGATCTCGATATTACCCTGTCCGGTGAATATGGCCGCGCCCGTAATGGCTCGCCGGTTGTTGTCAGCGGTTCGGTGCCGGGCGATCTCGTTTACGATCCGCCGGGAACAATGCATCCGGGTCAAAAACTGCCGATGTATCAAAGCCCGTGCGTGTCTACGACGCAGCCCTGCAAGGCACCGAAGAAATATTTTTCGGCCAACAGTTCCGTGCCAGATATCAGCGACATGAATACCTATCGTGGTACGCTGACGATCAACTGGCAAAATAGCGGAATTGGCGATGTAACCGCGATCACAGGGTATAAGGAATTCAATCTCACCGAATATACCGATAATGACGCAACGGCCAATCCTGCCTTCGCTCTGGATACCTACCGGCACACGAAAGGCTGGCAACTCAGTCAGGAGCTCCGCACCTCTGTCGATATCACGGATGCGATCAACCTGTTGGTGGGCGGCTTTTATCTAAAGACACATTACGATCATTTCTCCAGTCTCATCCTCGAGTTCGCCGCGCCAGGCTTCAGCCAGTTTAATATGCAGGAGCAGGATAACTGGTCCGGTTCGCTTTTCGCCCAGACCTTTATCGATCTGACGGATCGCCTGCGTTTCCAGGCCGGCATTCGCTATACGCATGAAAAGACAGAAATGGATGCCGGTATCGAGAATTTCCTCAACCCTGATGGCCCTGCCCAGTTCTTTGGATCGCCCTCAATTGGCGGCTTCGATGTAACGGGCAAAAAATCATGGGATAAATTCGGCTGGAAACTCGGGCTGGACTATCAGGTTGCGAATGACATTCTTCTCTATGGTTATTATGCCCGTGGCTTCAAATCGGGCGGTTTTGTCGGCCGTATCTCCCAACCACAGGATATCGGGCCATTCGGGCCGGAAACCGTCGACACATTTGAAGCGGGTGTGAAAGCGGATCTGCTCGACCGGCGCCTGCGTACCAACCTGTCTGTATTCTATACGAAATACAAGGATATGCAGGTTTCCCAGAACTATATCGTGGAAGGTGAAGGGCCGACGCAGATCGGCACCTCCATCTTCAACGCGGCCAAATCCACGATCAAAGGCGCGGAACTGGAGGTAACGGCCCTGCCCATAGATGGCCTGACCCTCACAGGGACGGCAGCCTATCTTGATGCAACCTATGATGACTTCCTGTTCTTTAACCCTCTGACCGGCGGTTTCGATGACCTCGCGGGCCGTCGTCTTCAGAACTCGCCGAAATGGGCCGCCACGGCGGGGGCGGATTATCGGTTCGACCTGATCGGCGGCACGGCGAATATGGGGGCGAACTATTCCTATACCGCTTCCAAATTCCTGCAGGGCCTGACCAATCCGCCAATCGTGCACATCCAGCCGACCCATATTGTCCGCGCCAATGTTGGCTGGACACCGGCGAATGAAAACTGGTCTGTAGAATTGTGGGTCAATAATCTGTTCGACAATCGCTATGTAGAAGCCGCGACATGGAACACTGGTTTATTCTCGCAGGTTTCTTACAAAGCGCCACGCGAATATGGCTTGTCGTTCCGCGTAAACTGGTAATTTCCTTTACCCGGGGTTTCTTGAAGAAACCCCGGGATTCAGCGGCCCGACGAAGGAGCGGCTTCCTGAAGGTGGCCGCTTTTCCGCAACATCTTGTCGACCTCTCCCGCGTGCAGTTCCTCGGTCAAAATCATCTGTCGCGCATACTCTTCCAGCATCACGGATTTGCCTTCGACCTCCGCCAGCAATTCGCGATAACAGGCAAGCGCTTTTGCTTCCGTTTCCGCCGATTCCCGCAAGATCGTGGCGATGTCGAACTTGTGGCTATCCAGCAAAGGTCCGATTTCAAGTGATGGATAACAACCGAAATGCGTAATCAATTCACCAGCTTGTTGTGCATGATTCAGGGATTCATTCGCCTGATCGCGCAACCATGAGACGATCGGAATACGCCCGAAACCGAAAATCAGGAACGAATAATGGGTATATCGCACCACACCCGCCAGTTCCTGTTCGAGGATATTGTTCAGGATCGATATAACCCGGTCCTGGTCGAAGCTGGACATGGCCGATCTCCTTCTCTGCCCGGTGATGCCGTGCACCACATCCTACTCCCAATGGGCATGAAGTTGGAGTCCCTGTACATCCTGTTACTGGACGAGTCGGCTATCGCGACCTAATCATATGCTTCTGGAAGCTCTGACCGACGCCGGTAATATGAGTCTATACAGAATGGGAGATAAAAATATGAGCACACTGGAACAACGCGTACAAATCATCGAAGACCGCGCCGCTCTGGAAAACGTTCTTCTGCAATATTATGCAGCCGTAGATTCCATGTCCGACCTGGACAGCCTGGTTGATTGTTTTACGCCGGATGCCATTTTTGATGTCAGCGACCTCGGCCTTGATACATGCCAGGGTCATGACGCGATCCGCAAATTCTTTACCGGTGTCTTCGCCGATACCCGCCACCATTGTCATCATGTAACGAATTTTCAGATTCGGAAACTCGAAGAGAATACAGCGATGGCGCGAGGCTATGTCTTTGCCCGTGCAATTGGCGCGAAGGATCAGCAGGTCCTCGTCTATTGCTGCTACGATATCGATTATGTCCGCACCGCTGCCGGCTGGAAAATCACCCGGTTCGACGAAGATGCGCTGATCCCGCTTGGCGAGGATGTGGCCCAACTGCACGAGCGGGCCTGACTGGCCAGTCTTTATGGTTGCCAGCCTGTGTCAGGCTGGCAATTCTCAGCTTGTCCGGAAATTCAGTTCCACGCTTATTCCATTAGGATCGCGTACGACAAACTGTACAAAGCCATGCGTGGAAAGATCGCGATAGTCATAAGGCACGCCGAGGTTTCCGAGCACCCCGGCAATTTCATCGACGCCGGTACAATCAAATGCAATATGATCCAGCCGGCTGGTATTTCCCACATTTCGCGCCGGCTCATTTTCATCCGGCATACTGACGTGAATCAGCGGCTTGCCCGCCTTGTCGAAAAGCCAGGCATTCCGGTTCTGGTCGACCGGGGCCGCTACTGCGCCGCGACGAAATCCAAGCACCGACTCATAAAACGCCACCGTTTCAGCCAGCGCCGGCGTCCGGATATTAACATGGTCGAGACGGTTCACATGCATAAATTTTCTCCCCGATGTCGGATCGGCCATTCGTTGCCCGGCATCATGAACCGGCCAGGACAACTCCGCAACCGATCAAACCGGCGGGCGTTGGTCAAGTGGCAGGAATGGGCGACGCCGGCCTGCTATTTGTGCCATGATGGCCAGGACGATCAACAGGCAGGAAAGGCGGATAGCATGACGGCCCGGGACATTTCCGATCTGCAGCGGGAAGTCGAGCAATTGCGGGACGCGGTGGACATCAGCGGTCGGCAAATTGCCAGCCGCTGGGAGGGCTGGATTGCGCAGCCGGACTTTACCTCCAGCGCGGAAAATTTCGCCCGCTACCTCAGCTTCCGTACACACGATATTCGCCAGTTGCAGCGACGGTTGATGGAGCGTGGGCTGTCCTCGCTTGGCCGGGCCGAGGGGCGGGTGATGCCGACGCTGGACGCGGTGCGCGATGTGCTGCGCATCCTCGACGGCGGTGAAACGCCGCTGCCACCGCCGAGCCCCGATTTCTTCGCCGGCGAAGAGCTTATCGCCGCGCGCACCCGCACATTGTTTGGCGAATGCTCGCACGAAAGCGGCGTGCATCTGATGGTGACGCTGCCATCCGAGGCTGCCGACGACGCCAGCTTTATGGTGCGGCTGGCGGAGCTTGGCGTCGAAGCGGTACGGATCAACTGCGCCCATGACGATGAACAAATATGGGGCCGCATGATCGATCATGTCGGGGAGGCAACGGAGAAAACCGGCCGGCGCATGCGGGTGATGATGGACCTCGCCGGACCGAAGATCCGCACCGGTGACATCCGGCCCGTGGATAACCGGCGCCTGAGGCCGGGGGATGAACTGGCGATCGTCCTGCCGGGGCAAATCGGGAAAGTGGAAGAAAATCTGCCCGCAGTGGAATGTACGCTGGCGGAAGCACTGGCAGCGTCCGAAATCGACCACCGCATTTTTATCGACGATGGCGAGCTGTTTACCCATGTCGAACGGCGTGAACCGTGGGGCGTGGCGGTCCGCGTCGTTGGCGGGCCCGCAAAAAAGGGCTACAGGCTGAAGCCCGAAAAGGGCATCAACTTTCCCGACGCCGAATTCAGTGTGCCAGCCCTTACCTTTGAGGATCGCGAGGCGCTCGGCTTCATTGCCCGCCACGCCGATGGCGTCCAATATTCCTTTGTGCAACATGCCGATGATGTGATCCGGCTTCAGGAAGCGCTTGCCCGCGAACGCCCGGACGACTGGCGCACCCTCGGACTGGTATTGAAGATCGAAACCGGGCGCGCCGTACGCAATCTGCCGGACATGATGATACGCGCCGCCGGACAGCAGCCCACGGCCGTGATGATCGCACGCGGCGATCTGGCAGTCGAAATCGGTTTCGCACGCCTCGCGGAAATGCAGGAGGAAATCCTGTGGTTATGTGAAGCCGCGCAAATTCCGGTGATCTGGGCAACCCAGGTACTGGAAAATTATCTGAAGAAAGGCATCCCTTCTCGCGGCGAAATGACGGATGCGGCAATGGCGGTGCGGGCAGAATGCGTCATGCTCAACAAGGGGCCCTATCTGTTCGAAGCAATCGAATCGCTCGACATGCTTCTCCGCCGCATGGGCGAGCATATCGCCAAGAAGACGCCAAAACTTCGCCCCCTGCGAAGCTGGGCGACGGGCTTATGAATCCGTCTCTCCGCTAACCTGTTCCACAAGTTCATCGATCAAGGGCTGTATCTCGCTCAGATGTGCCCGTTCGGAATCGAGGATAGCCATAAAGAGCTTTTTCTTCCAGGCACTTGCATCCATGTCTGTCGCGCCACTGCCACGAGCGGAGGAAAGCACAATATCGGCGAAGCGCTCGGCAGCATGCAGACGGCCCCATAAATAGTCGTTTTCACGATACGCCCGGCTAAAAAATGCTGCAAAATTATTTAGTTGCCATCCTTTGAGTGTCGCACGCATGCCACCGGTGCGTAACATTTGCGCGTCCTGCGGAGAAATACGGTCCACTCTCAGCTCCAGGAAACTGTCGGAACTTTCTTCGGGCATCAGCGGCAGGATCGCGATGTCGTAAAAAGGGAAGCCGAGGAAGGCACGCAGCAAACCTTCCCGCACATTGCGGGACAGTTGCGGGTTTTCCACCGCGCCCACAATGATCCGGTCCGCCTCGCCATCCAGGGACGACAAATCGAGCGAAGACGCCAGCGCGTCCAACGCATCGGAAGCACTGCCAATATCCGGCGTTTCCAGCAAGGATTGGGCGGCGGCGGCAACCATATCCGGACGCGTGGCGCCGGCATGGGATTGACGGGTAACGAAGGGAGCGAGCACCGTGTGCAATCCGGTTTTGATCTGCTCGATCAGGTCGCGATCCGCCGGTTCAACCCCGACGGTCAGGCCAGCCAGGGTCTGGTTCAGCCAGCGCAGCACGAAACGCAGGCGGCGGATACGAAATCCGATATCGAGTCCCCGCAACATCGCCACATAGGGGCTGGCAGGTGCGTCCCGGCCCGTGGCGGCGTCATGATCGAACGCGCCGCGCGCGCGCGCGGCGGCGACCAGCAGATGCTGTATTTCCGCACGTTCGGCCTGCCCCATAGGCCCGCCAGAGGCCTGGATGAGCAGTTCAGCGGCGGTTTCCAGCACGATGCGGAGCTTCAACTGCGCATAGCCGGCGAAGGCGAAGCCCGCCTCTCTTGCAGCAACTGACTGGATGCGTGACCGGCCCCTCGCCAGCCGATCGGGCGACAGATTGAAAATGAAGAAGCGATGACCGACGGCGCGGCGGATGGCGGCATCGACTGCGGGCGTCATCCCCTCGATCACCTCCCCAAAACGACGAATGCGCGCGGAGGTGGCGCTGATCGCCTCCAGACTATCGCGAATGGGCTGTTCCCGCGGAATGTCGGCCAGCGCGCGCAAAATGGTAGTGAAAAAGCCCGGCGGGCGGCGATCCGGCGATTCGTCCTCATCAAAAATACCGGGCGTGGGGTCAATATAAACGAAGCGTCGATCCACGTCGTGATGCGATGGCCTTAGCCTGATGGCCTCGAGCGCCGGCCCGAAAGGCGCATTGTTCAGGATGGAGCCGTCGATCAGGCGGATATCCTCGGGCGCGCGATCGCCGGCAAGATGCATGGTCACGAAATCTTCGCGCCCTGGCCACGCCTCGCCTCGCTTCCGCAGCAGATCATCCATCTCGCCGATGTGCGCTGCCGGAAATGCTCCGGGGAAACAGGAAGTGGCGCGGGCTGCGAATGTCAGTCCGGGCAAATCCCCCAGCCGGCGGGCAGGTGTCGCTTCCGGCCAATCCCGCCGCGCCGCTGCCTGAAACGCGAAGATGCGCCGATGCTCCTTCTCCATCACATACGGCGGCGAATGGATCGGCAGCCGGGCCGTCATGCCATGATAATCCGTCGTGGTGACGGCAAGATCCAGCCCGATCCCCGGCGGCAGCAACGGCGGGCCAGGTGGCGAAGCCTCCATCGCCTGCATCGCATCATAAAGCACCATCGTCAGTCCGACGCCGGAAAAAGGCGGCTGGAACCAGCGCGACCGGACAAAGCCGGACAGTTTCATCATGACCTCGGCGCGCACCTTAGGATCATCGACCGACGGGAGGCTCTCGGACAGGTGCGTGGCCGCCCAGGCGAAAGGCTGTTTGTAGAATTGCGCCATACGCATCGCCCGGCCGGGGCGGGCTTCCGGATCGAGCATATGCTCGACGTCGGCACGTTCCAGCCACATCTCGCGTAATGGCTCCATATCCAGCCCGTCCGCGATGGCCCGGCCCAGCATGATGGCGTTGATGCCCCCGGCGGACGCACCGGATAAAATGTCGCAGACCACCGTCAGATCGACCGTCTCCGCGATACTGTCGAGAAAAGCCTGCCAAACCGGTTCGCTATCCCCTTCCAGCGTGTGGCCGGAGCGACGCGCTTCACTGGCGCGCAGCAATTTCCACAATTCGCGGGTAATGCCATGCATATAAACGGCAAGGCTGACGCCGCCGTAGCAGATCAGCGCAATCCGCAGTTCCTTGGCGCGAACGGATGGCCGGGGGAGCAAGGCGACGATGGCGCGACCCTTTCAGCCTGTCCGGCCTAAAATTCGGAGATCACCTGATCCGGCGGGCGGTGGCCATCCGCGAACACGCGGATATTGGCAATTACCTTTTCGCCCATCGCCTGACGCCCCTCAAAGGTTGCGGAGCTAAGATGCGGCAACAGAACGACATTGGGCGAATCGATCAGGGCTTTGGTGATTTCCGGTTCATGTTCGTACACATCCAGCCCGGCGCCCGCGATTTCGCCGCGCGCCAGCGCATCGGCCAGGGCTGCTTCGTCGATCAGTGCCCCGCGCGCCACATTCACCAGATAAACATGGCGCTGCATCAGACGCAGCCGTTCCGCATTGATCAGATGCCGCGTTTCGGGCGTTTCCGGGCAGTTCAGCGATACAAGATCCACCCGTTCGAGCATCGCATCCAGCGTCGGCCACCAGGTAGCCTCCAATGACGTTTCGACCGCTTTCGGCAGACGGTTACGATTGTGATAATGGATGGAGAGGCCGAATGCCCGGGCCCGTTGCGCCACCGCCTGCCCAATCCGGCCCATGCCCACGATCCCCAGTCTTTTGCCGCCGATCCGGTGCCCGAGCATCCCCGTTGGCGACCAGCCGGCCCAGGTGCCGGAACGCACCAGCGCCTCACCTTCGGACAAGCGACGCGGCACGGCGAGAATCAGCGCCATCGCCATATCCGCCGTATCTTCGGTCAATGTTCCGGGCGTGTTGGTGACAGTGATGCCGCGCGCCCGCGCTGCCTCCAGATCGATATGGTCAACGCCGGTGCCAAAATTGGCGATCAGCTTCAATTGTTCGCCAGCGCCCGCAATCAGGTCGCCGTCGACGCGGTCGGTGATGGTGGGCACCAGCACATCCGCATTGGCCATCGCTTCGGCCAGGTCCGCGTCGGTAAAAGGCGTGTCCGTAAGGTTCAGTTGTACATCGAACAATTCGGCCATGCGTGTCTCCACCGCCTGCGGCAGGCGGCGGGTGACGATCACGCGGGGCTTGCCCGCATATTTATGGAAGCGAGTTGCGGGTGCAGACGTCATGCGCGTATCTAGAGGCGCTTGCATGCTGCTTGCAAGCCCGACGATTGCGCGGCAAGAGGTACGCCGAGATGCTATCCTGCCGTTTACTTTTTTGCGCCCTCCTTTTGTTGGCGACGCCAGCCGTGGCGGAGCCGCCGCCCTCGCTGGATAGCGGCCCGACCAACAAGGATGCGCTGAAGAATCTGTCCGGCCTTCCGGTGCCGCGCTTTGCGTCCCTGCGTTCGGGGCGCGCTTTCCTGCGCGCCGGGCCGGGCAAGCAATATCCCGTGCTATGGGTATTCACGCGCCCCGGCGTGCCGCTGGAAGTGCTGCACGAATGGAATGTATGGCGCAAGGTTCGCGACGCAGACGGTACGGAAGGCTGGATGGACCGGGCGATGCTGTCCACCGAACGCACCGTTCAGATCGTTCGCCAAACCCGTACGCTTTACGCCCGACCCGATCTGTCCGCACCACCCGTTTGGCAGGCAGAACCGGGGGTGACGGCGCGAATCACCATGTGCGAAGGGAACTGGTGCCGGGTAGAAACGGGGGGGCGCAGCGGTTACCTGTTGCGCGAACAAAGCTATGGCACTTACCCCGGAGAGCCGATCGGTTGATGGCGGCAAATGCATCCGGCGCCTCTCTCCTCGTATCTGACGCCACTGCTGGCGGCCGCCTGCCTGCTGCTTTGGCGGCAAACGCAACGGCTGAC
This sequence comes from Sphingomonadaceae bacterium, assembly GCA_041675905.1. GTDB lineage: Bacteria > Pseudomonadota > Alphaproteobacteria > Sphingomonadales > Sphingomonadaceae > Sandaracinobacteroides. The sequence continues at coordinate 34,607 of JBAYSX010000008.1, read as the reverse complement.
GAGGGATGCCTGTCTTGATCCGCTGACAGGCTTGCCCAACCGTCGCGGGCTGGAACGGGCATGGGCGCGGATGGCAGGTGAAAAAGCGCTGCTGTTTATCGATCTTGATGGCTTCAAGGCGATCAACGATCAATATGGCCATGCCGCCGGTGACGCGTTGCTGCGGCGCGTGTCGCGGCGGCTGGCCAACGCGACGCCACCGCCGGGCCTGGTCACGCGATGGGGCGGCGATGAATTTGTCGCCATTCTGCCCGCATCGCACGCCCATGTGCAGGCTGACCGGCTGCGGGCGGCAATGATGACCGGATATGATCTCCGCCCTCAGGGCGGGCCGGCGGATGCGCGCGTCGGCCTGTCGGTCGGGATGTGCACGGATAAAATCGCACTGGAGGAGGCGGTGACGACCGCGGCCACACGGCTGCTCCATGTTCGGGCAGGCCGCTAGGGGCGTGAACGCCGGAGTTCCGCCAGCGCATCCCGAAACGGCTCGATATACAGCGCTGATACGCTCTGCATGCGACGGGTGGAATCGCGGTCGATGCCGAAGCGCAACTTTTCCGGCTTTTGCGGCACATAAAGTGTGCCGAACATCCAGTCCCACAGGGCGAATTGCGAACCGTAGTTGGTGTTGAAATGCTTCGGATCGCGACTGTGGTGGATCTGATGCTGGGCGGGGCTGATGAAAAGATAGGACAGGCGGGGCCCGAACGACAGCCATACATGGGAATGCCGCAAATTGGAGCCCATGACATCGAACAGGAACCGCCCGGCATTGATGCCAAAAATGGATAGCACCGTCAGTTCGCCCGGAAACAGCAACAGGAACACGCCCGTTACCGAACCAATGGCGACGGCGCTGCGCAGCAAATTGACGATGCCGTTAACCGGGTGGGATCGCATCTGGGAAAATGGCACCAGGACTTCGGGTGAATGATGCACCTTATGGAACTGCCAGAGCAGCGGGCTCATATGCATGATGCGATGCGCCCAGTAACGGCAGAAATCCTCTACAACCAGTAATGCCAACGTGTACGCCAGCAAGATGGTGAGGGAATGATCGTCGCCATCCGAAGAGAAAAGCTCGTCCGCACCCGAACCTGGCTGCAAAAACAGCATTGCCCCAATCGCCGCAAGCGCCGCGATCATCAATTTATCGAACAGCACGAAACGATAATCGAGCAGCGCCGAACGGTGCAGCCAGATCGAGCGCGGGAACATCCATGCCAGCAGTCCTGATCGCGCTTGCGGCGGTATGGCGCTGCGCTGAACCCACCAGCACAGCGTTGCCAACGCGAGGGCGGAAAGTAACGCCGCCCAGTGAAAACGCGAAAATATTTTGGAGAATCCATTTGAGATAATAGCCACCACAGCGTCAAACTGCGGAATATAATCGATGACAGGATCAAGCAAATGCAGCATGCAGTACCAACTCCCCCGAAAAATTTGCGACGTTGTGGCTTGTCATATTGCAAATGAATCGCGGCTGAAGAGGTTCAACCCATATTCACCCACCGCATCGCAAATTCTCTCCATGCGTTTTTCGCCCCCACGCCTGCTGTTGCTGCTGCTGTTGCTGCCACTGGCGGCCTGCGTGTCGCTGGACGACTGGAGCGAGGCGCCCGGCTATGCCTATTATGACAGCTACGGCCACGCACCCGGCTGGTATGGCCGGGATGTCGCGTCCATTGATCTCTTCTACGGTTCGCTTTCCCCTTACGGCATGTGGCGAACGGACCCGCGTTACGGCCGGGTGTGGTCGCCGCAGGGAGTGGGTTCAGGCTGGCGGCCCTATATGTATGGCCGCTGGGATAATCAGCGATGGATTTCCTCCGAACCTTTCGGCTGGGCGACCTATCATTATGGCCGCTGGGGCCAGGATTCGCGTGGATGGTTCTGGGTGCCGGGCACGCGTTACGCGCCTTCCTGGGTGGAATGGCGGCGCGACGGCCGGCGGCATGGATGGTCGGCACTGCCCCCATCCGGCTGGGACCGGCAGCGCAGCCCCAACCGCTGGATCTATAATGCCCACCCCGATCGCCGGTCGGGCATACGCCACCCATCGCAGATTCGCCCGCGCCCCGGCCAGATCCGGCCCGACCGCCCGCGTTATGAGAATATGCGCCCCGACAGGCCACGACGCGAACATATCCGGCCCGACGGGCCACGGCGTGAACATATGCGACCGGATCGTCCACGAACGGACAGCGTTCGCCCGGACCGGCCACGCGGCAGCCAGTTCAGGACAAACCATCCGGAGGGCGGCGAATTTCGTGGCCACCGCCCCCGCACGGGCGAAGTCCGCACCCGACGCCCGCAACGCGAACAGTTGAGCCCGGAGCGCCGCCAGCAGATGCAGCAGGAATGGCGTGCCCGCCGCGCCCAGGCGCGGGAAACCATGCGTGAACGTCCGGCCCGGCAGGAGCGCGGCTGGCCGCGCGGCCCCAACCGGAATCGCGACAGATAATCGCTGGCTGGCTGGCGCGTTACCGGTATTGGTTGACGATTCGAGCGGAGAAAGTTATGCGAACCCCCAACTTGCCGGCGGGTCGATGATCTCTCCGGTGGTCGGGTATTTGTTTTCGAGGATATTTGAAATGAAGCGCACCTATCAACCGTCGCGCCTGGTTCGCAAACGGCGGCACGGTTTCCGTGCCCGCGCCGCCACCGTTGGCGGCCGCAAGGTCCTGGCGCGGCGTCGTGCCCGTGGCCGCAAGGTTTTGTCGGCCTGAACGGTGTGGACGCGGCCCCGCCGCGCCCTGTTGCCGACAAGGCGGAATCCGCGCCGCGCCCTGACGGCGCGGGGGCGCCTGCGCGTCTGCGCAAAAGGCGGGATTTCATTGCCGCCAATCGCGGAGTACGCGTCGTGACCCCGGCATTTACCCTGCTGGTCCATCCAAATCATTCAACCGCCGGGGCAACCGCCCCGCGCGTGGGTTTCACCGTAAGCCGCAAGGTCGGCAATGCGGTGGCGCGCAATCGCGCGCGCCGGCGCTTGCGCGAAATGGCGCGTCTGGCGCTTGGCCCGGTGGCGATTCCCGGCGCGGATCATGTATTTATCGCGCGCCCGCAGGATGCCGAACGTCCGTTCGATACCCTCGTTTCCGATATGCGCGCCGCCATGGACAAGGCGCGCAAACGTCTGCAGGCGAACGGATGAGCATGGCGGTGGAACGCCCTTCCGTCCTTGTGCGGCTGCTCGCCGGCCTGTTCCGGCTGTGGCAGTTGAGTTTTTCCGTGATCCTGCCGCCATCCTGCCGCTTCAGCCCCAGCTGCTCCCATTATGGAATTGAGGCCCTGCGCCGTCATGGCGTCCTTGCGGGCCTGTGGCTGACCGTCCGCCGCATTTCCCGCTGCCATCCATGGGGCGGCTCCGGCCATGATCCGGTGCCGGACACATTTTCCTGCCGTTCCTCTCCCTCTCGCCCAAGGTCTGCGCCAAGTGACCGGTGAAAACCGTAACCTGATCCTCGCCATCGTGCTGTCAGCTATCGTGCTGATCGGCTGGTCGTTCCTTTCCGACATGTTCCTGCCGCAACAGCCAGCTCCGGCCCCCGTCGCCACGCAGGCCGGTGCGCCGGCAACGGTTCCGGCAGGCCAGGTCGGTGATGTCGCGGCGACAGGCGTGCAAGCGGTACGCACGGTGCCGGCGGTGCTGGCCGAATCACCGCGCGTGCGGATCGAAACGCCGCGCCTTTCGGGCTCCATCAATCTGACAGGTGCCCGCATCGACGATCTGATCCTGAAGGATCATCGCGTTTCCGTAGAGGATGATGCTCGGCCCGTCCGGCTGTTCGCGCCATCGGGCACACAGGACGGCTGGTTCGCCGGTTTCGGCTGGACCGGTAATGGCGCGCCACCGCCAGATGCCCGCTGGACGGCGTCTGCCGGGACGCTGGCCCCCGGGAAACCGGTAACGCTGAGCTGGCAGTCTCCGGCGAACATCCTGTTCCAGCTGGTGGTTGCGGTCGATGAAAATTACCTGTTCACGGTGACGGAACGGGTAGTCAACCGCTCGGCAGGTGCCGTGGCGCTGCGCCCTTATGGTTTCATCAACCGCACCGGCGAAGGTCCGGAAGCGGGCACCAACACCTTCAACGTCCATCGCGGTCCACTCGGCGTACTCGACGGCACGTTGCGTGAGGGCGAGGTGGATTATGAGGATCTGCGCGACGATGGTCCGCAAAATTATCATTCTGCCGGCGGCTGGCTCGGCATCACCGACACCTATTGGCTCGCCGCCCTGATCCCGCCGCAAGATGCCGCCATCGAGGCGCGCTTCACCGCCACACCCGACAATCGTTTCCAGACCGACTATCTGACGCCAGCCGTGGCCATCGAGGCAGGACAACAGCATCAGGTCGTCACCCATTTGTACGCCGGGGCGAAGGAAGTGGCGCAGATCAACGCGGTACGCGATGACCTTGGCGTCAAATTGTTCGACCGGTCGATTTCGTGGGGCTGGTTCTGGTTCATCGCCCAGCCCATTTACATGCTGCTGGCCTGGCTGCATGGCATATTCGGTAATTACTGGCTGGCCATTGTTGGCCTGACGCTGATCGTGCGGCTGATCCTGTATCCGGTGGCCAACAAACAATATGCATCGATGGCCAAGATGCGTATTTTTGCGCCCAAGATGAAAGAAATACAGGAAAAATACAAAGACGACAAACCGCGCCAGCAGACGGAAATCATGGAGCTTTACAAGCGCGAAAAGATTAATCCGCTGGCAGGCTGCCTGCCCATCCTTTTGCAAATCCCGATCTTCTACGCCCTGTACAAGACGCTGCTGATTTCGACGGAAATCCGCCATCAGCCCGGGCCCCTGTGGATCAACGATCTGGGCGCGCCCGATCCGTTGACGCCGATCAACCTGTTCGGCCTGCTGCCGTTCGATCCGCCGGGCTTCCTGCACCTCGGCATCTTGCCGATCATCCTTGGCGTCACCATGTTCCTGCAATTCAGGCTGAACCCCGCACCGATGGATGAAATCCAGAAGAAGGTGTTCGCATGGATGCCGTGGCTGTTCATGTTTATGATGGCGCCGTTTGCGGCAGGTTTGCAAATTTACTGGATCGTCAACAATATTGTCTCGATTTTACAGCAATGGGTGCTGATGCGAAAATATCCGGCGCCAGCCCCGGCACCGGCGAAGTGACAGAGGATACTGCTGCCGCAAGAGCGCGGATCGAGGAAGCGCGCCGCCTGTTTTCCGGTCCGGTGGAGTTTCTGTTATCCGCGCCCCGGCTTGATGTGTTGCCACCGGCAGACGTCCCGGAAGTAGCGTTCGCTGGCCGCTCCAACGTCGGAAAATCGTCCTTGCTGAATGCGTTGACCGGGCGAAACGGCCTTGCCCGCACGTCCAACACGCCAGGGCGGACGCAGGAACTGAACCTGTTCAATGTCGGTTCGCCGTTGCGTTTCCGTCTGGTCGATATGCCCGGCTATGGCTATGCGGAAGCGCCAAAAAATGTTGTGGCGCAATGGGCGTTACTGATTGGCGATTATCTGCGCGGTCGCCCGACGCTGAAACGTGTGCTGGTATTGATCGACAGTCGTCACGGGTTGAAACCCGTGGATCGCGAAATTATGGAATTGATGGACAAGTCCGCCGTCAGCTATCAGCTCGTGCTGACCAAGACAGACAAGGTGAAGCCGACGTTCCTGCAACATATCACCGGGCTTGTCGCCGAAGAGGCCCGCCGCCACCCGGCAGCCCACCCGGTGATATTGGCGACAAGCAGTCAGGCAAGGGACGGCATAGCGGAACTGCGCGCGGCGGTTCTTGCCTCAACGGAATGAATCCGCGCAACAGAGCCATTTTTCTGTCAGGGAAAATGGACAGGAGACATATATGAAGGCGTTGAATGCGGTTGCCATTGGCGGTCGCGAATTTCTGCCCCTCGTCGAAGGCGGCAAGGGCGTTGCGGCCACCAACCATGCGTCTGCAGGCGCATGGGCGCGCGCCGGTGGCCTTGGCACGATTTCCGGCGTCAACGCCGACAGCTACGACGATGATGGCAACATCATCCGACAGATTTACCATGCGAAAACGCGCGTTGCCCGGCACGAGGAACTTGTCGCCTACGCCATCGAGGGCGCAGTCCAGCAGGTGAAGCGCGCGTTCGATATTGCGTCCGACGAATTGCGCGCCGGGCGCGGCGCGTTGAACGTCAATATCCTCTGGGAAATGGGCGGGGCCCAACGCGTGCTCGAAGGCGTGCTGGAGCGCACAAAGGGTCTGCTGCACGGCGTAACGTGTGGCGCCGGGATGCCGTACAAGCTTTCCGAAATTGCCGCGCGCCACGGCGTGCATTATTATCCGATTATTTCCTCCGGTCGCGCTTTCCGGGCGTTGTGGAAACGCGCCTATTCGAAAGCCGCTGAATGGCTTGGCGCAGTGGTCTATGAGGATCCCTGGCTCGCCGGGGGGCATAATGGCTTGTCGAACGCCGAAGATCCGAAAACCCCGCAGGCGCCTTATCCGCGCATCATGGAAGTGCGCGCCGTCATGCGCGAAGGCGGTATTCCCGACAGTGTGCCCATCGTGATTGCAGGCGGCGTCTGGTATTTGCGCGAATGGCAGGAATGGATCGACAATCCCGAACTGGGCGCTATCGCTTTCCAGTTCGGCACCCGACCGTTGCTCACGAAGGAAAGCCCGATTCCCGAAGCGTGGAAGGCAAAGCTGACGGGAATCACCGATGGCGATGTGCTGCTGCACCGTTTCTCGCCAACCGGCTTCTATTCCTCCGCCATACGCAACAGCTTTTTGCGCAATCTCGAAGCCCGGTCTGACCGGCAGATCGCTTTCTCAACGGAAGCGGCGGGCGACCATCAGTTTACGCTCGATGTCGGCGTCGGCCGCAAGGTCTTTTATGTCACGCGTAACGATCTGAACCGCGCCCGCGCCTGGCACGGGGCGGGCTTTACCGAAGCGCTGCGCACGCCGGATAATACGCTGGTGTTCGTGACGCCGGAAGAGCGTGCGATGATCCGCAAGGACCAGACAGATTGCATGGGCTGCCTGTCCCATTGTTCTTTCTCGTCCTGGAAAGATCATGGTGATAATTTGACGGGCTATCTCGCGGACCCGCGCAGTTTCTGCATTCAGAAAACCCTGCAGAATATTGCGCATGGCGAGGACCCGGATGGCGAACTGATGTTTGCCGGACATTCAGCCTATAATTTCCGTACCGATCCCTTTTATTCCAACGGGTTCGTGCCGACAGTCAAACAATTGATCGACCGTATCCAGACAGGGGACTGACACAGTGGGCCGGATGCAGCATGTGCATCCGGCCCTTCGGCTTACGCGGATTTGCCCACCGGATACCAGCTATTGAGGAGCGCAATCAGCTTCGCATAATTGGTTGTCGCGCGGCGTACCGGCATCTCGCGCGCTCGCACCAGCGCTTCCGGCAATTCCTCCACCGTTTTTGCCATCTGGATCAGGCCACGGGCTGCAAAGGCTTCGACGATCTCGAACTGGTGATCGTCATAATGTTCGCGAAACTCCGGGTCACGCGGCATGGCGACAACCCGGCAGCCGGCGCGCAAACCCGTCACCAGCGATCCGGTGCCGCCATGGCAGAACAGCAATTCCGCATCGGCGAGCCGCGCCTGCATTTCCTCAAAGCTGCTGCTTTCGACGCAGGTGAAGCCGTCGGACGTTGCACCACCCTCCCCCACCTGCGCCCAAACGGCTTCCGGCAAGTGCCCTGCCGCCTGCAAACCGGCCACACCTGCCACCAGACGGTCGAAAGGCATCACCGTGCCGACGGTGACAACTGCCGTCGCCGTCTTGTCCGGTCGCGGAGCGTCGACGATTTCGAATGGATCGCACAGATGCGCCCCTGGCCAAACGCCATCAAGTGCAGAGGATTGCACGATTTTATGCGTAGCGAAACGGTGGGCCAGCTTGCCAAACAGGCTCGGGGCTTCGAAGCGCGCGAAGCTTTCGATCACGACAACTTCAGCGCCACGCAACCGTCCAAAAATTACCGTGAACAGCGCCGAACCCGCGCCAGTGCTGATCACCAGATCCGGCTTGACCTCCCGGACGATACGCCAGCTGTCACGCAAATTGGCGAGGCCGGAGCGCAGCAATCTCCCCCAACTCGCCGTGCGCCGCTGTCCGAACGCAAAATGCGCAAAAAAACGCACAGGCCTTTTGCTGGCGATGGATCGACCCAGCGCCGTGTCTTCCGTTGCGAAAACGCTCTCATGTTGGGACCAGAACGGCTCGAGATCGAGGATCTGACGGACGTGCCCGCCCCCTGACGCCGCCAGCAAGATTTTCATGCGATCTGCTTCCAATCCTTATACCAGGCGACGAAGGCCGGAACTCCGACATCGATAGGCGTCGTCGGCGCAAAACCATGATCGCGGTGGATGGCCGAAATATCGGCGTAGGTATCAATAACATCGCCTGGTTGTAATGGCTCGAAACGACGCGCCAGCGGTTTTCCGCACGCCCTCTCGATGACTTCCACCAGCCGGAGCAATTCTTCCGAGCGATTATTGCCAATATTATAAATCGCATGTGGCGCGACACTGCCGCCGGGTTTTTCTTTCCCATCGTCTGCCGGGGCGCGATCGAGACAGGCAAGGATACCGGTGACGATATCGCTGATATAAGTGAAATCACGGCGCATACGCCCATTATTGAAGATCTGCACTTCATCGCCTGCAAGGCACGCTTCGGTGAACTTCCATACCGCCATGTCAGGCCGCCCCCATGGGCCGTAAACGGTGAAAAACCGCAACCCTGTAAGTGGAATACGATAAAGATGGGCATAAGATTCGGATAACAGCTCATCGGCCTTCTTGGTAGCCGCATAGAGGGAAATGGGTCTATCCACCCGATCTTCCACGGCGAACGGCAGGCTTTCATTGCCGCCGTAAACGGACGAGGACGAGGCATAGACCATCGGCACCTGCAGCCGTCGCGCCACTTCCAGCATATTCAAATGACCGACCAGATTGGCGGCGCCATAATCCTCCGGATGGTCGATCGACCAGCGCACGCCGGGCTGCGCTCCCAGATGAATAATAGCGTCAATCCGCCATCCGAACAGGGCCGCGCGCAATGCCGTGGCGTCTGAGAAATCCACCCGGAGATCGACGAACGCCCCGCCGCCCTCTCGGGCAGCCTGGTCAAGCGCCGCCAACCGGTCCTGCTTCAGACGCGTTGAATAATAGGGGGACAGGCAATCCACGCCGATTACCTCGCGGCCTTCACCGACCAGTCGATTGGCCACGGAAAAGCCGATAAACCCCGCAGCACCGGTAACCAGAATTGCCATCGGCGCCAGGTCTCCTGCCAATCCGTCTGTATGGTATCCCGCCTGTAATGCTATCCGACGGCCGGGTGCAATGCTGCAATGCGGTAAATTGAACCTGTCCGGCGCTATTCCGGGCTGGAGTGACCGGACAGCATGGACTATGAGAGTGCGCGATGATCACACCGCGCGCGCGAATCCTGCCGCCCTATACGAGGCGGATCGACGATGTTCCGCATCGCTTGCGGCGCATCGTCCTGATTGCCGGGCTTACCCTGCTGGCCATGGTCATGGGGTTGATGATCGCCATTTTACCGCCAAACATGATCGCCATTCCCGCAGCCCCGGCGTTGCTGTTGATGGGTCTGGCGCTCTGGATGACGCCCACGCAGGAAGCCCATCTGGATGGTGCGATCCGCAGGTTTTTCTTCCTGTTCATGACGATCAGCTTCGTATGGCCCGATTATGTCGCCTTCGCCATGCCAGGTCTGGGCGGGGCATCCTTCACGCGCATGGCGATGGGACTGTTATTCTTCACCAGCCTTTATGCGCTCTCCACATCTGTGCGCATGCGGGAGGAAGTGAAAGATGTTCTGACAGCTTTCAGACCGTTGTTATTTTGCTTTTTGGCGTTTGTTTGTATCCAGGCGCTGATGGCATTCGGTACCGGCAATGTTACCAGCAGGTGGTTTTACACCAATATTTTCTGGTATTATCTGTTTATCATAGCGGCATGGCTCTTCTGCAAGGAAGGCGTGCCACGGCGTTTCATCCAGATTCTGCTGATCTGTATAGCAATCCAGGGTTTGTACAGTTTCTGGGAGAGCGCCAATTCCGCGCCGCTTTGGGCCGGGCGCATACCACCTTTGATGAGCGTGGACCCCTCGGTGCAGCATGTGCTGGAATCGCGGTTGGCGCGTGGCGGCAGCGATTCACCACGGGTGAAATCCATCTATCTGACCCCCCTCACCTATGCTGAATTCATGGCTCTGGTTCTGCCATTCTGTCTCTATGCCATAGCCTTTGGCCGCAAGACTTTCTGGCGGCTGTCGGCGATCGGCCTTTTTGTTTTCATGTTCGCCAACATCTACATGACCGACTCGCGAAGCGGAATGGTGGGGCTTGTGATCGGACTGCTCGGATTTACGGGTTTGTGGTCGATCCGGCGATTCTGGCGTTATCGCAAGAAGCGGGATCTGGTCGGCCCCGCATTTGTGTGGAGTTATCCGGCGGTCGCCATCGCCGCGCTGGCAGCAGTGCTCGTTGTCCCGCCGCTTCGGGTCGCGGTGCTCGGCGGATCGCAGCATGTGCACAGTAATAATGCGCGTGATATGCAGTGGGACAATGCCCTTCGGGTCCTGGCCAAAAACCCGATCGGCCACGGGCCGGATAGCGCCGGATGGACGGCCGGAACGCGAGGCACGGGCGGCCAGATTACCGTAGACTCCTATCCGATCAATTTGCTGATGGATTATGGTATCCTCGGCTTCACTTTTTATACCCTGTTTTTCTTCATCGTCACCGGCCTCGCCATCCGTACTTTCTGGCTGTCGGATGACAGTGAAGAGACGTTGGCCGGGCCGGTAGCGGTGGCCATGGTTTCCTTCCTGTTCATCAAAACCGTGCTGAGCCAACAGGAGAACCATTATCTGGCGTTCGCGCTCGCCGGGATGGCATTGGCCCTGTATTGGCGGCAGGAACAGCGACTCAAAGCCGAAGCTGCAGCGCGTACCCGCGCACAAGAAGCGCGGCGCGAACGCCCGTGGCGCGCAGGTTCGGGCAGTCGCCCTGGTCGTGCCGCCGGTATCGTTACCGGGGCTATCCGGCACTGATACAAAGACCGGAAATCTGCCACGGTGTGCGCGAAATGCCACGCTCACTAAATATGCGGGCAGGCGGGCGGCGCCTGCCGTTGCCCTCGGGCGCTGCTTGGGCTACCGAGCGCCGCAGTTAAGGGGTCTGACACGATGAAACGACTGGCATGAAACTGCTCGCCGGCAACAGCAATCTGAAACTCGCCGAAGATATTGCGTCCTATCTCGAAATTCCGCTGACGAAGGCAAGCGTCCGTCGCTTCGCCGACGAGGAAGTTTTCGTTGAAATTCACGAAAATGTCCGTGGTGAGGATGTGTTTGTTATTCAGCCGACATCCGCGCCGGCCAATGACAGTTTAATGGAGTTGCTGATCTGCATCGATGCGCTGCGCCGCGCATCGGCCAAGCGGATTACGGCTGTCATTCCCTATTTCGGCTACGCCCGCCAGGACCGCAAACCCGGGCCACGTACCCCTATATCGGCTAAACTCGTTGCCAACCTGATTACGGTGGCGGGTGCCTCGCGCGTCCTGTCCGTCGATCTGCACGCCGGTCAGTTGCAGGGCTTTTTCGATATCCCCACAGACAATCTGTATGCTGCACCGGTGATGTCGGCTGATATTTGCGCGCGTTATCCGCAATATACTGATCGCATCACCGTGGTGTCGCCCGATGTCGGCGGGGTGGTGCGCGCCCGTGCGCTGGCGCGGCGACTGGGCAATGCACCGCTGGCCATTGTCGACAAACGTCGCGAACGCCCTGGTGAATCCGAAGTTATGAACATCATCGGCGATGTGACCGATCGCTTCTGTATCCTGATCGACGATATCGTCGATTCGGCGGGAACCCTGTGCAATGCCGCTCAGGCTCTGATTGAAAAGGGCGCGGCGGGCGTCGTCGCCTATGTTTCGCATGGCGTATTGTCGGGCGGCGCGGTCGCGCGTGTCGAAAAATCAGCACTGGCCGAACTGGTCATTACCGATTCGATTCTCGCCCTGCCTGCCGTAGAGGAAGCGAAAAAGATCCGGGTACTGACGATCGCGCCGCTAATCGGTGAGGCAATCCGCCGGATCGCTGATGAAAGCTCGGTGTCATCCCTGTTCGATTAGGCGATTGACAGCCTGTCCCCGTGTGATCGTCCATGCCATAAGGTTTCAGTCCGACAGCAGGAGGCAAACATGCGGAACCAGATGATTGCGGCGATTCTGGCTGCGGGAGCGGTTGCAGCCTGCGCTTCACCTCAAGAGGCGTTACCGGATGGACCACCGGTAGTAGGCGCTGTTCCAGCGGAATCGTCGGTCGGCATCGAAATCTGGGTTGACGGGCTGGAACACCCCTGGGGCCTGGCGTTCCTTCCGGATGGTCGGGCGCTGGTAACCGAACGCCCCGGTCGGTTGCGAATCATCAGCGCAAAAGGACAACTGCAACCCATCCCTGTGGCGGGGGTTCCGGTGGTGCTGGCCCAAGGTCAGGGCGGCCTTCTGGATGTCACCATTGATCCCGAATTTTCGAAAAATGGTCTGGTTTATCTCAGCTTTGCCAAAGGCACGGGTGACTCGAACGGGCTGGCGGTGGCGCGCGGCAGACTGACGGACAATCGGCTGGATGACGTAACCCTCATTCTGGATAATCCGGTGAAGAAGTCCGGCGGACAGCATTTTGGCTCACGCTTTGCATGGCTGCCGGATGATACCCTGCTGGTTACGGTGGCGGATGGTGGCAATCCGCCCCTTCGCATCGGTGACGAACTGGCACGGATGCAGGGCCAGAATAACCGCACGATCAACGGCGCTACGGTGCGGATCACGCGGGATGGCGAAGTTCCTTCCGACAATCCGGATTTTGGTGGCGGAGAGCCGCGCCTGTGGACCATGGGACATCGCAACCAGCAGGGCCTGGCAGTTGACGGGGAAACCGGGGTCGTCTGGTCGACCGAGCATGGCTCTCGCGGTGGCGACGAGCTGAACCGGCTGGAAAAAGGCGAGAATTACGGCTGGCCAAAAGTGTCTTACAGTCAGGAATACAGAAGCGACGCGTTCGTTACGCCGCACCGCACCCTGGAAGGCTATGCCGATCCTGTCAGCGTCTGGACGCCATCCATCGCCGCATCGGGCATTGCCATCTATCGCGGTACCGCCTTTCCGGAATGGCAAGGCGATATCCTTGCGGGCGGACTCAAATCGCAAGATGTGCGGCGGATCGTGATCGGCGATGACGGACGTCCGGCCAGCGAAACATCCATCCCGATCGGCCAACGCGTGCGCGATGTGCGCGTCGGGCCCGATGGATTGATCTATGTTGTCACCGATGAAGATAAGGGCCAGATTCTCCGCGTAAAACCCGGGAGCCGCTAAACGACTGAACCCGGGCGCCATGGCTGATGCAGTCAGCAATCGACTACGATGCGGCGCCGCCAAATTTTTTAACGTCTGTTAACCCTGATGTTGTGCAGTCACACTCAGCATGTCATAAGCGTTACGCATAAATAAGCAGTGCTTCGCTCGGTGCCTTCGTCGGATGGCAGGTGCATTTGCATCGCTTCGTTTTTAACGATTTTTGAAAGATCCTGTTGTGGCCGCCACCGCGTTGCATAGTGAACAGCCTGATTTTTCCTGCAACCGGAGGCTTCCTCCGGCGGACCAGATCGAAATTATATTATATGGATATAGTTTCGCTGAAATTATCAACCATACACAAGGACAAACCTGCTTTATCGACGAAAGCTGCATGCCGGAGTTTGAACAACGATCGCTGGACGCGCAGAAAGACCACCCAGAAACGTGGCAGGCGATCTTGTGGCATTTTTACAGTCCGGCGACCAAACAGAAAGCCAAGCTTCCGTTTTTCAGCAGATTTTTGCAGCCGCAAGGATGGTGAAGTTTCCAGCCCAAACGACCGAACGCATGAAAACAGGTCTCCGCGCCGAAAATTATTCGCGCATCTTCAGCATTTTGACCATTAAATCGAGTTAATACACAAATAAAATACCGTCTATATTCTGTGTTACACGGGATCCTCTTGTTTATCTGCCTCTCTGAACAGGTGTCATGATTAGATATTTAAGGAACCGTCGATAAATTTGAATTAATGGGATATTTCATTACCGCACCTATTGAAGTTAATTTTAATTAATTTTAAGCCTGCCAGCGGGAGCGGGAGCAGGGATGTGGGGCAATATATGCATGGGAATTCAAGCAATTTGTGTGCAACCCTGGGACACCGGCTGGAGGCGGTTGGCGGGCGTCCCACGGGTTTCGATTACATGCGGCTGTTGCTGGCCGTGGCTGTCATCCTCTGGCATAGCGTTGCCATCGCGCATGGTCCGGCACTTGCCCGGGAAATCGTCAGCGGTCCCTTTCGGCCTGTGATCGCCATTGTTCTGCCGATGTTCTTCGCCCTCAGCGGATTTCTGGTAGCCGGCAGCCTGCTCCGCTGCAGGTCGCTCCTCAGCTTTCTGGGTTTGCGGGCGATTCGCATCTTCCCCGCTCTAACCGTTGAGGTAGTCCTCTCCGCATTCCTGATTGGCCCCTTGCTTACCGCCGTTCCACTGACGGTCTATTTTACATCTGCCGAATTTTACAATTATTTATGGAACATCATCGGGCATATTCATTATTTTCTCCCAGGTGTGTTTGAACAGAACCCCGTGAGCAGGGTGGTCAATGGTCAACTATGGACCGTTCCTTATGAGCTGAAATCCTATATCGTATTAGCTATTCTCGGGATGTTAGGGGCGATCCGGTATCCTTCTGTCATTCTTGTTGCCATATTGGCATTTATTTCCGTTGATGCCTGGTCGACACTCGGCGCTAGCGAAATGATAGAGTTCAAACCAACCATCGGAGCTGTTTCAGGAACGGCACTGGTGATAAGCTTTTTGGCCGGGGTCGCTGCCTATCTGTATCGGGATAGCCTCCCCTGGAATCACAGATGGGGCGTCTCCAGCGGCATCGTTTCCCTTTTTCTTCTTGTAGTCCCCCTCGGAGATCTCATTGCCCCGCTGACGATAACATATTTTACTGTCTGGCTTGGATTGACAAATTTTCGCAAGTTAAAGCTGCTGCAAGGGGCAGATTACTCCTACGGACTGTTTCTTTATGGCTTCGTCATTCAGCAAATGGTTTATCATCTGCTTCCCTGGTCGCATGAATGGTATTTGAATTTTCTTGTTGCAATGCCCCTGGCATGCGTGTTCGCAGCCTTTTCATGGCATGGCGTAGAGAAACCAGCCCTCGGCCTTCGCCGACAACTGATGTCACTGGAGCAGATCTTTCTGAGGGCATCACCGCAAGAGCATAAATTCCTGCCGTTGCGATTTGCCTTTGCGATGTTGCCTTTTCAACGACAGTAGAAGCCGCAAAACAAATAGTGCTGATTGGGGCAAGCGCGCCCGCCATTTCAGGCGGGCGGCACGTGCGTGCAGACCAGTTTCATTTCGACAAATTCGTCGATGCCATGCCGCGATCCCTCCCGCCCAAGGCCGGATTGGCGCACGCCGCCGAATGGCGCGACTTCGGTGGACACCATGCCTGTGTTCACGCCGACCATGCCGACAGCCAGCGCTTCGCTGACGCGGTGCACACGGCCATTGTCGCGCGTGTACATATAGGCCGCAAGGCCCGCCTCCGTATCGTTGGCGAGCGCCACGGCCTCCTCCTCGGTATCGAAACGTACCAGACCGGCGACGGGCCCAAAGGTTTCCTCGCGACATAAGAGTGCATCGCGCGATACGTCCGCCAGTACCGTCGGCTGGTAGAAATTTCCCGGCCGCGGGAGCACATTACCGCCAGTGAGCACCCGCGCACCACGCGCCACGGCATCGGATACATGTGCGCGTACCTTCTGCAGTCCGTTCGAATCGATCAATGGCCCCTGGGTGACACCGTCTTCCAACCCGTTGCCCGGTTGAAGTGCGTCCGCTTTTTCCGCCAGCGCCGATGCAAAGGCGTCGTAAATGCCCGATTGCACCAGGAAACGATTGGCGCACACGCAGGTCTGGCCGCTGTTGCGGAACTTCGACGTCACTGCCCCCGCCACTGCGGCATCAAGATCGGCGTCGTCAAACACCAGAAATGGCGCATTGCCACCCAGTTCCAGAGATACCCGCTTCACCGTGCCCATACAGGCTGCCGCCAGCTTCGCGCCCGTGGCCGTGGAACCGGTGAAGGTGAATTTCCGTACCCGCCGGTCGGTCGTCAGTGCATCGCCAATCGGCCCGGACGCGCCCGTCACCACCTGGAATACGCCGGGCGGAACACCGGCTTCATGCGCCAGAAACGCCAGCGCGAGCGCGGAAAACGGCGTTTTCCCGGATGGTTTCAGCACCATCGTACATCCGGCCGCCAGCGCGGGTGCGGCCTTCCGGGCAATCATCGCCAGTGGGAAATTCCACGGCGTGATCGCCGCCACCACGCCGACCGGCTGGCGCAACACGGCAAGCCGCTTGTCCGCCGCATGACCGGGGATAATTTCCCCATAGACCCGGCGGGCCTCCTCTGCGAACCAGACGACGAAAGCGGCTGCATAGCGCACTTCGCCCGCAGCTTCGTTCAGGGGCTTGCCCTGCTCCAGCACCATCAGGCGCGCAAGATCATCGGCATTTTCGAGGATCAGTTCGTACCAGCGCCGCAATATCCTCCCACGGGACGCCGCATCCAGCACACGCCAATCGCCAAACGCCCGTTCCGCCGCCACCAGTGCCCGGCCGACACCCGCCGCGCCGACATCCGGCACATGCCCGAGAACCGCCTCCGTCGCCGGGTTGTAAACTGCCAGCGGCGCGCCGTCCGTTGTCCAAACCCCATCGATCCAGGCTGCTTCGCGAAACAATTCCGCACGGGACATTATATTTGCAATTTCGCGCATTTCCTGTCTGTCTCCCGCTGTTCCTGCCAATCCTAGCGTAGGCGAGCGGGTTTTCAATGCGGCAGCGCGCAAAAAGCGGGCGCGCGGTAAGGCGCGCCCGCCGAGGTTATCAGGCCGTCACGATCTTGCGCCGACGCCGCATGGCCGAACCGATCAGCCCGAAACCGGCAATCATCATAAGCCAGGTCGCGGGCTCCGGCACCGCTGGCGTCTCCCCACCGGGAACTGTCCAGAAGCTCACATGCGATACGGCGGGCGTGTTTTTCTTTTTCCCGTTGCCTGCAGTCAACCCTTGGGAGAACCAGGAGCCGGAAAAATCATTCCACTCGTAAACCGCAAATTGCGGTCCGGCTTTCACGGTTACATACGCAATGGAAACCGGGCTTGCCCAGGTTCCGCTATAGCTATCGCCCGCAACCCTGACCAGGGCGCTGCTGCCTGCCCCTTCGTCGCTATCCCATTTAGAGTAGAGTTTGAGCTCGACATCGACGCCGGTCGCCTGAAATATTGCGGCTCTTACAAATTCTGCCTTGTCGTTGCCATTACTGTAACAGGCGAGACCATTTTGCAAAGAGCAGGGTTCAAGCGTTACTGCTGCTTTCGCACCGGACGCAGCAGATACCGCCAAAAAGACGGGAATCATCAACTTAATACTAATACGCATTTACGCTACCTTAACATATGGTCACACAATTTGGTGACATACGAGAAGTTGCAAACTCCGTGCCAAATGAAAAATTATTGCATTTCAGGCAGATAATTTTCCGACTGTCACAATTTTGTAAAAAAGGCGACAGCGCTAATGAACGGCAGATGACCATTTCGTTCATCAATCTGTCCGCCTCGCCTTTTGCGCTAAAATTCGGTATGTGGCGGATTCCATGGATACTGAATTGATGCCCATTGCGGGACACGCCGACCCCGTTGCCGTCCCCCGTGCCGTGTCTGTGCGCGAGGATGGCCGGCTGGATCTGATAGGCCTGACGCGCACGGAAATCGCTGCGGCGCTTGTCGATACCGGCCTGTGCGAGCAGAAGCCGGCCAAAATGCGGGCGCGGCAATTATGGAGCTGGATCTACAATCGCGGCGCAACCGACTTTGCCGCGATGACGGATCTCTCCAAACCCTTACGCGAAGGGCTGGCGGCGCATTTCGTCGTCGGTCGCCCGGAGGTGGTGGAAGCGCATGTCTCCACCGACGGCACACGCAAGTGGCTGTTGCGTTCCGCTGGCGAGGAGTATGAGATGGTGTTCATCCCCGACGCGGATCGGGGAACCCTGTGCGTGTCGAGCCAGGTCGGCTGCACGCTGAACTGCCGTTTCTGTTTTACGGGCACCATGCGCCTGGTCCGCAATCTGACGGCGGGAGAGATCGTCGGGCAGGTGATGCTGGCGCGCGATGCGCTGGGCGAATGGCCCTCCAGCCCCGAAGGCCGGCTACTGACCAATATTGTGATGATGGGCATGGGCGAGCCGCTGTATAATTTCGATGCGGTGCGCGATGCGTTGCAGATTGTGATGGACGGCGATGGGCTGGCGCTGTCCCGCCGCCGGATCACCCTCTCCACGTCGGGCGTAGTGCCGATGATGGCGCGCGCGGGCGAAGAGATTGGCGTCAATCTCGCGGTATCCCTGCACGCCGTTACCAAAGACGTGCGCGATGAAATCGTACCGCTCAACAAGAAATATGGAATTGATGAATTGCTGGCCGCCTGCGCCGCCTATCCCGGCGCGAATAATGCCCGACGCATTACTTTCGAATATGTAATGCTGAAAGACAAGAACGACCGACCGGAAGACGCCCATGAACTGGTGCGCCTGTTGCGACATTATCGCGTTCCGGCGAAGGTCAATCTGATTCCGTTCAATCCCTGGCCGGGCGCGGGCTATGAGACTTCAACGCCCGAAGCGGTACAGAAATTCTCCGATATTATATTCGCCGCCGGCATTTCCGCGCCGGTCCGCCGTCCGCGCGGACGCGATATTATGGCGGCGTGCGGGCAATTGAAGTCGGCGTCAGTCAAATTGTCCCGTGCCGAACTGGATCGGCTGGCGGCGGAGAAGGAGGCCAGCTGGCAATAGCGGCTGCCGTCATTGCCAGCTTGTGCCCGGTTTATTCGGAGGCAGGCGTTTCAGCCGGCTTCTCTGCGGGTTTCACCGGTACAAATTCCCCAAGGCCACAGGTGGCGCCGCGACGTGGTCCACCGCCTGTATAAAGTACGGTAATCGTGTCGACGTTGCACAAACGCGCGACCGATGTTTTATAGGCGAAGCTCTTTTCAAAACCGAGGCCCGAACAACTATACGGCAATGTGTTGCGATAGGTGACGCCGCCATTCATCTTGAAGTCGATGGTTTTGTCATCGATGACGTCTGTGCTGCGAATATTCTGCGTCTGGATGCAGGTAACTGGCTCACCCGCCTGTACCATTTCCGGCTTTTCTTTCGACGCCGCATGGGTGCATCCGGCGAATGCAAGCAGCCCGAACGCTGCCACCGTTAACGATTTCGGATACATGACACGCTCTCCTCTCTTGAATTATGGCGTGGAGATGGCGCCGTCTCCGCGCCCCTTCAATGGTTTTGCGGGTGGCAGCAAATTTTTATCTGGCCAGCGGCACCACGGGCTGATCGGGCAGCGCCAGCACTCGGGTGTGCGCGCCTTGCATAAATAACGGCCGTGCAGAATCAGCAAATGGTGCGCGGGCCTCGCCCAGCGCTTCGGCACCAGTTCCAGCAGATCCCGTTCCACTGCTTCCGGGGTATTGCCATGCGACAGGCCGGTCCGCCGCGCCACGCGAAATACATGCGTATCGACCGCCAGCGTCGGCTCGCCAAAAGCTTCATTCAGTACGACATTGGCGGTCTTGCGCCCCACCCCCGGCAGGGCCTCGAGGGCTGCGCGATCGTGCGGTACCTCGCCGTTATGCAGTTCGAGCAATTGCGCCGATAATCTGATCACATTTTCGGCCTTGCTATTGTACAGGCCGATGGTGCGAATGTGGCTTTTCAGGCCCTCGATACCCAGCTCCAGCATTTGTTCGGGCGTCTGAACCTGTTCGAACAGCTTTTTCGTCGCCCGGTTGACCCCCACATCGGTCGCCTGCGCCGAAAGCACCACCGCCACCAGCAACGTATAGGGATTGACGAATTCCAGTTCGGTATGCGGATCGGGATTGGCGGCCCCCAGCGTGTCGAAAATGGCGGTGGCGGCGGCCCGGCCAAGGCGGCGGGGCGTCTTCGTGGGCACTGTTTGGGTCTGGGCCTTCTGCGACATGGCGTGTTAAGATCATGCCCGATGCAAAGCCGCAAGTCCCTCTATTTCGATCTGGAGATGCGCCCCAACCGTTCCCTGCCGCGCCGCACTTTCTGGTGGCTGGTCGGCGGCGTGGCGGGTGTGTTTCTCCTGATGGGGCTGCGGCTGATGATTCTGGGCGCATGGCTGGTCTTGCCGTTCATGCTGATCGACATTGCCCTTCTGTGGTGGGCGATGCGCGCCTCCTATCGTTCGGGCGAGATGGTGGAGCGGCTGTCGCTTGACAAGGATGGCCTGTCCTTTGTCCGTATCGACCCGAGCGGCCGCCGGAAGGCAGCCCGGCTCGATGCGGCTCGGGCGCGGGTGGAACTGGAAGAAATGGTCATGAAGCAAAACCGGCTTTGGCTGCGCGCCGGTGACCGCCGCCTGTCCATCGGCGCTTTCCTGTCGCCGCCCGAGCGGGTGGAGATCAAGCAGGTGATCGAGGACGGCTTGCGCCAATGGCGGCGTGGCTGATGCAGCCCTGGATCTTGCTGGCGGGCGCGATCCTGCTCGAACTGACGGGAACCGCCCTGCTGAAACTGTCAGACGGGTTTCGCAACCCCGCCTTCGGCGTCGGCGCGCTGGCGCTTTATGGTGTATCTTTCTGGCTTCTGGCCTTGACGCTGCGGCACATTCCGGTTGGCGTCGCCTATGCCATATGGTCCGGCATTGGCATTTTTGGCATTACGCTGCTTGGCCGCTTTGCTTTCGGCCAGTCGCTGTCGTGGGCACAGGGCGGCTTTATCGCCCTGATTGTCGTGGGCGTGATCGGGCTGCAAATCGTTACGGCGCAACAACCGGCGCATCCTCCCGCCAGTAATCATAAGCCCGGCGTTTAAGGGTTTCGACAAACTGCCGCGCTTCCGGGCCCTCGATTGGCCCGGACCATGTGCCAGGCTCCTGCGCCAGCCACCAGCCCTGGCCGGGAATCCTGTCCGACTGCCGTACGACCAGCACTGCCAGATCGGGCCGCCCGCGCCCGCGCTGCAACCGGTCCACCTCGCCCAGCACGGCGCACAGCCCGCCGACCTGCCAGCGCTGGAATGGCAGGCCGAACCAGGCGAACACCTCGCCATAGCTGATATCCGATTGCGCCTGCGCTTTCAGGATCAGCAGGGCTTCCACCTCATCGACGGGAAAGTGCGCCATAAACGCCAGACTAGCGCAACGGAAAAGAGCGCGCTATCGCTGGCTGCAGAATGACATACGGGTCTTATCCAGCCGTCCGCATGCGCCGCGCGCGTGCGTTTTCATGGTCTCGCGCAATGCTGGCGGAAAGCCGGCTGTCTCCGGCTGACCTCATCTGGCCGATATTCGTCACCGAAGGTGTGGATGCAGCCGAACCGGTCGGTACGATGCCCGGCGTGTTCCGCCACAGCATCGATCGTTTGCCGGCGCTGGCCCGCGAAGCCGAGGCGCTGGGTATCCCGTGTCTTGCGCTGTTTCCCAATACCGCGCCGGACCGCCGCGACGATCGGGGCAGCGAAGCGCTCAATCCCGACAATCTCGTCTGCCGCGCAATGCGGGCGATAAAGGATGCGGGCGTCAATGTCGGGCTGTTGGCCGACGTTGCGCTCGATCCCTATACCAGCCATGGGCATGACGGCCTGCTGGACGCCGACGGCGTCGTCATCAACGATCCGTCGGTGGACGTGCTGGTCGGCCAGGCGCTGAATCAGGCGCGGGCCGGCGCGGATATCATCGCACCTTCCGACATGATGGATGGCCGTGTGGCCGCCATTCGTGCAGCCCTGGAAACCGAAGGCTTCCACCATGTGCAGATCATGGCCTATGCCGCCAAATATGCCAGCGGCTTTTACGGGCCCTTCCGCGATGCCGTGGGCGCGGGCGCGCATCTGAAGGGTGACAAGAAAACCTATCAGATGGACCCGGCAAACATCCGGGAGGCATTGCGGGAAGTCGCTCTGGACGTTGCCGAAGGTGCGGACAGTGTCATGGTGAAGCCCGGCCTGCCCTATCTGGATGTGGTAGGGAAAGTCGCCGAACAATTCGATGTGCCGGTATTCGCCTATTGCGTGTCGGGCGAGTATGCGATGGTGGAAGCCGCCGTGGCCGCCGGTATGCTGGAACGTGCGCGCGTGGTGCCGGAAATGCTGCTCGGCTTCAAACGCGCCGGCGCTGCCGGTATCCTCACCTATCATGCGCCCTTCGCCGCCCGACTGTTGCAGGCATGAGCGCCGGATCTCTGCTGGCCCCCGATCGCGGCCAGCCCGCCCATAATCTTCATCTGGTGTCCAAGGCCGGGTTCGACGCTTTCCGCCAGCAGTTGGGTGAAACGGCGCGGGCCGCCGTCAGCGCCGCCGGTTTCATCGCCAGGTCGGATAGCAGCGTGTTCCTCCCCGAAGCTTCCGGCTGGAGCCTGGCGGTGGGTCTGGGCGATGATACAGTGCCTGGCCGCTGGACGCTCGCAACCGCAGCGGCGGCGCTTCCGGAAGGCGCCTACCGGCTTGCCTCCGGCGCGCCGGTCGGTATCGCCGCGCATGGCTGGCTGCTCGCCCAGCATTGCTTCGACCGGTACCGCAAAGCCGAAAACCCGCGCGGCCCGCGGCAATTGCTGGTGTCGGATACGGGCGGAATCGATCTCGCGCTCCAGGATGCCGCCGCCGTCGCCCAATTGCGCGATATGGTGGACACCCCCGCCGAGGATTTCGGCCCGGAGGAGTTGGAGGCTGCCGTGCGCAGCCTGGCCGAAGCCCATGGCGCGCGCGTTTGCGTATGGGTGGGCGAGACGCTTCCCGAAGCCGGCTTCCCGGCCATCCATGCCGTCGGCCGTGCATCTCCACGCCGTCCGCGTCTGGTGATGCTGGATTGGGGCGACGATCCGGCGCTGCCGCTGGTCGCCATCGTCGGCAAGGGGGTCTGTTTCGATACCGGCGGTCTCAACCTGAAGCCCGGAAATTCCATGGCGCTGATGAAAAAGGATATGGGCGGCGCGGCGCACGCGTTGGCGCTGGCGCGGCTGATCCTTGCGCGACGGCTGAAAGTACGTCTGAAACTGGTGATTGCGGCGGTCGACAATGCGGTGGCGGGCAATGCGCTGCGCCCGGGCGACATCATTCGCACCCGCAAGGGGCTGTCCGTGGAAATTGGCAATACGGACGCCGAAGGCCGGCTGATCCTGGCCGACGCGCTGGCGCTGGCGTCGGAATCCTCTCCGGCGCTGATTCTGGATTTCGCGACGCTGACCGGGGCGGCGCGCGTTGCCCTGGGGCCGGAATTGCCGGCGCTGTTCGCCAACGACGATCATCTCGCCGCCGAACTGCTTGCCGGAGGAGAGGCTGCGCAAGACCCGCTCTGGCGCTTGCCATTGTGGCGCGCATATCGCCGTCTGTTCCGCTCACAAATCGCCGACGTCAAGAATAGCGGCGAAGGCGGTTTCGCCGGGGCCATCGTTGCTGCCCTGTTTCTCGAACATTTTGTACCGAAAGAAGTTCCGTGGGCGCACTTCGATGTGTTCGCCTGGAATCCCAACGCCAAACCGGGCAGACCCAGGGGCGGCGCGGCGATGGGGCTGTTCGCCGCTCTTTCCGCCCTTGAACGGCGCTTCGCATGACGGCGCGAACCAGCCGCATCAACGGCCCGCGCCGCTTTGGCCCGCTCGAACCGCTCGACCGGCGTCTGGCCGCCTGGCGCCCCGGTCTGGCGGATATTGCCCTGGCGGACCTGATCGCCGCCTCCAATTACGCCTCGCCCGTGCAGATGCGGCTGGGTGCGCTTTCCGCGCCCTTGCTGGCCGCCCCCGCGCCGGACGCGACCATGGTCAGCGAATTATTGCATGGTGAAGGCTTTGCCGTGCTCGACCGCGCCGAGGGCTGGGCCTGGGGTTATTGTCTCGCTGATCATTATGTCGGCTATGTTGCTGTTGATGCGCTGGTTATGCCGGCTGACGAAGGCAATGAAGCGCGGATCGGGCCGGGCGATGGCCTGCTGTTTGCCAGGCCGTCGATCAAGGCAACGACCATCGCCACCCTGCCCATGGGCGCTGTGATCGATTGGCATCCGCACGACGAACAATTTGTACAAATCGCCAGCGGACCATATGCTGGCCGTTTCCTGCACCGCCGGCATCTGCTTCCCGAAGGCGCCGACCGGGTGGACCTGGCGCTGCACTTCCTCGGCGCGCCCTATCGCTGGGGTGGCCGCAGCCGCGCCGGCGTCGATTGTTCCGGCCTGGTGCAGGTGGCAAGCCAATTATCCGGCCAGCCGCTTCGCCGCGATACCGACATGCAGGCCGCCGATATACAGGCGCGCGTGGCTACGGCTTCGCGCGGCGATCTCGCCTGGTGGCCAGGCCATATCGGCATCATGCTGGATGAAACCCGGCTATTGCATGCCAATGCCCGGTGGATGCGTTGCGTGATCGAACCTTTGGCCGATGTGATCGCCCGCGCGGGCGGCGATGCGGTGCTGTTGCGGCCTCAAACAGTCAAAGTGGCGCGCAAAAGCACCGAACTGCTTGTTAATCACGCCTGATAGCTGCTACCCTTCAGGCAAGTCGCTGCGGTTTTGCCGTGGCAGAATCTGGATACGAGACATTCGATGCAAAATGTGAAACCCGGAGCCGATGGTTCCGGCGACATATATGTTCGCCCGTTCGCACCCCAAAGCAGCGCGACACAGGGTACAGCACAGACCGGCGGGCGTCATACCTATGGCGCGCTGGATCTGGGCACCAATAATTGCCGCTTGCTGATCGCCAGGCGATCATCCGACGAGCTCAACGCGAATTTTCAGGTCGTCGATGCATTTTCCCGCGTGGTACGATTGGGCGAGGGATTGAGCCAGACGGGTTGCCTGTCGGAAGCCGCGATGGACCGTACCATTGCGGCGCTGGTGGTTTGCGCCGAAAAACTGGCAAGGCGCGGTGTCGTTCAGGTGCGATCGGTTGCTACCGAAGCCTGCCGCAGCGCCGCCAACGGCCCGGAATTTGTTCGCCGCGTCTATGAAGAAACCGGCCTTGCGCTTGATGTCATTACGCCCGCCGAAGAAGCGCGGCTGGCGGCGCTGGGCTGCCAGACACTGATCGACGCGAAATCCAGCCGCACGCTGGTCTTCGATATCGGCGGCGGCTCGACTGAAATGGTCGTTATCGGTCGGCACGGAAAAAAGCGTCGGCGGCGCCACAGTGGCGAACCCATGCCGGCGGCTCCACATGTGATGCGGTCCTGGCTGTCTATCCCCTGGGGCGTCGTCTCGCTCGCCGAAACCGAGCCGCATGATGCCGGCAGCGCATCCGAACGGCTGGCGGCATATGCCCGCATGAAAGCGCGTGTCACCGGGCATCTCGGCCAGCTTACCCGGCAATTGACGCCCGATGTGCATTTGCTCGGCGCATCCGGCACCGTTACGACACTGGCCAGCCTGAATATGGGGCTGGTGCAATATGATCGCCGACGGGTGGACGGCACGCTCGCCGCGACATCCGATCTGATCGCCCTGTCGCACAATCTGGCGGCGCTGTCTCCGGGTGAGCGCGCTGAAATTCCGGGCGTCGGGCCGGATCGTGCCGATCTGGTTGTCGCCGGCTGCGCCATTCTGGAATCCCTGCTGGATGCTTCCGGCGCACCTTCGCTGCGTGTGGCCGACCGCGGGATTCGGGAAGGTATATTGCGCTCGATGATGCAGCGGGAAATGGCAAACGCATGACACGTGCGAAAGGCGGCAGCGGCAGGTCTGGCAGCGGCCATGTGCGGGTGCGAACGGCCCGGGGTCGCTCGGCATCCTCAACGCGCTGGCTGGAACGCCAGTTGAATGACCCTTATGTGAAACGCGCGCAGGCCGAGGGCTATCGCGCCCGCGCCGCCTACAAGCTCATCGAGCTGGACGAGAGGTTCAACCTGCTGTCCGGCGCCCGCCGCGTCGTCGATCTGGGTGCAGCCCCCGGCTCCTGGTCGCAGGTGGTGCTCAAACGTCAGCCGCGCGCGCAAATCGTCGGCATCGATCTGTTGCCCGTCGATCCTCTGCCCGGCCTTACCTTTTTGCAGGCCGATTTTCTGGATGACGCCGCCCAGGATCAAGTGGCCGAGGCGCTGGGCGGCAAGGCGGATCTGGTGCTTTCCGATATGGCGGCCAACACCGTCGGCCATCATGGCACCGACCATATCCGCACCATGGCGCTGGTGGAAGCCGCCGCCTGGTTCGCCACCGAACATCTGGACGCGGGCGGCGCATTTGTCGCCAAGGTTTTGGCGGGTGGGGCTGAAAGCGCGCTGGTCGCCGATCTGAAACGTCGCTTTACCAGCGTCCGTCACGCCAAACCACCGGCGAGCCGCAAGGAATCCAGCGAAACCTATGTGGTGGCGACGGGATTTCGCATCGAGCCAGCCTAAAGAATCGCTGCAATCTGCCCGATCAGCGGGCGGTCGGCCGGTGGCATATCCAGCGCAAACAGCCGGTTCACCGGCAGCCATTGCAAGCCCTGCCCTTCACGGGGCCTGGGAATATTCCGCCATTTGCGGATGGCGAAGGCCAGCAACAGCAAGTGCGCGTCCGCATTCACGCATGTGGAAAAACCGCAGGGCGCAAGGCAGGAAGTGGCCGTTTCGATATCCAGCTCTTCAACCAGTTCACGGACCAGCGCCATCTCCGGGCTTTCGCCAGCCTCGACCTTGCCGCCAGGAAATTCCCAGCAGCCGGCATGGTCCTTTCCGGCCGGGCGCTGCGTCACCAGAACACGCCCATCAGCATCGACAAGAACTGCGCATACGACCGGCAATAGCGGCAGGCGGCGCGCCGGCTGGCCGCCGGGACAATCTGGAAAAATCACCCGACGATCAGTTTGATCCGGTCACCTGGCGTAACCTTGCCATCCGTGATGCCATTCAGCGCCGCCAGGCTTTCAACGCGATTATAGGGCGGCGATTGGCGCGCGGCCAACGACGCCAGCGTATCGCCGCGCGTCACCGTCACCACATCGATATGGCGGCCCTTGCCGGCTGCGGACACTTCCTTCGTGTCAAGTCGGCGCATGGAATCGAGCAATGGCTGGAAGATCGCCGACTGCCCCGCCGGTGCGACCGTCGTGAACAGATAAACCGTATCGGGCGCGAAACGATAGGCGGTGATGCCCATATCGACCAGCGTGCGGCCGGAACGACCCCGCGCGGACGTTTGCACACTGTCCAGCCGGTTGACCTGCCGTTCGGTAAAGCTCACCTGCGGGCGACTACCCTGCAGCAACTGCGACCAGGCGGTGGAAACGATGTTTTCCAGGCTGTCCCCCGGACGAACCTGCGCACCCTGGAAGCGGAATTGCGCGCCATTCGGACCAACGCCGATCACCGCTTGCGGGGAGTTTTGCAACTGGAAACCCGCCGGGGCATCGAAACCCAGTTGCAGCGTCGCATGGCGGAAACTGCGCCCGCTCACCATGCCCTGATCGACGGAATCGCCCCAGGCCATGCCGTCGATGGCAGAGAGATAGGCGCTGCTGTTATCGGCCCCGCGCACCTTCATCTGTTCCGCCATGCGGCTGACGCGGTTGATACGTTCGCGCGTGACGGGATGGCTGGCGAAAATGCTTTGCAGGCCCCCACGCTCCATGGATTGCCGCCCTTCCACTTCCGATACACGCTCCAGCGCGGCCAGCATCCGCGCGGCGGCGGTCGGATCATAACCGGCGGCGGCGGCATAACGCAGACCCAGCTGGTCAGCTTCATGTTCCTGGCTGCGCGAATAGCCCGCGACATAGCCACTGCCGACAGTGTTGGCGATTTGCCCCGCGTCGCCGCCCAACAGCACACCCGCCAGGATCGAGCCGATGCCGGCGATGGTAGCACGGCTGTTGCGCTTGTCCGTATGGCGGGCGGCGACGTGTCCTGCTTCGTGGCCCAGCACGGAAGCCAGTTCGGCCTCCGAATTGATCATCCCTAGCAAGCCGCGTGTGATGTACAGATAGCCGCCCGGGGTCGCCATGGCATTGGGTACGGGGGAATCAAGGACGGTGATCGTCCAGTCCTGCGGGCGGGAGCCGGGCGACGCCGCCAGGGCCACTTTCAGCCCCACACGCCGGACATAATCGGCCAGCGGCCCGTCGATCTTGCCGCCAAACTCCTGAACGATAGCGGGATGCGCCTGCGAACCTTGCGCCTTGTCCTGCGCGGTAAGCCCCGCAAGTTGCGATTGCGCCTGAACGACGCCCGCCACAGGCACAACGGCCAGCAGCAGCGCCAGCAGCGCCGTGCGTAAAGTGCGGAAGGAAAAAGACATCATGCAGCCTGTGCGAAATTGAGGAAGCGTTGGCGGCGAGCGGCACGCAGCTCCTGTGCGTTTTGCGACTGGAGTTCTGCAAGCGCCTCCGAAATGGCGTCGCCAATCGCCGCTATCGCCTCATCGGGCTGGCGATGCGCGCCGCCGACAGGTTCCGGGATGGTCGCGTCGATTACGGACAGTGCCTTCAGATCGGCGGCGGTGATCCGCATGGCGACCCCCGCATCTGCCGCCTTGCCGGCATCGCGCCACAGGATCGACGCGCAGCCTTCGGGCGAAATCACCGCATAGGTGGCGTGTTCCAGCATCAGCACCCGGTTGGCCGACGCCAGCGCCACTGCGCCACCCGAGCCGCCTTCGCCGATAATCACCGACACCATCGGCACTTCGGCTGCGAGGCAGGATTCGGTTGCCCGCGCAATGGCTTCGGCCTGGCCGCGCTCTTCCGCCTCGATACCCGGAAAAGCGCCGGGCGTGTCGACCAGCGTGATGATCGGCACACCAAATCGGCTGGCCATCTCCATCAACCGCGCCGCCTTGCGATAACCTTCGGGCTTCGCCATGCCGAAATTGCGCTTCACCCGCGTTTCCGTCGTGTCGCCCTTTTCATGACCGATCAGCATCACCGGCTGCCCGCGAAAATATGCGAGGCCGCCGATGATCGCCGGATCGTCGGCGAATTTGCGATCCCCCGCCAGCGGCGTGAAATCGTCGAACAACTGGTCGGCAATGCGCAAGAAGCGCGGTCTTTCGGGATGGCGCGCTACCTGCGTTTTTTGCCAGGGGGTCAGCGCCTTGTAAATTTCGGCCAATAATTTGCGCCGTTTCGTTTCGGCGCGTTTCAGCGCCCCCGATTTGGCGGGATTGGCCGCGAGCGAGGTGATTTCCGCATCCAGCGCCGCAACCGGTTTCTCAAAATCAAGAATAACTGCCATGCTTATGCATTTGTGGTTAAACGCGGCGATAAATCAAGCGCCATACGTCATGACCCAGCGCACGCGCCTTGGTAGCAAAGCGCGTGTCGGGCCAGTCTTCCGGCACATCTCTCCAATCCGCCGGGCCTTCCGCAAGCCACTCGAATGCCGGCATATGCTGCATCACCGTCAGTGTGTGGCGGAGATAGAGCGGATGATCGGTGGCGATTCGCAATTCACCGTCGGCCCGCAATTTTTGTGCAGCCAGGCCGATGGGGCCGGGATTTACGAATCGCCGTTTCGCGTGGCGCGCCTTCGGCCATGGGTCCGGATGCAGCAGCCACAGTGTCGTGAGGCTGGCGTCGGGCAGGCGTTCCAGCACCGACAGCGCATCGCCATGATGGATACGCACATTGGACAAATGCCGCGCCTCTACCTCGGCCAGCAGACCGGCGACACCGTTCAGCCAGGGTTCCGCGCCAATCAGTCCCATGTCGGGGCGCCGTTCGGCCTGAAACGCCAGATGCTCGCCCTTGCCAAAGCCGATTTCCATTCCCAGCAGGCGGTCATCGCCGAAAAGGGATTCTGCCGACAATGCTCCCTCCTCCGGTACGACGATGGAGGGCAGCAGATTTTCGACAAGGTCCGCCGCGTTCCGCCGCAGCGGATGACCTTTCGCCCGCCCGTAGAGCCGACGGATGCTGAGCGGATCGGGGGCGCTTTCCATCAGCGATTGCCAACCAGCGCCCGCCAGATGGCGAGAATGACGATAGCGCCAACCGTCGCGCCGATCAGACCGGCATATTCAAATTCATGATACATGCCGATCATACGGCCAATCCAGGTGAACAACGCCGCACCGCTAATGCCCAGAAAGGTTGTGAGCAAACAGCCCTGCGGATTGCGCGGATCGCGCGAAATCAGCCGTGCCAGCAACCCGACGATAAAACCGATGATGATAACGCCAAGCCAGCTATCTGCCATTGCGTGCAATCCTTTCGGCCGGACCTGACCGGCGTTGCGCGCAAAAAGCTTTAGCGGCGCGCCAGGCGGTCGGCAATGATGCGCACCGCCTCGATATTCCAGCCGAGACCGGAGTGGCTGCCCGCCACCGTGACATTTTCAACCAGCGGCCCTTGCCGCGCCCGCGCCGCCTGCGGGTGCACAATGCCATCGCCGCGCGCCTGGATGGCGAGGAATGGCACCGGTGGCAATGCACCCGGTTGCCAGCGTACCGGCGCATCGGCGATCGGATGGCCCGCGATTTGCTCGTAGCGCCGCCACACATTGTTGGCGGTGAGGTGGCCGGATACGGGCGAACCCAGCGTAATCAGTTGCTGCGTCATTTCCGGATAGCGGCGCGCAAGTTCCGTCGCATAGAGGCCGCCAAGGCTCCAGCCGATCAGCGCGATGGGCCGGCCC
The DNA here is from genome assembly GCA_041675905.1 of Sphingomonadaceae bacterium. Lineage (GTDB taxonomy): Bacteria > Pseudomonadota > Alphaproteobacteria > Sphingomonadales > Sphingomonadaceae > Sandaracinobacteroides. Next base: position 3,785 of record JBAYSX010000008.1, on the reverse strand, counting down.
GCCGCCTCGACGCGGCGCTGAAACAGCCGCTCCAGTGCCTCGAACACGCCGGGGCGCAAGCCGAGATTGCGGCCCATGCCCCAGCCATGCACATCATGCCCGACCGCCGACAATACGCTGCGCATCGGCGCGGTCGCCCAATCGCCCGACAGAAATCCGGGGATGACCAGCGCCGACCGCGACGGCCAGTTCGGCAATTCGCGTATCAACGCCAGCCGATAGCGCCGGAACGCCCGCAGTTCCGCCAGCGCCCGCGCTTCCGCCAGAAACGCCGCGCGATTCGGCTTGCCCGGAAAGGGTAGCAGATCATCGGGAGGCGGATCGTCCATCAGGGTCGAGCCGCCGCCGGATCAGTTGCCGAATGTTCGCTGCCACCAGCCACGACGCGGCTCGCTCCCGTCTTCCTCGCCATCCGGCGTGTCGGCGGGTGTTTCCACCGCCGGGGTTGCCTCGGGCGCTTCCGCAGCAGTTGTTTCGGCCAGCGGTTCAGCGGAAGGAACATCAACGGGCGACGCATCGACAGGCGGCGCGGTCGCTTCTTCAGCCGCTGCGGCCACCTTCGTGGTGCGGGTGCGGCGTGGAGCCCGTTTCGCCGGAGCCTCGGCCACAGCCTCGCCTTCCGCCGGGGTTTCGGTGGCGGTTTCGGCGGCTGTTTCCGCTGTCGGCTCTGCCTTGCGGCGCGTCGTACGGCGACGCGGCGCGGGTTTCGCCGCCGCCTCTGCCGCCGCCTCACCTTCCGCCGGCGCTTCCGCAGCGGTCCCGGCGGCTGCGTCCTCTGCCGGCTCCGCCTTGCGGCGCGTCGTGCGGCGACGCGGCGCGGGTTTCGCCGCAGCTTCCTCCGCAATCTCCGCTTCCACCGGCGTTTCGGTGTCGGTTTCGGTGGCTGCCTCGGCTGCCGGTTCGGCCTTGCGGCGCGGCGTGCGGCGACGCGGCGCGGGTTTCGCCGGAGCCGCCGGCGTTTCTTCCACAACCGCAAGTACTGTTGGCGCTTCTTCCGGCGTTTCCGGTACAGGAGCCGTATCCACCGGTTCCGCCGCAGCGTCACGCGTCGGCAGCAATTCCGCCGGTTCCGCTTCCTGCGTCTGCGCAATCTCCGCAGGCTCCGCCGGGATAGCTTCCACTATCTCGCCCGTCTCCTCGTGCTGATCATCGCTATCGGTATCGACGCTCGCAACATCATTATCCGTTCCGCCATCCCGACGCGGAGTGCGGCGACGGCGACGACGGCGGCGACGTTCTTCCTGCTCGCCGGATGCCGTTTCCGTCTCATGAGCCCCGGCGCTTTCGGTATCGGACCCTTCGTCCGTCTGGTCCTCGCCGTCCTGATCGCGGTCGGTTTCGCCCGTCGTCTCCGTATGTGCAGCACTGCGGCCACGCCCCCCCCGGCGGCGGCGGCGGCGTCCGCCTTCGCGCGGGGCAGATTCGCGCGCCTCTGCAATTTCATCACCGGATTCATCATCCGCCTCGATTTCTTCCACCTCGTCCACCAGCGAAGGTGGCGGTGCGGCCAGCGCAATACGCTTCGGCGGCTGGGCCGGCGGCGGACCGCTGGCGTCAATCGCGGCACGGCCACCCGGCTGGCTGTCATCGGGCTGGACTTCGATATGGATGCCATAACGCTGTTCCAGTTCGGTCAGTTCCGAACGCTTGCGGTTCAGCATGTAGATCGCCACCGATTTCTCGATACGCAGGCGAAACAGCGTGGCGTGGCCCTTGACTGCATCTTCTTCCAGCAGACGCAGCGCCGCCAGCGCCGCAGATCCTGGCGTGCTGACCAGCCCGATGCCCGCGCAGGTCGGGCATGGCTCGGTCGATGCTTCCAGTACGCCGGTGCGCAGCCGCTGCCGGCTCATCTCCAGCAGGCCAAAGGCCGAAATCCGGCCCACCTGGATACGGGCGCGGTCGCTTTTCAGCGCTTCCTTCAGCGCGCGTTCCACTTTCCGGTTATTGGCATGAACATCCATGTCGATGAAGTCGACGACAACCAGACCGGCGAGATCGCGCAGCCGTAATTGGCGGGCGACTTCCTCGGCGGCCTCGATATTGGTTTTAAGCGCTGTTTCCTCGATATTATATTCCCGGGTCGAGCGACCGGAGTTCACATCGATGGCGACCAGCGCTTCGGTCGGATTGATGACGATATAGCCGCCGGATTTGAGGTTCACCACCGGATTCAGCAAGGCCGCCAGCTGGGCTTCTACACCCGCGCGGTGGAACAACGGCACCGCATCCACATAAGGTTGCACCTTGCGCGCATGCGTCGGCATCAGCAATTTGATGAAATCGCGGGCCTGACGGTAGCCCTCATCACCATCGACAAGTACTTCGTCAATCTCGCGTGAGTAAATATCGCGGATAGCGCGTTTGATCAGGTCGGAATCTTCGTAAATCAGCGCCGGAGCCGATGAAGTCAGCGTTTTTTCGCGAATCTCATCCCACAACCGCGTCAGATAATCAAAGTCACGGCTGATTTCAGCGCGCGTGCGCTCCAGCCCTGCCGTGCGGACAATGGCCCCCATGGTTTTCGGCAGATTGAGATCGGCCATGATCGCTTTCAGCCGGCGACGATCCGCGACGTTCGCAATCTTGCGACTGATACCGCCACCATGGGCCGTATTGGGCATCAGTACCGAATAGCGCCCGGCCAGCGAAATATAGGTAGTGAGCGCCGCGCCCTTGTTGCCGCGCTCGTCCTTGACCACCTGCACCAGCATTACCTGGCGACGACGAATGACTTCCTGTATCTTGTAGCGACGGCGCAAGGCCATGCGGCGGCGACGCAGCGCCTCGGCGCCGGCCTCCTCGGTATTGCCATGATCTTCCGGTCCGCCATTGCCATTGGTCGTTGCGTCGCCATTCGTGTCGGCAGATTCGGCGTCGTCCCCGGCATCACCGGCGGCGTCATTTTCGGCTTCCTGATCGTCCGCTTCACCGGCCGTCGTCGTTTCCCCGGCGTCGTCGGTGTCGTCGTCAGATTCATAACGTGCAGCCTCGTCAGCGAGCCTTTGCTCCTCGCGCAACAGTGCCTCACGGTCTTCTTTGGGGATTTGATAGTAATCCGGATGGATTTCTGAAAAAGCCAGAAATCCGTGACGGTTGCCGCCATAATCAACAAATGCCGCCTGTAACGACGGTTCTACACGTGTAACTTTGGCGAGATAAATATTACCCTTGATTTGTTGCCGGGCGGCGGCCTCAAAATCAAACTCCTCGATACGGTTGCCCTTGACGACCGCCACCCGCGTTTCTTCGGGGTGGCGGGCGTCGATCAGCATGCGTGTTGCCATAAATACTCCTGACGCGCCGGGCGCGTGATATTTGCGATGCGGGAATCGTACCCGCGATAAGGAAGGTGCCAACAGCCGCGCATGCGGCCGGACACCCGGTTTCAAAAAAACTGGAATATGCCCGGAAGAAAAGGGAATCGCCGCAAGGGACGAAATCGCCATGCCGAACGGGCGCGCTTATGCTGCCTGTCCTCATGCCGATTTCACCATCTTTTTGCCGTTCCACTCTAGCTTTCCCGGAATCCTGTCGTTGGGTTAAACGCACGTTGGCCGGAATCGGCTGGCGTCATTCCCTTGTGGACTCCATGATCCGGGGCAATCCGAATAATCGGGCCAATCATCCGTCAGGCTACGACAACGCGCGGTCCTGTACGGCCAACCAGCCCGGAGATCCATCGGAACCCCGGCCTCATGGCGCTGCTAGCACTGCCAGCGCACCCCCGCAAGAAATATCGGCAACCATGCGCCAATTCACGCTGGCTCCGGATCGCTCGCGCT